>JAEEVR010000052.1 GCA_016290995.1 Treponema sp. | reverse complement strand
TTGGGGCTTCCTTCGCTTCCGGCGGCGGCGATTGTCAAAACCGTTCCGACCGGCAAAGCCTTTTCAACCAGCTTTCCGCTGTAAAAATCCCAAAAGTCTCCGTCGTACAAAACGCCAGCCGCGATCGCTTTGGCGGAATCGATCGTACTGCCGCCGCCGACGGCGAGGATAAAGTCAACTCCTTCTTTTTTGCAAAGGTCGATTCCCTTGTAGACAAGGCCGCTTCTTGGGTTGGGCTGAACGCCTCCCAGCTCGACAAACGAAAGCCCTGCGGCCTTTAACGATTCCTCAACTCTGTCCAAAAGGCCCGAAGCCTTGGCGCTCTTTCCTCCAAAATGAACCAAAACCTTGCTGGCTCCAAAACGCTTGGCCAAAGCGCCGGCCTCGCGCTCAGTGTCCTTTCCAAAAACAAAATAAGTGGGTGAATAAAATGTAAAATTTTCCATGAATAAATTCTCCTTCGCTTAACATTGTAAGGCATAAATTTAAAAAAAGATAGAGAATTTTTATTGCAAATTGCCCATTTTTTGCTATAATGAATTTGGCCTATGGAACAAGAAATCATCGCATATCCGACAGTCCGAGGCGTGGCTTACGCGGAACGGACGATTCCCGAAACTTTTCCGCCCCATTGGCACAACGACGCGGAATTTACCGTAATCCTCAAGGAAGGCTCGCGCTATAAAATCGGCGACACGGTCTACAAACCAGCTGCAGGCGACATACTGCTTGTTTGGCCGCGCGAGCTGCACGAATTGCTTCACATGCCAAAAGGCGGCGCGGCCTTCATTCAATTTTCCTCAAGCCTTATCGAAAGCAACACGGACTTGTTCGCGGCCTCAAGATTTTTAAACGCCTGCCATTTGATTCAAGCCAAAAAGAATCCGGCGCTCGCCAAAAAAATCGCCGCGCTTGTTTCAAAAATCCGCGCCGCCCGCGAGCAAAAATACTTTGTGGAAAGCCGCTCGAAAATTTTGGCTTCGGAAATTCTAGTTCTTGTGGGCGACCATGTGATGAAAGAATACAGCCAGCAAATCGCGGGCAAAATCTTTTCCGACCGCTCGTGGGCATACATCCGCGCCGCCTGCGCTTACATCGCCGAACATTCGTCTGAAGACATAAGCCAGTCAGAGGTGGCGCAAAAAATCGGACTAAGCCCCTATTATTTTTCAAAACTTTTCAACGAATACACAAAGACGGCCTTCCCCGCCTATTTGGCCAACATCCGCGTTCAAAGGGCGATAACGCTTTTGGCCGACCCCGGCCGTTCCATCACCGACTGCGCCTACGAAGCGGGCTTCCAGTCAACGACAACCTTCAACAAACTCTTCCATGAACTCACAGGAACAAGCCCCCGCGAATACCGCAAGCTGCAAAGCAGAAACAAGTAGGAAGTTTTTTTACTCCACGAACTGCCGCGCAAAGTCGGCGACGGCCTGGGCCAACTTTTTTGTGTTTCCAGTCTTTGTGTAAAACCTAACGGCGAATTTCATTTTGCGCCTCCTTAGCATTCGCTTTCTTCAAGAAATTTATAAAGCAGCTTGTAAAGTTTTTGCGCCTCGTCTTTGGTAAGGGCCGGGTTGGAGCAGGCGATTTTTGCCGGAATGTCCTTGCACTTTTTTTTAAGCGCGTTTCCCGCCTGAGTGATGTTTATGACAGTCACGCGCTCGTCTTCTTTTGAGCGCGCCCTGGTGATATAGCCGTCTTTTTCCAAACGCTTTAAAAGCGGAGTAAGCGTTCCCGCGTCCAGTCGCAAGGTGGAACCAAGCTGCCCAACGTTGACGCTTTCCTTTTCCCACAAAACCATGAGCACAACATACTGCGTGTAAGTAAGCCCCAGCGGCTTTAGGTAAGGCGTGTAAGCGCTTACGATTTTTCGCCCGCACGCGTACAAGGGAAAGCACAACTGATTTTTTAGCAATAACTGTTCGTATTCCTGCGCCATTATATTCGACCTCCATTGCGCGACCGCAAAATTATTATATTTAGTCAAATATAATTTGTCAAGATATTATTATCTTTCCATCTTATTCCTGCATTTCCAAAAGAGTCGCGCGGCAGGGAGAGCCGTCCGCTCCGCCCAGGTTGAGCGGAATCGCGTTTAAAAAATATTTTCCGACCGGAACTTTTTCAAGCCTAATTCCTTCAAGCAAAACAATCTCCGCGCCAAGCATTATAAGGTGAACTTCTTTTGGCGCGTCGATCGGCCCAACGGTCTGCGACTCGTTTCCAAAAAGCTTTATTCCTGCTTGCGCAAAAACCTGGGCCGCCTCTTTTGTGACGACTGCCTTTCCCTTTACAAGAATGCGCTCGCAGCCATTGGCCGCCTTTAAAATGTTTTTGGCGTCGTCGGCGCTTATGTCTCCGTCATGCTCGGCGACGTAGGCCCATCCGATAAAGCAGTCCAAGTCAACTTGGTCGATTGTCTTTCCGTCGGCGTAAAAATGAAAGGGCGCGTCAACGTGGGTTCCGTTGTGGGCGCACATTTTAAATGCCGTCAAATTGCAAACGTCGCCGTTTTTAATGCTGAGCGTCACAAACCTTTCGGGCTGAGGGTCGCCCGGGTAAACGACGCAGCCAAAAAGTTCCTGCGAAATGTCATAAATTTTCATGCCGCCTTCTCCCTTTATTTTACGCCTTTAAATAAGCTTACATGCTTTTCCAAATTTGAAAATCCGTTCTTTGTGTAAAAGCGGAACGAAGGCTTGTCGATGTCGGTTTGCAAAAAAATTCCCGCAACGCCGCGTTCCTTAATGTCCGCCTCTATCATCGCCATAAACTTGGAGCCAATGCCCCGGCCGCGCAAATCTTTTGACACGCAAAACTCGTCAATGTTGTAATTGGCGCCTTCCCACCAGTGGCGGATTCCGCCAAGCGAAATCGCGACCAACTTTCCGTCAATCAAAAGGCCGTAATTTAGCGCGTTGTAGTGGCCCGAAACTTCCTTGATGTATTCGGTCAGCGTCTTTTGGTCGCTCCAGTCGTCGTTCCAAGGCTCGCCTGCAAAGGCCTCCTTGTACAACTGCGCGGCCTCGCTCAAATACGATTCATCAAGCTGAATGAATTGTTCCATTGTATTTCTCCAATATTTCTTCCGGGTAGTAGGAAAGCTTTGCCTTGCGCAGGCCTTCGATTCCCAAATCTTCCTCGCGGTTTATGAATTCTGTTTTTACGCTTTTTGAAAACTCGTTGTTGATGACAGCGTAGCCTCCGTCGCGGGCAAATTCAAAAAGGCATTTTTCAAAATGAACGTCGGTGACGGTCTTGCTCAAAAGGCTTGCGACGCAAAAGGCGGCGGGCTTGTTGTCCACGTATAAAAGGCCGCCTGTCATTCCGCAGACTTTTTCAAAGATCTCAAAATTTTCCAGCGCGGAAAAAATTATTTCCTTTTCTATTTTTAGGTCGTCGCCCGCCGCGCTGTTTGCGCCAGCCGCGTTGGCCGCCAAAACTTCTTCAAGCCATTTTTCTTCAACCAGGCGCGCGTCTTGCAAGTTTGCGCTTGTCAAAGGCTCAAAGCGATAGCCGGGCCTCTTTACCTTAAACTGCTTTATGTGGTTGCGCTTTTTGCTGTATTTTTTTCCGGGCAGGGCGGCCAAATCTGTTGTTCGATAAATGTAGTCGCCGGACTCGCGCGCGCTGGCAATCTGCGCCTTTGGAAAAACGCGCGCGGCGATTTCTTTTTCGGCGGCGGTAATGTTCTTTAGGACAAACGGCTCTTTTTCAAAGCGGCTGTCGGCTTCCAAAAAGCCGCGCGCCTCCCGCTCCAAAAGTTTTAGCGCCTCTTCCGCGTCGTCAAGGCCGCCGTCAATTTTATGCGGAAAGAAAAAGCGCGGCTTTTGGTCTTCGTACAGGCGCAAAAAAAGCCAGCCGCCTTCTTCCGCGATTTGCGCGCTGAATTTTTTTGCGTAAAGAACGCAATTGACCGCGCCGTAAACGTTGGCAAAAAAGTCATTGTTCACGGCGCATTTTTGCAGAGTCTCCAAATCTGTTAGGGTCGACGTTTTCCAATTCATTTTTTGATGGAAAGATTCATTCCATCAACATTGTCACCAAAACCAAGGCTTTTGTAAAGAGGGCGGCCCATTTGAGTCGCGTCCAAACTGATTTCCGTAACGCCGCGGCTCTTGGCCTCGTCAATCAAAAACTGGACCATCATTTTTCCAACTCCACGCCTGCGAAAGGCTTCTCTGGTGTAGACGTTCATAAGGTGGGCGCGCTTTCCAGTCGGGTGGTCAAAGGTCGGCATTACAGTGATGTAGCT
>JAEEVR010000033.1 GCA_016290995.1 Treponema sp. | reverse complement strand
GTTCTCGCCTGTGGGGCGGGCAAAGCGGCCAGTCAACATGTTCATTCCGTTGAACTGGGCGGCAGAAGCGATGCGGTCAACTTCGTCTACGAGAGAAGAAACCTCAACCTGGATCTGCATGCGGTCTTCGTCAGAATAAATTCCGTTCGATGACTGAACAGCCAATTCGCGGATGCGCTGCAAGATGTCTTCTGTTTCCTGCAAGTATCCTTCTGTTGTTTGGATGAACGAAATGCCGTTCTCAGCATTCTGAGAGGCCTGGTTCAAGCCGCGAATCTGGGAGCGCATCTTTTCAGAAACGGCCAAGCCAGAGGCGTCGTCACCGGCGCGATTGATTCTCATACCGGAAGAAAGTTTTTCCATGCTCTTCTGGTTTGCAAGATCAGTAAGGCCCTGTGAACGCTGAGCGAACATCGCGCTCATGTTGTGATTGATAACCATAGTGTATCTCCTATCAGTTTGTTTGAGCAGTTTTAGAAAAACCGGTTTTGCTCGGCCGGTTCTCACCACCCTATACTAAACTTATCGGAATCTGGCAAAATCACTTTAGCGGTTTTTTAAAGATTTTTTGGGGGAAATTTTTGGGCGGGGGAAGCCTCCCCCGCGCTCCAGCCGCCTCAGGCGTCTTTCGCTGCCCCCTCCGCGGGGAGTACCCCGCGACGCCCCCGCAAACGACGGCAAGACAGAAAAGATTTACCGATCGCTTTTAGTATTGTTGCAAAGGCGGCAGAGCATTTGAAGGTTTTCCATTACGGTTTTTCCGCCCTTTGACCACGGAATTATATGGTCGCCTTCCATCTCGGAAAATTCAAAATGTTTCTTGCAAAGGGGACAAATGCCGTCTTGCCGCTCATAGGCCTTGCGTTTCATCTTTTCGTCAAACTCTCGCAAACTTAGGTGGCTTTCTTTTCTGTCAAAAAGATAATAATAAATGCCCTTGTGATTTGTGACTTCCTCATTTTCAATCAGGGAACAGATTTCATCTTCCAACTGGGCGGGATCGTAAGAGTTTTCGTGATATTGGTTGTAAAGGCTTCCCCAATCAATCCCTTTCATTTCCTTGCGGTAAACAATGAACATAGCTTTTACCCAAGCAATCACAAATTGAAAATACACCCAGAGTTCATTGGCGTTCGCGTCATTTTGATGCTGCCCCATGTATTTGCAAATCAACTTGTCGTCTTTTCCAACAAACCAACTTAACGCGGTTTCCAACAGTTCCTGCCTAATAGGATTTGCGTTTACATATTTGTCGGAAAGCAATTTTCCCGCGCAGTTTGACTTTGAGAAAAGCTTTTTTGCCTCGGCGGTCCAAGAGCCTGCAAAAACCGCGTTGCGTATTTCTTGGTTCGTGAGCCGCTCGCCAGCGATATTTATAGTTTTAAACCAGCTCAATTTTTCGCTTTCGGAACCTTCGCAAAAATACACTTGCAAGTCATAGTTTAAAATCTTTTCTTTTTCATCAGGCTGAAGGTTTGTAAAATACCGCATATTGTGGGAAAAGGAACCATTCACATAGCGGCAAATTGAAATTGTCCTCTGCTGGCCGTCCAAAACCTCGTAACGTCCGTCGTCGCGAACAACCCAATACATCGTGTTCAGCGGAAATCCGTTTGTCACCGTGTCCATCACCGCTTGCTGCTGATTATCGTTGTAGCAAAATTCACGCTGGTATGGCGGACGAATGTCCAACCTGCCGCCATAGCCCACAACGCCAGCTTCGTCATTGTCCTGGTATCCATCAACCAAATCGCGGATTTTTATTGTATTGAGCGTAATTTTCATTATTTTCTCCTTTTGATTAAAATGCGAGCGTAAATGCTTTGATAAAGTTGACCTGTTTCACAATCCTTAAAGGCGGCAGGCTTTTTGTCCGAAGCCAAATGTTTCCTATAAAGAGTTCCCTTTGCATTTACAGTGAACTTGCCTGTAGGAAGTCCGTTTTTATCGAGAATTTCCATTTTACGCTCATTGGAAAATTCGCAACTGCCAACAATTCCAAGAGCTATAATTTCAAATTGGTCTGGACTATACTTATCCAAGAATGTAATTGGAACTCCAATAACTCCGTCATAATCCAATGGAATGTCTGTAGAAACATCAACATTTATTGCATCATAATTCTCATATTTTGGAAATTCATCCGATGAATATGTTTTGTAAAGGACCAAGTTTTCATGTCGTTCATTATAGTCTATATTAGTAAACCACCTGACACCTTTGACGCGAATAAATTTCTTACCGTCCTTGTCAATTCGACACCCCGCTGCATTTAACGGATAAGAATCAGGAACTCCGAATTCTCTATCACCACTATGAATCGAATACCCAAGCCATAGTTTATTATCCTTAATTAAACCGAATATTTCCTTGTAAGAAAGGGCATTTACATTTCCAAGTATTATAAATTTCTTTTCATACTTTATTAATTGCGCAACATACTCTCTAAAGAGACTAAAAGGCGGATTAGTGATTACGATATCCGCTTGTTTTAAAAGTTCAATGCATTCTTCACTTCTAAAATCACCATCCCCTTTTAACTGTTTTACCTCTATTGTAGAGAAATCTGTGGAGGTTGGATCATTCGGATTGCCCATATATTCAATATAGACCGCTTTTTCACATTCATTTTGCGTGAACAAATCAACGTCTTGATTTTTATAGCAGGTTGTAATTATTTTCTTCAATCCAAATTCATTGAAATTCAAAGCAAAATATTTAAAGAAATTCGATATTCTAGGATCATCACAATTGCACAATATTGTTTTCCCCCGAAAATAATCCTTGTAATGCGCCATTTCCTTTTCTATATCTGCGATCTGTGTATAAAACTCATCTGCCTTGTTTTTCTTTGCATTATCAAACCTTTCATTCGCCATAGCCCCTCCATTTGACAATTATTTAGTCAAAAAGAATAATTTTACTTTTGTAAAGTATAGCACAAAGACTTTTCAAATGTAAAGATTTGATAGAAAAGTAAACATTTTTTTATGACAATGGACTTATGAGCGGCTTTTGGAAAAGAGTTGATGAGGAATTGGAATACAAAGGAAAAAACAGAACGTATTTGGCAAACAAATGCCAATTCAGCCTTGCAAGCTTTAATCTAGGCGTAAAACGCGATTCCACTCCTTCCGCAGAAACAGCCGTAAAAATCGCCGCAGTTCTTGGCGTTAGCGTGGAATACTTGGTCAACGGAACCAATGCGCAAAAATCAACAAAAAGCCAAGAAGACGCTCAATTGCGCCTTTACAGAAAATACAAAAAAGTCATAGACATTTTGGAATCCCTGCCTGCGCAAAAACAAGATTCCTCCATTAAAATCATCGAGCAATTCAAAACGCTGGCAAAATAATGCGGTCAGCAGTCCCTGTAATTTTTTTTACGAAAAGACTTGGTAAAGAAATGTTGGAATGCGCGACCGCAAATTTTCATATTTTATCATTTAGCTATTCTGAAAATAATCCGTCTTGTAATTCTTTGCAAAAAAGATCGAATTAAGTCCAACGCCCACAAAGCAAAAATTGACCATAAACAATGTTATCTGGGCGCAAGCGAATGGAAGATGAAGCAAGAACGATTCCTTAAAGCCCAAACCGCCCTTCACAACTCCAAACAAAGTTCCGGCAACAACTGAAACCAGGAACATGATAAAGATAATTTCTATTGCGGCGCGAACCAGCTTCAGCGCTTTTTCAAGTCTCTCGTCCACAACATTAGACTTTTTTATCATTGTAATCACAGATAAAAGAATGAATATGGCAAAAAGAATGTAACCGGCGTGAGGGAAGTTTACAAACCCACTTTGCGCGAAATCAGCCACAAACGCAATTGGCTCCTGCCCTTCTTTCATCGTCATAACAAATCTTGCTGTCGTTATGTCAAGATAAACTGTATACAAGGAAAAACAAACAATTAAACTTGTCATAACTTTATAAATACGCTTTTTTGCAAGAGAAAAAACGCAAACCATTAAGATCGACACTGCAAATATAGAATCCGCATAAAAGAGAACTGTTAACGCTAAAGGCGGCAGCGGAACAACCAACGCAATTGCAAACAACAAAGAAACCACAAGAATCATTTTATTTTTCATAGTAAAACTCCTTACATATATTATAAGAACCGAAAATCGGATTACCCGTCAATCGCCCAAACAAAACTTGCGTCATCGTTTACAGAAATATCGTCAGGCGTAAAGTCTGCGCAAGTCATTTCATCGGAACACTCACATAAATTATATCGAGCCATTTCATAGCGAGCGCCTGAATAAATAGTAACTTCATCCCAATTGTAATTTATGGTCAAAAGTTGTCCCAATTTAACATCCATAGCGTCGCAAAGAATAGAGGCTTTCGCTTTAGCGTCTTTGGCGGCAGCGGCAAGAAGCTTGTTCTTTACAGCTTCCTTGTCTTTGACCGTAAATTCAACCTTAATTATTGGATTAACCTTTGTTGCCGAAATTTCAGAAATAACTTTTCCAAGTTTTTTTGAATCAAAGTCAAAAGAAAGCTTCATCTCCGTCGCAAAATTGTAGCCTTTAAAAACTTCAGTATACCCGTCATTTTTCCTCACACTATCATATTTTGACGTGACCAACAGTTCCCTCGCCTTCAAATCTGACATTTCGAAGCCGATAGGCAAAATGCACTTTTGTAATTTCATGATTTTTTTTGTAAAATTTTCATATCCATTCTCATAATCTTTGTCCACCTCCTCAAGCGTCAAATGAACTTCTACATAATCTACAGGAACCTTTAAGTTTCCAATTCCCTTGACTGTAATCTCACGATTTCTTTCCATACTCAAACCTCCTTAAAATCACTCTAATTATACAACAGGGGGTGCATCACCTAGCGCGACAGGGTAGAAAATATTTCCGCCGCGCGCTACAATAGTTCAGCATAGCGAAAGGAGAAAATATGCCGCAAGAAAAACGAAACGCCCCGCACATACTCGCCTACATAATGGAAATCGACAAGGACATAAGGAACGGCGAATACCCCAACACAAACACGATGAACAAAAAGCACGGCTGGAACATAAGCCGCAGCACCTTTGGCCGCTACATCGATATCTTGCGCGACACTTACAACGCTCCGGTGGAATACGACTTTAAGAAGAACGGCTATTATTACACCGACCCGACATATTTTATGCGGCAGGTCACTCTAAAAGAAGGCGAGCTTTTGACATTCTCCACGATTCTTCCTTTGTTGGAACAATACAAAAACACGCCACTGGAAGAGTCGTTCAGAAGCATAATGAAAAAACTTTCGGAGATGCTGCCCGACAACATCAGCGTTGACTCGGCCTTTATCAACAACGAAGTGCGCTTTATAAGCGAGCCAATCACAAAGCTTGGCGAAGGCGTTTTTGAAGCGGCGCTCAAAGCCACAAAACTCAAGCGAACCTTGCGCTTTGAATACAAGGCCTCCGGCAAAAAAGATTTTGAGACGCGCGAGTTTGACCCCTACCATTTGATTTGCCAAGGCGGAAGCTGGTATCTTTTGGGACATTCCCACCATTCCGACGCAATCAGAATCTACGCGATGGCCCGAATCCAAAACGCGCAAGTGACGCAAAAAAATTTTGTCATGCCAAAAGACTTTGACATCAAAAAACACATCGACCCGGAGATGGGAGTTTGGCGCACAAGCGCAAAAAAAGTAAAAGTTGAGATTGAATTTTCGCCGGAACTAAAGTCCTACGTCACCGAACGCGAATGGCGCAAAGACCAAGTGATGAAAACCCGCCGCGACGGCAGCGTCTACCTTTCGTTCAAAACCAACCAAATGAACAAACTCTGCTCGTGGATTCTCTCTTTCGGCGGCGAAGCCAAAGTCCTAAACCCGCCAGAGCTCCGCGAACAAGTCAAGGCCGCAGCGAAGATGATTTTGAAGGCGAACAGCTAGAAAAATTGGAATCACCAGCTGTCACATGAAGCGCCACAAATTCCTATTGAATTGGCTGAACCTCATGTTTCTTTTGAACCAACACAGTCTTTCCGTTGACCTCGACCCTAACATTCTTATCAGTTTCATTTTCAAGATTGATGTTCCAGTCGTCGTCGTCGCTATCGCTCGTGATTTTTACCAATAGGTCGTTGTTTTCGTCAAGCATTGTTACGACATTGTCATCCTCATTGTCCAAGGTTACAGTTGCGGTGTATTTTTGCTCTTGTTCCTGTTCAAGCCCTTGTATTCTCCTCTCTTCTTCCGCTTTTTTATCTTCTTTGTAAATCCAGCGAAATAACAAGACGCATACAATGATAAAAACAATGGCCTCGCCGCCAGTCAAAGGGTAATAAAACATAGGCTAACCTCCACAAAAAAAATATATAATGAACCAATCTACCAATGCTCATCCAAAAAGAACAAACTAGAATCGTTTTTTCTTGCCCATTTTACGCCGGCTTTAAAAAGATAATAAGTTATAATTCCTGCCATCACATTAATGAGACTTGGAAAGAGAAAACTCAAAAAAAAACAACAACACGAGAATTGCGCCAACAACAAAAGCTTTAAGCATACGCGCCCCCTAAGCCACATATTATTCTACCACACCCCCTGCGTCACCTAGCGCTACAGGGTAGAAAAGAACTGCAATTTTTTTTCATAAATTTATAACTTTTTTTCAAAAAAAAGACTAAAATTTACAAAAAAAAGCGTATCTATATAGTGGCGGATTTTTTTTCGCTGGAAAATATTTTACAAGAGGTTTTTAAATGGCAAAGAGATTCGAAGACTTGACTTTCGCAGACGATGGCATGTTCCAAGCTGTGTTGAAAGACCCACAAATTTGCGCTGAGTTGGTGGAACGATTGCTTGGCATTCGCGTCGCTCATGTTGAATATCCCGAACTGGAAAAGGTCATAGCGCCTTTTTATACGACAAAGGGCGTTCGCTTGGATGTATATCTAAAGGACGAAAACAGAATAATCGATGTTGAAATGCAATCACATCCACAGGAGGCCCTTGGAAAACGGACCCGCTACTATCAATCGATGATAGACATGGACTCTTTGATGAAAGGCGAGGATTACACAAAGCTCAAAGAAAGCTATGTGCTCTTCATTTGCAAGGAGGATCCTTTTAAGGACAAAAGCGAAAGAAACTTCGGCCTTCCCCGCTACACCTTTAGGAACGCTTGCCTCGAAGACAATTCGGTAAATTTAGATGACAAAAGCCTCAAAGTGGTTTATAATGCAAGCGCGTACGAAAAAGAAAAGGACGAAAAGATACGCGCCCTGCTCTGCTTTGTGCGCACCAACGAACCGGGAACGGACGACTTTGCAAGCCGGCTATCCGCTGTCGTTGAAAAACTCAAGGAAAACGAAAAATTCCGACAGGAGTACGCAGCCATGAACTTGCATGACCAAGATTTGATAAGGGAAACAAGAAAAGAAGCTCTCCAGCAAAAAGCCATAGAAACCGCAGAGAACTTTCTAAGAATGAATGTCGGAACGCCCGAGCAAATCTCACAAGGAACATCACTCCCCCTTGAGCAAGTCCTTGAACTGCAAAAGCAATTATCCACTGATACAGAAAAAGCGACAGCAACGCAAACAAACAGTTAAGGTTTTGTCAACAAGAAGCCGCGCTGCCTAGTCTTCTTCCCAGGAAACGTCGACCATGCGTTTTTCCAGGTCGGGGATGCGCAAAAAGATTGAGCAGTTGGCGCGGTGGATTGTGACGCCGCGGCTTCGAGAAACGTAGCCTGCAATTGTGTCGGGATACTTTGGGTTGCAGCACTTGGCGAAGGTGACCATATAATTTTTGTCGTTTTCGACGCGCACTTTGCCGGAATGGTGGGCGGCCGCGTCGTAAGGCTTGGTTCCCTTTTTATGGGCTTGCCTAACTTTGTTGGCGGCGGCTTGCTGGGCGTTTGATTCCGCTTGCTTTGCGACCGCGGCCTTGTCAACAAAGCTTTGGTCGTTGGCGCTAAGCCAGGCACGGATCTTTTGCTTGGCCTTTGAAGTCTTGGTCCACTTTAGCCAGCCTTCAACCGGATGCGACTTGGGGTTTGTGAGAATTTCTATTATCTGCGTGTTTTGGAGCGGAGCGCTAAGCGGAATGATTTTTCCGTCGGCCTTGGCGCCTACGATTTTTTCGCCGACGCCGGAGTGAATCTGATAGGCAAAGTCAATCGCGCTCGCTCCAACCGGCAATTGTATGACATCTCCCTTTGGAGTGAATACGACAATCTTGTCGGCCAAAAGCTCGCTCTTAAATTCGCTAAAATAGCCTTCGTCGTCGGGCCGCTCTTCCTTTAGCTGGCGCAGCTGGTTAAAAATCGAAAGGCCCTTTAAGTCAACCATGTCGTGGTTGGTGCCTTTCTTGTAAAGCCAGTGGCTTGCGACGCCGTGCTGCGCCACGTTGTCCATCTCGCGCGTGCGGATTTGGATTTCCAACGGCTTTCCTTCGCAGAGAACCGTCGTGTGCAAGGACTGGTAGCCGTTGGCCTTGGGCATGGCGACATAATCCTTAAAGCGGCCCTCAAGCGGCTTCCACAAAGAGTGGGCCAATCCGACCAAAGTGTAGCATTCGGGAACGGTATCGCACAAAATGCGCAGCGCGAACAGGTCGAACAATTCGCTGGCCTCTTTGTTGCGCTTACGCATCTTTTGGTAAATCGAATAAAAGTGCTTGGCGCGGCTTTTTACCGAAACCTTTATGCCGGCCTTGGCCGCCCCTTCCTCGATTTTTTGAACGGCGCTTTCCAAATAATTTTTTCGCTCGTCTTTTTTGGCGGAAACAATCGCCTTGATTTGCTGAAAGACGTCAGGGTTGGAATACTTTAGGCTAAGGTCTTCCAACTCGTTTTTTTCGCCCTTCATGCCAAGGCGGTCGGCAAGGGGCGCCCAAATGTCAATCACTTCGGCGGCAACGGCGCGCTGAGTTTTGTTGTCGTAGCCCTTTAAGTTGCGGATTCTGTCCAAGCGGTCGGCAAGCTTTACCATAATAACGCGCACGTCGTCAACCATCGCGAAAAGCATTTTGCGGATAGAGTCGGCCTGCTGCAAGGTCTTGCTTGAAATTTGCAAGTTGGTGATGCGCGCCGTTCCCTGAATGATCGTGGCAACCGCCGCGCCCCAACGTTCCTTTATCTCCTCAATGTCAACGTCAGGCAAGCCCAAAATGTTATGAAAAAAACCGCCCACAATCGAGTCCGCGTCCAGCTTGTTCCTGGCCAAAATCGCGGCGACGCGCATCGGGTGCAAATAGTAAGGCCTTCCGCAAGAGCGCTTCATGCCCTCAGTCTTTTGAAGAAGATAATCCCACGCCAAAGAAATTTTTTCTCGGTCCTTTTCTAAATCAGGAAAGAGCCTGAAAAATTCGCTCAAGAGAAGGCTGGGATCTGTTATTTCGTTGTTGGAAATAAATTCTTCTTCGGTCATTGGGGAATATTGTAGCGAGAAACGCCGCGTCTAGCAAGACCAAAAAAGCGCGAAAAACAGCCGCGCCCTAGCCTTCCAGCAGCAAGTCCACAAACTCGCCGCCGCAAGCCTTGGCCAAATCCTGCGGAGAAAGCGCAAGCTGGGTTCCGCGAACGCCCGCGCTTATGTGGATTTTTTCGCAGGCCAAGGCAGAATTGTCGATGAAGGTTTTGAACTGCTTTTTCATTCCCAAGGGGGAACAGCCGCCGCGAACGTAGCCGGTAAGGGCCAAGAGTTCCTCTGGCTTTACGGGCGCGATTTCTTTGGCGCCGCTTGCCGCGCGGGCTTTTTTTAGATTGATTTCGTGCAAGGCGTTTTGAAGGAATACGAAAACTTCCTTTGAGTCGCTTCGCATTACGATTGTCTTAAAGACTGTGGCCGGGTCAACGCCGATTTTTTGGGCGGTCATCTCCGCGGCGCCTTTTGCCAGCGCGTGCTCGCCGTCGTCGTCATAGGCCAGCGCCTCGTAGGCGATTCCAAGCTTATCCAAAATGCGCATCGCGTTTGTTTTTGCAGCGCCGCCTTTTTTTGCCATCGTCTTCTCCTATAGTTCCGTTCGTCCGCGGAACGAGCGCGCGAACGTAAGCTTGTCAGCGTACTCCAAGTCGCCGCCGACCGGAAGGCCCGACGCGAGGCGGGTGATCTTTGCCTTTGTTTGCGCGGCCAACAAGCGCTGCAAGTAAAGCGCGGTGACGTCTCCGTCAACGGTCGGGTTTGTCGCGATGATGATTTCTTGAATCTGCCCGTCAACAACGCGCTTAATCAAAGGAGCCACGCTCAACTGGTCGGGGCCGATTCCGTCAACCGGGCTAATCACGCCGCCAAGCACATGGAAAAGGCCGTTGAACTCGTGAAAGCCTTCTATCGTCATTACGTCTTGCGGCTGCTCGACGACGCAAATAACGCTCTTGTCGCGCAAGTTGTCGGAACAAATCGGGCACGGGTCATGCTCGGTCCAGTTTCCGCAAATCGAGCAAGGATGAATTTTTTGCTGAAGCGTGGCCATTTGCGAGGCAAAGCGCTCAACGTAAGCGGAGTCGGCTTTTAGCAAAAAGTTCGCGATGCGGCCTGCGGATTTTTTTCCGATGCCGGGCAAGCGCGAAAAACTTTCAGTAAGTTCGTCAATCGCGTTCATGCCAAGCCTTGCAAGCCGCCGAGCATGGGGCCGAATTTTGATTTGATTTCTTCTTGAATTTTTGTAATGGCGTCGTGGTGGGCGGCGACGATCAAGTCTTCCAACATTTTTATGTCGCGCGGATCGACGCACACTGGGTCAAGACGCAAGTTTGTGATTTCGAATTTTCCGTTAAGGGTGACGTTGACAATGTTTCCGCCGGAGGAACCCGTCGCGCTGATTTGCGCCAACTGGTTTTGAGCGTCGCCAAGATTTTTCTTTATCGCGTCAATGTCCTTTAACAATTCAAATGGATTCATGCGCGCACCCCCTTAAATTTTGCCGCCGACGATTTCGCCTTTAAAAACGCGAGCCAACATGTCAACTTCTTTTGGAATCGCGACGGCTTCTTCCGTCTGTTCCTCAGGAACGTTTTCTTGAACGGCGCTTTCCAAAGGCGCAAAGTGGAATTCTTTAGGCGCGCCGCTTTGCTCATTTTCCGCGCCTTCATTAAAACCCGGCGGATTTACTCCCGCCGGCGGAACGTTTTCCGCAGCGTTGAACGACGGAGCGTTCGTTGTCGGAGCGCCAGTCGCAGGAGCGCTAACTGCCGGAGCGGCGCCCAAAAGCGAGCGCGCTTGGTCAACCGCGACCTTCACTTCCGACGGCGAAACGTATTCCTTAAGCCAGCACAAGCGGCTAAAGGCCAAGTCGATTTCGTAGCGCGGCGAAAGCGAGTATCGGATGTCGCGATACAATTGCAGGAAAATAGAAAGCGCGCGCTCGATTTGCGTTCCGTTCCACGCGTCCAAAACCGCCTTGCTAAAACGCGAGGGGTCTTGGCCAAGCAAAGACTCTTTTGCGATTCCGTTCTTTATTAAAAGAAGAGAGCGCAAGTAGTCAGCGCTGTTCGTTATCAATTGCTCGATTGAAATTCCTGCCTGCAAAAAATCGTCCAGCTTGTCTTCCGCTCCGCTTGGATTGGCCGCGGCACATTCCTCAAACAAAGCGTTCAGCCTGTCCGTTCCGACAAGGCCAAGCTTGTCGCGAATTTTTTCGTAAGTGATGTGGCTTTCGCTAAAGGCGGCAACTTGATCGAACAAAGTGTAGGCGTCGCGCATAGAGCCGGTTGACTCTTTGGCGATCCAATAAAGCGCCTCCTCGTCGGCCTGAATGTTAATCTCGGCGGCAGCAAGGGCCAGCTGCTCCTTGATTTTTTCGATTGGGACAAGCCTAAAGTTGAACTGCTGGCAGCGGCTCTTGATTGTGGCCGGAACCTTTTGCAATTCGGTCGTGGCGAAAATGAATATGATGTACTCAGGCGGTTCTTCAATCGTCTTTAGCAAGGCATTGAAGGCGCTGTTAGAAAGCATGTGGACTTCATCGATGATGTAGATTTTGTAGCGGCTTGAGTTTGGCGGAAACTGAACCTCGTCCTTGATTTGGCGCACGTCATTCACGCTGGTGTTGGAGGCGCCGTCGATTTCTATTACGTCAAGGCTTGAGCCTTTTGTGATTTCCTTGCAGGCGGAACATTCGCCGCACGGAGAAGGCGTCGGGCCTTTTTCGCAGTTGAGGGCCTTGGCAAAAATGCGCGCGGTTGAAGTCTTTCCGCAACCTCGCGGGCCCGAAAAAAGATACGCGTGCGCGATCTTTCCTGATTGAATGGAATTTTTTAACGTAGCCGCCACAAATTCTTGGCCAATCAAGTCCTCAAATTTCTGCGGCCTTCGGCGAGTCGCCGTAACCTCATAAGCCATAGGAACAAAGGTAGCGCAAAAATAAGAAAAATTCAACCTCCCAAAAAAAATCTCGCGCGGCTATTGACAAAAAAACGCGATTTTTGATATAATGATTTTCACATTCGCGGAAATAAACCGCAAACGCTCCCTTAGCTCAGCTGGTAGAGCAACGGACTGTTAATCCGTGTGTCGCTGGTTCAAGCCCAGCAGGGGGCGAAGGAAGAAGTCTCTTGGCAAACCAAGGGACTTCTTTTATTTTAAACGCTTAAAGTAAAACTATGGGCTTGAAAGGGATTCGCGGTTGATAATTTTTTAGCAACCGCGAAAACGGCTGAGTCAAGGCCTTGAGCGCAGCGCGCCTTGACCAGCCGCAGCCCGCGCTATTCGCCCGATCCGCCTTGGCCGCCGTTAGAGCCGCTCGCTAGTTCCGTAAAAATGTAATAGGTGTTGCCGGAGGAATCCTTTCCCCTGTAAACTTCCGCGCTCGCGCTGTATTCCTTTAGCTCTATTGAATAGCCGCTTTCGGGCGTCATGGCCGTGACTTTTCCAACCTTGACATCTGCCAGCCATTCCTTGGGACCATCAGGCTTTCCTAACGAATCGATATTCGTTCCCTTTCCAAACTGCGGAGCCGTCGCAGGCTGAACGGCGTCCTCGACAAAAGTCACCGACTTTACAGGAAGCAGGTAGCGCGGCATTCCGTCTAAATTATTGTCTTTGGGCAGCTTGAATTTACCCTCAAGGCAAGTGACGCCTTCAAGCTTGCTTCTTTTTCCGTCCGTGACCATATTCAAATAGCAAGTCATGCCCTCAAGGTCGGGGTGGACAGATTCGTTCATCTTAAAAGTGCCCATCATTCCAGGACTGTCGTCATAGTCAAGAATGTATGTTTTGTGGCTTGCCTTGTAATATTTGATGGCCGCCTCAATTCTTTGGCCGTTTTCTGATAGTTCGCCAAAAATCATTCGCTGCCAATAGTTTATATCGGCAATGGTCGCGGAATCCTGATTTTCGTCGTAAGGCTCGGACTTTGTGACATCTTTCAAGAGCAGCTCAACAGGCGTTACCGCGACTGAATCCCTCTCGTTCTTGTTGGCCTTAAACTTTGTCACACACTCTGAAAGCTTGCTTCCCCCTTCCTTTCTTATCAAAGCCAGAGAAACCGAGCCAAGCGAGTAACATTCCCCGTCAAGGTCGCTGGCCAAATACATCCCTATAGTTTTTTCAAACTCATCCCACTCCGGATAGACGGAATTTACGACAGCCTTTCCAAAATAATTGGCGGTTCCCTCGTTGATGTCGTTCAAGCTGATTTGCAAGGCCTCATCCGCGCATTCGGCCTTGTATTTTTCATGCCAATACTTGGCTTTTGAATAATACTCGTTGCGCTTGGCCGTGTCGTTAAAATTATTGAAGGCGTTGAAAAGCATCACATTGACAAGAATGCGGTATGTTCTTGGCTTAAAGTCAATCGGATATATTTGGTCGCGGTCATCGCCGGGAGGGCATCCCCAATCCTTGCCTTGAACATAAAAATGGAAGGACTCGTGGTAAAAAGTGTCCAGATGGTCAATCAGTATTTGGCGGGGCGTCGTTCGACCAGCTTTTTTTTGCCTTTCTTTGATCGCCTCGCTGTCGTAATAATTGACCAACGTGTAATTCTTTCCCTTATAAGTGAATTTTTCATAGCCCTTGCTTCCCATGTCTCTGACGGCTTGCTTTAGGACTTCATCTATTTGATCCTTGGGAAGCTCTCTCTTTTCGGAAGGATTTATAAAACACATGCGCAAGTCGCTTAAATCGCTCTTTGAGACGTAAACCATGATGAGGTTGAAGTTTTCCTCTTTTAGAACAACGTCGCCCGGCCAAAGTTCCTTCATCTTGGGATGCATCTTTTTTATGCTTTCAAATGAAAATTCCGCCTGCTGCTCAAATGTCATAGGCGGATCAACCGGAACATAACCGCCAGACGAAGAGTTGGAACACGCCGCAAAAAACAGCGCGATCGCGACAGCGGCAATGCAGCCGGCCAATGTAAATACGCTTCTCTCTTTCATGGCAAGGATTATAACACGGAATCGTAAATTTCGCCAATTTTTTTATTGGGCCGCGCCAGCGTTCCTACTTTTTCCGCAGCGCCCTTTTTAGCATGGCTAGACCCAGCGCCACGGTGGAGGCTCCAACTCCGGCGGCGATTTTGGGGCCGGCTTTTCTTAGCGCGTCGCCGCTGGCTTCCTCCACTTTTTTGATGGAACGGCGGGCAAGGCCTTTTGGCTCGATGTCGCTCTTAAAGCTTTGCAAGATTTGTTCAGTCCACATGGGAACGGTCAAGTTAAAGACGTCGCCCAAAATCGCGAGCGTCCAGCCAAGCATGAACAAAACGGTAAATATTATCTCAAAGGCAAAGACGCGTTCGCTTGTTCCGCTGTCCTTGCCCGCGGCAAAATCCAGCAAGCCCTTGAACAAAAAGACGGCCATGCAAAGCGAGGCCAGGCGCCAAACGATTTTTAGCGCGACGCTCGCCGCCTTAGGAAAACGGACGCCAAGCAAATTTTCCAAAAAATAAAAAATCGCGAGCGCAAAGGCCGCCGCCGCGATGACAAGATTCAGCCTAAAAAATTCAGTGTAAACAAAAACGCGAATCAAGGCCCACAAAAAATACAAGGCGTAAAGGCCCATCCTGGCCCAAACAAAAAAGGCCTGCGCCCCGCCGATTATTTTTTGAACCGTCGCTTCCGTTTGCGGAAGGATGAAGTTTTCGTTGTCGCCGTTCATTTTGAGCCTCCGCTTTCCGCGCCCTTTTCTTTTAGCCAAGCCTTGTAGTCGTCAATGTCCTGCGCGGCGAATTTGACGCAGAGCGCTATCAAGGCCGCGTCGTCGACAAGGCCCAGCGCCGGAAGAAAGTCCGGCAAAAAGTCCAGCGGCGCCAAAAGGTAGGCCAACGCTCCGGCCACGACAATGCAAACGCGCAAGGGCAAGTAGGGATATTTTTTTGTGACAAAATCGCGCAGCATCGCAAAAAACAATTTTACGTCGGCCGCGCATTCCTTAAGCGCCGGCGCAAGCGTGATTTTATCCAGCCGCTTTTCGCTTTGCAAAATCTTTTGCGCGCTTTCCTGCGACCATTCGCTTTTTTTGAGCCGCTCCAATTCCTTTTTTGCGTTTTTCTTTATGCCGAACATTTACTTTAAGAATCCATATTTGTAAACATTGGCCTCTATCTTTTTTGCCAATGCCTTTTGCTTTGCGCGCAAGTCGTCGATCAATTCTGTGTAGCGCTCGTCGCCCGAGGCGTTGTTCATGCGGCCGTTCTTTTCGCCCTGGAAATATTTGCGGATGTCGTAAAAGGCCGCGTCGGGATTGGCGTTCTTTTGCTCGTGGTAGTATTTCCACAGTTCCAAGCCAGCGTCATAAACGGCCTGCGCTTGCGGAGAGAATTTGAAGGGGGCAGTCTCCCCCTCGCTGCAGCCGCTGGCCGCGTCTTCCGCGACCCCCTCAGCGGGGGCCGCCCCCGCTACGCCCCCATCGAACAAACCGCCGCTTGAAACGCAAACCTTTCCAGCCAAAAAGTCCGCGATAAACGACGACATAAAGTTTGACTTAAAGGCCTTTTTGCTGCCGACTTGGTCTTCGGTAAAGGGAATAAAGTAATTAGGAATTGTCAATGAAGAATTGCTAATTCGATTTTGACCATGGAAGAGAGTGAAAATTAAACAATCCGATTGAAATTCTCGGTCGCTTTGCCAGCCGTCATTTGGAAAAAGAAATTGGTCGCGGTCGTTTAGCCAAGTGGCTTCGATACACAAGCGAACAGAAAAATATACTGAAAGCTGTAGAACATTATTTTTTGTTAAATCACAAGTTTTCCGTTGTTTTAAATCACTATCAGATGGCGAGGTTGTAATAAACACACCGCCATTATTCTGAACATCAGAACCAAGCATACGAAGATAGGCAATCCTTTCGCCAGCCTTATCATGCAATGTTTTCAACCAATCCATAAGCAAATGTTTTTCCGGTGGTTCAGAAAAAAATTTCGTTCCTGCAACTTCTCCATCCCTTTCAAAAACATCTGCCTGTATTGAAAGTGGCAAGCCTCTTTTTTGTTCAGTATCCCAAATAAAAAAACCTATTGGAAACTGCCCATTGACATTATCAAAAGTGTCTGCCGGAACAACAAAAAGTTTCAGCAATTTTGCACTAAAAATGGCTCGAAATTTTGCAAAATTGGGGGCGCAAAGCGCCTTCAATGTTGCAAACT
Source organism: Treponema sp. (assembly GCA_016290995.1). Taxonomy (GTDB): domain Bacteria; phylum Spirochaetota; class Spirochaetia; order Treponematales; family Treponemataceae; genus Treponema_D. Next base: position 5,862 of record JAEEVR010000033.1, on the reverse strand, counting down.
GTGCCAGTTTACAACATTGAATCTCCGCGTTTACGCGGATCAGAAATTCTGCGAAAATCTCATTCGCAGCCCCACCCATTGCCTCACCATATTTTTCAAATACTTTATTTCCACGAGCGACTTCATCTTTAGCCGCACCTGTACCAGTCTTTGTTCGTGTAGTTGCCGCTTCCGCATACGGCGGATTGATGTAAATCACAAGCTTCTTTCGCTCGTTCTCGTCGTTCAAAATCGCGCGCAACTCTTCCGGGCACTTGTCAAAGCAGTCGTTCAAAAAGTCAAATTGAAAGACATGATTTTCAAACATCGGCCAGCCGTTGTGGATTCTGTCTTTCATAACGTCAACGTCTTGCTTGTCCAAAGTGCTGGCCCAAACCTTACGGTAGTTGGTCAAGCCGTTCAGCAAATTGCCGGTGCCCGCGCAGCAATCCCAAATGTAATAGTCGTCCTGCCATGTTTCGCCAAGAACGTCGGCAAGATAGGCTTGCGATTTTTCAACCCAAATTCGCGGAGTAAAAAAGCTGCCCTTCCGCTCGCGTATGTCTTGCGGAACAAGCAAGTCGCGCCGCTCGATTATGTAATCCCAATATTCCTCTTTTGGCGGGCGTTCGTATATCGCCCAAAATTCTTTGTGCGCCTTTTGCTTGTCGTTAAAGCCAACAGACTTAAAAGTTTCAAAGCCCAGCTCGTCAATTTTTTTGGCCAGCTCGTATTTTGTCTTTTTGAGAACGACATAAAGCGAATCTTTTAGCGATTCGTTTTCGCTGCTAAGCAAGTCCGCCAAAAAAAAGTCGGCGCTGATGATGCCCGCCTTTTTTGCCTTTTCCCATTCAACTTCAATAGTGGGCTTTACCGCGTCCGACCATTTTTGAAAGACAAACGTAAAATTGTTTTTTGTGACGCTGATTTTTTCAAAAATATCTTTATCTGTCTTAAAATTAAGCTTTATGAATTCCTTTAGTTCCTCGCTCTGGCTTTTATACTTAAAAAGAATAGAATTTTCGGAAAGCAAATTTTCGCAAAGCTCATGCAGCTGCTTGAATTCTTTTGACTCGTGGTTTGACGGAGTCACGTTCCAGTTAAAGTCGTTTTGGTAAAAAACTTCCTGAATTTTGTGGTATTCTATAAAGGCGAATTTTTCCGCGTCAAAGGCTCCGATATATTTTGGCGGAAGGCATTTTTCAAAAGTCTTTTCCTTTCCAATCGTAAGAATCAGCTGAACAAAAGACTCGTAAATGTCGTGGCTCGTTCCCTGCTTGGCTTCCGCCCAAAGGATGGACTTAACCTCATAGCTTTCAACGCCTTCCAAAAAGCGCTGCCCCTTTTCGGATTCGCGCTTGGCGATAACAAAGTCAATGTTCCCAATCTGCGTGTACTTGTAGCTTCCAAAATAATCTTCGCGAACGGCGCTCTTCAACGGCTCCTCGCGCAACTTTAAGTAGTCCATGATTTTATTTTACAACAGCGCGCAAAAAGGCGCAAGAAGAAAGCCTAATCGTCGCTGACGTTTATGTCCATCGATAAGTTTTAAAATTAGAATTTATTTTTGTCATTTAGAGAAAAGTTACAAATCAAGAAAATGCGGGCCGCCAAGCCAATCATACGCGTCTCCTGCAATTCCTCTAACGTCTTTTTTGGGGTTTATTCCCACCAAAAAGTGTCTTGTGGATTTTTCTTTGCCCATTTATATGCTTTTACAGCGACAATGACCACAGTGATAAAAGCAAGAAATTCAACCATAGCCAGCCTCCAAGCCAAAATTATACATCGCTTTTTCATAAAGTCAAGCATAAAAAGGCTATATGATTTTGCTTGACACCTTTCTTTTACACGCTATAATAAAGGAAAAGGAGGCTGCTTATGATTATTATTTATATCCTTGCCGCCATCGTCACTTATTTCGTCTTTAAAATAGGCGGAAAATGGACAGAAGAAAACGACAGTGCTCCTTTCTTCCTTGATTTGTAAGTCATTGTTTTGTTAATATCCGCTGAAAACGGATAATTTGTTTTTAAGGAGGTTGTTATGGCTTTTGTAAACTTGCTTTGTTTCATTTTTGCTGCGATTTTCGTCTTAAAGTTAGCCTCTCTCGACGATGGCTCTTTGCCGCCTGATGACGGTTCAGACCCTGCGTTTATAGACTAACCATATAGTCATTCAGTTGTACAACCTTCTGAAAACAACATGTGATAAAACATTGTAAAAAAGGAGGACAAAAACAATGCCTAGAGGCGGCTACAGAGAGGGCGGCGGACGGCCAAAGGGAAGCCCCAACAAGGGCACAGAATTGGGACGTAAGACCATCTTCAAGACAATTTCGATTTCGGGCTATCCAGAGGAAATTGAAGAGATCAAAGCCCTCACCGAAAAATCCGGCAAAAGCGTTTCCCGCTTTTTACTTGACCTTGCGCTAAAGAAATGTTAAACCACCTTCTGAAAACGGAAGGTCGTACACCTTTATTGTCATTTTTCGCTTGACAAAATTTATGCAAGCGGGCTATGATATATTTAGGCTTTGCTGGAAACCGACCCCCGACATTTTGGCGGAGGGAGGAAAACGAACGCAAAGCCTTGTTTTTTAGCTGTATCACCTTCCAAAAACGGAAGGTCGTACACCCGCCTTGTTTTATTGTCAATAAGCCTTCAATACCTTGCCCTTCCGCCAAAAAATCGTTATATTTAAAAGCGTAAAGTTTGTCGCGCGATGACCATTCCGGCTCCAACAATGACCTTTATTTTTTTTAACGCGCGCGGCTAAAAAACGACATTTTTTGACCTATTATTTTCTTTACCGCAATTCAGGCCGATGTTGGACCAGCGCTGAAAATCAAACGTCTTGTGAGGAAGGTATGGAAAATTCCCAAAACAAACTCAAGCTCTTTGAAAACAAAAAGGTTCGCTACGTGTGGAATGCCGAAGAAGAGGAATGGTATTTTTCGGTTGTGGACATTGTGGAAGTTCTGACGGAAAGTCCACATCCAAGACGCTATTGGAGCGATTTAAAAACCAAATTGGAAAATGAAGGAAGTGAAGTGTACGATAAAATCGTACAGTTGAAACTGCCAGCGCCGGACGGAAAAATGCGCGAAACCGACGTTCTTTCCACAAAAAACGTCCTGCGCCTGATTCAGTCAATCCCCTCTCCAAAAGCGGAACCCTTCAAAATGTGGCTGGCGCAAGTGGGCAACGACAGGTTGGAAGAATACGCCGACCCAGAAAAGGCGATTTCTCGCGGAGCGGAATACTACCGCGCCAAGGGCTACACCGACGGCTGGATAAACCAACGCCTCCAAACCATCGAAATGCGAAAGGAATTGACGGACGAATGGAAGGCCCGCGGAATTGAAAAAGAGGCGGACTTCGCCATTCTGACCAACGAAATGACAAAAGCCTGGAGCGGCCTCACTGTAAAAGAATACAAGCAAAAGAAAGGCCTTAAAAAAGAAAACCTGCGCGACAACATGACGAACATTGAACTTGTCTTGAACATGCTTGCCGAAGTAACCGCGACTTCAATTTCAAAGCAAGAAGAGCCGCAAGGCTTTGAGGAAAGCAAAAGCGTCGCCGTTCGCGGAGGAAAAGTGGCCCACACCGCCAAAAAGGAATACGAAAAGGCGACCGGCTTAAAAGCGGTTTCGTCATTGAACGCAAAAAACAAAAAAGCGCTGGAAGTAAAGAAGAAGTGAAAGCGCAGACCGTTCCTCCACTTGTGGATTTTTTCTACAAAGCGCGCTAGAATAAAACTATGCCCGCGACGCCAGAATTGCAAAAATATCTTTCTCTCTTGAATCCTGAACAAAAGCAGGCGGTGGAACACGAGGGGTCGCCGCTTTTGATTTTGGCGGGAGCGGGTTCGGGAAAGACGCGCGTAATCACGACAAAAATCGCTTGGCTCATTTCGCAAAAAGGCGTGGACCCACGCTCCATCCTTGCCGTAACATTTACTAAAAAAGCGGCCAACGAAATGCGCGAGCGGGCTCAGGCGATGGAGCCAAGCGCGGAACAAAGCCAAATAAAAACCTTCCACTCCTTTGGCGCGTATTTTTTGCGCCGTTACGCGGAGGCCGCCAGCGTTGACAAAAACTTTACGGTTTACGACGACGACGACATGGTCACGCTCATACAGAAATCTACGCCCGGCCTAAAAAAGTCCGAGGCCGCTTCATACGCGCGCAGCATCGCGCTTGCAAAAGACTATTGCCTTCCGCCCGACAGCTTGCGACTGGGAGAAATTTCAAGCGAACCGTATTTTCCCGACGTGTACGCGGCCTACCAAAAGCGCCTGCGTTCCACCGGCAACGTGGACTTTGGCGACCTTATCATGCTTCCCGTCCAAGTCCTTGCGGAGAACGAGAACATAGCGCGGCAAATGCATTACCGCTACCGCGTGATTATGGTTGACGAATACCAGGACTCAAACGTCGCGCAATTTTTGCTTTTAAAAGCCTTGAGCGGCGTTGACCAAGAAAGCGGAACTTACGTTTGCGTCGTAGGCGACGACGACCAGTCGATTTACAAATTTCGCGGAGCGGAAGTGCAGAACATCCTTAACTTTCAAAAGGAATTTCCGGGAACGCAATTGATCCGCTTGGAGCGAAACTACCGTTCCACAAACGCCATCCTAAACGCCGCCAACTGCGTCATAAAAAACAACAGCGACCGCCTTGGAAAAACTTTGGTCGCCGAACGCGGAGACGGAAAAGAGCCCGACTTGATTTTTTTGCCAAACCAAGACGACGAGGCGGCCTTTTGCGCCGAGCTAATAAAAAAGCAAGTCAAAAAAGGCGGAACGTATTCAGACTGGGCGATCCTTTACAGAACCAACGCGCAGTCGCTTGGCTTTGAAAGCGAATTCCTCCACAAAAAAATTCCATACCAAGTCGTTGGAACGCTAAAGTTTTACGAGCGCGAAGAAATAAAAGACTTGCTTGCCTTTCTTGCCTTATGCGCAAACCCAAAGGACGAGATCGCCTTTCGCAGAATCGTCAACAAGCCCGCGCGCGGCATAGGCCCAACGACGCAAGACAAAATAGTTGACGCGGCAAAAGCGCAGTCGCAAGACTTGATAAAAGCCTCAAAAGATTTGACGGCGACGCTCTCAAAAAAAGCGCGCGAGGGTATAGAAAATTTTTGCAAACTGTTTGATTCCCTCAGCCAAAAACTTTCCGACGGAAAGGCGGAAGAAAAGCTTGGTTTCTTTGTCGAAGAGATCATGCAAAAAAGCGGCTTGGAAGAATACCACCAGGCCGACGACGAAATAAGCGGAACCCAGCGCGTGGCAAACATGCAGGAACTTGCCAACAACGCAAGCCTCTACCCCCTTAACATGGACGGCCTCTTGGAATTTTTGGATTCAATCGAATTGGACAGAACGCTCGCAAGCCAAGAAGACCAAGGCCTCGACCGCGTGACCTTAATCACCTTGCACAACACAAAGGGCTTGGAATTCAAGCGCGTAATAATCACAGGCTTGGAGCAAGGAATATTTCCGCGCGGAGACAAGTCCGCCGCCGAACTGGAAGAAGAGCGCAGGCTTTTTTACGTCGGCATAACGCGCGCCCAGGACGAGCTTTACATAACCAGCTGCGCCGCGCGCCGCATGTACGGAAGAACCGAGTTCATGCAGCCCAGCGTCTTTTTGCAAGAAGCGGGCGCGGACACCTTCCGCGTTTTGGGAAACGTTCCGCCCAGTTTTGAAAGGGCGATTAACGGCTTTTCTGGCGGCGCGGATTTTTGCGAATATTCCGACGGCGACTTTTACGACGACACCCCGCAATTTGACGCGCGGGGCCGCCGCTCCAACGCTTACGGTGGAGGCCTTTCCTCCGCTCCCAAAATAAACCACCCGCTGGCCAAAAAATA
>JAEEVR010000051.1 GCA_016290995.1 Treponema sp. | reverse complement strand
TTGTACAAGCTGTCGCCCAAAGCCTTAAGGCCGCCCTCGTTTGGAAAGCGGTAAAGCTCGATTTGGCCGACTTCTGTCGGAGTCGTCTCGCCGTTTACCTTAACTGTAACGCGGCCGCCGTCGCTGATTGACAATGTGTGGATGTCAAAGCCTTCGGGCAAAATGATTTCGGGCTGGACGCGAAGGCCTTCGCTTGTGACAAGCTGGCCGGTCATGTCAACCTTAAGGGCGCCGTCGCGGGTGTAGGCGTAAGAGCCGTCGTACTGCTGTACGCGCAAAAAGCCGTCTCCGACAATCGCGACGTCGGTGTCAACGCCAGTGGCCTGCAAAGATCCCTGGCTGAATATTCTTTGAGTGGCGGCAAGCTTGACGCCGGCGCCCTGCTGAATTCCAACGGGAGTAACCGTGTCTTCTGTGGCCGGAGTTCCGCTAAGCTTAAGGTTCTGGTAAATCAAGTCCTCAAACTCGGCGCGCTGCTGCTTGTAGCCGGTTGTGTTTACGTTTGAAAGGTTGTGCGAAATCGCGTCAATATTGGCCTGCTGTCCGTTCATTCCTGTAGCGGCTGTCCACAAACTTCTTACCATTTTATATTCCCCCTACTTGTTTATTCACTTAAAATGTCCGCCGTTATCGGGCGCGGGCCGCGACACGGTTCCACAAGGTTGACATCATTTGGTCTTCGCTCTGGATTGTCTTTTGGTTGGCTTCGTAAGCGCGGTTAACCTCGATCATTCTAACCATTTCGTTCACGACGTTTACGTTGGAGCTTTCGACAAAGTTCTGGATGAACTGCGGGCGTTCCTCGCCTTCGGCAATGTGCGCCGGGCCTGAGATTTCGTTTTCCATATAGAAGGAGTTTCCGGCCTTTTTGAGGTAGCGCTCGTTGTCAAAGCGAACGGCCAAAAAGCGGTCAACGACTTGGTTGTCCTTTGTCACGATCATTCCGTCTTCGTTGACTTTGAACTTGTCGTCTTCCAAGCGGATGATTCCGTTCTCGCCAAGGACAGGATAGCCGTCCTTTGTCTCAAGGATGCCTTCTTTTCCGATGTAAAAGTTTCCGTTGCGGGTGTAGCGGTTTCCTACGGGTGTCTGGATTACAAAAAAGCCTTTTCCGTGCAAGGCAAGGTCCGTGGCTTGGTCTGTGTTTTTGAGGGAACCTTCGGCAAAGTCAGTGTAGTTTTCGTTGGTTTCTACGCCTGTGCCCAATTTTCCGATGATCGGAGCGGCGTCGGCGCTGCCTTCTGGAATGGTGTAAACGCCGTCAAAATCCTTTCGGCGCAAGAGCAATTCGCTAAAAGACTTGGAAACAGTCACGTCCCGCTTAAAGCCTACTGTGTCAACGTTGGCCAAATTGTTGGAGATCGCGTCCAGCCTGTTCTGCTGGGCGACCATTCCGCTAGCTCCTGTGTACCATCCACGAATCATTTTGACATCCTCTAAAAAAGTTTTCTATTACTTTTTTATCGGAATTTGCCGCTCGTTCTTTATATGGAAAAACAAAAATCGTTGTTTCGAGCGGATTTCGCGCAAGCGCGGCTGCGTGGACAAAAAAAAGGCCTTCCGTTAAGGAAGACCTCTTGAGCTATACTGGATTCGAACCAGTGACCCACGCCTTAAAAGGGCGTTGCTCTACCTGCTGAGCTAATAGCCCAAACACTAAAAAAGTGTATATTGATATTATCATATTTTGGCAAAACGTGTCAAGTCCTTAGCGCGTTTTTTGCAAGGAAAATAATAGAAAAAAAACGCGGCTCCCAGTTGCGTACGGAATTGCGAAACCGCTAGATATCGTCGCTACTCGCTGTCTGCGTCTTGAAACTATTTATTCTGCCGCTAGTCGCGGCAGACGCAGACAGAGAGTTTTCGCAATTCCGTCCGCGCCTTCGCGCCGCTTTTTTTGTATTTTAACTTGCGAAAACGTGTTACAAACAATTAAAACGCGGTTTAGGCAAGCTTGGCGAGGGCTTCCCATTCGGCGCCTTGGCGGATGGCGGACTCGTTGGCGGAGAGGATTTTGACCATTACCGGCTGGCCGTCTTGGGGAGCGGCGGCGGTCTGGTCCAAGAGGATTTCGGCGTGGATAAAGTTGTCGGTCGTTGCTCGGACAAGCTTTTTTCCTTGCGGAACGCTATTCGCGGCGGAACCGTGGACGCTTTCGGCGATGGCCGGACGGACCGTTCCCGCAAAGGAATTGATGTAGGCGATTTTCGCCGCCGCCGAATACTCGTTTAGGGCCGCGACGCGCTGGTCTTTTACCCGTTCCGGGATTTTTGGCGTAAAATTTGCGGCCGCCGTTCCGGGACGGGGCGAATACGGAAAGGCGTGGGCGTTTACAAAGCCCGCCTCTTTTAGCAAGGAAAGGGTTTGGGCAAAGTCGCCGTCGGTCTCGCCGGGAAAGCCCGTAATGATGTCGCAGGCAAGGAAGGGATTTTGCTTGGCCCCTTTAAGGCGGCCGCAGGCTTGGATTACAGTCTCGCGCGTGTAACGGCGGTTCATGCGCTTAAGGATCGCGTCGCTTCCGCTTTGGACCGAAATATGAAAGTGCGGACGGACGCGCGGGCTTTTTATGACTTCCGCAAAGCGCAGGGTCACCGTCTCCGGATAAATACTGGAAAACCTAATCGCGATTTTTTTCGTCCGTTCCAAAAGAAGCTGCAAGAGTTCCGCAATGCCGATCGCACTGCCCTGCCAGTCTGAACGGTATTGGCCGATGTTGACTCCTGTAAGAACGACCTCGCTTTGGCCCGCATCTTCCAAGGCCACGACTCTTTCAAGCGCAAGGGAGGCCGGAATCGAGACGCTTTTTCCGCGGGCGATGTGGATCGCGCAAAAGCTGCAGCAATTGTCGCAGCCGTCTTGGATTTTTATCGAGGAGCGCGAGTGCGCGAAAAATGTTTTGGGGAGCAACACAAAGGGGTCGCGCGCGAGGTCGCCCGCTTTTTGGTCTTGCAAAATATTTCTTAGGTCTGCCGCGTCAAAATCTTGGGGCAGCAGGTCCGGGACACGCGACAAGGCGGACTTGGCCTTTCCGGGAAGGACGACGACACGCTTGTCCATCGCCGCGATTTGCTGGGGCGAAAGCTGGGCGTAGCAGCCGGTTACGATAAGCGCGGCGGCCGGGAATTTTTTTAGCAAGAGATTGATTGTCCGCCGAGCCTTTTGCTCGGCTTTTCCGGTGACGGCGCAAGTGTTAAGGACGCAAAGAGCTACGGAAGGATCTTCCGCGTCGCGAGCGGCGGCGGACGCCATTTGGACAGACCAACCGCGCTGGTAAAAAAATTCAGCCGCCCCTTCCGTTTCAATTTGGTTCAAGCGGCAGCCAAGGGTTTCAAAATGAACGGTTTTGTTTAAGGCCATTATCGCAAGTGGGCGGCGACGCGGTCTTTTCCGTTAATCGCGTCGGTCTTTAGCGGGTCCAGCTTGAGGGCCTCTTCGTAGGCGTTCATCGCCTCGTAGTAGTTTCCGGCCATCTCGCGCGCGTAGCCCAATCTTGTCCACCATGCGTCGGAGAGCGGATTTTTGCGGACGGCGGCGCTGAGCGAAATGTCGGCGTGCTGGAATTTTGTTTGGCGGATGTAAATCTCGCCCATGTAGTAGTATGCCGTTCCAACGCGGCTACCCGTTCTGTCGGGAGCGATTGAAAGGTATTCTTGGAACTGCTTTAAGGCCTCTGAATTTTTTCCCAAAAAATATTTGGCTTCGCCCAAGACTTCGATCAAGCGCATGTCGTAGCGGCTTTGCTTGAGTCCGTCGTAGGCGATTTGTTCGGCGCGGGCGTACTCGCGGTTTCCGACCAAGGCCCAGCACATTACGACGTAAGAGTCAACGTGCGTCGGGTCGGCCTTGATTTCTTCGTCGCAAACTTCGATCGCTTCCTTAAAGTTTCGGTTGTTGTACAAGACAAGGGCGTCGCGCTTTCCCTGCGCGAACAAAGAAACGCTAGAAAAGGCCAAAAACAAAATCGCGCAAACGCGCTTTAATACATTACGCTTCATTTTCTTTTACCATCGCGCATCGGCCGCTAAAAATGCTTCCTGGCTCCAAAACAACTTGGCGCGAGGCGATGTCTCCTGTGATTGAGCCGCTTGAAGTTACAAAAACCAAGTCGCGGCCGTTTACGTTTCCTTTTACCGTTCCCTTTACCAAAACGCGCTCCGCCGAAATGTTGGCGTTTACTACGGCTCCCTCGTCAACGACCAAGTCGCTTTCGGCCGAGATGCTGCCGTTTACCTTGCCCCTAATCATAAAGGGCTTTGTAAAGTGAATTTTTCCGGTGAACGAAATGTCCGAGGCCATTATCGTGTTAAAATCCGAGTCTTCGTAATCGATTAAATCGCAGCCTTTGTTATCGTACAT
>JAEEVR010000012.1 GCA_016290995.1 Treponema sp. | reverse complement strand
GACTTGATTTTTTTGCCAAACCAAGACGACGAGGCGGCCTTTTGCGCCGAGCTAATAAAAAAGCAAGTCAAAAAAGGCGGAACGTATTCAGACTGGGCGATCCTTTACAGAACCAACGCGCAGTCGCGTTACTTTGAGCGAACGTTAAGTCTTAATAAAATTCCAAATAAAATTGTCGGCTCTCTCAGATTCTTAGAGCGCGAGGAAGTAAAAGACGCTCTTGCATTCTTAAAACTTTGCGCAAATCCAAAAGATATAATCGCATTTCTTAGAATCATAAACAAACCAACTCGAGGAATTGGAACGACAAGTCAAGATAAGATAATCGAAGCTGTAAAAAAGGATTCCGAGAAAAACTCAGAACCGCCAAACATATTGCAGACCGCAGAAAAAATTTCAGAATCTCTCCCTAAGAAAGCTCGTGAAGGTGTTAAAACTTTTTGCGATTTAATGAATTATTTTTTTAAGAGAATCAACGAGTCAAACGGCACAGAGACCTTGGGTACTCTCATAGCAGAAATAATGCAGAAAAGCGAACTTGAAGAATACCATTCCAACAACGATGAAATTAATGGTGTCCAACGGATCGCAAATATAAATGAACTTGAAAACAGTGCCAACACATACAAGCTAAACGCAGACGGACTAATGCAATTTCTGGATTACATTGAACTCGAGGAAGTTCTTACACAACAAGATAAAAACAATTTTGACTGCGTAACTTTGATAACACTCCATAACACAAAAGGACTAGAATTTAATCGAGTAATAATCACTGGACTAGACCAAGGAATTTTTCCACGCTTTGAAAAGAAAGATGAAGAATTGGAAGAAGAGCGCCGGCTTTTTTATGTTGGTATAACTCGTGCAAAAGATGAACTTTATGTAACAAGTTTTGCAAATAGAATTATTAGCCGCGACAGGATGGGACGCCCGATAATGATGGAGCCCATGCAGCCCAGCGTCTTTTTGCAGGAAGCGGGCGCGGACACCTTCCGCGTTTTGGGAAACGTTCCGCCCAGTTTTGAAAGGGCGATTAACGGCTTTTCTGGCGGCGCGGATTTTGGCGAATACTCTGACGGCGACTTTTACGACGACACCCCGCAGTTTGGCGCGCGGGGCCGCGCCTCCAACGCTTACGGTGGAGGCCTTTCCTCCGCTCCCAAAATCAAGCACCCGCTGGCCAAAAAATACGGGCTGGGCCAGGCGGTCTACCACGACGACTACGGAGAGGGACAAATCGTAAAAGCCGAAATCCGCGAAAACGAATACGTGATTCACGTTCAGTTCCAAAACGGCGGAACAAAAAAGTTTTTGCCGGCCTACCAAGCCGCGCAACTTATGCTTATCAAGGACTAGAGGTATAAAATGAAAGGCGACTTGCTATTGATAATTGACATGCAAAAGGTTTACGCAAAGGGCGGCGAATGGGAATGCATGGACACCGAAGGCGCGGCGGCCAACATCTTGCGCGTCGTGGAGTCCGGCGCGGCTGATTCCGCCATAATAACAAAATTCATCGCCGACAAAAAACCGCGCGGCGTCTGGAAGGACTACAACCAAAAATACAAATCGATAAACGACGACAAAAACGCCAACGAGCTTTTGCCCCAAATCGCCGCGCTGGCCGGCCGCTTTAAGGTTTACCAAAAATCCAAGTACTCTTCGCTTAGCGTTCCCCAAATCCGCAAGGCGGCGCTAAAGGCAAAGCGCGTCGTGGTCGCGGGCGTCGTTGACGACTGCTGCGTGCTTTCCACCGTTTTTGAATTGATCGACGCTGGCGTTTACACGGTTTATTTGACCGACGCGACCAGCGGCCTTACAAAAGAAAAAGCCGCCGCCACTTGCCTTACGCTAGAAGGCTTGTCGCCGCTCCACGTAAAAATGATGACAACAGAGGATTTTGTTCAAGAAGCAAAGAAAAGCCAATAAAGCGCGTCATTTTGACCCACTTTTGGCTTAAAAAAGAGATGGCGCGTCAAACTGACGCAGAATGTTCCAAACTATACTTTTAATTTAATAAAAATTCCTCAAATCGGCAAGAAAAATCGCTAAAAATCGTCAAATTTCACCGCTTTTTGAATTTCCGTTCATTTTTTTAAAAGTTGGCACAGTTCTTGCTCTAAATATAGTAAAACAAACCATGCAAGGGGGAAACTATGGCGAGCGACAAGATTCTTTCAATTTATTTACAGGAAATTAACAAGGTTCCGCTTTTGACAAAAGAAGAGGAAAACGACCTTGCCGCAAAGGCAAAGGCTGGAGACCAGGCCGCCCGCCAGAGAATCGCCAGCGCCAACTTGCGATTTGTAGTTAACATCGCAAAAAAATACCGCCACAGCGGAATGGACATGACAGACCTTATCAGCGAGGGCAACGTTGGCCTTATGACAGCCATCGACAAGTTTGACCCGCAAAAAGGCTACCGCTTTATTTCATACGCGGTTTGGTGGATCCGCCAAAGCATCCTTAAAGCGATTTACGAAACAAAGGACGCCATTCGCCTGCCCCTTAACCGCATGAACGAATTGGTAAAAATCAAAAAGGCAAAGAAGTCTCTTGGAAACCGCAAGAGCGAAGAAGAAGAGATCAAGGAAGTTGCCGCCCAGCTTAACATGGAGCAGGACACGGTCCGCGACCTTTTGGCCATCAGCCAAGAAATGATTTCTTTGGATATGAGCGTTCAGTCAAAGCCCGGCGAAACTTCAACATTCGGCGATTTTATCGAAGACACCCGCTACCAGGGACCGGAAGAAGGCTCGCTTGACAGCGCGATGAAGCGCGAGGTGCGCGACGCGCTCCAGACCTTAAAGCCAAAAGAGGCCCAGGTTATCAGACTTCGCTATGGTTTGGACGGAGCGGAGCCAATGTCTCTTAAAGAAGTCGGCGACATTTGCAAGCTTACAAAAGAGCGCATTCGCCAGATAGAAAAGAACGCCATCGACCGAGTTCGCATTCCGGCGGCCGCCCGCCACTTGCAGGCCTACGTGGCTGCTTGAAAGGTTTGCAAGACCTTAAAGCGCGGACAAAATTTTCGGCAAGTCGTAAACAGATTCAATCTTGATTGTTCGGCCCGGATGCGGCGGAACGTCTTTGTTATAAGCGGCGCTCTCTGGATTCAGATGGGCGCCGTTTTTGTTTCCCACTAAAAGCGCGGTTCCGCCCAAAGCCTCAAAGCCGTCGGTGTACTTGTATTGGTCGTCCAAAAAAATCGTGTCGTCAATTGTTCCGCCGCATTTTTCCAAGGCGATCTTATAACTGTTGGCGTAGGGCTTTCCAAGCAAACCGCACGCGCGGATGTCAACCACGGCGCTAAACAAGTCTGCGATTTTTAGTTTTTCCAAAACGCGGCCGGCGTGCTCGCGCGGCGCGTTGGTCAAAACGATTTTCTTTTGTTCAATCGATTGCAAAAAGGACCGCAAGTCTTTGTCATAGGCCAATTCATCCGCTTCGTTGTCGGGATGAACTTTCGCAAAGTAGCCTTCAACGTCGGTAAGGCCGCGGCTTCTAAGCCATTCAAGCGTCGTGCTGTAATACGGAACGTTTTTATGCCTAAGCTCGGACGCGGCGTCTAAATCCATTCCCAAAAAATCGGCCACCGCGTCCATCATGCGCCTTGAGATTCCAGCGTCCATCGCGCTGGTCGGAGAGTAAAGAGTGTTGTCCAAGTCAAAGATTATGTTCTTTACAGTCATTTGATTTTCACTTTCGCCTTTTTGTCGACAAAAACTCTTTTCTTTATTTTTTGCGGATGCAAGGCGTATTCGTAAAGCGTGTAGCCTTTTTCGTTTACGGCCTTTACAAAGTTCATGTAAGGCGTGTTTGGGATCGCTTGCTCCGCCGCGGCGATATGCTGGTTGTATTCGTCCATGTTCTCTTCTTCCAGGAACATTTGGGCGATGAAAATGTTGGCAAAATATTTTTCGTAATTGTTTGAGGCGATTTTTACCGCTTTTTCGTAAATGCGCTTGGCCTTGGGCTTTGCGCCGCTAAGAACTTCCGAAACGTTGTAGTAGAACTGGCCGGCGTTTAAGTAAACGATGCAATTGTCGGGATCGGTCTCAAGCAATTTGTCGTAAACCTTTTTTTCTTGCAAGCCCAATTTTATCATTTGGCCGCGCTTCATGTATTGCATCGTAGAGTTAATCAAGTCAAAGGCCGAAAGCTTTAGGTAAGGATTTTGCTCGTCAAAGGGATGGCTCTCGTTCCACGCGATGATTTTTTCGTACTGCTCCGTAATCATCGGCTTAAGGCCGTCCATGTCGGGATCCGTCTCCCAAAGGTACTGCCAACGTTCCAGCGTCAAAAGATTGTCAAAGGTCAAGCGCGCTTCGTCGCCGATTTTGGACTGAACGTCATCGCTCCAAATTTTTTTGTGGTACTCTTCCAAAAACGCTTGCGAGGCCAAGTAATCTTTTTCTTGCCTTGAACGCGCGCGCATGTCATAAATCTCGGAAAGCAATTTTTTTTCGTAATCGCTAAAGTCGCCGGCAAAAGCCTGAACGGCAAAAAGGCACAGCGCCGAGAAGATAAAAACTGTCCGCAAAACAAAACGGCTCTTATTTTTTTCCATTTTTCTTTCCGTAATACTTATTCATTTTTGCGACGGCGCTGTCTTTGTCGTCGGCGTATTCAAAAGCGTCAATGCCGGCTTCGTTCAAGCGGCGGACAAAGGGAGTGTAAACATTTTCCGGCAAAACAGCGTCCGCTTCCTGCAAATGTTTTTGCCAAGCGGCGGCGTCCTTTTTTTTCCAGTCGATTTGCGAAAGATAGGCAAGGCCAAAAAATTTTTCGTAATCCGTGGCGCCAATTTGCGCCGCCTTCTTAAAATATTCCGCCGCCTTTGCGTCGCTTCCTCCGCCAATCGCCGGGGCAAAAGCGTACCACAAGCCGGCGTTTATGTACAAGCAGCCGCTATCAAAGCCCTTGCTTATCATCGCGTCGTAAAACTTTTTTTCTTCCAAGCCGATTGAAATTTTTTGCGAATACTTCATAAGCGGCATGGCTCCGTTGGCCACTTCGTACGCGGTCAAATCATAAAGGGGATTCCGTTCGCTTTTGGGATGAGCGGCGTTCCAAGCCGTAGTTTTGTTGAACTGGCCCAAAATGCAATCGTTGGTTTCCTTTGACTTGCAGTCGGTTTCCCACAAAAAATGGTAGCGCTCAAGCGCGAAATTATTTTCGTAAGCCAAAAGAGCCTCTTGGCTTACGCTCCCCTCTTTTATTGAAGAAAAGAATTCCGCGCGTTTTTTTTCAATCCAATCAAGAGCGGCCTTGTTGCCGTCGAGTTTTCGCGACTCAAGCCTGACTTGCAAGGTTTGTTTAAAAAGAGATTCTTCGTATTCAGTCCATTTTTGGCAAAAAGCGCCGGCGGCAAAAAACGCTAGCAAAGCTTGCAAAGCCGTCGCCGCAAATATTTTCTTCATACTATTATAATAAATTAAAAGGCAAATAGTTTCAACGCGGCGCGCTTTTATTTTTTTGCATTTGCGTAGTACTTTTTGACTTTTTCTTCAACGTCGTCCCTGTCTGTGGCATATTCAAACGTAGAGCAGCCGGCCTTGTTCAGATAGCGGACAAAATTTGTGTAGATGTTGTTGGGAGAAATCTTGTCGGCCTCGGCCAAATGCGCTTGGCTTGAAGCGCTGTCGCCCATTTTAAACTCGATTTGGGAAAGGAAAACATAGCCAAAAAATTTTTCGTAATCGCTAGGACCAAGATGGGGAGCGACAGCGAAATACCGTTTTGCCTTGTCGTTGCTTCCGCCGCCGATTGCCGGAGCAAAGGCGTACCAAAGGCCAGTGTGTAAATACAAAAGGCCCTTTTTGCATCCCGACGCCAACATCGATTCGTAAATCTTTTTATTGTCCATTCCCAAAGAAATTCTTTTGGAATATTTGAACCAGGGCATCGCGTTGTTTATGACTTCGCAGGCGGTCAGCGTGTACCATTCGCCGCGCTTTTCAAGCGGATGGCTTTGGTTCCACTCCATCACCTTGTTGAATTGCGACAAAATCAAATCGCCCGTGGCCTTTGCCTTATCGTCAAGCTCCCAAACGTAATGGTACTGCTCGCAGACAAAAACATTTTCAACGGCAAGCAAAGCCTCTTCGCCGGCCTCGCCTTTTTTTATTGAAGAAAGAAACTCCGCGCGCTTTTTTTCCAACCATTCCAACGACGTCTTTTGGTCCTTTTGCGAACGAGAGTCAAGGCGGATCTGCATGGCTCCCAACACAAGAGAATTTTCGTATTCCGTCCAACCAGAGCTAAAAGCGTCCGCGGCTCCAAGCGCAAAAATCGCGCCGGCCAAAATAGCCATAAAAAGTTTCTTCATAGTTTTATCATAAAGGAAACGCAAGATGCTTTCAAGAGAGGGTCAAATGCGCGAGCGTCTCTTGACAGATTCCCAAAAAACTGTATTTAATAGCCCTTATGCAATTTTCAAAAGATTTTATTTGGGGAACGGCTACAGCCGCAGCCCAGGTTGAAGGAGCCGCCGCCGAAGACGGAAAGCAGCCCAGCATTTGGGACCAATTTTCAAGATGGCCCGGAAAGACCCTTTGGGGCGCCTCGCCGGAGACTGCCTGCGACCACTACCACCGCTACAAGGAAGACGTCAAAATGTTGGCGGACCTAAAAATCCCCAACTACCGCTTTAGCGTTTCTTGGCCGCGCGTCATGGGCTACAGTCCCGACAGCCGCGGAAACGCGATTCATGGAACGCCCAACCAAAAGGGCTTGGACTTTTACGACCGCCTCATCGACGAGCTTTTGGCAAAAAACATCACGCCTTGGCTTACCCTTTACCACTGGGATTTGCCCTTGGAGTTGGAGCGAAAGGGCGGCTGGCGCAACCGCGACATCCGTTACTGGGCCGCGGAGTACACAGACCTTATCGTAAAGAAATTTTCCGACCGCGTGCAAAACTTTTTTACCATTAACGAAATGCCTTGCGTTCTTGGCGGCTACGTCGGCTGGATGGCCCCGGGCTTGCAGCTTCAGCAGGCGGAAGTGTTGAACGTGGCTCACAACATTCTTCTTACTCACGGAACGATGGCGCAAGCGATTCGCGCGGCCGCTCCCAAGGCAAAGATTTGCTTGGCCCACACCGGCTTTGGAAACTATCCAATTTCGGAAAGCAAGGAAGACATCGAGGCCTTTAAAAAATCGGTCGAGATTTACGAGCGCGAGCCTGGCGAAAAATACGGCTTCCAAAAAGGAAGCGGCCTCTTTATGGGCCACTGCCTTACCTACTGGTGCGACCCGATTTACTTTGGCCGCTACCCCGCCGGCGCGCAAAAAGCCTTTGGCAAGGACTTCCCGAAAATTCTTCCGGGCGACATGAAGATCATCTCAACTCCGGTTGACTTCCACGGCCAAAACATCTACGAAGGTATTCCAATCCGCGCGCCCAAGACCGCTCAAGAAAAAAAGAACGGCTTTGGCGTAGTGGACTTCCCGCACGGATATCCCGCCACGCACGCAAAGTGGCCGGTAACGCCAAAGTCTATGAACCACTTTTTCCAATTCATTTGGGAACGCTACAAAAAGCCGATTTTCATCACGGAGAACGGCATAAGCTGCGCCGACAACCTTAGCCCCGACAAAAAGTGTCACGACATCCAGCGCATCGACTTTGTCCGCGCCTACCTTGAAGAGCTTGGCAAGGCGATCAAAGCCGGCGCCGACATTCGCGGCTACTTCTACTGGTCGTTGATGGACAACTTTGAATGGGCGCGCGGCTACGGCGAGCGCTTTGGCTTGGTTCACGTTGACTACGAGACCCAAAAGCGCACTCCCAAAGACAGCGCTTACTGGTTCAGCGACCTCGTTCAGACTGGCAAGCTAAAGTGAAATCCTAGCGCGGAAAACGCGCAAGCAAAACAAAAAACGCCGCGATTTTTCGCGGCGTTTTTTGTTTTGCTTATCAAGCCCTCTTAGAGCTTGTCAAAGAATCCCTTGGCCTTCAAAAGCTCGGCGTTGAGGATTCCGCCAAGAGCGGCGCCGCGCTTTGTGTTGTGGCTAAGAGCGACAAACTTTACGTCAAACACGTTGCACTTGCGCAAGCGGCCGATGACGCAGGCCATTCCCTTTCCGGTCTCGCGGTCGCGGCGCGGCTGCGGGCGGTTCTCTTCGTGGCGCACGACAATCGGCTGTTCCGGCGCGCTGGGAAGCTTTAGCTCCTGCGGAACGGAAGTGTAGCTAGTCCAAACGCGCTCGATTTCCTCAAGGCTGGGCTTCTTGTCTTCCGGCAAGTCAAACTCAAGGTTTACGATTGCGGTGTGTCCGTCGATTACGGGAACGCGGGTGCAGGTAGAAGAAACAAGCGGGCCTGAGGCATTTTCAATCTTGCTGCCGTTGACCTTTCCCAAAATCTTAAGGCATTCCTTTTCGGTCTTTTCTTCCTCGCCGCCGATGTATGGAACGATGTTGTCAATCATATCGAACGACGGAACGCCGGGATAGCCCGCGCCGCTCACAGCCTGCTCGGTTGTGACGATCATTCTCTTTACAGGATAGCCGGCTTGGATAAGCGCGTGGAGCGGCATCATGTAAGTTTGGAGCGAGCAGTTGGGCTTTACAACGATAAAGCCCTTGTCCCAGCCGTGGCGCTTTTTTTGCTCCGCGATAACGTCAAGGTGCGAATAGTTGATTTCGGGAACCAGCATCGGAACGTCTTCTGTCCAACGATTGGCGCTGGCGTTTGAGACGACCGGGATTCCTTGGGCGGCGTAGCGCTCTTCCAAGGCCTTGATTTCGTCCTTGGACATTTCCAACGCGCTAAAGACAAACTTGCACTTTCCGAGCGCCGCCTTTTCGTCGTTGGCGTCCTGGACAATCAAGTCAGCCGCGTCGGCGGGAATTTCCGCTCCGATAAGCCAGCGGTTGGCCACGGCCTCGCGGTAGGGCTTTCCGGCGGAACGGGGGCTGGCCGCGACATAAGTTACGCGGAACCACGGATGGTTTTCCAACAACTTTACATAGCGCTGGCCGACCATTCCAGTCGCGCCCAAAACGCCAACATCAATTCTATTTTCTGCCATAATAATTTCTCCTGATTACTCTTCTTTCTCACAACTTGCAAGCCTGCAATGCGGCCTTGATTACCTTCTTGGCGTTTGCGTTCACTTCAACGAGCGGAGCGCGGACGCCGCCGGCCGGAAGGCCTTTAAGGTTCATCGCGTATTTGATAGAAGTCGGGTTTCCGTCAACAAAGGCCGCCTTGAAAATCGGAAGCAAGCGGAAGTGCGCTTTGCGCGCTTCGTCAAACTTTCCTTTAAGGCCGGCGTCAACCATAGCCTTGACTTCTTTGGGAGCCAAGTTGGAAACAACCGAAACGACTCCGTCTCCGCCGAGCGAAAGAAGCGGCAATGTCAATCCGTCGTCGCCTGACAAAACGGCGAAGTTTGGATGCTTTGCCTTAACTTTTGCAAGAACGTCGGCCATCTGGTTGATGTTGCCGCTGGCTTCCTTAACGCCAATAATGTTGGGCAATTCGGCGATGCGCGCCAAAGTGTCGGTGGCGATGTTGGTGCCTGTGCGTCCCTGAATGTTGTAAACCAAAATCGGAAGGCCGACTTTGCTTACAGCGGCAAAGTGGCGGTAGATTCCCTCTTGGCTGGGCTTGTTGTAATAAGGCGTTACGACCAAAGCGGCGTCGGCCCCGGCTTCCTTGGCGCGCTGGGTGTAGCGAACCGCGTCGCGGGTGTTGTTGCTTCCCGTTCCGACGATAATCGGAACGTTTTTGCCTGTTGATTTTTTGTATGCCGCTCGCTCCTCCATAATGATGTCGAGCATCTTGTCTTCTTCGTCTTCGTCAAGAGTAGGAGTTTCGCTTGTTGTGCAAAGAGGAACAAGTCCGTCGATTCCGGCTTTGAGTTGGTTTTTGACGTGTTTCCTGAATCCCTCAAAGTCCACGGCGCCGTTCTTTTTCATCGGCGTGATCATCGCTGTGTAAGTTCCCTTTAACTTTAACATATTTGCCTCCTATCGGCTCCCAATCATTGGGAAAATATTAGCGGTAATTTTAATGAATTTTTCAAACAAATTCAATAAGTTTTTTCCTTGCCCAAAACGCGAAAATCGCTGTATAATGGAAAACATCAAAAAGGAGGCTTATATGGCTAAACAAGCAAGAACATGGGGAATCTTCATCGCCCAATTGGCGTTGTCGATTTATTTAATCGTTACGGCGATTTGCCTTATCACAAAGGTAGGCTCGTCTATTTCTTCGGCGGAAATCAACGCCGTTGCGGGACTTTTCGGCAAGGCCGCTCCAGTAATCAGCGTTCTTATCGGAATCATTTTGGGCGTTTGCGGAGTAATGTTCGCGTTCAAGGCCTTTGGAATCGACTTTGGCAAGTTTGACGACTATGTAAAGTACGTTACAATCGTCCTTTGGATAATCGTAACTGTCATCACTTTGATTTTTTACATCAAGGAATGGACGTCTGTTTTGGTTTTGCACTGGCTCTTGGTTTTGGCAAAGAACGCCTTGATCATCGGTTCAATTTTAACAATTAAAAACGGAAAGTAATGAAAAGACTTTCGGCCGCTTTGTCGGCCGTTCTGTTGTCCGCCGCCTTGGCGATTTGCCTTTTGTCCTGCCAGCAGGCGGCGAACAACACTTACATAACAAACATCATCTCAGGCTCCCCAAAAGAAGAAAACACAAATTTTGAAACCCGCTCCGTTCCCTTTTTGTACCAAACGGACAGCAATATCTTGTTTACATTGTTCACGCGCATATACGACAAAAACGAATACGTCCCTTACGCGGGCGTCCGCTACTGGCTGCAAACCGTCTGCGACGTAAAGTTTGAGAGCTCAAGCTATTCGGACGGAGAATACACAATAGTCGGCTACGCGCTGGACAAAACATTCCCGATTGTCGTGAACACAAAGAACAACACGATTTACTGCTCCGCATGGGCCGGTTATTTGTCGCCGGACCCAAGCTTAGTGTTTGACAAGAGCGCGATGACAGACGCAAAAAAAGCCTATGACGGCCAGAGGGCAGTCACGTTCAACTTGGGAAAATACGGCTTTAAGATTTACAGCGGAATTGACGACGCCTACGCGCCTGTTTGCGTGTTAAACCAACTGTTCGCCTGCGCGCTCAAAAACGCGCAATTTCTTTACAACGGAAAAAATTTTTACTACTATAGCAAAGGCTTCACTGGCTACGAAGCGCTCAGGGACAGCCCTTGGTACAAGGATGAGAACGGAAACTTAAAGGATCGGCCAAAAGAATTGGTTGAGGCCAGCTACAACTTGCTTTGCTTTGCCCACGACAACCTTTACGGAAAACCCGGCTACTACGGCTTTGCGGACGGCGGAAACGGCTACGCAAAGGCCGACGTCGTGGCGGCCGCCGACGCGCTTTCGTTCGACGACATGCTAAACAAATATGACCCCGACACAAAGGCCCTGCTCAAGTCCTCAAATTACGTCGACTACCTAAAGGGCTTGGCGAAACTCACCTATTACACTTACGGCGACCAGCACGCAAGCGTAAAGTGGAACGAACGCGTCATGTTTGACAACACGGAAATAGAAAACGCGGTCAACGACATAATCAAAGACGGCTGCAGCGATAAATGGAAGTACGACAGAAAAAAATCTTCCGCCAGCCAAACCAACAGCCTAAACTGGTGGCGAAAGCAAAAGGGCATAATAGACGCCGATGGCGAAATAATAAGCGACAAAGCTTTGGAGCTTATTGACGGCGGAAAAACTCTCATAATCCGCTTTGACGAATTCAACCTCAACCAGTCAGGCGGCTGGAACGCTTATTACGCGACCGCATCCGAGGAGCCGGATCCTGACGCCACCAGCTCAAATCTCCCCGACGACACAGTCACCCTCTTCTACAAGGCCTTCTATCGCATCGCGCATAAAACTGAAGCTAAATATTCTGACTATAAAGACGTCAAGACCATCCTCATAGACGCCTCGTGCAACGGCGGCGGCGCGAAGCCCGTAATGCAGTACATCCTTTACCTCATCACAGGAAGGGGCGACTTGTATTACGACGACGTCCACACCGGCGCCAAAAACCACGAATTTGTAAAGGCGGACTTGAACCTTGACGGAAAAGTCGACTACAAAGACTCCGTTTACCGCGGAAACTTTTTCGGGCCAGCCGCGAGCTTGAACGTGGCGATACTGACTTCGTTCAGCTCATTCTCTTGCGGAAACGCCCTTCCCTTCTACGCCAAGGAACGCGGCGTTAAAATTATCGGCGAGCGGTCGGGCGGAGGAAGCTGCATTGTCGGACACGGCATTACGGCGGACGGCTTTCCATACCATTTTTCGGTCAACAGCCGTTTGAGCGCCCAAGACTTTAGCAAGACCGTCGAAAGCGGCGCTGAGGTCGACAAGCCCCTTATGAACGGAGACAGCTACGAGTGGTTCTATGACTACGACAACCCAACTACAAGCCATCTTATCGCGGCGCTAAAGGAACTTTTTGGCAGTTCGTATTAACCGCGCGCGGCTTTTAAGCCCATACACAAGTTTGGAGCCTCTCCACTAGAAAAAAACGGCGAAAATACGCTATAATTGCTCATCCTTTTTTATAAACGGGAAGCTTAAAATGAAAAGAACAGCCGCCGCGCTTTTAACAGCCTTTCTCTGCGGAACATTGGCCGCGCAAAAAGTGACAGTGAACGTCGAAGGACGGGGAGCCGGTAAAGACGCCCTCGTTCCCGTGACAGTAGAATGGAACGACGCATGGTTCGAGCCGTTTGAAAAACCGCAATACAACCACAAGCTGGCCAGGGCGGCCGGCGCCTTAAGCTGCTTGGCTTACGACGCCAAGGACAAAACGCCTGACAACGCATTGGCGCAAGCCTACGCAAAGTACGGCGTTCCTTACGAAAACATCGAATGGCATTACGACATCGACTATTCAGACGAAGTTTACGGAATAAACCAGGCCGCCTTTTCTTTGGGCTTTAAAAGGCTTCCAAGCGGCCGCGACTTGGTCTTTGTCGTTATAAGAGGAACGCCAGGCAACGAAGAAGAATGGCTTTCAAACATCAACATTCAGGACAGCTCCGTAAAGTTCCTAAAAAGCGCTCCGCCTGAATACCATGAAGGCTTTTTTAAAGCAGTCACCAAAGTCAAGCTAAGCTTGCTGGACTACGCCCAAAAGCGCAAACTTGACTTAAAGAAATCCTCTGTTTTGATTACAGGACACTCGCGCGGCGCGGCCTCGTCAAACCTTTTGAGCGCCGTCTTGGTTGACGAAGACATAGTTTCGCCGGACAGAGTTTTCGCATACACCTACGCCACGCCGAATGTCACGACGCGAAAAGACGCGCATGACGAAAAATACGATTATATTTTCAACATACTCAACGGCGAAGACATGGTTCCGGCGGCTCCAATCTATCAAAAAAAATGGAGCTTCACAAAATTCGGCGTCACAAAGGCGATTGTAAATTCCTGGACTTGCGACAGTCTTAAGGAATACCAAGAAGACTTTGTTCCAAAAATGAACGCGCTTTACACAAAATTGCTCGGCCGTGAATACCACCCGTTCAACACAGGAACGTTCATTCCGACAAAAGTCGGAGACAGCCTCGCCGTGATAAACCCAAGCGTAAGGTCGTTTTACAAAAGCTGGTTCCCGCTGCACAAGCGCCTTTCAAAAACGCTCGCCAAGCAGTTTCCGTCAGCGGAGGAACGCAAGCGCGAAGAAGCATGGGGAATGGCAAAAAAAGGCCACGACGACTCGCTTACCGGCCTAAGGCGCCTCTTTTACACGATTAAGAAAAAGGCCGACACAAGAACGCAAGTCTTGATTGAGTACAGCCTCAACGCCTTTGTCGACATGCACGCCATGCAATCCTACTTGTCTTGGCTTGTGGCGCTTGACGAGTTTGACCTTTTTTCCAGCAGGCAAAGCACAATCGTAAGAATAAAAGGCGTCTTTAACGGAGCGGTCGTTGACGAAAAGGGAAACATTTACGCGCGCATCTACGACGGCGTCCTGAACATTCGCGAAACAAAAGCCCCGCTCGCGGCTTGGCAAATCCCGCTAGGAAACTTTGGCCCGATTTCAATCGGCTTTCCTTATTCCCAAAAATTCTCTCTCTTGGTTTACCGCGACTCGCTTATCCCCACGCCGGTAAGAGTGACAATAGACCGCTACGATTCCGACGGAAGCTATCTTGGAACCATAAGCAAAAAATGCGCGGGCGCCCACCTTGGCAACGTCTACAGTTTTGAAGTCGGAAAGGAAGCTTTGGCCAAAACAGACGGAAGCCCGGCCAGCTACAAAAAGCTTAAGGGCCATGACGCAAAAATCGCGATCAAAGACGGCAAGCTAAAGAACACCGACGTTTCGCACATGAATTTTGAGGCCCACATCGACACCGACGGCTATTTGGAAGTGGGAATGACTAGCGGCCTGCAAAAACTTTATATGGTAGGCCTTTTTGGCTTTGTCATCAAAGATCCAAAAGCCACCCAGTCGTTCAGCTTGGGCCTCGGAACGCAGCACTGCCTTTGCGGACCTGTCATGTTGAACGCGGAAGCCTACGCGCGCTTTGCAAGGTACACATCATATTATTCATATTCAGAAGACTCCATTTATGCCGAAAAATGGCATTTCGCCATGGTTCCGGCAACCCGCTTTATGCTTTCGATAAAGCCGGCCAAGCGCATTCAATTCTACTCAGCCCTTGAATTGAACTTCAACATTCACGAAATGAACGAAGATTATTTTTACGGAGACTACATAAAATATCGCCACGACCCTTGGGTAATAAACGACAGCTTCAGCATTTTCCCAACCGTGCAATTTGGAATTAAATTATGAGCGGATCGACATTCGGAAAAATTTTTAAGGCCACGACTTTTGGCGAAAGCCATGGAACAGCGCTTGGCGTGGTAGTGGACGGAGTTCCGGCAGGAACAAAAATCGACTTGGCCAAAATCCAAGAGCGCCTTGACCGCCGCCGCCCCGGAGCAAAAGCCGGCGGAAAATTCAACGCGGCCGTCACCGCGCGAAGCGAAGCCGACAAAGCGGAAATCCTTAGCGGCGTCTTTGAAGGAAAAGCGCAAGGAACTCCGATCGCGATAGAAATAAGAAACACGTCGCAGCATTCAAGCGACTACTCAAACTTAAAGGACACTTTCCGCCCGGGACACGCGGACTACACTTACTTTGAAAAGTACGGCTTCCGCGACTACAGGGGCGGCGGACGCGCCAGCGGAAGGGAAACTTGCGCCAGAGTCGCGGCCGGGGCGATCGCCCAGCAATTTTTGGAGCAGACGCTCGGCAAAAAGTTCAGCGTAACCGCCTACACTTTGCGCGCCGCGGGAATCTCTTGCCAAAAAATCGACCTTAAGGCAATCGAGCAAAATCCTTTGCGCGCGGCAGACCTTAACGCCGCCCGCGCCATGCAGAAAAAAATCGAAGAGCTTAGGGCAGCAGGAGACTCGGCTGGCGGCGTTGTCGAATGTCAAATAAAGGGAGTTCCCGCAGGACTCGGCGAACCGGTTTTTGAAAAATTGGACGCCACCCTTGCCGCCGCCATGCTCAGCATCGGAGCGGTCAAAGGCATAGAATTTGGCGCGGGCTTTGCCGCCTGCGACATGACAGGCTCAGAGAACAACGACGTTATGAAAGTGAAAGGCGGCAAGGCTGCCTTTTCGACCAATAACGCAGGCGGCGTCTTGGGAGGAATCTCAAACGGCGACACGATAATTTTTAGGCTTGCAATCAAGCCCGTGCCCAGTATTTTTGTAGAGCAAGAAACGATAAAAAATAAAAACGGAAAGTTGGCCCAAACAAGCCTAAAAATTCAAGGCAGGCACGACGTTTGCTTGTGTCCGCGCATTGTTCCTGTCGTAGAAGCGATGGCCGCGCTTGTCATCGCCGACGCGCTCTTGCAAGAACGATCGGCGCGGATTTAGTCGCGGCAAAATTTAGCGCAAGCGATTAAGGGTGACAATGTCGGCGCCAGTGGCGAAGATTTCGTTCACCAGCAAGTCGAACTTTTCGTAAAGGCGCGGGCCGGAAAGTCCTGCTTTTCCCGCCTTTATTTCGATGATTCTTGGATCCTTAAAATCAACGTATTGGTAGCCGGCCGCCGCTCCCTCGGAGCGAATCTTTTCGTCCGCCTTGTGGTTGGGAGCGTGCCAGTAAAGGCTAAGCTCGTGGCCTGAGCATTGGTAGAACAAGTCCTCCAAGCGCGCCAAGCCTTTTGAAACGAATTTATTGTCGTCGTAAACAAACTTGTTTGTCAAATCAATGTTGTTAAAGAAAATCGCCGCGCACTCATGACCGCTGCTTGCGATTTCGCGAGTCTCTTTAGGATAACGGCGGACAAATTCTCCGTTAAAGAAAAAGTTGCATTTTAAGCCGTAACTGTGGCACAAAGCCAGCACAACGTCCAAGCCGTCCGGATTTTCGTCCGCGTCAAAGACCAAGGCCACTTGCCTGTTGCCGTTGTTGACGCGGGCGCTTTGAGCGACAAGGGCGCGGGTTGTGATGTCGCCCGAAAGAGTCCTTACATAAAGAGCGTTTGAGTAAAGCGCGTTCTTTGTGGTTCCGCAGAATACGCGATAGCTTTCGTTTTGCGCGACAGCCTTTTTTGCCGGAACGTCTTTTCTGCTCCAAGTCGAATCGTTTTTGTTGACGATGAATTTTTCTTTGTCAACGCCGTTGTCCAAAACAATGTCGCCCGCGTCGTTCCACCAAGCCTTTTGGGCGCTGGAGGCGAACAAATTTTCAGTTGAGCAATCGGCAAGCGAAAACTTTGAAACGTTTCGCGCGCCGCCAAGAATCAAGTTGCCGTTGTCGCGCCAAACCATAGTGTGAATCTTTTGGTTCTTTATCTGATAGTACAATTCAAAATTCTTTACGGAATAAATGTATGTGTTTTCGCCGCTGGTGATGGCAAGGAACATTCCGTCCGGACTAACGCAAATTCCGTTGTGAGTGTCCTTGACAAAAATGCGGCGCGACATCTTTCCGTTTGAGTTTATTGTGTAAATCGCAGCGCATTGGCTTCCGTTTCCGCGGCGCGCAAGTCTTGCGCAAAGCGTCGCCTCGCCCCAATCAGTCCAATACACGTTAAAGCCCAAAACAGCCATGTCGCTTTCGGCAAAAGAGCAAGAGTACAAAATTTGGACAAAAGCGCCGGCTTCTTCGCGCGGCTGTCTTTTATAGTAAGAGACGACTTCGTCTCCCTTGATTACGACAAATTCCGTTGCGTTCTTGTTGACCCAAAAACGGTCGGAGCTTCCGTCAAATTTTTGCGGAAGGCGGCCGATGATTTTTCCAACTTGGATAAAGTCGCTGTAAAGGCCGAGCGTATAGAGTTCCTTTATGTCGATTTGAAAAATCAAATCTTTTGAAAGGTATGTGATAAAGCCCGTGTCGCTCCAAACAACGTTCTGAATGGTTCCGCCGCCAAGCTTTCTAAATTCTTCTTGAATCAAAAGATTCTTAAAAAGCATTTCGGGATTGCAAAAATAAATCATCCCGTTTTTTTCATAAAGAAAATTCTTTCCGTCGGGCGACCATTTTACAGGAACGCTTGTGTAGCTAAAAGGAGCGTCTTCGTTTAAAATGATTTTCTTTGAAGTCGTTGTGTCAACGACAACAAGGCGGCCCTTAAACACGTCTTTTCTTTCAATCGCGCAATACCATTTGCCGGTCGCGCTGATTTCGGCCGGCAAAGGAGCGGAAGCGTCTTCTGGAATCGAAGAAACTTGGCTAAGCCACTGCAATTTTTTTTGCGAAAAGTCATAATAAGCGCGGCCGTAACGGTTCCTTACCAAAAGCCTGTTCGCTCCTTGGTAAACCGAAAGGCGCTCGGGAAAGCAAGTCACCGCTTGCGGAAAGGCTTCGGCCTTGCCGTTTACGATTTTGCTTTTAAATACGGTTGTATATTCTGTCGAACCGGAAATTTTATGAGTCAAACCAAACAAAAGCTCGTTATCTTCGCTCAAGTTGGGAGAAGAAAAAGTTATCTCCGCCGCGGCCGAGAAACAAAACGCAAGAGCCGCCAAAAGAGCCAACAATAAATTTCTAATTCGACAAAAAGATTTCATTTATGCATCTCCGCGCTCAAAGCAAGAGCGTTTAAATCTGTTTCCAAAACGTTAAGCTTTTCTTCCATCTTTTCAAGGCGCTGGAAATATTTTTCAAACTGCTTTTCTTCAATGCATTCAAAGGCGGAGTCAATCGCCTCTTCGCAGTCTTCGTCAGTCACTCGGCTTCTTCCGCACCAAGGGCAAAAAACATAATCCTTTTCGATTGTTCGGCCGCATCCGCCGCAAACACACACAGCGGTCATTTTTGGAAATTCCATTTATTAACTCCTATCTAATTAGCGTAAGCGGGTCAACGACCTTGCCGTTTTTGTAAACAGTCCAATGCAAGTGCGGGCCTGTTGAATATCCTGTCGATCCGACAAGGCCGATTTTTTGTCCTTGCTGAACGTAGTCGCCGGTGGAACTGATTTTCTTTGACATATGGCCGTACAAAGTTTGGTAGCCGTTTCCATGGTCAATGATGATGTAGTTTCCGTAAATGCGCGAAAAGCTTGCCTGCAAAACTTTTCCGCCAAGCGCCGCGAAAATCGGAGTGCCTGTCGGGCAAGCCATGTCCAAGCCGGGATGGTACTGCTTGACTCCGGTAAAGGGGTCGCCGCGCCAGCCGCACTTTGAAGTAAGGCGCCACTTTATCTTTAGGGGAACGGCCCAAGTTTCGCCCATCGCGCGGCGCAAAGCGTCTCTGTCCAACTTGGCGCCCGGAATGAACAATTCCTGGCCGACAGTCAATGTCATCGTGTCCAAATCGTTGGCGTCAAGAATGTCTTCAACGGCGGCGCCGTACTTGGCCGAGATTCCCTGGATTGTGTTTCCAGCCTTGACCTTGTACTTTAGTCCGTCGCAAGAAGGAATTATAAGCTTTTGTCCGGAATAAACCTGGCGGACGTTTTCGATTCCGTTCACCGCGATGATTGTCGAAATGTTTTTAAGGCCAAATTTGATTGTGATTCCGCCGATAGTTTCGCCGGCCTTTACCTTGTATGTTTGGTAAGTGACTTTGTCCTGGAAAAGCGGAGCGGAAGAAGCGCCGGCAACGTTTCCGTCGTCGTCAATGGCGGCCCCGGAACTCAAGGCGAATTTTGACATCGCTTCGTTGATGAATTTCATTTCGTCAATCGCTTCATTCTTGAGCGAAAGCGGATTTGAGCGGTTTTGCAAGTATTCGTAGGCCTTGTTGGCTCCCAAAGGAAGCAAGGCAAGCGCGGCGAGCAAAGGAAGGGTCCACAAGTACGACCCGATTTTTTTAAGCGTTAACAGAGGATAAAAGGGCTTAAACTTTATTTTGGGAAGAGCGATTCTAGGAAGGCCAAGCCCTCGGCTTAATCCTCCCCGCCTGACAGCGGCCGAACCGCCCACATAACTTATTATTTCCATACTTCAATTATCGGAATATAGAAGAAAAGATTAACTAAAATGAAAGATCAGGCGGACTAGAATTTCTTTTACCTTTATAGTAAACTCTGCTTATTCGTTTTAACAGGAGAAACTATGACATACGGTTTTTTTGACGACGAGCAAAAAGAATATGTAATCACCAGGCCCGACACGCCTACATCTTGGAGCAACTACCTTGGCTCCACCGAATACGGAGCGGTAATCACCAACAATGCCGGCGGCTACGGCTTTTACAAGTCAGGAGCCCAGGGCCGCTTTATGCGCCTCCGCTTTAACTCGGTTCCGATGGACGCCCCCGGACGATATTTTTACCTCCGCGACCAGGAAAGCGGCGACTATTGGTCGGCCAGCTGGCAGCCCTGCGGAAAACCCTTGGACCAGTACAAAAGCGAATGCCGCCACGGAACGGCCTATACAAAAATCACGTCTGAGTACTCGGAAATCAAGTCCGAGGCCCTTTATTACGTTCCCCTTGGACAGACTTTTGAATACTGGCGCCTCAAGCTTACAAACAACTCCTCAAAGGCCAGAAAAATCTCGGCCTTTACCTACTGCGAGCCTTCAAACCAGTGGAACACGACGCAAGACCAAGTGAACTTGCAGTACTCCCTCTTTATTTGCAAGGGAGAGCAAAAAGACAACCTTTTGCGCTTTGCCATCCACGACAACTTGTTCAAGCAGTTCCCCGACGACGAATTCGGAGGCCAGGCCCAGCTTTGCTGGATGTCGCTTGCCCAGGGAAAAGTCTCGGGCTTTGACACAAGCCGCGAAGCCTTCTTGGGAACTTACGGAAGCTACAAGGAGCCGGCTGCGGTAATCGCCGGAAAATGCTTTGGCTCAAAGGCTTACGGCGACAACTTCTGCGCCTCGTTCCAGAGCGACGTTGAATTGGCTCCCGGAGAGACAAAGGAAATTTTGGTTCTCTTTGGAATCGGAGACGCTTGGACGACCGGAAAGAAAATCACCGCCGAGTTTGGAAGCGTAAAGCGCGCCGACGAAGAGTTGGACAAGCTTAAAAAGAATTGGCACGCCAAGTTGGGAAGCTTTAAGGCCATGACTCCCGACGAGGACATTAACCACACAGTAAACGTTTGGGGCCTTTACAACTGCCTTATAACGTTCGCCTGGAGCCGCGCCGCCAGCTTGGTATACAACGGAGAGCGCGACGGTTTGGGCTACCGCGACAGCGTCCAGGACATTTTGGGCGTCGCCGCGGCTATCACAGACGAGGCGGAAGCGCGCCTTGTCCGAATGATTAGCGGCCAGTGCAAAAACGGCGGCGCGGTTCCCGTCATTTCCAAAGACTTTAACGCCGGCCACGAAAAGACTCCCGCTCCGGAAGAATTCCGCAGCGACGACTGCCAGTGGTTCTTCAACTCGATTCCCTGCTACGTTGCCGAAAGCGGAGACTTTGGCTTTTACAACAAGGTCGTTCCTTACGCCGACGGCGGCGAGGCGACGGTATTCGAGCACTTAAAGCAGGCTCTCTTGTTCAACCTTGAGCGAATGGGAGCCGACGGCCTTCCCTGCGGCTTGCTCGCCGACTGGAACGACTGCCTTAAGCTGGGCTACAAGGGCGAATCCTTGTTTGTCGCCTTCCAATTGCGCCTTGGCCTTACCACTTACGCCGACATCGCCCGCCGCCTTGGAAAGAACGCCGAAAGCGACTGGGCCCTCAAAGAGCGCGAAACTTTGGACAAGAACATTCAGAAAAAATGCTGGGACGGAAAATGGTTCATCTGGGCCGTCGCCGAAGACGGAACGGTTTACGGCACCCACACTATGGACGAAGGCCAGGTTTACTTTAACACCCAGGTTTGGGCGGTAATGAGCCAAGCGGCCACAGCCGACCAGGCCCGCGAATGCATGAAGACAGTAAAGGAAAAGCTTGCCACTCCTTACGGCCTTATGCTTTGCGCTCCGCCATTTGTAAAGGCGTCCCGCACAATCATGAGCTCGGTAGTTTACAACGCGGGAATCAAAGAAAACGCCGGAATCTTCAACCACACGCAAGGCTGGGGCGTAATCGCCGAAACCTTGATGGGCAACGGCGACCAGGCCTTTGAATACAGCAAGGCCTCGATTCCGCCGGCCTACAACAACAAGGCCGAGATCCGCCAAAGCGAGCCCTACGTCGTTGGCCAAACAACCTACTCGACATTCTCGCCCCGCGCCGGAAACACTCGCGTTTCTTGGCTGAGCGGAGCCGCCACTTGGAACTATTACTCGATCACCCAATACATTTTGGGAATCAGGCCCCAGTACGACAGCCTCTTGATCGACCCCTGCGTTCCGTCAAAGTGGGACGGCTTTAAGGTTGAGCGCCGCTGGCGCGGAATGAACCTTGAAATCGAGGTAAAGAACCCAAGCCACGTTTGCAAGGGAATTGAATACATCGAAGTGAACGGAAAGCGCTACGACAGCGCCACGGTTCCTGTCGCCGACTTAAAGGACGGAGACAAAATCGTAGCCGTAATGGGAAAAGACGCCAAAGCCTTCGAATGGCAGCGCCTCTAGTCTAAAGGCCTTGCAAGCCTAAAACAGTCCCTTGGGGAATGGCTAAACCGCCCAAAACGGGCGGTTTTTTTTGCCCAAAAACGCCCGCTAGGCGCAACAAATTCCCCCTTAAGTTGTCTAATAGTTAGAGGAAAATAAAATGGGAAAGAAAAATCTTTTTAAGACTATATACTCACTGCCTGAGATTTTTGCCAAGAATTTTCAAAAGTTCGCCAAAAAGCCCGCCATGATTTTGGGCGGCGACAAAAAAATCTCTTACGATGACATGCGCTGGGACATTTTTAAGACCTCAAACGTTTTGCGCGTCGGCGGAAAAACGCCCAAAAGCGTGGCGATTTTTATCGACGACTCTCCGCAGGCGATCGAAAGCTTTTACAGCGTCCTTGCGATTGGTTCCAAAGCCGCGCTTTTGCGCTACGATATGAGCAAGGCCGAAGTCGCTTCCGCCCTTGAAAACGAAAAGCCCGAAGCGGTATTCATCCGCGCGGCCAAAATGGATTTGCTCCCCGAAACTTTGAACGCCGTCGTTTATGAGATCGCCAACAACAGCGTCCTTAAAAAGCATGACAAAGAGGAAATCCAAAAGCGCGCCCAAGAGGCCGCCGACAATTCCAACGGAAAAGTATTGGCCGTCGCCTATTCAAGCGGCAACAAGCGCTCTGAATTTACAAGAGACGACTTGGCCAAAATGATTGGAAAAAAAGAAAAGAAGAGCTACGGCTCGCTTGTTGAATATGTGGCCAACCTCTTTAACGCCTTTATCAAGGGCCGCGCGGTTCAAGCCAATTTGTAGGAACAGTCAAGGCACGCTTCGCTTAAAGCCTTGACTCGTTCCTTTTGCGGCGCGAATAAAATTATCGCGCCGCAATAACTCTGCGGCGTTTTTTTTCACTCATTGTTCAAAATTCGCAAGGCCTTTGCCATCAAGCCTTCGCCCTTTTTTTGTTCTTCCACGGCCGACTCTTGGGCTTGCGAAAGATCAACGTCCGGCTCGGCCTCAACGGCGACTGTTTGTTCAACCTCAACTGACGCCGCGCCGTCCAAAGAATCCTGAACGTAAATCTTAAAGGGCTTTTCCAATTCAAGCGCGTCGGGCTCTGTCACTTTTTGGAAGGGGCTTACCGGCGACATAAGTTCGGCGATCTCGCCAAAGTTTTTTATTTCCTTGCTTAGGCCGCTTTCGTCGCTTGCAAGCGCGGCGTAAACCACGTTGCGGTACATGGCGAATTTTCCAAAGCCAAACAAGAACTCGTCGTTGTCCAAGCCAAGGCCGCCAAAGAAGTAAACGCGCTTAAGCTCGTATTTTTTTGCCAACTCAACGCAGAACGCTTTAAGCGCTGGCGAAACTGTTTTTTGTTCGGTGACTTTTTCAGTCACGACAACCAATGTCGTTATGTCTTCAATCTCGTTGAGTTCGTGCTTGTCAAGCTCTTCTTCGGGCCTGTCGGGATAAAGCGTCTTTTCGTCAACAACCTCAAAGGCTTCTGACACGCTCTGCATGCCATAAACAAAGCGCGGCTCCTGCGGCTCGGTCGCTTGCGGCTCTTCTTCTACCGGCTCGTCGCCCTCGCCGTCGTGGGCGTGGGCTTGCGCGTCGCGTATGCGGGCGGCAAATTCTTCTTCGCTTTCTTCCTGCACTCCGCGGGCAACGGCGTCGTCCAATTCTTCGGGCTTGATGCGGACTTTTTCCATCTCGTCATCTTCGTCCTCGTCTTCGTCGCCGCTTCCAGCGTTCTGTCCAAGAATGTCGGCGAGCAAGTCGTCGGAGGCGGAACTTTCATCGTTTATAATCGGCTCTTCAACGTCGTCAAGAATGCTTTCTTCGATTCCGCCGTTTTCATCGTCAAAAATGTCTTCGTCGCTAACGGCGGCGGCCTCCGCGCTTTCTTTTGCGGCGGCTTCTTCCTGGTATTCTTCGGAACTGGTGTCGACAATCTCCGCGACGACTTCTGTCTTAAGGGCGACGAAAATCGGATGCTCTACAAGCGGACAGTCTATGTAAACTTTTTCCAAAGCGTCGCAGCCTTGGAAGGCTTCGCTATGGCTTTGAACAACCGTTTGCGGAATCGTAGCCTGTCGCGCGGTGACTGGGACCTTTATCAAAGTCAAGTTTCCGTCGTCGCGGCGGGCAAAGAGACAGCCATCGTCGTCAACAAAAAATGCTGGGTTGTCGTCCGCAAAACGAATGTGCGAAAGGCTGGCGCAATTCCTAAAGGCGTCGTCTTCTATAAGCTTGAGGCCGGCCGGCAAAACGACCGTCTCCAAATTATCGCAATAGCCAAAGGCGCCGCTCCTTATAACGGCGACGCTCGGCGGCAAAGTGGCGGATTCAATCGAAACGCATTCAGAAAAAACGTTCCTTGGCAATTCCAAGATTCCGTTCCTAAAAGGAATGTCCTTAAGCGACGCGCAACACTCAAACATGCTTTCAGAAAAAGCCTTGATCGTGTCGCTCATTTCGATTTTTTCTAGCGAAAGGCAGCCGCGGAAAATTCCCGGCTCCACCGATTTAAGTTCTTTTGGCAAGCGGACAAACTGAAGCGCGTCGCAACCGGCAAAGGCTTCGTAGCCAATTTCGGTCACGCTGTCAGGAAGAACAAGCTGATTTATAGGAGCGTCGGCAAGGGCGCGCCTTTCAATCTTTTCCACCCCTTGCGGAACGGTAAGCTCTGCCGGGCAGTTTTGCTCATATACGCTGGAAAGAGTTTTATTGTTGTTTGTCAGAAAAAATACGTCGCTTGCCTGCATGTCTCTCAATTATACAATAGGATTTGGAATTTTTCAACAAAATTAACGCCGGGCGGACACAGCGGCCGTGATTGGGGCGGCTTCTTTGCTAAAAGTCGTAATGCGGACTGAGCCATTGGGCGTCACAGCCGAAATGCTCCATCCCTCTCTCATAATGGACAAAATTTTTCTGTCAGCCTGAGCGTCGCCGATTTTGTAAATAAAAGTGCGAACAGTGTTGTTCATAATTCCCCTTGACATCAC
The DNA here is from genome assembly GCA_016290995.1 of Treponema sp. GTDB lineage: Bacteria > Spirochaetota > Spirochaetia > Treponematales > Treponemataceae > Treponema_D. Next base: position 53,136 of record JAEEVR010000012.1, on the reverse strand, counting down.
GGTTTTTAAAATGCATCGATTTTATTATCGGCTTATTTAGGGGAATAGTTGAGCGTAAATACGAGCGGCCTAGTCAATTTTGACCTTGGCCCACTGGGGAAGCAGGCGCTGGGGGTCGTTTGCCAAAAGGGCTCGGCAAAAAAGTTCGCCGGCTTTGTCGTAAACCAAGCTCATCGTGATCGCCTCGTCGCCCTTAAAGTCGCTCAAAACGTAGTCGGCTATGTTTACGCCGGCCGGCTTGGAAATGCCAAAGCGCAGGCGCCAAAAGTCGGCGGTGCCCAAATTTTCTTTTGTGGAACGTAGGCCGTTGTGGCCGGCAAGACCGCCCGACCACTTTAAGCTAAAGGTTCCGATCGGAAGCTCAAGCTCGTCGTGGCAAACCAAAATTTCGGAAGGCTCGATCTTAAAAAAGTTGGCCAAGGCCAAAATCGATTCGCCGGACAGGTTCATAAAAGTGCCGGGCTTTAAAAAGTAAATTTTGTCGGGCGGATTTTTGGGCGTGACAAGCGTACCCTCTTTGTTCAAAAGCTGGGGGAAGTTCCGCTCAACCTTTTGCGCAAAATCGTCAAAAGAAAGGACCGCGTATTCGCCCTTAAATTTTTGCTGCCAATTGAGTTCCCCATAAAAAGGCAAGGCGCTGGCGAATTGCCACGCCGTGTTGTGCCTGTTCTTTGCGTAGTTGGAACCGATGTTCCCCAAAAATGCCGCCAATCGAATCATAGGAACAGTATAGCGACAAAGCGATTTGTCCGCAAGGCATGGGATTATCTAATCGCTATGTTGCGGATTGATATGCCGTCTTTTATGTCTTTTGTAAAACTGAATACCAATGCATCAACTTTTTTCCAGCTGAAAAGCCCCTTGTCGTTGACCCATTCTTCTTTTGAAGTCAGCCATGCGCCTGTAGGGCTTAAATCTTTTAGAGGCACGCTTACTTTATGCCATTTGCCGTCCGGCGGAAAATCTTTGGTCATAAAAGATTTTCCGCACCGCCATTCATAGCCGTTTTCATCTGATTCTGAAACAAGCATATCTCTGAAATATGTTTCAAATTCAAGGCCTTTTTGATTTGTTCTGACCTCAAATTCAAGAACAGCATTTTTGTTTACCAAGTCCGCAAAATCAACAGCTTCATCGAAACCGAATATCAGCACATTGTATTGATTAAGTTTCTCAATCCAAATGTATTTTTCACCGCCTTTTGAATCTATCTTATCAACTCTTGGCGTATCCCATGGAGATGTAAGACCTTCAAAAACAATGCCCTTTGCAAGCGAATCTGTGTAAATATCATAAGAACCTTTCTGTTTTGAAAGTGCGAACCATTTTTGCTTAAGCTTTGCGTCTTTTTTGACATGATTCAGTTCCATTGCAGCAAGAATATCTTCATTAAGGTCTTGCGGGAATTGCGGCAAATCCTTCATTGGATTTCCAGTATCAGAAGCATAATTGAAAATTCCAAATTTACCTGTATAATCCCAGCTTACTCTTATTATATTGCGCTCTTTCATCCATTTGGATTTCATCGCGTACCAGTTCGCGCGTTCCTGCTCGTCCGCGTAAGTCATCATAACGCCATATTCATTACACATAAGGGCGGAATTGCGCTTATTAGCAAACTCCACAGCCTTATCAAGCGGCGCTACAAGACTTTTTTCAGAGGCGTCTTTTTCATAATTTTTATAGTACGATTTTGCTTCATCAGTTGCGTTTTGCGGCACAGGCGGCATTTTTTCTTTTACATACGGAAACGGAACATGCTTAAAATAGCTCATCGGATTCCACCAATCCGCACCCTGATGGGTGAACAAAAACGGTGTGTAATCGTGAAAGTTATAGATGATGTTATCGTCTTTGTAGTCAGGCAGTTTCAGCATCTCGTCAAGACCATTTGAATGTTCGCCGCCAACTATTACAGTATGCTTTTTGTCGATGTTCCGGATTTCTTTAAGGACATTTCCCTGTACCTTGCCCCATTTCCGTATATCAGCTTCAAGATTTCCGCTGGAAAGATGCGGTTCGTTCATAATCTCATACAAGACATAATCGCTTTTATCTTTATATCGTTCCGCAATCTGCTTCCAGATTTTTACAAGCATTTTTTCAACATCGGGCTTTGTTGGATGGCCGTCTGAACAGTTATTGTGAAAATCAATAATCATGTACATCTGTAATTCTTCGCACCATTCAATAGCGTTATCGATAGTTTCCCAGAGCCAGTCTTCCACAATATAATCCGGCTTGCCGGAACTGAATTCTTCAAACCAAATCGGAACACGGATAATCTCAACACCGAGTTTTTTTATATTTTCAAAGTCCTGCTTTCCGTAAATGCATTTCCTTACATTTCCAAAGCCGCCCACTTCAAGCCATTCAGATAAGTTGAGCCCTTTTGCATAGGGCATGCTCTTATTTACACGCGGAACGCCCGCCGCAAACGCCGCGCCTGTCAAAAAAAGAATTGCCGCGGTTAATACTAATTTGCGGAGTGGTTTATAGCACATCCATCTAGCGGTTTTCATAAGAACCTCCGATAGTTTTATAGATTGTCGGGCTTGACCCGGACACCTTTTTCGATTGTTGTATTATAGCATGGGTTTTGCGAAATGTGGAAAAAAACGCTCGATTTTCGACCGCGACTTGCAACTGCCGCCCGTCTTGCAAGCGCGGCTTCTTTTCATTAAAATCATTTCCATGAATATAATTTCCACGCCGCATAAGCTTGGCGGCAAAATCACGGTGCCGGGCTCAAAGAGCCACACGATAAGGGCTCTCATTCTTTCCGCTCTGGCGGAAGGCAAGTCAAAGATTTCAAATCCGCTTTCCAGCGCGGACTGCCTTAGCGCCGCCAATGCGATTCCTCTTTTGGGAGCGGGCGTGGATTTTGGCGACGGTTCCGTTTGGACCGTAAGCGGAGCGGGAAAAAACATCCATCTTCCAAACGACGTGGTGAACGTAGGAAACTCCGGCTCCCTCCTCTACTTTTTGTCTCCGATTTGTTCCACCTTTGAAGGAACGGCTGTCTTTACCGGAGACTCAAGCATCCGAAAAAGGCCAGTGCATCACGTGGCCGACGTGATAAAGCAAATGGGAGCCGACGCTTGGTGCGCAGTGCCCGGAGCGACTACTTGCCCCTTGATCGTTCGCGGAAAAGCCGACGGAAGAAATGTGGTCAAAACAGAAGGCTCAATCTCAAGCCAATACATAACCGGAATGATGATGGCGGCGCTGCGCCTTCCCGGCGGCCTTAACATCGAATTGTCCGACCCAAAGGAAACGCCCTACCTTACGATGACAAAAGTTTGGCTAGAAGAATTCGGAGCGCAAGTCCAAATGTCGGACGATTTTAAAAAGATTTCCGTAACGCCGCCCGCGCGGCTTGACGCAAAAGACTTTGCCATTCCAAGCGACTGGGAAGGAGTCGCATTTCCGCTAATCGCCGCGCTTTTGACGGACAGCAAAATCACGATAGAAAACGTGGACTTTTCTGGAAGCCAAGGCGACGACAAAATCGTTGACGTTTTGCGCTCCGTCGGCGCCGACATCGTTTGCGACAAAGAAGCAAAGACCCTTACCGTTACCGGCGGAAAGCCCTTGAGCGCGCGCAATCTTCCCGACCAAACATTGCGCGTTCCGATTTCGGGCTTTCCTGACGCGATTTGCGCTCTGGCCGTGGCCGCCTGCTTTATCGAAGGAAAGACGATTATCGAAGACGCCGCCGTTTGCCGCCGCAAGGAAACCGACCGCATCTCCACGCTTAAAGTTGAGTTGGAAAAAGCCGGCGCCAAAATCGAAGAAGGCCCGGACTGGCTTGCGATTTACGGCGGCCAAAAAATGCATGGCGCGCAAATTCAAAGCCACGACGACCACAGAATCGCGATGGCGGCGGCCTGCCTTGGCCTTGCGCTTCCTGCCGGAGAAAAGATTGAAATTGTCGGAGCGGAATGCGCGGCGGTTTCCTTTCCGCGCTTTTACGAATTGATGAACGGCTTGGGCTGCGGCTTTGTCGAGCGCTAGTCCGCCGCGTCCCTAAAATTTGAAAGCATTTTGTGAAGGTTTTTCATAAGAGCGTCGCCGTCAACTTGCTCAAGCTTTGCGGCGCAAATCAACTTGTCGGGATTGTCGCGACACTTTTTTTCAAGCGCCTTGCCTTTTGAAGTAAGGCTAATGATTACGCTGCGCTCGTCGCTTTCAGAGCGTTCGCGCGCCACAAGATTTTTTTCCGCCATCTTTTTTAAAAGCGGAGTGAGCGTTCCCGAATCCAAAAAAATTTTCTGGCCCAAATCCTTTACGGGAATTTTGTCCTTTTCCCACAAGGCCATCAAGACGACGTACTCTGTGTACGTTAAGTTCAGCGGATCAAGAATTGGTTTGTATACTTTTATGATTTCCCTGGAGCAAGCGTACAAAGCAAAGCAAAGCTGGTTGTCAAGGCGCAAAAGCTCCGGATCGTTCCTATCTACTTGCATTTTTAAAGTATAGCGTAAAATTAAAAACAAATCAAGTAAATTGTGTTCAATTTAATTCCGCAGCGCCAGCCAAAAAGGAGTCGGCAAGCTTGTTCAAGGCGACGACCAAATCGTCTTCCTCAAGGAAGCCCGCCAAAGCCTTCATGTCGGTGACAACGATGCGGGCAAGCTCGTCTTGGGAATAATCCGTGTTTACGTCTTCCTCTTGAACGTAGTCCGTCAGCGCGCCCGACTTTCGCAAGGCGTGCGATGTCTTTAAGAGGCCGGGCCTTCCTTCCAACTTTGCGATCAAGTAGTCCAACGTCACGCGCGTGCGGCTTTGCAAAAATTCCTTTCTTTCGTTTTCGGGAAGGGATTCGCTAAGGGCGCGCAAGGTTTTGAAAAGCTTAATCTCGGCCGAATAATCGCGGTCGGAGCCGTCCTTTTTTAGAATGTTCTCAATCGCGGGAATCATCTCGGTGGCCTTTTGCACGGCGCTGTCAAAGGTCGGCGGCTCTGGTTCGGGCTCTGGTTCAGGCTCGCTTTCCTCTACCGGCTCTTCTTCAACTTCCGGCTCGGGCTCCGGTTCCGGCTCGGTCTCAATTGTAATTTCAGTTTGCTCGGCCGGCTCCGGGTCGGCGAATTGGTCGGTCACGTCTTCTTCGACCGGCTCTTGGGCAGGCTCTTCTTCCGGCTCCTCTTCGCCGGGAACGGTCGTTCCAAGAATGTCGTCGAACAAGTCGTCAAAATCGTCTTCCTCCGACGGCTCCTCCGGCTCTTCAGGAATTTCCTCAGCGGCGGCGGAAGCGGCTTCTTCTTCCGCTTCTTTCTCAGCCTCTTTTTCGGCCTTGTATTCTTCAAGCGCTTCGGCGGCTTTCTTTGCCGCTTCCTCGGCCATCAAGGCCATCTTTTCGTTCAACTCGTCTTGGCTTTGTTCGATAGCCTGAGCGTTGTCGGCCGCCTTTTGCGCGGCGTACCAAGCCTTTTCGGCGGAGTCGCTGGCCTTCTTGGCGTTGTCTTCGATTTGCGCCATTTTGTTCATCAAGTCGCGGTTTGCGTTTTCCAATTCGCGAAGGCGTTCGTCGGCGCGCGGATCAGGAGCGTAATTTTGCGGCGGATAGTCTCTAGGAGGATAGTCGCGCGGCGGCTCATAGCGCTGGGGCTGCGGCTGCGGTTCATACGGAGGCTCGTATGCGGGCTCAGAATTATAGGCCGGCTCATCTTCTTCGCGCGCCGGCTCGGAACTATATGGCGGTTCCTCAGAAGCCGGCTCGTCGGGAATCGCCGAGTCAAAGTCAAACGGCTTTTCTTCTTCTTCGGGCTTTTCCTTTAGCGCGGACTCGTCGTCCAAAAGGTTCATGTCGTTGGCCTTTTCGTCCTCTTCTTCCTCTTCGTCTGTAGTGTCGGCGATGTCGCCAAAATCTATTTCCGGCTCGTCGTCCAAAAGCGGAGACTTTCCAAACGCGTCAAAGTCAAAGTCGTCAGTTGTCAATGTGTCTTCTTCTTCCGCGTTTTCTTCCTCAAGATTTTCTTCCTGACCCATGTCAATTTGAACGCTGTCCGTTTCGTCAAAGCCCGCGTTCAAGTCGTCGTCCAAGCCAAGGTCAACGTCTGTCTGAATGTTTTCTTTTCCGATAGAAGCCGCGATTCTTGAAGAAGCGGTCTTTGCCATTTTGTTTTCGCTTCCCAATTCCAAAGCGCGGTTGTAGGCCGCCAAAGCTTCGTTGGGATTTCCCATCTCTTCTTCAATTTTTCCCAAGGCGACGTAAGTGGTCGCGTTGCTGGGAGCGGTTTGCCTGATGTACTCTTTTAAAACGTCTTGCGCTTTGTCCAACTTTCCCTTTTGCTTGTAGCGCTTGGAAGCGTTCTTAAGGTGCATCTTATATGAAGGGTCAAAACTTTCGATCTTTTTGTAGCAATCGTCGGCGCGCGTTTCTTCGTCGGAACAAATGTAGTATTGGCCGGCAAGGTCAAGAGTTTCCAAGTCGTCCTGGTCTTTTTCAAAAAGCGCCTTGATGTCTTTGTTGGCGGCCGCGAGCTTTTTCGCGCTTAAGTTTATCGAAACCGAATCTTTGATTACGCGGTCGTCGTCAACGGCGATTGACTTGGCCTTTTGAATCGCTTCAACCGCGTCAGCGTTCTTTCCTTGCGCTTCGTAGGCCTTGGCCAAGCCAAGCAAAGCCTTGACCCTTTTGGGATCCGACTTAAGCGAAAGATGGTATCGCTCCTCCGCTCCCTCGTAAAAGTCTTCGGCCATGTAAATGTCGCCCATCAAAGACTGGAGGCGCGCGCTATCGCCGTTTACCTTAATCGCTTGCTCGGTTACGTTCTCCGCTTCCTTGATTCTTCCCTTCTTAAAAAGAAGGCGCGCGTACTCAACGTAAGCTTCCTTCCAGCCCGGCTTGTAGCGCAAGGCCGCCTCGTATTCGCGGATGGAGCCGTCAATGTTGCCCGACGCTTCGTAGGTTTGCGCCAAATTAAAGTGCAAGATGGGATGGTTGGGGTCAACCTTAAGTCCCATTTGATAGGCTTGGATCGCCGCGTCGTATTCCTTTTTCTTTTCGTAAATCGAACCCATGTGGTTGTAAGCCAAAACGTCGTTGGGGTTCAGCGTGACTACAGTTTCAAAACAGTCGATCGCGTCCTTGAAATTTTCCTGGAACTTGTAGGTAAAGCCAAGGTTGTAGTAAACCTGAACTTCCTTGGCGCCGGCCTTTAAGGCCTTGTTCAAAACCTCGATTGACTTGTCGTACATTTTTATGCGGCGGTAGATTCCGCCCAAAGTCAAAAGAAAGTCTGGATTCTTTGGCTCAAGCGTCAAAAGCGTTTCGTAAATGTCCTGGGCTTTTTTGTCCTCGCCGCTTTTTATGTAAACGTTTCCCAAGCGCTTCAAAAGCTCCAAATCGCTTGGACTGTCTTTAAGCAAAGTGGAATAAAGGCGGGCGGCAAGCGCGTAGTCGCGCGACATAACCGCCGAGTCAGCCCTGCTTAAAATCAAACTATTCTCAGACATTTTTAACTATCTCCTTCCAGGACGCGCGTCAGCCTCATTCGAAAGGTTTCCGCTAATCCGCTCTTCATCTTTAGAATAAGTCGAAACGGCAAAATAGTAAATAGCTCCGTTCCTTAATCCCGTCAATCTAAACGACGTGATGTTGTCAACCTTAATCGGCGAAGGTCCTTGGTCAGCGTCGGTTCCCAAATATTCGCCGGGCCTGTTTCCGTAAAAAATATAATAGCCGCCGGCGTTTTCGTCAACAGAATAAGACCAAGACAAGTCCACTATTCCGTCGCCAGGAATCGCCTTAACTCTAAAGGGCGCTGTGGGCGGAGGAACTTGCGTGTAATTGATTTTAATTTCCGTAACCGACGGCGTGTGTCGGCCCGCTCCGTCCGGGAACAAGTCGGCGGCGATTTGGAAGTAACGGCCCCGCACGCCTTTGATTTGCTCCAAGTTTTTCACTTGAACCCAACTAGGCTCCTTTTCGTCCCAATTGTAAAAGTTGTCTCCGGCGCGGACATAATATCGAATTTCCGTTTGAGCGGGAACGTTGTCCAAAACTTGAAGGCTGTTCATAACCGAGCCGGGAGTGACCATAATCGGCAAGCTTTCAAAGCGGCCGCCGTCAATCTTGTACCTATCGTAATTTAAATTTTGCGGCTGGGAAGAATCGGTTACCTTTGACAAAATTCTAAAATCGTCAACGCAGCCTGTGTAGGCCGGCGCGATGCTGATGGAAGCCACCTCGCCCAAAACCGGCTGGCAAATCGTCTTTCCTTCGCGGCCGCCTTCGGTGATGTACTTTAAGGCTTCGACACGGGAGTCGATTTTGCATTCAAGCAAGCCGCTCTCTTCGTCGTATGAAATTTCGTGGTGGCTCCACTTGTTTGGAATCAAGGCGCTGTAGCTAAGGAGCGTGACCTCGCCGTTGTTGTCGGTCATTCCGTCAAAGACGTTTGTAAAATTCCACTGCATTCTGTTGTTAAAAAAGCAGGCTTCGATTCTTTGGAACGAAACGTAATTATTCACGATTCTTGACGAATGCCATTCAAAAACTTTCTCGCCGTTTTCTGCAATGGCGGGACAAAGCCAAAATTCAATTGTCCAAGAACCCGTTCCGCCTGAGCGGCCAAAAATCGTTTCGGAATTTCCGCGCAAGACAAGGCCCTTTCCGTTTCCGCGGCTTAAGGCGGAATAATGGCCCATCGCGGATTTTGGCGAACGCAAGAGAGAGTTGCTTTGAACGGTATAATGGCCGCTGTTGTCGTCAAAAGTATCGCGGGCGGCGTCAAAATTTTCAAAATCCAAAAGCAAGTCGGTTTCGCCCGTAATTGAGCGCGCGTTTGTCGAAAGCTCCACCGCCTCGTAGCCAAAGCGGCCCGTTCCAAAGGTCACGCCTTCCTTGCTTGAAAGCTCCGGCCAACCGGTTTTTCCGCCCAACACAATCGTCTTGCTTTCCGCAAAACAATTCCACCCCAAGATTAGCCAAAAGGCTAGACAAAAGCAGAGAAAAATGATTATCTTTTTATCAGCGTTCATCGCTTGTCCCCAACTATGAATTCAACAAATTCGGACCGAGAAAAATTACACCAAACCGCGCTAAAGGCTCCCTCTTCCAGCGGAGTTTACTTGTGGAGAAATCCGCAGGGAACCGTCATTTACGTCGGCAAGGCAAAAAATCTCAAGAACCGCCTTAGCTCTTACTTTTCAAAAGGCAAGGACATCAAAACTCGCATTTTAATCTCCCGCGCCCAATCAATTGAGTATATCACAACAGCGAACGAATACGAAGCGTTCCTGCTGGAAAACAATTTAATAAAAAAATACACGCCGCGCTACAACATCGACTTAAAGGACGGAAAATCGTATCCGGTTTTGCGAATAACCAACGACAAATTTCCTCGCCTTTTCAAAACCCGCATGATGGTTCAAGACGGCTCGCTCTACTTTGGGCCTTTTCCTGACGTGGCCGCTTTGGACACGTTTATCGACACCTTGTACAAGCTGTACCCCTTGCGCCACTGCAAGCAGTTTAAGGAGCGCGACTATCCTTGCCTTTACTATCACATCGGCCGCTGCAAGGCGCCCTGCTGCAAAAAAATCGACAAAGACTCCTACAATGCTTATATCGGAGAAATTTCCGAACTGCTTGAGGGAAAAGGAAAGGAAACCGAAGAAAAGCTTTCCAACGAAATGAAGGCCGCGGCCGCCGAACTTAACTTTGAAAAAGCCGCCAGAATCCGCGACGGCCTCAAGGCCCTGATGATAATGCAAAACCAAAACATTGTCGAAGACTTTAGCGCCGAGGACCGAGACTACATCGCCTTTTGGCGCGAGGGCGAGTTGGCCAGCTTTACCGTTCTCAAAATTCGCGAAGGAAAAGTCCAGGGCCGCGACAATTACCGCGTCACAAGCCTTAACGAAGACGACGAGCTTATGCCGGAATTCATCAACGCCTACTACACCGAAGAGACGGACCTTCCGCCGGCGATTTACGTTCCCACGCAAGAGGGCTTGGACTTTATGGAACGCTGGCTCAAGGAGCGTTTCACCACCCAGACAAAAATAGTTTTGGTGGCGGAACCGATGGAAAACTACAAACGCCACAAGGCCGCCCTGGACATGGCCCAGCAAAACGCCCACGAGGACATAATCCGCCGCTTGCGCGAGCGCGGCGACGTACCTGCCCTGCAAGAGTTAAAGGAGCAGCTGGGCCTTAAAACGCTGCCGGTAAGAATAGAAGGCTTTGACATCGCGCACATCGGAGGAAAATTCCCCGTCGCGTCGCTAATCAGCTTTTACAACGGAAACCCCGACAAAAAGAATTACCGCTACTTTAGGCTAAAGACCACCAACGGAATCATCGACGACTTTGCCTCAATGCGCGAGGCCGCGACGCGCCGCTACACAAGGCTTTTAAACGAAGGAACGGAACTTCCCGACTTGATATTGATAGACGGCGGCATCGGCCAAGTCAACGCGGTGGAAGGCGTCTTAAAGGCGCTGGACTTGGACATACCGGTGGCGGGCCTGGCCAAGCGTGACGAAGAGATTTACAAGCCGGGCGACTCGACGCCGATAACGCTTCCAAAACGAAGCGACGCCCTGCGTCTTTTGCAGCGAGTGCGCGACGAAACCCACCGTTTTGCCACCAGCCGAAACCAGCGCCTTAGGACAAAGGAAAACGTCGTGTCAGCCTTCTCGCAGCTGCCGGGAATCGGCCCCAAGCGCGAGCGGATTTTAACCCAAAAATTCATGACTTTGGAAAAGCTTGCCGCCGCCCAAGAGGCCGACGTCGCCCAAGCGCTTGGCGTAAAGGCCGACGCCGCCACGGAAATCTTGATGCAAGCGCGCCGCCTAAGCCAAGAGCGCAATCAAAAAAAAGAAGCGCAAATGCAGTCGCTTAAAGAGGCTGGAACCACAAAAGAGATCGCGGCGCATAATGAATGGATTGCGCATTTAGCGGATGAGGCTTAAACTAGCGCTTCAAGCAGCGCGACCAAAAGGGGAATCGTAACGACGCAAGCAGCGCTTGAAACGGCCACCAAAAGGCTTGCGTAATCGGCGTCCTTTTTGAACACAACCGCAAAGCTGGAAACGCTCATTCCGACCGGGCAACAAGCCGCGATAAAAAGAACGCTCATAATCAAATTGATTTCTGGAACGGAAGAAAAAGCGCTCAAAGCCAAAAGCGTCGCGCCCAGCAAAATCAAAGGACAAAAAACAAGGCGCAAGAAAACATCGCGCGCCAAAGGCTTTGCGAACGCTTTTACGGGCGCGGCGCGTTTTTGGCCTTCCATGCAATTCTCGCCAAAAGCGCTGAACAAAAGGCCCAGCAAAACCATGCTGACCGCGCCGTTGCAAGCGCCGATCATTTTTAACGGCTCGATTATCACATACGGAACCTTGAACGGCAGGCAAAAAACCGCAAGGCCGGCGGCGCAAGCCAAAACGTTTGGATTTGTCAAAATCTTTAGCGGCCTCATCGTTCCGGTCATAAGCCATTCGCCCCAAACCCAAAGCAAAACGTTAAAGACCAAAATGTAGCCCATAAGAAAAAAGACGCCCTCGCCTCCAAAAACGCCGTTTATGAGCGGAATGCCGATAAAGCCGGAATTGGTGAAAACGATTCCGATTTTGCTAAGCGAGTCGCGGCCGCGATTTTGGTCTTGTCCTGTCTTTTTGCGCGCGAACAAAGGCGTCGCAATGGCGATCATAATAAGGTGGAAGGCAAAGCTTACCCCAATCGCAAGGCCCAAGGACTGCAGCTTTTGGCCGCTAAATTCCACGTCAAAAGTGGAAACGATCATGCAGGGATTTATAACGTATAAAAGAATGCGGCTAAGGTACTGGGACTCTTTGGAGCCAAATTTATTCTTTCGCGAAAAGAAAAAACTTATAACGACGATAATCGCCATCACTATAAGCTGGCGGGCAACGGTTAAATACATAAAAGCATATTAGTGTAAAAAAGATTGAACGGTCAAGCCCGTGACACTAGACTTTTTTCGCTTTTTAGCCGATAATTACGATAGAATATAGTCACTTTGGAGATTATCTTATGAAAAAAGTTTTGATTTCAGCATTGTTTTTTGCCGCAGGTTTTCTCGCCTTCGCTTTTGACGATTCGCCTTTTATGAAACCCAACGGAGCCCCAAAAAGCTACACCCAGACTGAATTTACCATCAGTACAAAGTTTGGCGACTATTTTAGAACCCCCGCCGTAAAATACAAGCATACATTTAACGAGGCTGGCTTGGAAATCGAGTCCGCCGAATATTCAATCGCGGGCCAGCTGGCCAGCAAAATCGTTTACGAATACGGTCCGGACAAGCAGATCGCCTCTCAAAGCTGCTACGACGCGGACGGAAACCTTTTTTGGAAAGTCAGCGCGGTTTTTGACAAGAACGGAAAAAAAACCGAAGAAAACGAATACGATTCAAAAGGCGCCTTGCTTGGAAAGACAATTTACAAGTACGACGGCCCAGACTCAATAGACGAAACTTACTACAATTCCCGCGGCGACTTGATTTGGAAAAACACCTACAAGTACAACAGCGAGCAAAAATTGGTTGAAAACTGCTCTTATTTTTCAAACGGAACGTTGGACATAAAGAAAATTTTTGTTTACTCCACTGACGGAAAGCTTGCGGAAATCAATTCATACAATCAGTTGAACGAGCAAATCGCCCGCGAAGTGAACATCTACAACGCGGAAGGCCTTCTTACGGAATACGCGGTTTACGGCTCGGACGGAAAGCGCCGCTCTAGAATTTTCTACAAGTATGACGACAAAAAGAACGTAATCAAGCAAACCACTTACAACATCGCCCAAAAGTTTGGCAACACCGTAAACGAGATGGTCGGCCAGTCAGACTTTGAATACGATTATCCTAATCAGTAAGATACTTTGAAAAACGCGGCTTGGAATTAACGAATTCCTTAGCCGCGATTTTGTAATCCACCCAAGACGAAGTGAACAAAACCTTAAAGCCGGGAATGTAATACAAGTCCGTCGGCGAAACTTTGTCGTAAGCCACGTTCCTAGCCTTAAAGAATTCGTCAACCTTTTTTACGCATGTCTGCAAAACGTAGGCCAAGTAAGTGGAGCATACAAAGTGCTTTTGCTTTTTTGCGGAACTGATATAGCCCTTCTTTAAATCGCGGCCGCCCAACCTTGATTTTTCGCGCGGCATTTTCTTTCGCTTAAAGCCTTCAACTCCGACAACCAAATTTTTTGTGGCCCAATACTTTACCTTTTGTTCGGCAAAATCTTTTTCCAACATTTTTTTGGCGGCATCGTATTCTTCGGGAGTGACTTCAATCGCAAGCGTCGTCTGCGTTGACTTGTAGGGATTGCAAAGCTTCATGTATAAATTTTCTTCGGGAAGCAAGCACTTTTCTTTTTTCAAGTCCTTTCTTGAATATAAAGTCAAGCCGTAAAAGTCGTCCTCAAGTCCAAAGCCGATTGAAGAATGGCTTGCAAGTTCGGGATTGGGGTCGGCCATAATTATAAGGTTCTTTAACATGTTTACGCTAGAAGCCTTGTTGTCGTATTCAGGATAATAAAGGCGCATAAAAATATATTCGCTTTTGCCGGAAGCGGCTTCGCTGTTTGCGGCGCTTGTTTTTCCGTCGTCAAAATCCGCGTCGTAAATCTTAAAGTAATCGTCGCTCGCGTTTATTTCCAAACCGTCGCTCATTATCTGCGTCCGTTCGTCCACAAATTTGGTGGAACGGCAGGAAGCGAGCAAAGCGACAGAAATTACAAGCGCGGCATGAAGCACGCGCGGCGCGAAATTAGCGCCGCCATTTTTATGCATAAAACTTTTCATATTCGTTAACATAGCGAAAGCAAACCTTCGACAATCGCCTCGTGCTCTTTGGGAGCGATGCGGGCGTACAAAGTCTCAACCGTGTCGTCCGGCATTACAGGAACTTTTTTCTGGACTAAAATTTTTCCGGTGTCGCAGCCCGCGTCAACCAAGTGGATCGTGCAGCCGCTTTCTTTTTCGCCGGCGGCAAGAACAGCCTTGTGAACGTTCTCGCCCCACATGCCGACGCCGCCAAACTTTGGCAAAAGCGCCGGATGCAAATTGATTATGCGGCCTGAATATTCTTGCACAATCGCGCCGCTCAAAACGCTGAGGTAGCCGGCCAAAACAATTATGTCGGCCTTATGCTCTTTGCAAAGCGCAAGCATCGCGTCGCTAACGGCAAGCATTTTTTCTTCGCGGCTGGAAGCGGCGGCCTTGTCCTTTCCCAAAACGCTGACGGGACTGTTTACAAACGCGGGGATGTCCGCGGCCGCCGCGCGTTCCAAGGCGTAGGCGCTTTTTGTGTTGGAGGCGACAAGGACTATTTTGTAAGGACAATCAGCCGCAGATTTTTGGTAGTCAATCAGGGCCTGCAAATTCGTTCCGCCGCCGGACACCAAGACCGCGACGCGCTTAAGTCCGTCCATCAGTCTTAGTCCTCAAACAAGAGCGCGTCTTTTTGGCTTTCGACAGGACCCGCGGCTTTTGCCACGCGGCCAATCTTGTAGGCCTTCATATCAGGAATGCCGGGCTTTGAGTATTGCGAAGCGTTCTTGTTGAACATTTCGATTATCTTGTCCGCGTCCTTGTTGGCCACGGCAAGAACAAAACCGATTCCCATATTGAAAGTGTTGTAAACTTTTTCAACGTCTGCGCCGCGGCGGATTAATTCGCCAAAGACCGGCGGGATGTCCCAAGAGCCGCGGTTGATTACAGAAATCAACTGCTTTTTGGGATCCTCGGCTTTTGGATACATTCGGGGAATGTTCTCGTAAAAGCCGCCGCCTGTTACATGCACCATTCCGTGAACGCTCTTACGGTATTTTTTAAGAACCTGCATTACAGGCTTTACGTAAATGCGGGTCGGAGTGAGCAAAACTTCGCCAATAGTTTTTCCGGTTTCCTTTCCGTTCAACACAAAAGGCTCGTTAAAATCGGGAACCAATTTGCGGACAAGGGAAAAGCCGTTTGAGTGGACGCCGGTGGAAGAAAGGCCGATCAAAACGTCGCCTTCTTTGATGTCCTTTCCGGTAATCATCTCGGACTTGTCGCCGACGCCAACGCCAAAACCTGCAAGGTCGTATTTTCCTACGTCGTAAAAGCCGGGCATTTCGGCAGTCTCGCCGCCAAGCAAAGCGCAGCCGGTTTGAAGGCAACCTTCCGCCACGCCCTTTACAAGTTCGGCGGCCACGGGCGCTTCAAGCTTTCCGCAGGCGACGTAATCCAAGAAGAACAAGGTTTGCACGCCCGAGCACAAAATGTCGTTTACGCTCATGGCGACGCAGTCGATTCCGACCGTGTCATATTTTTTCATTTGGAAAGCGACGTCAAGCTTTGTTCCGACGCCGTCGGTGCCGCTTACCATTACAGGATTTTTTATTCCTTTGGGAACGGAGAACATTCCGTTAAAGCTTCCCAAGTCGCTAAGCAAGCCGGGAATGGCCGTCTGCTTTGCGTATTTTTTATACTCGCTTACCGCGCGGTAGCCTTCTTCAACGTCAACGCCAGATTGTTTGTAGTCCATATTGTTCTCCTATTCGCTAATTTTCTTTCCGTTCAATTCGCCGGGAACGCTCATCGGGTATTCGCCGGTAAAGCAGCCCTTGCAGTAGCCAAAGTTTTCGGGACTGCACGAGCGCAAAGCCTCTAACATTCCTTCGACAGAAATAAAGGCCAAAGAATCCGCTCCGATTTCCTTGCGGATTTCGTCAACGTCGTGCGCGCTGGAAATAAGCTCGGCGCGGCTTGGCGTGTCAATTCCAAAGTAGCAGGGAAATTTTACCGGCGGGCTTGAAACTCTAAAGTGAACTTCCTTGGCGCCCGCGCGGCGCAAGATTTGAATCAAGCGGCGGCTTGTCGTTCCGCGAACAATCGAGTCGTCGATGACAACGACGCTCTTTCCGTTCAACTCGGACTTAAGCGCGTTAAGCTTTACGTAAACCATGTTCTCGCGCTCTTTTTGCGTCGGAGCGATAAAGGTGCGGCCGATGTACTTGTTCTTTACAATAGCGTTTGAGTAAGGAATGCCTGCCGCGCGCGAGTATCCAAGCGCCGCGCCCAAGCCGCTGTCGGGAACGCCTACAACCAAGTCGGCCTTTGCGGGGCTTTCCTTTGCGAGCGTCGCTCCCATTCTATGGCGCGCTTCCTCGATTGAAATTCCGTCCATAACTGAATCAGGGCGGCCAAAGTAAATGTATTCAAAAATGCAGCTTCTCTTGGAAGTCTTTTCTCCAAACTCAAACGAAAGAACTCCGTCGTCGTTTATGATTACGATTTCGCCGGGAAGAATGTCGCGGACAAAAGTTCCGTTGACGGCGTCGATCGCGCAAGACTCGCTGGACAAAATCCAGCCTTTTCCGTTTTCCAACTTTCCAAGGCAAAGGGGACGGATGCCGTTGGGGTCGCGCGCTCCGACAAGGCCGTTTTCGGTCAAGACGCAAAGCGCGAAGGAGCCCTTAATCATTTGGATTGTGTCGGTCAACGCGCGCTCCAAGCCTTTTTTGTAGCTTTTTGCGATGAGCTTTACGATGACTTCCGTGTCGCTTGAGGAATTGAAAGTGCTTCCTGTTTCTTCAAGCATTTCGCGGAGCTGCTCGTAGTTGACAAGCTGGCCGTTGTGCGCCACGGCGACGCTTCCCAACTTCATTTGGCTTACCATAGGCTGAGCGTTTTCCACGCCCTTTCCGCCGGCGGTTGAGTAGCGAACGTGGCCTACCGCCGCGTAGCCCGAAAGATTTTTTATGTCGTCTTTGCTAAAAACGTCGCCGACAAGGCCAACGTCTTTTTTTACTTTGATTTCCGTTCCGTCGTAGACAGCGATGCCGGCGGATTCCTGGCCGCGGTGCTGCAAAGAGTAAAGGCCAAAGTAACAAGTGGCGGCGGGATTGGCGTCTTTTGGAAGCTGGCCGTCCTCGCCCTTGTTTATGTAAACGCCGTAAACGCCGCATTCGTCATGCAGCTTGTCGTCAAAGTTCTCTTCCATTTGAATCATAGTTCGATGTCCTTGTTGGATTGAGCGTCGTCGGCCAATTTTTTTCTAAAGGCCAAAAGCTTTTCTTTAAGTTCAGGATATTTGATTGAAAGAATTTGAACGGCCAAATAAGCGGCGTTCTTTGCGTTTCCGATTCCGACTGTCGCCACGGGAATTTGCGGGGGCATTTGAACGATAGAAAGAAGCGCGTCCATTCCGCCCAAACCGTTGGACTTGTCCGACACGCACTCAAGCGGCACTCCGATTACGGGGAGCGTAGTCATTCCGGCGATAACGCCTGGAAGCGCCGCCGCCAATCCCGCTCCGGCGACAATCACTTCAAAGCCGTCGGCCTCAACTTGGCTTACGGTCTTTCTTAAAAGTTCGCCGGCCCTGTGCGCGGAAATAACAAAAGCCTTGTATTCAACGCCAAATTCCTTCAATACGGCGGCGGCTTTTTTCATAGATTCAGTGTCGGATTTTGACCCAAAAAAGATAGCGACTTTCATAAAAGGATACTATCAGATTTGGGCTTTAAAATCAAGTACAGCCGCTTTTTTACACGTACTGCTTGACCGAACCGGCCCAAATTTTTACCGACAAGCTGTTGGGAAGATGGCGCTGGAGCCAGGCAACGACGCGGACGGCAAAGCGGTAAATCGAAACGGCCTTTCCGCGCCGCGCGTCTTTTATGGCTTTTGCGGCAACCTTGTCGGCGGTGACAATCAGCGGGAATTTTACCTTACGGCCGTTTAGGTTTTCGGGCAAAAGCGCGGTTTGAATCCAGCCCGGACAAACGGCGGTTACGACAATTCCCGACTCGCGAAGCTCTTCGCCAAGAGCGCGGGTGTAGCTGTAAACAAAGGCCTTTGTGGCCGCGTATAGGTTCATGTAAGGAAGCGGGCTAAAGGCGGACTGCGAGGCGACGTTCACAAGATGGTCGCCGGCCTTCATATAAGGAATGCAAATGTTGCAGATTGCCGCGATTGCCGTGCAATGCGTTGTTACGCTGACGGAAATTTCTTCTGTCGTAAAATCCTTTGACGCGCCAAAACGGCCCACGCCGGCGTTGTTGATAAGCCAACGGATTTGAAGCGCGGATTTCTTTTCTTCCGCCTTTAATTTGTCGCTGAGTTTTGAAAAGGATTTTATGTCGGACAAGTCCATTTTAAGCGGAACGATTTTCGCGCCAAATTCGGACTTCAAGCCTTCAAGTTTTTCCACGTTGCGGCCAATCGCCCAAAGTTCGTCAACGTCGTCAATAACTTGTCGGACAAACTCTTTTCCAAGTCCGCCCGCCGCTCCAGTAATAATCGCGATTTGCCTTGCGCTGCCGCTCATTTTGATTTCCCCACCACTTTTTTCAAATGAATGTAATTATTCTATCACATATTGAGGAAAATGTCACGCTTTTTTTACGCATCCCCTTCTATCACCATCTTTTCCAGGGCCTCGATTGGGGCGCCGATGCGCTTGTCTTTGCAGACAATAAGCTGGGAATAAATCTCAAAGTCGGCGCCCTTCCAAGCAAGGCGCTTTAGTTTTTTTGCCTTGACTTCGGCGCGGGCGGCCATCTCGGGCATAAAGGCCACGCCCAGCTGGTTGATCGCGAACTGCTTTAGCACTTCCTTGCTGCTGGTTTCCAGCGCGACGCGGGGAGCGATTCCGCTCCGCTTTAGGTCTTCCAAAAGCATATGCCTAAAGTTGCAGTTGTGCCCTGTAAGCAAAAGCGGAACGTCCGCAAGGTCTTTTTCGGCCACGCTCGCCTTCTTTGCAAGCGGATGGTTGGGGTTGGCGAAAAATGCCAGCTCTTCGCGCTTTTTTTGCAAAAGCAAAAGGCCTTCCTCTTCTATAATCGGGTTGAGCGTGTAAACCAAATCCAAGGCGCCATTTTTTAACATTTGCGGAAAAGTGTCGTGGTTTATAAAAGAAATTTGTATGTCAACCTTGGGGTACTTTTTGCGGTACTTTAAAAGAATTTTTGGAAGCAAGTCGTAGCACATCGACTCGGAAACGCCAAGCTTTATGATTCCGCAAGGCTCCTTTGACGGCGGAACTTCCAAAAAAATCTCGCGCTTTAGTTGCAGCATCTTTTCGGCGTAGCCGCAAAGCTTTTCGCCTTCCGCGGTAAGGACGATGGACTTTCCAAGCCGCTCGAACAAGAGGCAGCCCAGCTCGTCTTCCAGGCCCTTTATTTGCGCCGTGACGGTTGACTGCGCGTAGCCCAAAATGTTTCCCGCCGTGGTGAAGTTTTTTGTCTCCGCGATTTTTAGAAAGGTTTCCAGTTGAAAGATGTTCATATCCGCCTCCTTTATAGTATCGATATTTTCGATTATTTTAATCTAAACAATTCATTTTACTAATTGTTAATTTTTCGCTATTATACAGAAAAACAAACGGAGGTTCAAGCAAAAATGAGCGTAATCGCAAACAATTTGACAAAAATTTACAGGCTAAAGAAAAAGTCCTTCAAGACCGCCGTGGACAAGGTTTCGTTTGAAATCCCGGACGGAAAAATCACGGCCTTTGTGGGCCCCAACGGCGCGGGAAAGTCCACGACGATAAAAATGCTCACCGGCATTCTCACGCCAGACGGCGGAAGCGTCAGCATAAACGGCTTGGCCTACCCCAAGGACCGCAAAAAGATAATGCTCAAAATCGGAACGGTATTCGGACAAAAGAGCGTTTTGTGCTGGGACATTCCGGTACTGGACACGCTAAAGCTTTTTAAGGACATGTACGGCGTTCCCGAGGCGGACTACAAGCGCAACATGGAAATGTTCACCGACATTCTTGGCCTTGACGAATTCATAGGCCAGCCGCCGCGCCTTTTGAGCCTTGGCCAAAGAATGAAGGCCGACCTTGCGGCGTCGCTCCTCCACAACCCGGAGATTTTGTTCTTGGACGAACCGACAATCGGAATCGACGTCCTTTCCAAGGAACGAATCCGAAACTTTATTTTGCAAGTCAACAAGGAGCGAAAGACGACCGTCATTTTGACGACCCACGACGTTTCGGACATTGAAACGCTCTGCGAAAAAATGATGGTAATCGACAAGGGCGTTTTGCTTTACGACGGAAACTTGACAGAACTCAAGGCGCTGTACAAGACGACAGACCTTGAGGAAATCATCAAGAAGATTTATTTGAACGGAATCATCAGACAGGGAGACGTGGACAATGCGCAAGTATCTTGATTACATAATAATTGGAATAAAGGAGCGCGTCGCATACAAGAGCTCAATTTGGGCGGGCTTTTTGTCAAAGGTCGTCTACCTTTACATGCAGTACTGCTTGTGGTCCGCGCTCTTTATGTCGCAGGCAAAAGTTCCGCTTGCGATGACAAAGGAAGGAACCTTGCGCTACGTGATTGTGGCAACAATCATCTCTAGCTTTATGGAGTGCGACGCGATTTTGTGGATAAACGAACAAATCCACACGGGCGACATTGCCGTTCAGCTTATAAGGCCGATAAACTTTAACGCTCTTGTATTCGCCAAGCACGTCGGAGCGAGCGTAGTGCGATTTTTGTCTTGCTGCCTTCCGCTGGCAATCGCAGCAGCGCTCTTTTTTAGGATGCCGCTTGTTTGCGCGGAACAGCTTCCCTTTGCGGCCGCGTCGGTTTTGCTTTCATACGCGATACAATTTTTGTATTCGCTTGTCATCGGCTTGATGGCCTTTTGGCTTATCGTCACTTGGCCGCTCAACATGTTGATGGGAGCGTTTTACAAATTGCTTTCGGGCTCGTGGATTCCCTGCGCGATGTTCCCGGACTTTCTAAAAACGCTCAACGCCTTTTTGCCCTTCCGGGCGATGTACGAAATTCCCGTTACGATAATCACAAGCCCGATGGACGCAAAGACGATTTACGCAAAACTGGCTGTCCAGATTTTTTGGCTTTTGATTTTGTTCGGCCTTACAAAAATAACTTGGGCGGTCGGAACAAAGAAGTTGGTTGTCCAAGGAGGCTGATATGAGCGCTAAGAATTTGTTCAAGATGTACAAGCATTTTGTCGCGATATACGTAAAGGGAAAGATGGCCTACCATTGCGCGCTCTTGTTCGAGATGGTGGCGAACATAATTTTGATCGGCGTGTACATCGCGGGCTTTATGGTTATCTTCCACAACTTTGACGGAATAGCTGGCTGGAGTCGCGACGAAGTTTTGTTCATGTTCACGACCAGCTGGCTTACCTACAGCCTCAGCTGCTTTTTGTTTTGGAAGCCGATGAAGCAAATGGGAGAGCTTGTCCGCACGGGAAAGTTTGACTTGTATTTGACGCGGCCGATCAATCCGCTTTTGTACTTGGTCTTGCAGCAGTTTGAGTACACATTTCTTCCGCGGCTGGGCTTTGCCGCCTTCTTTTGGATTTACAGCATGAGGCAGTTGAACATTAGCTGGACGGCCGCGTCGCTTTTGTTTTACGCGCTCAACATGATCAGCGCCTTTGTGATATTCAGCGCGATAACGATTTTTACGGGAACGATAAGCTTTTGGGCGATTAAGAGCGAAGAAATAGTTTCGCTTTTGACCAACAACAATTACGGCCTAAAGAACTACACCGACTACCCGCTTGGAATTTATTCCAAGGGAATGCAAACACTTTTGACCTTTATTGTGCCCTACGCTTTTACGGGCTTTTACCCGGTCGCGCTGCTTTTGGAAAAGGACGTGCCATTCCCGGCCTTGCGCTTCGCCGCTCCCCTTGTCGCGTTAATCGCGGGAACGGCTTCTTGCGCTTTTTGGAAAAATGGCTTAAAACATTATGGGAGCGCGGGAGCGTGAAAACAAAAAAGGAAGAAAATCATGAGCGAAAAGATTTTGCCGCCGTGGGCGGACCAGATGCCGGAAGGCGCCTTTGTGTCATACGAGCCGACCTACAAGGTTGGAGAATACTTTGACCGCTTTCACAAAGAAAATTTTGGCGGCATGGACTACTACTTTTACGACCCCACGGAACACGGCTGGGCCAAGGACAAAAAATATCCAGTCTTGATTTTTATGCACGGTTACGGAAACGCCCTTGAAGGCGACGTATGCATAAACTACGCAGGCGCGGAATTCTATTCAAAAGAGGAATATCAAAAAGCGCTTGGCGGCGCGTACATACTCGTTCCGCTTGCAGCCGAACGCCGCGATGAAAAAGGACAATGCGTGGACAGCTGGGACGACTCATACCTTCCGCGCGTCCGCGACTTGGTTTGCAATTTCGAAAAAACGCGCGCGGCCGGACGCGTCTCCAAAAAAGTCCTCTACGGAAATTCCAGCGGCGCCACAATGTGCTTTAAGCTGGCCGCGGCCTACCCTGATTTTTTTGACATCATCGTTCCAATCGGAGGCGGCCACATTCCCGACGACGCGACACTGGACCTCTACGAGCGGAACGGAATAAAAACCTTCTTTGCAATCGGAAAGCATGACGAGCTTGTGGACTTTGAAAAAGACATAGCGCCCCGCCTTGACCGCATAAGCAAAATGAAAGGAAGCCGAGTCTTTACCCCAGAATGGGTTTACAACGGCGACGGCGGAATAGCGTCAATCAACTTTGGAATGGAAATGGGCCAGCACTGTCTTGTCAATCCAATGCACTGCAACTTGACCTTTGACAACGGAAAGCCGATGGACCCCAGCCTGCCGCAAGGAATCACAGGCTGGCTGCGCGAGGCGCTGGAAGAATAAGCGGCGGCATTAAACTCGTCTTGTCATCGCTTTTCTAGTAATCCTTAAGCTTCATTATGAACGCCTTTTTGGAGTCGCCGTCAAAGCCCAAGTTCTTGTAAAACTGATGGGCTTCTTTCCTAAAGCTGGCGCTTTCCAAAATCACTTTGTAGCAGTCTCTTTCGCGGGCAAAAGCGATCGCCCTTTCCATGATTTTTTTGCCAAGCCCTTGTCCCCTGTGATCCTTGTCGGTAACGACGTTCTCGACAAAGCAAGCCGAGCTTCCAAGCCGCGTAAGATTTGGGATTATAAGACAAAAGCAAGTTGAAACGACTTTTCCGTCCTCAATCGCGCCAAAATATTTTATGTTTTTGTTGCCCTCGATTTCGCTTTTCCAAACCGAGCGCGCGGCTTCCGCCGTAAAGCCTTCGTTTGAGCCGTCAAGCTGCTCGTACAATTTTACCAGCGACTCCAAATCGTCTTCGTTCAATTCACGAATTTCCATAATCTATCCCTCTATTGTTATTTCAGATTTTAAAAGTTCGATTGCCTGTTCAACAGAAATTACTTTTGCATAAGAGGGAATGATGATGTTAAAGCCATGTTCAAATCCTCGCCGGGTCCGTCGTCATGCTGAACATAGCAGACCTCTATGCCATTTTTGCGAGCCTCCGCAATCAGGCGCTTGATGTTTTCCTTTACAGTCTCAAAAGCAAAAAGATTTTCGTTAAAACATCCCTTTTGCGTGTCTACAACTAACAAAAGCATTTTTACTCCTGTTGAACCAATGCCCTTTCCAGAGCCCAGTTCTGCATTTCAAGATACATTTTGCCGCGAAGTTCTCCGCAGTCAATCCACATGAATTTATGGTCGTTGTCCGTAGGCTCAGATTTTTTTTCAGTCAGACTTCCTGCATAATATGTTTGAATCGGATGGAAATAGCCGATTGTTTCATGCAAAAAATACGATTCCGCGGAACAGATTTCTTCGCCGACAGTAGCTTCATAGCCCGCTTCTTCCAGGCACTCGCGTTTTATGCATTCGATGTGGCTTTCACATTTTTCGATGCCACCCCCGAGAAAGAAAAATCCCTTGGGTGTTTTTACAATTCCAACCCTGCCGTCTTTTACAGGAATCAGGTAAGAGCCTTCACGGTCAACATAGTCCGAGTTTTCCTTTGTTCCGAATATTTTATGCATAAGATTTTTGCCTACATCCCAGTTCCAAAAAGAATCCGCGCCCAGCTCCAGCATTTTGTTTTCGCAATCGTTACCATATCTATTCCTTTTTATAAATAAGATTCACCCCGTTTGAATCAGGCTTTCTCCTACGTATTTGTTTTTACATCAACACTATATTATCGTTTTGATAAAAATTCTACAAGAATAACGCTAAAAGATATATAAGAAAATGACTCTCTTGCAAGAATCGCGGCAATAGCGCTAGAATAACAACATGCCAATTCTAGACCAATCCAACGGCGCGGACTTTGAAAACGCCAAAAACGGCGCGACCGCGCGATACATTTTTTGCGACAGGGAACTTCTTCTTGTCGGCGGAACGCTTCCCGACAAAAATTTTTATGACGCCTTTGTCGCCGCGCAAACAGAAGAGTTCAACCTTGACTGCCAAATAATTGAACAGCCGCAAAATTATCTTGCCGCAAAAATCGCGAAGAAACCCGAATCTTTGGACGGCCAAAACGCGGCCGCGCCTTCTGGTCTTGCAAACACTTTTGGCGATAGCGGCGCCAGCTTTATCACCCTGCGGGAATTCTGCTATCAAAATCCTGTGCAAGCCAAAATGGCCTTGCGCGCAAAAGGCATTTTGTTTTGGCGCGACACATACCGCCACTGTCCCAAATGCGGCGCGGCATTCCAAAACGACAAGGCGGAAACGGCTCTAAACTGTCCCGCGTGTTCCTTTAAGCTTTATCCGCGAATCGAGCCGTGCGTGATCGTATTGATAAGCCGCGGCGACGAAATTCTTTTGGTAAGGAACAAGCGCGCTGCCAGAGACTTTTTTTCCTGTGTGGCAGGCTTTATGGAGCTTGGCGAATCCGCGGTCGAAGCGGTCAGGCGCGAAGTTAAAGAAGAAGTCGGGCTTGAAATCAAAAACATAAAGGCTGTCGGAAGCCAAAGCTGGCCCTTTCCCGACCAATTGATGCTGGCCTATACGGCAGACTGGCAAAGCGGCGACTTGGTCTTGCAAGAAGAAGAAATCGCCGAAGCCCGCTGGTTCAAACGCGACGACCTTCCGCCCTTGGAAATAATCCGCGGCTCGGTGGCGTGGAACCTTATTCACGGAAAGTTTTAAAATTATCGCGCAACAAAAAAAAGCCCGCGTCGTTCGCGGGCCTTTTTGTTATCTACCAAAATTTTATCACACCGCTTCAAGCGCCTGCTTAAGATCGGAAACCAAGTCTTCCTTGTCTTCAAGGCCGCAAGAAAGGCGGATGAGGCCGGCTGGGATTCCGGCGGCGGCAAGCTGCTCGTCGGACATTTGGCGGTGGGTGCTGGTCGCCGGATTAAGGCAGCAGGAGCGCGCGTCGGCGACATGCGTTTCTATTGCAAAAACTTTAAGAGCCTTCATAAACTTTCCGGCGGCTTCTCGGCCTCCCTTAAGCTCAAAGCTTACTACGCCGCATCCACCGTTTGGCAAATACTTTTGGGCAAGCGCGTGATACTTGTCGCCAGGCAAGCCCGAATAGTTAACCGCGGCCACTTTGTCGCTTGATGACAAAAATTCGGCGACGGCTTGGCCGTTTTCCGCGTGGCGCGCCATTCGGACGTGCAAGGACTCCAAGCCAAGGTTAAGGATAAAGGCGCTTTGCGGCGATTGGCTGCAGCCAAAGTCTCGCATCAATTGCGCCGTCGCCTTTGTGATAAAGGCGCCCGCTTGGCCAAACTTTTTGGCGTAGGCGATTCCGTGGTAAGATTCGTCGGGCTCGCAAAGGCCGGGGAACTTGTCCGCGTGGGCCAACCAATCAAAATTTCCTGAGTCAACAATCGCTCCGCCAACGCAGGAACCGTGGCCGTCCATGTATTTTGTGGTGGAATGGGTTACGATGTCCGCGCCCCACTCTATCGGCCTGCAGTGAACCGGCGTCGGAAAGGTGTTGTCAACGATAAGCGGAACGCCATGCGCGTGCGCGACTTTGGCGAACTTTTCTATGTCCAAAACTGTGAGCGCCGGGTTTGCGATTGTCTCGCCAAAAAGCGCCTTTGTGTTTGGCCTAAAGGCGGCGGAGAGTTCCTCTTCGCTAGCGTCGGGCGAAACGAAAGTGGTTTGAATTCCCATCTTGGCCATAGTCACGCTAATCAAGTTGAATGTTCCGCCGTAGATCGAAGACGAGGCTACGATATGGCCGCCGTTTTCGCAAATGTTAAAGAGCGCGAAAAAGTTCGCCGCCTGTCCGCTGGAAGTAAGCATGGCGGCCGCTCCGCCTTCGAGCGCGGCAATCTTTGCGGCGACAAAATCGCAGGTGGGGTTTTGCAAGCGCGAATAAAAATATCCCGACGCCTCCAAGTCAAACAAGGCGCCCATGTCCTCGCTTGTGTCGTATTTAAAAGTGGTTGACTGAACGATTGGGATTTGGCGCGGCTCTCCGTTTTTGGGCGTGTAGCCCGCCTGCACGCACTTTGTGTTAAGTTTCATATTTACTCCTAATTAATTGAATCGATATTGGCCTTGCCGGCCATTACATACGGAAGAACGTCTTCGTCTGCGTCAATCTTAACGCGGACAAAGGCGGGCACTTTTCTGGCCGGGTCAAAAACTTTTTTTGCCCAATCCTTGTCTAGCCCTGAGTCAAAGGTTTCGATTCCAAAGCCGCGCGCGATGTTAAGCAAGTCAGGCTTTTTTGCAAAAACGCTGGCGCTAAAGTTGTTCTTAAAAATATACTTTTGCTGCTGACGAACCATTCCAAGCGTTCCGTTTTCAAAAACGATTACGACCACGTTCAAGTTTTGCTCGGCCAAAGTTGCAAGCTCCTGCACGTTCATCATAATCGAGCCGTCGCCGGAAATGCAAACGACGCGCTTTTGCGGATTGGCCAAAGCCGCTCCGATAGCGGCGGGAAGTCCAAAGCCCATCGTTCCAAGCGAGCCGGAAGTCAAGAAAGTCCGCGGCTCTTGGACGGGATAATATTGCGCGGCCCACATTTGGTGCTGGCCGACGTCTGTCGTCACGATTACGTTTTTGCTTGGAAGAGCGGCGATAAAGGCGCGCGGGTTTTCCAAACCGGTCTTTTTGTTGCGGCCGCATTCGACCGTAAAAGTTTTCTTTCGCAGGGCCGACATTTTTTCTAGCCATGCTTTTCGAGCCGTTGCGTTTTCTTTGTTGAACGAATCTTTCTTTTCGCGGACAAGCTCGGCCAGCGCGGCCAGGGAGCTTTCCAAGTCGCAAACCAAAGAAATGTCGGCGGCAAAAATCTTGTTCACTTCGGCGGCGTCGATGTCGATGTGGACGATTTTCGCGTTGGGGCAAAATTCTTTTGCAAGTCCAATCGCGCGGTCGTCAAAGCGAACGCCAAGCGCGAGAACTAAGTCCGCGTCGTGCATCGCTTGGTTGGCCGCGACGGAGCCGTGCATTCCAACCATTCCCAAGTAAGAAGAGTCGGTCGCTGGAACGGCTCCGATTCCCATAAGGCTAGAGATTGCGGGAATTTTGTAAAGGCCAAAAAGCGCCTTAAGGTATTTAGCCACCTCGACGGAATTGCAGCCTCCTCCCAAATAGGCGACAGGCTTTTTGCTTTTGTCCATCGCTCCAAAAATCGCCTTGAGGCGCGCGGGAATTTCTTTTTTGTTTGTATGAAAGCGCACTTCTTTTTTTGCGCCAGAGATTTTTGGCCACGAGGAAAATTCAACTTCCTCAAGCTGAACGTTTCGCGGAACGTCAATCAAAACCGGGCCAGGGCGGCCGGTCGTGGCGATTTCAAAGGCCTTGGGAATCGCGGTCAAAAGTTCCGCCGCGCTCTTTACCATCATGCTGTGCTTTGTAATCGGGAACGAAAGGCCAAAGGTGTCGGCCTCTTGGAAGGCGTCCGTTCCGATCATAGAAAGGTTCACTTGCCCCGTAATCGCGATTATCGGAATCGAGTCGCAGCGAGCGTCGGCGATGGCCGTCAAAAGATTCATCGCGCCGGGGCCGCTTGTGGCCATGCAAACGGCAGGCTTTCCCGTAGTGCGGGCAAAGCCCTGCGCGATAAAGCCCGCGGCCTGTTCCTGGCGGACAAGGACGTGCTTGATTCCGCTTCGGGCCAATTCGTCGTAAAGCGGCAAAATCGATCCGCCCGGAATACCCGCCACTGTCGTGATTTTATACGCCTTTAAAAGTTCGCAAATTATCTGTGAGCCTGTCTTTTTCATGGGGAGCATTGTAGCAAAAATGGGGAGAAAATTCAATTTTTTTTACGAATTTTTTAAAAACGCGCGAATTTTTCGATAAAAATGTCTATCTTAATACTGGAGAAAAAATGAAATTAACAAAAGACTTGACAAAACGTATCAATAATGATACATTAAAAAAATGAACAAGGCTTATGTTGGAAGTTCTTTTGAAGATTTTCTCAAAGAAGAAAACATCGCTTCCGAAACAAGAAACGAGGCCGTAAAGCGCGTCCTCGCTTGCAACTTGCTTGACGAGATGAAGCGCCAAAAAATCACAAAAAGCGACATGGCTAAAAAAATGTCAACCTCGCGCGCGGCGCTAAACAGGCTTCTAAATCCAGACAACGATTCCGTCACGCTGGGCACTTTAACAAAAGCCGCCAATGTTCTTGGAAAAAAGCTGGTGTTAAAACTGCAATAGGCTGCCCTCGATTGGAGAAAGACTTCCTCCTAAAATAAAAAAACGCGGCCCGTGTGGAACCGCGTCTTGTGGAGTATATCGGACTCGAACCGACCACCTATAGATTGCGAACCTATCGCTCTACCAGATGAGCTAATACCCCAAGTGACGATTATTCTAGCGCATTTTGGGCCATTTGTTCAAGTGGCGCGAATGGATTTTTTGGCTTGCAATCGCGCGGCGCTTTTCGCTATACTAGCGGCATGAAAAATTTGGAGGAACGGTTTTTCGCGCGGCTGGGAAGGGGATTCTTGGCCTTTGTAAAGCGCGAGCCGGTATTGTTCGCGGCGATTTTTTTGGCGGCCGTCGCGGCGGCGCTTGTAAGGCCCCAGCCTAGCCTTTACGTCCAAGCGATTGACTTTAGGACGCTCGCCATTCTGTTTTGCCTTATGCTTGTGATAAAAGCCTTTCAAAGCCAAAACTATTTGGACTTTGCGGCAGCCCGCCTTACGCGTCTTTGCAAAAGCCGCCGCTCCCTTTACTTTTTGCTTACCAGCATCGTGTTTTTCAGCTCGATGCTGGTCACAAACGACGTGGCGCTTTTGACTTTCGTTCCGATATCGATATTGATATTCAAAAACCTTGGCTTTCCTTGCGCCAACTTAATCGTATTGGAAACGCTCGCGGCCAACCTTGGCTCCTGCGCCACCCCGATGGGAAACCCGCAAAACCTCTACCTATTTTCAAAATACGAATTTTCCGCGGCGGAGTTCTTTGGCCTCACCGCAAGGATTGCCGTTCCCTCGTTATTCGCGCTATTGGCGCTGGCGGTCTTATTTACCAAAAAGGCCCCGGGCCAAATCGACAAAATCAATCCTGAAGAATTGCAAAACCACCGCGTTTTTGTCAAATGGAATTTCAAAACTTTCCTTTACGCGGCCAATTTTGTCATCTGCCTTTTGACGGTCTTCCGCGCCTTGGACTGGCGGATCATGCTGGCCGTCACGCTAGTTCTTGCCGTCGTTTGCGACGCTCGCTTGCTTAAAAAAGTCGACTACAGCCTGCTCTTTACTTTCGCGGGATTTTTCATCTTTACAAAGACGCTTTCTACCGTTCCGGCGTTTTCTGACTTTTTGCAGGGAGCGTTAAAAAGCCGCCTTTCGACTTACATCGCGGGAATCGCGGCAAGCCAGGTTATCAGCAACGTTCCGGCGGCGCTCTTGCTAAGCGCCTTTGCCCAGGACGGAGCGGCCCTCCTGCTTGCGGTCAACGCGGGCGGCTTGGGAACTTTGATCGCCTCGATGGCAAGCGTCATCTCGTTCAAGCTTTACTCAACATCCGACGAGGCAAAATCTCCAAACGCTCCCAACTACATGTCCATCTTCACTTTGTGGAACGCGGCCCTCCTCCTTGTCATCGGAACGCTAGCCTACCTATTGTAAAGTACCAGGCAGCGTCCTTAGGACGCGGCAAAACCGCCCGAACATACGATTATTGCCTTGCTTTCGTAAATACGGGCGGCAATTGACAGTTGAGCGCGTTTCTTCTATAATAGACGGCATGAAATTGTCAGTTAAGAAATCGATTTTGAGCGCTTTTGCCGCGGCCATTTTGTCAGCGGGCGTCTTTGCCCAAGGCCCGGAGACAATCATCACAGCAAACGAATACTTTAAAAGCGTTTCTGAAGAATACGGAAAAATAAAAGACTACCAAGCCAACTCCAACATCACGATAGACAAAGAAGACATGAAGGCAAAGATCACTTACCTTCAGCCCGACAAAGTCCGCTTTGACTTTTCAAAGCCGGAAGACCAAGTCATCGTCTTTAACGGCGAAACTCTCACGATTTACTTGCCCGGCCATCAGGCTGTTTTGACTCAAAACGCCAACGCCGAAGATTCCGACGCAAAGGGAAACGCGGCCAACCTTGCCACAAGCGAGGGCCTTTCTTTGATGCGCCGCTATTACACAGTCAGCTACGAGACAAGCCAGGAAGCCGTTCCGCTTGACGAAGGCTCGGACGAAAAAGTCGTGCGCTTGGTTTTGTGGCGCCGCACTACAAGCGAAGCGTTCCGCTACATCAAGCTTTCTATCACTCCTAAAACAAAATTGATTCGTCGCATCGAAGCGGTCACGCCTTCGGACGTAACATACAAGATTGATTTTTCCGACTACGAGATCAACCAAGGCTTGACCGCCCAGCGCTTTAGCTACGACATTCCTTCGGCGGCGAACAGTTACGACAATTTTATGTTTTAATAGGAAAATACGATGGACAGTTACGGCGCCATTCTGCGACAAGCTCGCGAACAAAAAAAAGTATCGGTTGAGACAGCCGCAAAAGAAACTTCAATCTCGCAGCGCTACATAGAGGCTTTGGAAAGCGAAAACACTTCGGTCTTTCACGGCGAAGCCTATGTCGTAGGCTTTTTGAGAAACTATTCAGAATACCTAAACGTTGACGCCGCGCGCTTGACAAAACTTTACCACGCCGCCTTGGTGCAGGAGTCTCCCGTTCCCGAGGGCTTGTTTGAAAAGCCAAAACCGACATACTTTGTTCCAGCCATCGTGACAAGTTCCATCATCGTCGCCACAACCGTGATTTTGTTGATCCTTTATTTTGCCGTTTACAGACCCAAGCAAATCGCAAAGCAAAACGAGTACGCGGTTTCCAACAAGGTTCAGCAAAAAACTTACGAGCTTGACTCCAAGCCCTTGAACGAACGCCTTTACGTTGGCGACCAAATCTTGGTTCCCAGCCACGACGGAAACATCATGCTTACCGTCGCAAGCGACACGGACTCGCGCCTTGGCTTGCAAACTCCGGTTGGACTCCAGTACTTTGACCTTAGCGAAACGCGCGAGCTTGACATTGACGGCGACAGCGCGGTTGACCTTGTGATTGACGTTTGGGAAGTTTCTTCAAACAAGAATTCTCGCGGAGCGGAAGTTTACATCATGCTCAAGGACGGAAGCGCCGTAACCGAAAACGTTGACGAAACTTCAATTCCTTTGCTTGCGTCGCAGCAGGCCAACCAAACAATCATTCTTGAAGACAACAGGGCTTATCCCTTTACTCTTAACGCCAGCTTTAGAAACCCCTGCGTTTTCCGCTACGAAGTTGACAGAAAGGATTCTGTAGAAAATTACTACACCAACGGCGACGCTGTAACAATGACCGCCAACAACAAAACTCGCATTTGGATTAGCAACGGAAACACCGTAAAGTTCCAAGTAATCGCAGGCGGCCGCGCCCAAGATTTGGAAATCGCAAAGGCGGGCGAAGTCGTTGTAGAAGACATCAAGTGGATTCGCACCGACGACAACCGCTATCGTTTGGTAGTTGAAGGCCTTGACTAAATTTTTTCTTGACCAGCGCGGTTGCGCCAAAAATCAAGTCGACGGCGAAGTAATCATCTCCAATCTAATCAAAGAAGGCTGGAAGCAGGCGGAGACCGCCGACGAGGCCGACTTAATCATCATCAATTCCTGCGGCTTTATCGAAAGCGCCAAGAAAGAATCATTGGACGCTCTTTTGGGAGCGAGAAAAAAATACGCGGACAAAAAAATAATTTTGGCAGGCTGCCTCGCGCAACGCTACGCGAAAATTTTTAAGGACGAGCTTCCTGAGGCGGACGGCATTTTTGGGAACGGCGACTTAAGCCGCGTGGCGGCCTTCGCTAAAAAAATCGTAAAAGGAAAACGCGCGGTGGACACTCCGCCGCAAGCCGGAGTTTCTTGCGGAGAGCGGCTTAAGCTTTTGTCCTACAAAAATTCCGCCTACGTAAAAATAACCGAAGGCTGCTCAAACCATTGCAGCTTTTGCGCGATTCCCCTTATCCGCGGGGAACTGAGAAGCCGCCCGGCCGCCGACATCGTCGCCGAGATAAAAGCGCTTTTAAAGCGCGGCATCTTTGAGATAAACCTTATCGGCCAAGACCTTGCGGCCTACGGAACGGAAGGCGCGACGGCAAACGAAAGCAAGACCAAGAAGCGCGGCCTCTCCCCTCTCGCGGCCTTGCTAAAAAAAATCAGCGCGCTAAAGGGCGACTTTTGGATCCGCTTGCTTTACATCCACCCCGACCACTTTAACCCGGACATTTTGCAAGTCCTAAAAAACGACGCGCGCATTTTGCCCTACTTTGACATTCCCTTCCAAAGCGGAGACGACGGCGTAATCCGCGCGATGAACAGAAAAAATTCCGCGGCCTGCTACAAGGACCTTGTAAAGAACATTCGCGCCCAATTTCCGGCCGCGGCCTTGCGCACAACCTTTTTGGCGGGCTTTCCCGGCGAAACGGAAGAGGCCGCGCAAAACACTTTGCAATTTTTGGACGCGATTCAGCCCGACTGGAGCGGAGCCTTTGCCTACAGCCGCGAAGACGACACGCCCGCGGCCTTGATGAAAAAGCAAGTGACAAAAAAAATCGCCGCCGCGCGGGTTAAGGCCTTGCAAGACGCGCAGGAAAAAATAACCCAAAAGCGCTTGGCTGGCAGAGTCCGCAAAGGCGGAAAGCGTTTGGAATACAACGTTTTGGTTGAGGAAATCGTAGACAATCCCCGCAAGGGCTCGCAAGGCCAAGAAGCCGCCTACGCGATTGGCCGCGCCTGGTTCCAAGCCCCCGAAGTCGACGGAAACATTGTCATTGAATACGACGCGGATGACAAAAAGGCTGCGGCTAAAATAAAGTCCGGCGCGGTCGTTCGCGTCCGCGCGATCGCCGTTAGTGGCGTTGACATCTACGCGGAGTTGACAGAATAACGGATTTTCGTTACCCTATAAAACATGTTGGGTAACGAAAACGCCTCCACAAAAGCGCGGCTTTTGGAAACTTTACGGCAAACAGACAAAAGAGTTTCCGGCGAAGAGCTTTCCTCCGCCTTGGAAATTTCCAGAACTTCCGTTTGGAAAGCCGTCCAAAGCTTGCAAAAGGCCGGCTACCAAATCGACGCGCAAAAAAGCGGCTATTTATTAAAAGAAAACAATTCCGACAGCCTATGCCCCTTTGAGTTTGGAAAAGACGAAAGCCGCTTTGTCCACTTTAAGACAATCGGATCGACTATGGACGAGGCTAGAAAAATCGCTCTAAAGGGCCTTGAAGCGGGCGACCTTAGCGCGAAAGTCGTAACCGCCGACGAGCAAAGCCAAGGAAAGGGCCGCGGAAAACACCTTTGGAAAACGACGGACGGCTCCTTGGCCTTTACGCTTGTGACTTACCCAAAGCTCTTGGCCCATCAAAACGGCCGCGCCTTGATGGCGGCCCAAATCGCTATGGCATACGCGCTTGAAAAAACCAGCGGCAAAAGATTTTTCGTCCGCTGGCCCAACGACATATGGAGCGCCAATGGAAAGGTTTCAGGCATACTTGACGAATCGCTAAACGTCGGTGGCCTTTGCTCATACTTAAACCTTGGAATCGGCGCGAACATTAACAAATGCCCAAAAATCCAAGGCGTGGACAAAGCCCTTGACAAAAAGCGGCCTTCCGCCAGAAAAGAAATTCTCGAAGCCTTCTTAAAGGAATACTCATTGATGGAAGGCATGGTTTTTTCCGACGCGAACGACTTGCAAAAAATCTGGGACAAAAAAAATTTCGACGCGCAAAAAACAGTCCGCGCCGAAAACGGAGAGAAATTGATTTTTTCTGGAATCAACCCCTATGGCTGGGCCACATTCAATACATTAAGCGGCGCGAAGAAAATTTTCGCGCCGGGGAGCATAAGTTATGAAAAGCGTTAAAGTTCAAAAAAAGCTCACGCTCAGCGCCTTGTTCGCCGCTCTCATTTGCGCGGGCTGCTTTATCCAAATTCCGCTTCCGGGCGGAGTTCCGATTGTAATCCAAGACATGATGGCGATGCTAAGCGGCCTTTTGCTGGGGCCAGTTTTTGGAGGCCTTGCCGTCCTGCTCTTTTTGCTTTTGGGAGCGATAGGCATTCCGGTTTTTACAGGAAAGGCTGGCCTTCATGTTTTGCTGGCGGGGCCGACAAGCGGTTTTTTGTGGGGCTACTTTTTTGCGGCTGTCATTGGCGGAACGATTCTCGCGCTCTTTGAATTGACGCAAAAAGACGCCGCGGATAAAAGCGGCCATGACGAGGCCAGCCCTGAGCCGCAGGCAAAAAAAAGCCGCTCGATAAACATCGCGCGCATCGCAATAATAACCTTGGCCGCGCTCGTTGCGACAATCACAGCGTTCGCGTGCGGAGTCGCCGGCGGAATCATCGTAATGCATTTGCCGCTAGAAAAAGCCTTGCCGCTTTACGTTCTCCCCTTCATTCCGGGCAACCTTATAAAGCTTGTCCTTATGGTTTTATTGACAAAGAAATTCAGGCCGACGATTTTGGCCTACACAAATTAGGCGGCCAGCCAGATGGATTTAGAAGCGGCGCAAACATCTGATGGCGAGCGAAAAATTTTAGAGGTAAAAAACTTAACCCGCGTTTTTTCCGACGGAACAAAAGCGCTTGACGGCGTTTCTTTTTGCGCAAGCCAAGGCGACTTCATTGTCCTGGCCGGTTCCAACGGAAGCGGAAAAAGCGTCTTGATGTCGTTGATTGCCGGACTTGACGAGCCTACAAGCGGCAATGTTCAAATCCAAAAAGGCTTTGAAGCGGGCCTTGTCTTTCAAGACGCCGACGCGCAAATCCTTGGAGAAACGCCGTACGAAGACGTTATGTTCGGCGCGAAGGGCTTGGGCCTGGCCAAAACGCAGGCGGCGGCGCTTTGTCGCGAAGCCTTGGAAAAAGTCGGCCTTTTTGAAAAAAAAGATTTTAACGCGCGGACTTTAAGCGGCGGAGAAAAGCGCCGCCTTGCCGTGGCCGGAATTTTGGCACTGGGCCGCAAGCTTATAATCTTTGACGAGCCCTTCGCAAACCTTGACTGGCCTGGCGTAAAGCAAACGACTTTTATAATGCGAAGCCTAAAAGAGCAAAAGAAGACCGTCATCGTTTTGACCCACGAGATAGAAAAAGTTTTGGCTTTGGCAAACCGCATGATAGTTTTGGACAAGGGAAAGATTCGCTTTGACGGAAGCCCTGCCGACGGCCTTAAATTTCCGCTTGAAGAATGCGGAATAAAAAATCCGCTCAACTCCTACAAAACGCTAGAGGACTTGCAATGGTAGCGGCCTTGTTCTCATACCGGCGCGGCGCGTCTTTTTTGCACAGGACGAACGCCGGCCTTAAAATAATTTTTCTGCTCGCCTTTAGCGTCTTTGTCTTTTGGGGAAAGACGCCCGAAAGCGCAAAGGAAATTTTTAGCGGCCAGACAATCGCGCGAACGGCTCTTTGTTTTGCGGCGAGCGCCGCGCTGTTTTTTTTGTCGGGCGCCAATTGGAAAAGCCTCGCGGACCTGCGCTTTGTCCTAATTCTTGGCCTTATGGTCGCCGCGCTAAAAATCGTCGGATCGCCCGCCGCATCTTGGGTTGACGGCGCTTCTTACGCGCTTTTGTACAGCGTTCGCTTTTTGACAAGCGCGCTTGCAGCGCAATGCGTTTTTGAAACGACGACGATGGTCCAAATCCAAGAAGCGCTGCGACTGCCTCTTTTTGTAACGCTGGCGATAAATTTCATTCCGCAAATTTTTAGCGAATGGGAAAAGATAAAGCTTGCGGCGCGCGCAAGAACAAGCGCAAAGGCAAGGAAAAATCCAATAAGGGCGGCCGCGTTTTTTTTGCGGGAACTTCAAGCGCTATTGCTAGCGATGCTTCAAAAGGCCGAGACGACAAGGCGCGCGGCGGCAAACAGGCGGGGCTTTTAAGCGGAGCCAACGCACTTGTAAGCGGCGGCCTTTAGACGGCTGAATCGCTGAATTATTGCAAATTTCGCCTTTTGGGTTTACAATATACGGCATGAAAA
Source organism: Treponema sp. (assembly GCA_016290995.1). Taxonomy (GTDB): domain Bacteria; phylum Spirochaetota; class Spirochaetia; order Treponematales; family Treponemataceae; genus Treponema_D. Next base: position 16,877 of record JAEEVR010000012.1, on the reverse strand, counting down.
GATCGTTTTCGTTCATTCTCGCGGGCCTTGTTCTTGCGGGCGCTTCTTTTGCGGAAGACTCATTTTTTGACAATTATGTCTACCAATCGTGGAATTCCTTTGGCGGGCTTAAAGGAACCACCGCCACCGACGTAATACAGACTCGCGACGGCTTTATCAATATCGGAACTTACGAAGGCCTTGTCCGCTTTGACGGCTTGGAATTCACCACGCTGAGGCGGGGAAAAGACAACAACATAACGTTCGCTTCGGCCAGGGCGCTCTTGCAGGACATTGACGGAAACACTTGGGTTTGCTCAAACGACGAAGGCTTGCAAATGCTTTCCCACGACGGAAACAACTTGTCCTTCACAACGCAAAACGGCCTTCCGAACAATTCAGTCCGCGCGATTGTCGAGGACAAAAAGCAAAACATTTGGGTTGGAACGTCGGCTGGCGTTGTTTGCTTGACCCACGAAAAGCATTTAATAAATCCGCAGTTTGAGCCGGGAACGGTTGCGAAGGGAATTCTTTGCACAAGCCTTTACTGCGACACCGCGGGCTGTGTTTGGCTTACGACAGAAAACGAAAAAGGACTTTTCATTTTCATCAACGGACTTTTCCGATCCGTTCCCTTTATGAACTCTTTCGAAGAATACACAGCAACGGCGATAACGCAAGACAAGCAAGGAAACTATTGGATAGCGCTTGGAACAAAGGGCATCTACCAAATAAAGAACGGTAAGGCCACGCGAGTTTTGACAGGAACCTTTTTGGACTACACGGCCACAGGAACGATTTACCCCGCTCCCGACGGAAACATTTGGTTTGGAACGAACGAAGGCCTTGTCGCATATAGCGGCGGAAAATTCTATGAATGCCGCATAAAGGGAATAGAAGGCGCCAAAATCAATAAAATAATTTGCGACCGCGAAGGAAACATTTGGATTTCGACAGACAGGAACGGAGTCGGAAAACTGACGCAAGGCCGCTTTAAAATGGTAAAAAGCTCAAACACAACAAACGCCATTGCCGAAGGGCGCGACGGAACAGTTTGGCTTGCGACCGACGAAGGAGTTCTTGCATACAAAAACGGAAAGCCGTTTTACAACCGCCTTACGGATTTTACAAAAGAGATTCGCGTCCGCCACGTAGAAATCGTCTCAAACGGAGACATCCTGGCCTGTTGCTATTCAAAGCCGGGACTCATCAGGTACAACGTCCGCTCCGGCCAAATAAAAACCTGGTCTACGGACGACGGACTTGCGGGAAACAAAATCCGCGTCGCGATAGAAAGCCAGCCCGGCGAAATATACGTTGGAACGACAAATGGCCTTAGCGTGATTCACCGGGACGGAAGCATAAAAAATTTCCGCCAAGTCAACGGACTCACAAACGAATACGTCATGTGCATTTACAAGGACAAGAACGACTTGTTCTGGATCGGAACCGACGGCGGCGGCGTTTACTACATGAAAGACGAAACGATTCTTGGCCGGCAAACATCCGAGCACGGCTTGCCGGGAAACATCATATTCAAGATTTGCCAAGACAAGCAGGGCTCTTATTGGATCAGCACAGGAACAGGGCTTGCCCGCTGCCCGTCGTACGACAGTTCCCAGCAGCGCCTGCCAACAAAATTCCAAACAGTGAATTCAGTCAACGGCTTGGAAACGGATTCCGTCTTCCAAATTTTCTTTGACAAAATGAACCAGGCTTGGATAACCAGCAATTACGGAATCGCATGCGCTCCCTTTGAGGACTTTGTCGCGGCGGCGGAAGGAACAAGAGGAAAAATCGCGATCAAGTATTACAACAAAAACGAAGGCTTTGATTCTGACGGTCCAACGTCAACTTCATTGAGCATGTGCGACCGCCTTGGCCGCTTGTGGTTTGCGACCGTTGACGGCTTTGCGATTTACGACCCGCAAAAAGTTCGCGCAAATCCAGTCCTTCCATTGGTCTGCATCGAAACCATAAAAATTGACTCTGTGGAACAAAAGCAGCCGACCAACTTTATCGAGCTAAAGCCGGGAACAAAGCGCGTCGAAATCAAATACACGGGCCTTAGCTTTAACGCTCCTGAAAAAATAAAATTCACGCACAGGCTGACCGGCTTTGAAGACGATTTTTCGGAAGCAAGCTCAATAAGGACGATTTCATACACCAACTTAAAGCCTGGCCGCCACACATTCATGGTCAACGCGATTAACGGCGAGGGCTTGATTTCTCCAAAAGCCGAGACAATGCTCTTTGTCCAAAAGCCCTACTTTTACCAAACAAAATGGTTTTGGGTTTTGGCCACAATCGCTTTCTTTGGAACGATCGTGACAATTTTTTACTTAAAGCAAAGGCGAATCAAGCTAGAAAACCTTCGCTTGGAAAACTTGGTGAAAAAGCGCACAAAGCAGTTGGAAATCGAGAAAGAAAAATCAGACCAATTGCTGCACGCCATTTTGCCGCACAAGATTGCCAACGAATTGCGCGACAACATTCACTCAATCGGCGAAAACTTCTCTGACGTGACGATTTTGTTCTCCGACATCCAAAACTTCACAAAGACTTCAAGCGAGCACACGGCGGAAGAAATCGCCTTCGCGCTCAACGACTTGTTCAGCCGCTTTGACGAACGCGCCAAAAACATGGGCGTTGAAAAAATCAAGACAATCGGAGACGCTTACATGGCCGGCTGCGGCTTGCCGGAACCCAACGAACGCCATGCCGAAATAATGGTAAAGTTCGCGCTTGGAATGATGGAAGACTTGGCGGCCTACAACGAAAAGGCGATGATAAAATTCAACATCAGAATCGGCTTGAACTCAGGCCCCGCCAACGCCGGCGTCATCGGAAAGACAAAATTCATCTACGACGTTTGGGGAAACACAGTCAATGTCGCAAGCCGCATGGAAAGCGCGGCGACGCCCGGCGAAATAAAAATTTCAGAAGCGGTTTACGAAAGAATCAAGGGCATGTCGAACTTTAACTTTAGCGAACCGATTGAATGCGACATTAAAGGCAAAGGCATTATGACAACTTACGACATTCTGCCGGGAGGAACAAAATGAAAGCCAGTAAATTCTTGGCACTTGCGGCCGCAAGCATTTTAGTTGCATTAACGGCGGCTTGCTCAAACAAAAAAAATCAAAACGTCGTAAAAGTGGGAATCTTGCATTCGCTGACAGGAGCGATGGCAAAAAGCGAAGAAGGCTTGGCCAACGCGGAGAAAATGGCGATTAGCGAAATAAACGCAAGGGGCGGCGTACTTGGAAAGCAAATCCAAATCGTTCAGCTTGACGGCCAAAGCGATCCAGCCGTGTTTAAAAAACAAGCGAGAAAGATGTTCGAGGAAGACAAGGTCGCGACAATTTTCGGCTGCTGGACATCCGCTTCAAGAAAAGAAGTCCTCAACGTCGTCGAGTCGCCCGACATTTACGGCTTGCTTTGGTACCCCTTGCAATATGAAGGAATGGAAGCAAGCCCAAACATAATGTACACAGGCAGCGCGCCAAACCAGCAAGTCGCTCCAGGCGTTGAATTCTGCTTTGACAATTTTGGAAAACGCATGTACTTAGTCGGCTCGGACTACATCTTTCCGCGAACGGCAAACAAAATCGCAAAGGCGCACTTGAATTATTTGGGGGGCGTTGTAGTCGGAGAGGAATACAAGCCGCTTGACGCCGACAATTTTAGGGACGTAATTCAAGACATAGTCGCCAAAAAGCCAGACGTCATAATCAACACAATCAACGGCGCGTCCAACAAAGCCTTTTTTATCCAGCTCCGGGAGGCCGGCGTGACGCCCAAAGACATTCCTGTAATGAGCTTTTCCGTTTCAGAAAGAGAGGCGCTTTACATCGGCCCCCAGTTTGTCGAAGGCCATCTGGCAACATGGTGTTACTTCCAAACCATCGCGTCGTTCCAAAACAAAACTTTTGTCCAGCGCTACAAGGAGTTGTACGGACAAGACAAAATTATCGGAGACCCGATGGAGGCGGCATATATCGCCGTCCAACTGTGGGCCTTGGCTTGCGAAAAAGCCGGCTCCTTTGACACCGAAAAAGTCAGAATCGCCGCCAAAGGCTTAAGCTACGACGCGCCCGAAGGAATCGTAAAAATCGACGGCGAAAACCAACACTTGCAAAAACGAGTCCGCATTGGCCGCATAAATTCAAAAGGCTTGATTGACGAAGTTTGGGAAAGCCCAAGCGCGATCAAGCCGGACCCCTACCTTAGCACTTACATTTGGGCAAAGGGCCTTTAGAATTCTTTGTAGTTTTGGTCAAAGCCCTCTTCCAGCCAAAGCGCTACGCTTTCGGAGAGGGCTTGTATTTTTTGAGCGCGGTTCTTTCCGGTAATCGAACATTCCCAAACAACGCCGACTCTGTGGCCTTGCTCCAAAAGGCTTTTGACTTCTTCCTTGTCGCGCTCTTTGTTGCGCTCGATTTTTTGCGTCCAATACTCCGTGTTGCTCTTTGGAATTCTTACTTTGCGGCAGGAACGGTGGCCGTGCCAAAAACAGCCGTTGACAAAAATCACCGCGTAGTAGCGCGGAAAATAAAGGTCGGGCTTTCCAGTCAAGCGCTTGTCGTTTTTCCTGAACCTAAAGCCCAGTCTGTGCAAGTAGGAACGGACCAAAAGCTCAGGCTTGGTGTCGCTGCTTTTAATTTGGGACATTACAAAATGCCGTTGCTCTTTTGTCAGCGTGTCCATCTTAATTCGCGCTCTTTAGCGCCTTTGCGATTTGAACGGCGATCAACTGAAGCACGTCAACCACGACTGAGTTGCCGAATTGCTTGTAGGCTTGGTTGGGCCTTTTTGAAATTTTGTAGGAATCAGGGTAGCCCATCAAACGAGCGCACTCGCGCGGATGCAAACGGCGCGGCTTTCCGTTGACCAAATAGCCTCCGGTCTTTGCAAAGACTCCTCCGCCGTAAGCGCTTAAGGTTACCGCGATTCCTTTTGTTGAATAGACGCGCTCGCCCTGGCCGCCCTTGTTTACGATCGCAAGCTTGATAGCCTTTGAGCTGTACTTTTCTTTTTTCTTTGGATTTAAGATCATCGGATAGCGCTCGTCATAAAGGGCGCGGGTTTCGTCGGATTCGGGGAGCAAAAAATCTTCCACGTGGCGCGTCAAAGGAAACGGCTTTGGAAACTCAAAATTGATTCTGCGGGAACCGTCGTCCGCGCAAGAAAATAAATCCTTTCTAAAGCAAACCATATAAACGCGCTCGCGTTTTTGGGGAACGCCGTAATCCCGCGCGCTCAAAACTTTCCAATAAAAAGCGTAGCCCAAATCTTCCATCGTTTTTTGAACGACTTGCAGCGTGCGGCCGCCGTCGTGGCGCGCGAAGTTCCGCACGTTTTCCATAAAGACAACTTTTGGCTTTTTTTCTTTTACGATGCGCGCCACGTCAAAGAACAAAGTTCCGCGGCTGTCCTCAAAACCGCGCATTTTTCCGCTAATCGAAAAAGCCTGGCAAGGAAAACCGGCGCAACAAATGTCATGGGCTGGAATTGATTTTTCGTCTACTTGAGTGATGTCGCCGTTGGGGCACTCGCCAAAGTTTTCTTGGTAAACTTTTTGCGCCTGCTTGTCCCATTCACTTGAATAAACGCAAGAGGCCCCCAAGGATTCAAGAGCCAAGCGAAAGCCGCCCAAGCCCGCAAACAAATCTATAAACTGGCAATCGGCTAACGCTTTGTTCTCTACTTCTACCATTCTTAGATTATAACGACGCGCCCTTTTTGGGTCAAGAATTCTTTTTTCTCAAAAATCCAAAGTCCGACAAAAAGATCGACAAAACGAACGTGGCGGCCATCGCGGGGAGCGTGCAGCCAAAGGCAAAGTCACAGCGCATAAAAAGCCTGTAGATTATAAAGCCCAAAATCCACAAGGCGACGCGCTTTCCGTCAATCGTTTTGCTGGAGAAATCGTTTTTAAGAACAAAAAAGTCTGCGAGCAGGATCGCCGTCATCGGAGCGAACACGCTTCCAATCAAATACAAAAAGTCCGTGATGTTGTCCATGTTAAATAAAATCGCGCCAACCGTTCCCAAGACAGCGACTATAATCGCCGCGACCTTTATGTTGATTTTTGAGTGAACGCTTTGGCTTGAAACGCCCGCGGAATACGCGTCAAGGTAAGTCGTTGTCACGGTTGAAAGAACGACAATCACAAGCGCGGCGATTCCCAAGCCAGTCTTTAGCATGACAACGTCGATTTCGCTTTGGCCGGCCACAAGCGCGGCTCCCATTCCAATCATGTACATCCAAACGCTGACAAAAAAATAAACGACAGCCGCGGCCAGCGAAACTGCGACAGGCCGTTTTGCGTCCTTTGTGTAGTCGCTGATCACAGGAAGCCAAGAAAGCGGCATCGCGACAGAAAGCTCTATCGCCGCGCCAAACGAAAGAGTCTGGTCCGCCATTCCTTCGCCCGCCGCGCCGGCCGCCATCGCAGCGCCAGAATCCGCCCCGCCAAAAAGGCCGCCAAAAATTTTCATGCAAAGCAAAATCGTAAGGCAAAAAAGAGCCACAGCCGCGGCGAAGTTGAGCTTGTCCAAATTACGGACGCCAGCCAAAATCCAAACAACAATCAAGACGCCAATCGCGAGCGCGGCGAACTTGGAATAATCTTTAGCGCCGTTAATGATTGTGTTTGCGCAGAGGGAGCCGTCGTAAATCATAATTCCAGTCCAGCCCAAAAGCTGCGCCGCGTTCAAAAGGCCAAAAAACTTGGCGCCAAATTTTCCAAACGACAAAGCGGTCGTCTGCATGGCGGCCATCTTTTTTTTGGCCCCAATAACGCCGGTCAAAAACAAAAGCGCGCAGCCAAGAACATGGCCGATTACAATAGCCGCCAATCCTTTTGCAAAGCCTAGCGGCGCGAAATAAGTTCCGGTAATAATTTCGGCAATGGAGACGCCCGCTCCAAACCAAATCAACGCTGATGAAAAAGCGCTCATATAAATCTCCTATAGGCCGGCCCAAATTGAAGGGGCCCGGCAGTTTTGGTCTTGCGACCGATACTAAAAGTCTCCGCCAATCGCAAATGCATGGTTCATAGGCCCAGAACCCTTTCCCAAATCGAGCATGGCGGCGAGCGCGCCTGTAAGATAGTTTTTGGCGGACTGGACGGACTCGACTAAACTTTTGCCCTTGGCCAAATTGCTTGCGATCGCGCTGGATAGGGTGCAACCGGTTCCGTGAGTGTTGGGATTTTGGATTCGTTTTCCGTTAATCCATTGGCCCATGCGCTCGCCGCCGGCTATGTTGCCGAAAAGATAATCGTTGGCGTCATTGAGGTTGTGGCCGCCCTTTATTAAAACCGCAACGCCAAACGACTGATAGATTTCTTGGGCAGCGGCTTCCATGTCGGCCGGGCTGTGGATAGGATTTCCGCAAAGAACTTCCGCTTCGGGAATGTTAGGCGTTATAACTGTCGCAAGCGGCAGCAAGCGTTCCTTCAAAGCGCCAATCGCGTCGTCGCTTATCAATTTTGCGCCGCTTGTGGCGACCATGACAGGGTCGACTACGATGTTCTTCAAATTAAATTCTTTGATTGAATCGGCGATGACTTGAATGAGCGCCGATGAAGATACCATTCCGACTTTTACCGCGTCGGGAAAAATGTCGGTGACTACCGCGCGGATTTGCTCGCGCAAAAATTCCGGCGTGGATTCCATAATGCTAGTTACGCCGGTCGTGTTCTGGGCGGTCAAGGCTGTGACGGCGCTCATGGCAAACACGCCGTTTGCCGTCATAGTCTTGATGTCCGCTTGAATGCCGGCGCCTCCGCTGGAATCGCTTCCAGCGATCGTTAAAGCAGTTTTCATTTTTGTCCTCCTAGGATTCTGCTTTATGCCAAGTGGTGCCCCCAAGGCATTTTATTTTTTCGCCGCCTTTTGGTCTTTCAAAGATCCGCGGCTTTCTCCGCTAATTTTTTTGTCGCGGCGCGAATGTCATCGTTGGCAAAAATCGCGCTGATGACGCTTACGCCCGCGATTCCGCTTCCCTTTAACTCGTGGACATTGCCCGCGTTGATTCCGCCGATGGCAACAACAGGAATTTTTACCGCCGCGCAAATTTCTTTTAGCGTCTCTATCGGAACGCTATCCGCGTCGGCCTTGCTTCCGGTTGCGAACACCGCTCCAACGCCAAGATAGTCGGCGCCTTGTTTTTCCGCCAAGACCGCTTGCTCAACGGTCTGCGCGCTTACCCCGATAATGCTGTCAGGCCCCAAAAGGCGGCGCGCCTCTAGGCAAGCCATGTCGGATTGGCCGACGTGAACTCCGTCCGCGTGGGCCTCTTTTGCAATCATTACGTTGTCGTTGACCACAAAGGGAACGCCGCGGCTGGCGCAAAGTTTTTTTAGCGCGCGGGCTTCGTTCAAAAACTCTTCCTCGCCCAAATCTTTTTCGCGCAATTGGACAAAAGTCGCGCCGCCGTCAATCGCTTGCGCGACGCATTCTGCAAGCGTTCTTCCGTTAAGCCAGTGACGGTCGGTGACGGCGTAGAGTCGCAGGGCGTCGCGCAGGCCGCCGCTTTTTAGGCTTGCAAACGATTCTTGTTTTTCGCCGCGCATTTTGGCCTTACTATCACTCGCGCTATCTAATTTCATACTTGGCGCCTTTTTCCAGGTCGTCGCCCGTCATGTTGAACAGCGCGTCGATGATGCGGTTGCGGTAAGTGGAATTGCCGTCGCCGGCCTGCATTCGTTCCCAAGCAAGCTCGCCGGCCAAGCCCATTAAGCAAACAGCCGCTGCTGTAGACTCCAAAATATTGTCGGGATTTGCGACGGCGTAGGCCGCGGTCACCGCGCTAAGCTGGCAGCCGGTTCCTGTAATGCGGCTCATTTCGGCGCGGCCGTTTCGGATAACGTAGCAGCGGTCGGCGGCGGAAACCAAGTCAATAGCGCCAGTAATCGCGACGACGCAATTTTTTTTCGCGGCAAAATCTTTTGCAAAGGCGACGGACTTTTCCAAATTGCTTTCCGTCACCGCGTCGGCGATGTCGGCGTCAACGCCCTTTGTCGTTCCGCTTCCTAGCGCCAAAGTTTTTATTTCGCTGATATTTCCGCGAACAATGTCAAAGCGGAATTTATTCAAAAGCTTTACGGCGGTATTCGTTCTAAGCGCGCTGGCTCCCGCTCCGACCGGGTCAAGCAAAATCTTGTGGCCCAACCCTTGCGCGACTTTGGCGCTTGCGAACATCGCCTTGATAGTCCGCTTGTTTAACGTTCCGATGTTGACGTTAAGGCCGCCGCAGATTTTTGTAATCTCCGCGGCGTCGCTGGGCTCGTCGGCCATGATGGGACTAGCGCCAATGGCCAACAAAACATTTGCCACGTCGTTTACCGTTACATAGTTTGTGATGTTGTGGATTAGAGGACAACGCGCGCGGACGTTGTCCAAACAAGTTTTGAACATATTTTTCTCCTTACGTTGGAATTACCCAAATCAAGTTCAAAGGTCAAGGCAGGCAGCCTACTCTCAGCCGGATTTTTCCAGCTCCCTTGTTTTTTATTTATCTAGCGATCAAAGCCGTCCATTGTCTGGATTTTTCCGTCGGCCTTGAATGTAAGCTCGCGGAACTTTACGTTGCGCTTTTGGTTTACGCCGTTGGAGCGCTCGCAGTCGTGGTAGAACAAGTACCACTTGCCGTTGAATTCCAAAATCGAATGGTGCGTAGTCCAGCCCAAAACCGGAGTCAAAATGCAGCCGCCGTAAGTGTAAGGGCCGTAAACATTCTTGCTTGTGGCGTAGCACAAAAGGTGGCTTGTTCCGGTTGAGTATGTAAAGTAGTAAGTTCCGTCTTTTTTGAAAAGCCAGGGATCCTCAAAATAGCGACGAACGTCGTCTCCACCCTTGAGCGGCTGGCCTTTTTCGTCAACGATGACCAAGTCGCGCAAGTCCTCGGAAAGCTCTTTCATATTGTCTTTGAGCAAAGCGATTTTTGGAGTGCAGGCGGGCTCGGCTCCCTGCGGCTCCTTGTTGTCAGCGCTCCACTTGTTGTTTCGGTACTGGTCAAGCTGACCGCCCCACAAGCCGCCCATCGTAAGGTAGTACTTTCCGTCGTCGTCTTGGAAGCAGCAGGGGTCAATGCTGTATGTTCCCTGAATGTAGTCGTCTTCCGGGGTGAAAGGTCCTTGGGGCTTGTCGCCGACGGCAACGCCTACGCGGAACATTCCCTTTTTGTCGCGGGCGGGAAAATAAAAGTAATACTTGCCGTCTTTTTCGGCGCAGTCGGGAGCCCACAATTGCTTTGAGGCCCACTTTACATCTTCCAATTTAAGGACGCAGCCGCAGTCGCGCGGCAAGGTTTCCGCGTCTTTCATTTCGTAAACGTGGTAGTCCACCATATCGTATTGGTCGCCGTTGTCGTTGCTGGCCACGTCAATGTCTTCGTCGTGCGAAGGATAAATGTAAATCTTTCCGTTAAAGACGTGGGCCGAAGGGTCGGCTGTGTAAAGGTCGTTGACCAAGGGCTTTTTTTGAATGCTCATTTTTTCTCCTATTGTTAATGCTACCATTCTACAATTAGAACGGCTTTTTGTCAAACGTTCAGCCTTGAATTTCGCGCGCATTGAATTTTTTCAAAAAATCTGCCATACTGTTCCACATGAAAACACTTTCCATTAAAGAAGAACTTTCTTCAACAAGCTATCCTGGACGCGGAATTATCCTTGGAAAATCCGCCTGCGGAAAATACGCGATCGCCGCCTACTTTATCATGGGCCGAAGCGAAAACAGCCGGAACCGCGTCTTTGTTCAAGACGGAGACGGAATCCGAACGCAAGCCTTTGACCCGTCAAAATTGACGGACCCCAGCCTTATCATTTACGCGCCTGTCCGCGTCTTGGGCGACAAGACAATCGTCACAAACGGCGACCAAACCGACACCGTTTACGACGAAATGTCAAAAGGAAAAACTTTTGAAGAGTCGCTTCGCGGCCGCGAGTTTGAGCCGGACGCTCCCAACTACACCCCGCGCATCTCAGGCGTAATGGAAGTAAAAGGCGGAGCCTACAACTTTGGCCTTTCGATCCTTAAAAGCGACAACGGAAACGCGGACAGCTGCAACCGCTTTACATACAAGTACTCAAATCCGCAAAACGGAAAGGCGCGCTTTATCCACACCTACATGGGCGACGGAAACCCGCTTCCCAGCTTTGAAGGAGAGCCGGCCTTGCTTGACGCTCCTTGCGCCAACATCGACGAATGGACAAACGAAATTTGGTCCGCGCTCAACGCCGACAACAAAGTTTCGCTTTGGACCCGCTGGATCGAAATCGCCACCGGCAAATTCGAATCGCGCATCGTAAACAAGAACGAATAGGACAATTTTTATGTTAAAGAAATCATTCACGCTTTTATTAATCCTCGCCGCCCTTTGCGCGATTTCATGCAAACCGCGCGCGGCCCATAGCAAGCTTCCCCGCTCCGCCTCATCGCTTGCAATGGAAAAATGCCTTTCCGCCGACCCGGCCCTTATGGCGCTTATGGAAAAGTCCATCAAAAAAGCGCGGGCGATAAATCCCGACCCCGAAACAAATCCCGTTGGCAACATCGCTGAGCTTTACGACTTTTTGGACTGGGCCGACTTTTGCATGCCCTGGAACGTTTTGTCAAAAGGAAAGCAGCCCGCGCTCTACGACCGCATCGACCAAAGCGTGGACTACTTTTGGTTCGTCATCGACCAGCCGCTTGAAGAGCTTGAAGGCCGCGGCTACTACTACCCCACATTGCAATACCATGAGCCGATCGCAACATGGTGCCGCGAATATTCCGACAACTGGGGAAGCTTTCTTTCCACCGAGGCAAGCTGGAACGACGACTATTACCAGAACATAAAAAACGACCCCAGCATGAACATGCAGTACGGTTGGTACGCCGACACGAATGTTTGGAAAACCTTCAACGAATGGTTCTCGCGCCATCTTGTAGATCCGTCCGTTCGGCCTATTAGCGACTCAGATGTCGTCGCTCCCGCCGACTCTACTCCGCAAGGAATTTGGAAGGTTGACGCGAACGGCGATTTGGTTCAAAAAGAAGGCGTTGCGATTAAGTCAGCCAACTTCACTTCTACGGCGCAATTGCTTGGCCCCGACTCCGCCTACAAAGACGCGTTCAAAGGCGGAACTTTGACGCACACATTCCTTGACGTAAACGACTACCACCGCTACCACTTTCCCGTCAGCGGAACGATAAAAGAGCTTCGAAAAATCAAAGGAACAAACGCCGCCGGCGGAATCACAGTTTGGGACGCAAAGAACAAGCGATACGTTCTTGAAGACGCGATTCCCGGCTGGCAAATGATTGAGACGCGCGACTGTGTCGTAATCGACACAAAAGAATTTGGCCTTGTCGCCATTTTGCCGATTGGAATGTCGCAGATTTGTTCATGCAACTGGGAAGAAAACCTTAAGGTTGGCCTAACAGTAAAGAAGGGCGACCCGATGGGCTACTTTCTTTTTGGCGGAAGCGACATCGTGATGGTCTTCCAATCAACGGCTGACGTTTCGCTTGTTTGCCAGCCAAACGACCACGGCGGCTACAAGCATGTCTTGATGGGCCAGCCCTACGCCAAAGTCTCCGCCAAGCAACTACCTTAATTTGTCGCCGTAAAGTTGTTTGGCGACATAAAGCTCTGGATGATACTCAAAGTGCATGTTGTCCCAAATGGCCCAGCGGCCGCCCCAAATAAAGCCTTCGTCTTCAAAGGCCTTTATTACGGCGGGCGGCGGCATCCAGCGCGACTTTAACGGAATCAGCATCCAGTTCTTGTTTCCCTTTTGCTTTTCGTAACCCCAATAAACGATTTTCTTGCCCCAGCCTTTTGGCAAAATGTCAATCGCGATTCCGTAGCTGTGAAAAGAGCGCGTGGGGCTGTCGCGGATTTCGCGCCAATTGTAGCCGGAGCACGAGCTTAAGGTTTTTAAAAAAAGCGAGACTTCCTTGTCGGTCTTTGCAAGCGCCCAAACCTTTGCCTCTATCTTGTCAAGCTTTTTTCCGATTTGCCGATGAACGTTCAGCGGCCTGTTCCACAAGGTCATGCTGCGCAAGTGCGTTTCGGTGGAGGCGCGGGTCTTGCAATCGTAAATCGCGTCAAAAATAAATTTAGAGGACACCGCTCCTTTTTTGCGGTTTTCGTTGGAGGAATACTCGCGTATCATTTGCTTTTTTTCTTCGCTAAAATCCGCGGGGTCTTCCAAGACTTGGTTGTACCTGTAAATCACGCGCCAATAATGGTCGCGGTTGGCCAACTGTTCCTTGGGAAGGTACAAGCCCTCAGCCCGGTAATAGACCGAAGTTTTTTTATAGGCGGTGACCTTTAGAGCCCAGTCCTTGACCTCTTTGTCGTAGTCCAATTCAAACTGGCACCAAGGATAAGCCTGGCGGAAAATTTCCAATTCCTCTTTTGGAGTCAAGTTTGAAAGGCGGGGCCAATTCTTGTCTTCTTCTTGAGCGGAACCGTTCAGCAAAAAACAAGACAAGGCTAAGAGAAAAATCGCAAAAAATTTTTTCATTTTTTTTAGGCTATTCCAAATAGCGGCCGATTGTTTGGCAAAGGGTTTCGGGAACGATAGGCTTTGTCAAAAAGTCTGTCATTCCGCATTCGAAAGTTCGTTTTTTGTCGCTGGGTTCGACTGTGGCTGTGACTGCGATTATCGGAGTTGTGGCGGAATCAGGCCTGTCCAAGTTTCTAATGCGCTTGGTGGCCTCAAAGCCGTCCATAACCGGCATTGCGATATCCATAAGAACGGCGCAAATGCTAAAAGGCTTGCTTTCGGAAAACTGGGTAAGAGCCTCGTTGCCGTTTTGGGCCACAAGCACGTTCATTCCGTAACGTTCCAAAATGGCCTTTGTGACTGAGTTGCTCATGTCGCTGTCGTCAACGACTAAAACTGTCTTGCCCGAAAAGAGCGAAAATAGGTTGCGTCCAAGCACTTTTTTCTCCGAATTACGATGCGTTTTATTATAGCGCGCAAGGTTTATTCTTTCAATAGAAGGGAGATCATTTTTTTTGCCGTGTCAAAAAAGGCCGGCTCGATTATTTGCGGGAATTTTTCCTCAATTTCTTTAAGTTGGGCCAAAAGCTCTTTGGGAACGGGCGAGCCGCCGATTAAAATCTCGCAAAAGCCCATCTCGCGCCTTTGCTTGGCGGCGTCGTTGTCGGTTTGGCAGAGGTAATGGACAAAATCCAGCTGGTAAAGGGCCGTCATTTGTTCCGGCGTCAGATTGGGGAACTTTATGTTTAGGTACAGGGGCGGATTTTCTTGCCAGAGGCCGGAACCGCCTTCCTGACCAAGATTGGGGCCCGCCGCTTGGTCTTGAACGGCCTCTAGCGCAAAGTCCGTAAGAATGCGCGGCAAGGTCTTTCCCTTAATCAGAGCGATGGCGGCGCTGGACCCGCTAAGGCGCGGATTTATTTCTATGATGTGCCATTTGTCATTGTGAAAGGCCAAGTCAACTTGCGCGATTCCCTCAAAGTCCAAAAGCCGCGCCAACCGCTCCAGCTCTGACTTTAGCTCATGGCACTTGTAGCGCGGCAAAGTAAGCGGGCCCAGCTTTACCGACTGCTTGGGGCTGCAAATGCCGTATTGGTTTACGCTGTACAAAAGCGGCGGAAAAACGTCCACGGTCGCGTCTTGGGCTTGCGACCCGTCTTGGCCGCGCTTTGTGACATGCACTTCCGTTCCAAACTGGGGGCCGTCCAAAAATTCTTCCACCAAGCGGGAGCTGTTGAACTTTTTTGACTCCAAGTAATTGCGTACCGCTCCCATCGTGTGAACAACTTCCATTCCGTAGGAACTAAGGCCCACCGTGTCCTTTATGATGACGGGAAAATTAAGCCGCTCGATTTGTCGCAAGATATATTCGCGGTAAACGTTTTCGCGCGCCTCGGGCTTTTTGCGTTCCGCCCAAAACATGTCGTAGTCAACGTAAACCGCCTTGGCGCAGTTAAAGCCGTTCCGCTCCAAAAAATCGTGGGTCCGCGCCTTGTCAAAGCAAACGGCCTGCGTATCCGCCCTGTGGCTTACGACGCGGACTCCATTCTGGCGCAAAATGTCGGCGACCATCGCGTCCTGCAAGCCAAGCCAATCGTAGGGCGTAATCCAAAAGCTTGCCGCGACGGCGACGTCGGGCTTTAGCGCCAAAATCTGCCGGGCGATTTTTTCCGCTCCACCCGCCTGCAAAAGGCAAACGTCGATTCCGTCCGGCTTTGAAATTTCCGCTCCCTCGTAGTCCAGCAAAAACATCGCGGGCAGCATCGTGGCGATCGCAAACTTGTGCTGCGGGAACGCGGCCGCCACCGCGCTCCATTCGTCCTTCCAAGACGGCAGCGTTTTTATGTGAACGATTTTTGGGTCAAAGTAGTTTGAGCATGAACTGTAAAAAACAACGCGCATTTTTGCCATTCTAGCGGATAAAACTTTTACGCGTCAAGAGCCGCAGCCCCGCTCGCAATTAATAGAACCAAACCAACAAACTCCAATTCGCGCAAAAACCACGCAACTTTTTTCCGTAATCCCGTCAAAAAAAGATAAAAAAAGCGCAAACAGGTGAATGATATATATGTATCCAAAACCAATAAGGAGTTTTTATGAAAAGAAAACCTTTTGACGAGCTCACCTTTGCCGACGACGGAATGTTTCAGACCGTCATGAAAGATCCGGATATTTCCGCGGAGCTGGTGGAGCGCTTGCTAGGCGTTCGCGTCAAGCAAGTTAAATACCCGGAACTTGAAAAAGCCATTGAGCCCTACTACACAACTCATGGCGTACGGTTGGACGTTTACCTAAAGGATGAGGACAAGGTGATTGACGTGGAGCTGCAATCCTATCCGCAAAAGGCCCTGGGAAAGCGAATGCGCTACTACCAAAGCATGGCAGATTGCGACTCTCTTATGAAAGGCCAGCCATACACAAAGCTAAAGGAAAGCTATATTCTGTTCATTTGCAAATTTGATCCTTTCCACGACGAAAAGAAAAAAGGGTACGGCCTGCCGCGCTACACATTCCAAAATATGTGCGTGGAAAATAATTCGGTGAATTTGGATGACAAAACCGTAAAAGTGGTATACAATGCTAAAGCATACGAAAGCGTGGAGGATCCAAAAGTCCGCGCGCTTTTGCGCTTTATCCAGACTGACGAGCCGGGCGAGGACGACTTTTCAAAGCGCCTTTCCGAGTTCGTGGCAAAAGCCAAGGAAAACGAAAAATTCCGAAAGGAGTACGCCGACATGAATTTGCACGATTTTGACATTATGACCGAAGCAAAGGAAGAAGGTCTTGCGGAAGGCGCGCAGCAAAAAGCCCTAGAAACCGCGCGAAAGCTTCTAAAAATGAATCTTGGAAATCCAGAACAAATCGCGCAAGCAGTCGGCCTTCCCCTAGAGCAAGTCCTAGAACTGCAAAAAGAACCCACTCCCGCCAACTAACCGCCATCTTGCGGAGGATGTCTCCCCCGCGGCTTCAATTCGTCGCTGGGCTCCTCATTTCCGCCTGCCCCCTCCGCGGGGAGTTCCCCGCGACGCCCCCGTCGTCTCGCAATTAATAGAACCAAACCAACAAACTCCAATTCGCGCAAAAACCGCGCAACTTTTTTCCGTAATCCCGTCAAAAAAAGCTAAAAAAAGCGCAAACAGGTGAATGATATATATGTAAAACTTTTTTTGTGAGGTACAAAAAAAATGGCAGAATATCAAAACACCATCCAAGGCCAGCCGCAGCCCAAGTTCCGCGACAGGCTTTTCATCGCAATCTTCGGAAAGGACACGGAACGAAGCAAGCGCTGGAGACTGGACTTGTACAACGTCCTCAACGGGACGAATTACACCGACCCCGACGCGCTAAAACTCAACACTATCGAAAACGTCATTTTCGTTACAATGTA
>JAEEVR010000050.1 GCA_016290995.1 Treponema sp. | reverse complement strand
CATGAAATGGATTCTGACGGGAAAAATAAAGTGTGCCGCTGGTCGCCTGTTCAAATTAGGGATTTACTTGAACACTGCATTGACGGAATAGATACAATTCTCGAAAAAGTAAATTATTCAAATGCAATTCTTTACGATTGGGTTGTGCCAGAACTTTTCAAACAGATTTACAAAATTTCTTATGAAAAAGGTGAAAAGAAAGAAATAATCAAATGGCTCACAAAAGATCCTCCAAAGAATCCGGATGGAACAGACGGCTGCTATAATCTTAACTTTGATGATGATTTATTTGTAGAAGAAACAGCATCTCAGTTTTCAGAATACAGTCAGGGTTCAACTAACTCCGCACATGCAAAGAAAAGCTTCAATCTTTCTGGCTATGGCTTTGACTCTGGCTCAGAAAAATCTTTCTTTGTGCGAAATCTTTTCAACAATTCAGAAATCAAACATATCTGGTTCACAGGAATGCTCACAAACGGACAAAGCGAATTCTATGTCCACTACATCGACCCAGAACTTCACACCTTGCGTTCGTATTATCCTGATTTTCTTGTTGAGTTGAACGATAGCAAATTCTACATAGTAGAAATTAAGGGTGAGAATTTAATTGACAAGGCAAGCACTCAGGCAAAGGTTCAATACGCAAAGCAGATGTATTCTGCAAGTGGACTTGAATATGTGTTTATCCCATCAAAATATGCCGACATGATTTTGCAGGAATTTGTTCGGGATTCTAGCAAACTGGATTTGTTCGCTACAGAGGAAAAGTCCGTTTATCAAATCGATGAAAACGAAGGCTTATTGAAAGTTGCTTCTCCTACCCGAAAATAACTGGAGTAAGAACGCGTTAGGGATTGTAGCCACGCCGCAGGCGGCCACCGCAACGAAGTGAGGAGGCTGGAACGACAGCGGAATGGCGAAAAGCCCGACGTCGCGAGTTTTCTTGTTTTTGCGTAGCAAAATGCGAACCCCTTGGTGAGCAAAAGAAAACTCGTGAAGTGAGCGCAGCGAACGACGAACGCCCAATTTCTTCATATAATTTCTAGGCACATTCACAAAATCTGTCGCTTATCCCGCACAAAACTGAAATCTGCACATTGGAAAAGCGGACTACCATGTTATATTTGAAGCACGATTTAGATTCCAAATCAAGTTCGGAATAACAGGAGACACAATATGCAGACAATCAAATTAAACAATGGAATCGAATGCCCTGTAATAGGACTTGGAACTTTTATGCTCTCACCGGCAGATGCCCAGAACAGCACCCGCGAGGCTCTTAAGATGGGCTACCGCCTTATCGACACGGCAAATGCTTATGTGAATGAGCGCGCTGTTGGTCGGGGAATCAAAGAAAGCGGAATTGACCGCAAGGAAGTTTTTCTTTCTACAAAACTTTGGCCGTCAGAATACGAAAATCCGAACGCTGTGAATGAAACTCTTGAACGTCTTGGAGTAGATTATGTTGACCTGCTCTACATCCATCAGCCGGCTGGAAACTGGCTTGCAGGTTACCGTCAGCTTGAAAAGGCTCTCCGCGATGGAAAAGCCCTCTCAATCGGCATTTCAAATTTTGAAGGAAAATATATTCAGGAACTTGAAACTAAATGGGAAACTGCCCCTCAGTTCATTCAGGTAGAAGCCCATCCATATTTTACTCAGAAAGATTTACGTGTGACTCTAGATAAGTATGGAATAAAGCTTATGAGCTGGTATCCTCTTGGACACGGCGACAAGTCTTTGATTCAAGAACCTGTCTTTGCAGAACTGGGCAAAAAATACGACAAAACACCAGCCCAGGTGATTTTACGCTGGCATGTTCAGATGGGATTCGTCGTAATCCCCGGAAGCAAAAACGTTGACCACATCAAAGACAATCTGAACATCATGGATTTTGAACTGACCGCCGACGAAATGGAAGAAATCGCAAAGCTCGACAAAGGTGAACGCTACTACCACCGCACTGACGAGCAGCTAGTTCAGTTTGCCGCATGGAAGCCTGATTTTGAAAAGGCCTGATATGAAAAAACTTGCAACAATTTTTGCAGTGCTCGTGCTGGCTCTTTTTGCCTGCACGGGCCAGGAATCAAAACAAAGAAATGGGACGCCACCAATGACCACAGAAGAAAAAGAAGTTTATGCTGCCTACGAAGAAATAAACAAGGCTATGATTGAAAAAGACCGGGCCGCAATGGAACGCTACTTTGACAAAAACCTAACCTTTACCCACATGAGCGGGAAAAACACTTATAAAAAACGGGATGGAATCTGGATTCGAGTAGAATAAATCCCCCATTCCCGCTATAATCAACATATGTTCAATTACATCTGGCCGCTTTTAATCATTGTTTTTGCAAACACGCTTTATCAGATTTGCGCAAAGGGAATCCCCGCGCAAATGAACACCTATGCCAGCATGACAATCACCTATGCTGTGGCGACGCTTTTTTCGGCAGCCGCTTTCTTTGTCACCACAAAAGGCGGAAATATCCTCAAAGAATTTTCCCACACCAATTGGGCCACAATCATTCTTGGAATTGTAATTACGGGACTTGAAGTGGGCTTCATCTTTGCTTACAAGGCTGGCTGGAAAGTCAGTACGCTGGCGACAGTTTCAAACGCGGCGCTGGCAGTCATTCTGATTTTTGTGGGGCTTATCGGCTATCATGAAACAATCACTTGGAGCAAAGCGCTTGGCGTCGCAATCTGCCTTGTGGGATTGTATTTTATAAATAAACAATAGGAGTTCAGCATGTTCAGGCCAATGAGAAGATTCAAGCAGCAAATTAGTGACGCTGAATGCAAAGAGATTTTGAAAAACGAAAAGCGCGGAGTTCTTTCGCTGCTCGGAGACGGCGGATATCCTTACGGGCTTCCGATGTCGCATCTTTACAGCGAGGAAGACAATAAGATTTATTTTCACGGAGCGAAGGAAGGCCACAAAATCGACGCCATCAAAAACTGCGACAAGGCAAGCTTTTGCGTTTACGATTCCGGCTACCGAAAGGAAGGCGAATGGGCGCTGAACATCAACAGCGTGATCGTCTTTGGAAAAATCCGCCTTGTGACCGACCCGGAACTGACCCGCCAAATCTGCGCAAAGCTGGTTCAGAAATTCACAGACGACCAGGAATATCTTGAAAAAGAACTGGCAAACGCCTTGCCGCGCGTTCAGTGCCTTGAACTTGAAATCGAACACATGACCGGCAAGTTGGTGAACGAATCGTAGAAAGCAATGTCCCCTTCCTTGACTGTCTGCCCCCTTATTTGTATCATATATTTTCATATGATTAACGAAAAGGTTTTAGACTTCCTAAAAGCCAAGGGATACGCGGACAGGCTCACCGAACACAAAGAAACAATCGACACCGTTGAACACGCCGCCCAACAAATCGGCTGCTCCGAGGCGCAAATCGCAAAGACGCTTTCATTCATCGTGGACCAAAAGCCCGTCATCGTTGTGATGGCAGGCGACGGCCGCGTCAACAGCTCAAAGTTCAAAGCCCTCTTCCACACAAAGCCCAGCATGATCGCCCGCGACCAAGTTGAGGCAATCACAGGCTTCGCCCCTGGAGGCGTCTGTCCTTTTAACGTTCCAAAAGAAATCCCTGTCTGGCTTGACGTTTCGATGAAGCGTTTTGAGTACATTCACCCTGCGGGCGGAAACGAATTCACTTCGGTAAAGCTCACTCCGTCGGAGTTGGAACAAGTGTCTGGCGCCGTCGGCTGGTGCGATGTATGCAAGGGCTGGGAAGAATAAAAAGACTTTTGCTTTTATGAACTGGACGATTAAAACTTTTGACGAGCTTACAACAAAAGAGCTTTACGAAATTCTTAAATCTCGGGCGGAAATTTTTGTAAAGGAACAAAAAATCAGCTATGTAGATCCTGACGGCGTTGATTGCAAAAGCTGGCACGTTTTTGCGACGGAAGGCGGCAGGGTTTGCGCCTACCTTAGGGCTTTTAAGGACGGCGACGGCATTATAAAAATCGGCCGGGTTCTTACTCTGCTTCACGGAAAAGGAACAGGCTCCAAGCTTATGAAATACGCAATCAGCGAACTAAAGGCCAAGACCGGCTGCAAAAAAATCGTCATGGACGCGCAGAGCCACGCCATTTCATTCTACCAAAAGCTTGGCTTTAAAATCACTTCAGAGGAATACCTTGAAGAGGGCATTCCGCACGTTGACATGGAACTGGCATTATAAAAATTCCAGTCGCGTGTTATCGTCAAAGCCAAGCGAAAGCGGCTCGCCCTTTTGGCTGCGGACTTGCGCGCCTGCGATTTGAATTTTGTCATAACGCTTTAGGTCAAAAAAGCCTTGGGCCGCCGCGTTGGGGTCTCCATTTTTGGCGGAAAGCGTGAAGCGCGCTTTGCCGTCGCACAAGACGTAGCGGACCCGGCCAGCCTTGTTCAGCATCGGCTCGCTGACGACAAGGGCGGCCGCTTCTTTGGCTTGCGAAGAATTATCGCCATTGCCAAAATCGCCACGCTCAAAAACAAAATATGTCATCTTGACGTCGGCGCGGTTAAGGCCCGCAAGCGCCGCCAAATCAGCCACAATTTGCGGCATCTCCCAATCAAACTGCGCGTGGCAAGTGGCGTTGGGGTTTTCCAGCGCGGGGCATGGGCTTGCGCTTTGCAAACAAGGCGCCGCGACTTTTAGGCCGCTTGCAATAAGAGAATCGCGCGCTTCAATCAAGGCGCGGCTTGTGGCCAAAAGCGCGGGTTCCATCAAAAGCATAAGGCCGCCGTCGTCCAAGCAATCAGAAAGATTTTTTAGCAGGTCCGCGATTTTTTCCCCGCGCTTTTTTTGGCCTTTCCATAATTCGTTAAGGCTATGAGAGGCGATTATAAAATCAAATTTTTTGCCGTCCAAGAAAGCCGCGCCGTTTTTGGGCTGGAAGATGTTCTCCAAATTGCAGA
>JAEEVR010000032.1 GCA_016290995.1 Treponema sp. | reverse complement strand
AAAGGCTCGCTCGCGATTGACGGCATCAGCCTTACCGTAGCGAAGCTTGAGTCGTCACGCTTTGCCGTTTCTATCATTCCGCACACGGGAGAAGAGACGACGCTCCTTTCCAAAAAGCCAGGCGACAAAGTCAACCTGGAAAACGACATCGTCGGAAAGTATGTTCAGCGGCTTCTTGGGCTTGCGGGCCATTCCGGCGGCGGCTACCGTTCCAGCGAGAGCAAGGGTTCCGCCATAACAGAAGAATTTTTAAGAGAGCGAGGTTTCTAAATGGAAATAAAATACAACACAATCGAAGAGGCGCTTGAGGAATTGCGGCAAGGAAAAATAATTCTTGTAAGCGACGACGAAAATCGCGAAAACGAAGGCGACATGATTTGCGCCGCGCAGTTCGCGACGCAAGCCAACATCAACTTTATCGCGACGCACGCAAAGGGCTTGATTTGTACTCCGATCAGCGAGGGCATGGCGAACCGGCTTGGCCTTTACCCAATGGTTGCGGAAAACACCGACAACCACGAAACGGCCTTTACAGTTTCGATCGACCACGTTTCCACCTCGACGGGAATCTCCGCCGCCGAGCGCGCGCGAACGATTCAGGCTTGCGTCGATCCAGATTCAACGCCAAAAGATTTTAGAAGACCGGGACACACCTTTCCCCTGATCGCAAAAAAAGGCGGAGTGCTTGTCCGCGCGGGGCACACGGAAGCCACCGTTGACCTTTGCCGCTTGGCCGGCCTTAAAGAATGCGGCGTTTGCTGCGAAATTATGGACGACGACGGAACGATGGCCCGCGGCGAGCGCGTTTACGAAATCGCCAAAAAGTTCGGCCTAAAATACATAACGATTAAAGCGCTTGCCGACTACTGCCGCATTAACGACAAGCACGTCGTGCAGGAAGCCAAGGCAAAGCTCCCCAGCGAGTTTGGCGACTTTGACATTTACGGATACACCGACGACCTTACCGGAGAGCACCACATCGCGCTTGTAAAAGGCGACATCGGCGACGGCGAAAAAGTTTTGTGCCGCGTTCACTCCGAATGTTTGACAGGAGACGTGTTCGGAAGCCAGCGCTGCGACTGCGGCCCGCAACTTCAGCAAGCGATGAAGACGATAGAAAAAGAAGGCCGAGGCGTTTTGCTTTACATGAGGCAGGAAGGGCGCGGCATCGGACTCATCAACAAGCTGAAAACTTACATGCTGCAAGAAAACGGCTACGACACTGTGGAAGCGAATTTAAAGTTGGGCTTCGCTCCAGACTTGCGCGAGTATTGGATTGGAGCGCAAATCTTGCGCGACTTGGGAATCAAGTCCCTGCGCCTTTTGACAAACAATCCGCAAAAGATTTACGGGCTTGACGGCTTTGGAATAAAAGTCGCCGAGCGCGTGTCTATAGAAATTCCGCCGTCAAAGTTTGACAAATTTTACCTTCGCACCAAGAAGGAAAAAATGGGCCACATCTTTGACCATATCAATGTTGAATAGGAGGTTAATATGAAATTGATTGAAGGAAAAGTGGTTGCCAAAAATGGCATGAAGGTTGGAATCGTGGCGTCGCGCTTCAACGCGTTCATCGTTCAAAAACTTTTGGACGGAGCGGTTGACGGCCTTGTCCGCCACGGCGTCGCCGAAGAGAACATCAGCGCGGCTTGGGTACCGGGCGCGTTTGAAATTCCCGTCGTCGCGCAAAAGATGGCGGCCAGCAAAAAGTACGACGCGGTCATTTGCGTCGGAGCGGTGATTCGCGGAAGCACAAGCCACTACGACTACGTTTGCGCCGAAGTCAGCAAGGGCATCGCGCAAGCCAGCTTCGCCACAGGCGTTCCAGTCTTGTTCGGCATTTTGACCACCGACAACTTGGAGCAAGCCATCGACCGCGCCGGCGCCAAAAGCGGCAACAAGGGCTACGACTGCGCCCTCAGCGCGATTGAGATGGTCAACGTGATGGAACAGATCTAGTCCAGCAAAGACACGCGTTGGTTGAGCCGCCCGATTATGGGCGGCTTTTTTTTTAGTCGTCTTCATACTTAATTCCAAAATAATCCAGAGTGGCTTTCATCGCATCTTGAGCGGTTAGACAAGTATCCCGCAAAAATCCGCGCTCAATCTTCCAGCTCTTGAGGCCACGATAATAGTACATCTTAAGTTTTTCTGTAATTATAAACGGAACGATGTTACGCTTAAGACATTCCTTGAACATAATCAGGCGGCCGACGCGACCGTTGCCGTCTTGGAAAGGATGAATCGCTTCAAAGCGAACATGAAAATCCAAAATGTCATCAAAAGTGATTTTTGATTTGGAATTATATTCTTTAAGCAGAGCCTTGATCGCGCCGGCCACTTCCACTGGCTTTGTTGTTTCGCTTCCTCCAACCTCATTCGCCAGCATTTTATAATCGCCAACCTTGAACCAAGATTTTTGGCTGTCAGTGGTTCCGGACTTCAAAATAAAATGGAGCTGCTTTATAAGGCTTTCCGTTAGTTTGGCATTGGCGCCTTGGATTATTAGGTCTATGCAGCGAAAGTGATTTACAGTTTCAACAATGTCATCAACCTTTACGGCCTTATCAGTAACTCCAATAGTCTTTGTTTCAAAGATATAACGGGTCTGGTCGTGAGTGAGTTTTGAGCCTTCAATGTGATTTGAGTTGTAGGTAAGGTCAATCTGAATTTTATGGTAGATGCCGCCCTTAAGGCCAGCGTCTTTTTCGCGCTTGAGAAATGCAAGAAGAGTTTCCGCCGTAGAAGAATGACGGGGCTTTCGCCCTGGCTTTTGCGCGGTTGACGGAATCTTCCAGGTTTTCCCTTCCAAAAGAGAACCCTCAACACGCCCTTGGGCGCAATAATTGCGCGCGCTGCGTTCGCTAATCCGCCACTTTTGAGCCGCCGCTTCTACAGAAATATATTTGACCTTAGCCATAGGAAAGATTATAGCATATTATCGGCAAAATATAAAGGGAAATTTGTGGAAAAGTGCGGAAGTTATTTTGCCGATAAAAAGGGGTTAAATTGCCGTAAAAAGGAGTGTCGGGCACAGAGGCCGCACGACTGTGAGCGGGATTTTACTGAAACATTTATTTTTTAAACGGCGCTTTCCTAATAATTTTTGCGCTCGTCTCTTTTTAGCCGAAACAATCGCGATTAAAGGCATGATTTCCTTATGGAGAAAACATACATTGGAACTTATAATTAATCAAAGGAAAAAGCGTGGCATTTCAAATTGATTGCGCATAAACTTATATTTTTTCAAACATTTCTATAATGGCGTCTTTTGTCTTTTTGGGAAGGGAATCAATCTTGCTTACAAGCTTTCTATAATAGAAGAATTTCTTAAAGTCCGCGGAATTGTCGGCATTGGAAGAACCAATGGACTTTCCGCCTGATACCAAGTACTCAACGCTTACATTCAAAAATTGTGCGATACGGACGGCAGTGTCGGCCAAAGGAACGCCGCCGTTTTTCATCCCTTTTCCGATGTTTGAAACATCAAAGCCAGCTGCTTTGGCCAAATCCTTGCGTTCTTTGTTCTGATATTGCAATTCAGAATCTACAGTTTCCCAAAAATTCATTATTTATGATAGTATGAAAATTTTCCATTTTTCACTGATTTTTCTTGAAAATATCCCGTTTTTAGATTATAATTTAGGAAAACTTTCCGATTTTCCTATAAAATTTCGGGATAAAATCTATCCAAGGAGCGATTTATATGAAAAAAATTTTATTGATGGCAATGTTAGCAATGTTGACGATGGGCGGAATATTTGCCAAGGATAAAAATACAAAAATAGAGGAGTCAGCTATTGAAGTCACGGCGGACGAATTTTTTAATGAAAATTTTACTGCGAAAAAAGGAACTGTTTATAAACTTACAAATGTAAATTTGATAATCAATCTTAACGGAGAACTCCTCACTAACTGTTCAGGTTGGTTGGAATATTGGGATTCTCTTTCCAAAACATTAACAACCGAAGAAAAAAATCGAATTAAAATTGTAGAGGAAAATGATGAGTATCGTTCTTTGAAAAAAAAATACATTGTCTACGTCCAAACAAATGTTGCAAAACCAAAACCCAAAGACCTAAAAGTTATCAAAGTCGAGAACATACCCACTGAAAACGACTTCGTTAAAATAGAAGAAGAAAAACATCTTGCAGCAGAAAGAGAAGCTGAAGAACAACGTATAGCATCAGAACGATTTAAGAAAGATGGCGGCTATGCCTATTTACCTTGGGGAACAACGACAGAAGTTTTTTTGAGTGTTAACAAATACTCCAAACGTGAAAAGGACGAAGGTTCTTTAGTCGTATATTCCACAGAAGGCGCAAGAGAAAAATCAAAAATGTTTTACAAATTCCTTGACAATAAACTCGTTGCGGGAATGACTAGATTTTCCAATACAGATAAAGAAACTGGCGAAGCAATTATTTATCGTTTAAAAGAACTCTACGGACAGCAAACAAGCGACAAAGTAACAAAAGAACATCATGTGGAAACAGAACCAGATTTAGGAACACGCATATCATATACGGAACATCATATGAAAATGTTCTGGGAAAAATCACAAACCTTTAGAATTACCCTTGATGCTCGTGTGTTAGTAGGCGACTCAAAAAAAGATGACTTTAATATTAACATGTTTATAACCACAGATGTCTCGAATATGACAGTTTATTACGACAATCCAAGCATGGCAGCCCAAATTTCCGCTAGCGACGCAAAAGCAAAAAAAGAAAAAGAAGCTGCAAAAAAGGCTCAAGAGGAAGCAGATTTTAGAAAAAAAATGAACAGTTTAGGTTTGTAAAAATTTGCAAGCAAATCAATATTATTGCAAAATTGAGTTTTCAACAAACAAATTAAAGGAGGAATATATGAAAACCTTTGGAAAACTATGCTTATTGTTAGTTGTATTCGGCTGGTTTTGTCCTGTTGCATGCAATCTTTCCGGCCCTCAATGGCTCGCAAGCGTTGATGACGGAAATCCAACGACAGCTCTCTGTTCTATCGGATTGCTGGCAAGCGCCGCTATAGCATTGTTAGGAGTAATACTTGCCATTGTTAATTTAATCAAAAAAAGCAAAGACAAAACAAGCAAAAGCAATGACAATATTGCTACATCGGTTATAAGCGGACTCTGCGGCTTCCCCTTTTTCGTTTTCATGGTTATTAGTTATCAAACTCTTGAAATATTAAATTACGGCGCCTTTATTATGATAGGCGGATGGTTATTATCCCTAGTATTCAGAATATTAGGAAATAAAGAAAGCAAAGCACCAAAATTACAGCCAACACAAGGAGAATAAAGTTTAAATCATCAAGAGGAAATTCCAAAATTCCAGATTTCACTTATAAGGACACTTATGAAACAATAAAATAATAAAATCACAGGAGGATTTTTATGAAAAAGGTTTTTAAGATTATAAGCAAATTTGTCTTGATTCTTGTTATATTTGGTTTTTTACAACCGGTTGCCTGCAACATGAAGGGATTCCAATTGGCAGAAACACTTTTGAAATATGAACAACCTAATTACACAGTTGCGGCTCTCGGCCTTTACTTGACATTCTTCGCGGCTGTAATTTCGCTTGTCTGCGCTATCGTTATTTTGCTCTCAAAACACAAAATAAGCGATGAAAGAGAGAAAAAAATTGATTCCGGTCTTTTTGTAGTGGGCATTGCTGGCATCATAATCACATTTATCTGTATTATCAGTGAATTTAATTTTGATGCTCTGAACTACGGTTCATATTTAATAATAAGTGGATGGATATTATCACTAATATTCAGAATTATAGGAAAAGACAATAGTTAAAAAACAAAAAAGCAACTGAACAAACATTGTTTCATAGGCAAAGTCAACGGCCGCTCCAACAACGGAGCGGTCGTTCTTTTTACTCTTCCCTCTCCCCATACAAACAACAAGCGCTCCTCCAACTTTTCCCTAAAAATTCTTCACGATTTTTCCAAAAAAACGCTAAAAAATGAATAAAAATTCCTACCTTATAGTTAAGAAAAACTATAAGGAGGCTCGCCGTGAGCGAAATTCAAAAAGAGCAAACGCTCGAAGAAAAGTGGGAAAACGCCACGATTGCAAATAACTTCATCTTCTACAAAGTCATGCGCAACAATCCAGCCGTTTGCAAGGAACTGTTGGAAATTCTTTTGGAATTCGAGATAGAGGAAATTCAAATGTCGCAAGAGGAAGAAATAGGCATCGACTTTGGCAGCAAGGGAATCAGAATGGACGTTTATGTAAAAGACGGCGACGGTCAAAAGGTTTACAACATTGAGCTTCAGACCACAAACACAGGGGAGCTGGCGGAACGCGCTCGATACTACCAAGGCGTAATCGACGTTGACCTTTTAAGGTCGGGGCAAAAGTATAAAGACCTAAAAACCTCGTTCATCATTTTTATTTGCATTGACGACATATTCAAACAAGGACTCGCAAAATACACTTTTGAACATCTTTGCCTTGAAGACAAGAAAACAAAATTGGGAGACAGGGCGCAAAAACTCTTTTTTATTTCTAAGAATTGTGATAAACTATTGGACGAAAAGCAAAAGGCGTTCTTGCGCTTGTTGACCAGCAATTCATGCTCAAACGATTTTACGGAAAAAATCACAAGGCTTGTCGCCGACGCAAAACGCAACACGCAATGGAGAAAACAGTATATGGAATGGGAACGCGAAAAAGTTTACGAATATGACAGGGGCCGCGAGGAAGGCTCAAAGCAGACCGCCATTGAGAACGCCAAAAACTTTTACGCCAACGGCGTCTCCGTTGAAATAATCGCAAAGTCGCTCGGCATGACGGAAGAGCAAGTAAAAGAAATTGTGAGCGCCGAAGCGACTGCATAAAGCCGCCGCCCTACCCCCTCATAAAGACAAAGGCCGCCCGAAAACCGGACGGCCTTATCGTTTCACTCCCCTACCGGGCAACCGCAGCCGGGATGCTCGGCTTCCCATGCGGCGGCGACGCGCAAAATCTTTGCTTCGCTGAACATAGGGCCGGCAAACTGGATGCCGACAGGCATTGAGTCGCTGTCTCCGCGCTTGGCAGCCGCCGCGAATTCTCCGTTAAAGCCTTTGGTGATTCCGGACTCGACGCCCGTTCCGCTTGTGTGGCCGGCGGGAACGCTTAGCGACGGAATGCGCGCCAAGTTTACGAATGTCGTGAACAAGTCGCTTAGGTACATCTCCAGCGGGTCGTCGACTTTTTGGCCCAGCTTAAAGGCGGGCGTCGGGCAAGTCGGGCAAAGAACCAAATCGTAGTTCTTGAAGAGGTCTGCCATTTCGCGCTGGATTCTGGCGCGCACGGTCATTCCCTTTTTGTAAGTGTCGCCGGAAAACTGTTCCGACAAAACGTAGTTTCCGATTACGATGCGGCGCTTTACTTCGGGGCCAAAGCCCGCGCTGCGGGTGTCAACGTAAAGCTCGTCGTAGCCGTTTCCTTTGTCGACGCGCGCGCCGTAGCGGATTCCGTCAAAGCGGCTAAGGTTGGACGCCGCTTCCGACAAGGCGATTACATAGTAGCTTGCGATTGACGCGTCCAAAATCGGAAGGTCAACCACTTCAATCTTGGCGCCCTTGTCCTCAAACCATTTTCTTGTTTGCTCAAAGACAACGCCAACATCAGGCAAAAGGCCCTTGCTTTCCAAGAACTGCTTGGGAATGGCGATCTTAAGCTTTGAAAATTCTTCGGCAGTAAAAGCCTTGAGGTTTTTCAACTCTTCCTTTTGCGGAAGGTCGGCCGAAGTGTCGTCGTAAAAGTCAACGCCGGCCAAGGTGTCCAAAACTTGCGCGATGTCGCTTGGCGTATGAGCGATGATTCCAACTTGGTCAAGCGAGCTTCCGTAGGCCACGACTCCCCAGCGGCTAAGAACGCCGTAAGTGGGCTTAAGGCCGTAAACGCCGCAGTAAGAAGCGGGCAAACGAACCGAGCCGCCCGTTTCCGTTCCCAAGCCAAAGAGCGCTTGGTTGGCCGCGACGGCGGCAGTCGAGCCTCCCGAAGATCCGCCCGAAACGTACTGTCGGTTTATTGGATTGCGAGTGGGGCCGTAAGAAGAATATTCGGTTGAAGAGCCCATCGCGAATTCGTCCTGGTTGCAGCGGCCAAGCGGGATGGCTCCGGCGGCCTTAAGGCGGGCGGTGACTGTCGCGTCGTAGGGGGCGACGTAGCCGCTTAAAATTTTCGAGGCGCAAGTGAGGCGCTTTCCTTTTACGCTGATGTTGTCCTTTACAGCAAAGGGCAAGCCCAAAAGCGGCTTTTTTTCAAAGAGCGCGTCAAGCGTTCCGGCGCCGCGGGCGGCCGCGATTTCTTTGTCGGCTTCTTGCGCCAAAGAAAGAACATCGTCGTACATTTCCAAAAAAGCGTTCAAGGGCAAGGAAGATTTTTTGTCCGACTCAAAAGTGGCCACAGATTT
This sequence comes from Treponema sp., assembly GCA_016290995.1. Classification (GTDB taxonomy): domain Bacteria; phylum Spirochaetota; class Spirochaetia; order Treponematales; family Treponemataceae; genus Treponema_D. The sequence continues at coordinate 16,986 of JAEEVR010000032.1, read as the reverse complement.
TTGGACCAGCGCCTCTGATGTGACGCTTCCGTTTTTTAGCGCCTCGCGCGCCTGTGTTATGCTGTTCATATTACGCTCCCTCTCCCAAAACTTTGGGAACCTGGAAGTAGCCGTCCATAAAGTTTTCGGTAACTTTTTTTACGTCGGGAATGTCCAGCCCGGCCACAACGCTGTCCTCGCGCAAGGCCTCGGCCTGGGTGGAAGGATAAGCGTCATAGGGATTTTCGCTGTCGTCGTATTTAGAAAGAATGTCAAAGTATCCTACAATGTCGTCAACTTGCTTTTTGAGCGTGGTCAAATCTGTGCTTTCGGGCGAAAGGCGCGAAAGATAAAGCAACTTTTCTAGCGTGTCGTTGTCAACCGTTTTTTTGTTTTCCATAGAAGAACATTGTAGCGAATTTGGCCTTTGGTGGCAATGGGGGAAGCGGTCGCCCGCCCTCCCCCGCAAGGCGATTTTACATCACAAGAACGATTTCTGTGTTCGCGGTAAGTTCAGACTCAGGAATAAAATTTCCTTCCATCTTCTTTCCGTTGACAGTAAGCTCCTTGCAGCCGGACTGAACGTGGTCGGGATTCTTTACCGTGATGCTAAGCTTGCAGCCCCTAAAGTCTTTTTGCGCGGTAAAGCCGTCCCACGAAGAAGGAATTGAAGGAGAAAGCTTAAGACCGTCAAGATTCGGCCTCATGCCAAGGATACCTTCGACGCAGCCGACCATAACGGTTGACGCGGTTCCCGTCAGCCAGTGAACGTGCGAGCGTCCAAAATGCGGGCTTGCCTTTCCTTCGGTGAACTGGCCGTAGCAGTAAGGCTCAAGCTTTCTGATTTCGGCCTTGTCGTTTTGGGCGGAGGGAGCGTTCTCCATAAAATATTGGAAAGCCCTGTCTCCGTGTCCGCGGAGCGCTTCGGCAAGAATAATCCAGCCCTGAGACTGTGAGAAGATTCCGGCGTTTTCCTTGGCGCCTTGGTTGTAGATTACGGCGAGCGCTCCTTCAAAGGCATGCTTTTGATACGGAGGATCCATAAGCACAAGGCCAAAATCAGTGTTCAATTGTTTGTTAACGTTTTCAAGCGCCGCGTCAGCCTGCTCGGCGGACGCAAGGCCTGAAATAACGGCCCAGCTTTGCGGGTTGAGCCACATGTTCGCTTCGGGATCATTTCGGCTTCCGATTACTTCTCCGCGCTCGGTGAAGCCGCGGATAAAGCGGTCCTCGTTCCAGCAAAGCTTTTGGATCTTTTCTCCAAGTTCCTTTTGGGCCTTGTCCAAGAAGGCGACATACTCTGAGTCCTTTTTGTTTTGGGCGAACTCGCGCAAAATCGTCATCGCGTAGTAATACTGGAGCGCGACAAAAGAAGACTCGCCGTTCGCGCCAAGGCGCAAGCAGTCGTTCCAGTCGGCGTAGAGGCCCGCGGGAATTCCGTGGGGGCCAAGATGCTTCATGGAAAAATCGACGGCCCGCTTCAAGTGCTCGTAAACCGTTCCTTCGTCTTTATTTGCAAAGGGAATGACCTCGTCAAGGAAGGCGACGTTTCCAGATTCCGCGATGTACTTGTAGACAGTCGGGAAAAGCCAGAGCGCGTCGTCGGCCCTGTAAGCGGGGTGGCCTGTCTCGCGAACGTAAGAAGCGTCGTCGGGAGTGTCCTCGTGGCCCGCGTTGTGGGTGAACTTGACAAGCGGAAGTCCTCCGCCGTTGTCAACCTGCGCCGAAAGCATGAAGCGGATTTTTTCGGCGGCCATCTCAGGCTCAAGATGGATGACGCCCTGAATGTCCTGAACAGTGTCGCGGTATCCGTATCCGTTCCTTAGTCCGCAGTAAATGTAAGAGGCCGCGCGCGACCAAGTGAAAGTCATGAAACAGTTGTAAGCGTTCCACGTGTTGATCATCGTGTTGAAGTGCTCGTTGGGAGTCTTGACCTGGAAATGCTCAAAGCGGCCGTGCCATTGCTTGACAAGCGCCTCGTATTCTTTTGCGCAAGTCTTAGACAAATCGGCGTAGCCAGAAAGAATTTTTTCAACGGCGGCGTTCAGCTGCATTGTAAGGATAAAGGCGATTTCTTTTGTCTCGCCGGCTTCAAGCTCGATCACAGTGGACAAGGCGCCGCAAGAATTTTCGTTGTAGCTTGTGACGTTCCCCAGGTCGCCAGAAGAAACGCCGACCGGATCCTTGTAGCTGTGGTAAAGGCCAAGAAAGCCTTCCTTGTCTCCGCAATAAGAAGAAACTTTCGAGCCGACAAGCGCAAAGGCTCTTTCGGTCGCGGTCTTGTGGTCAACTTCTTCGGGAAGGCCCTCAAGGTTTCCGTGAACGGTGTGAACGATTCTGTTGTCAACAAACTTTGTGCGTCCGATGTAAAGCGAATACTGCAAGTTCACTTGGTCCATTTCATAATTGCTGTTGTTCGTGAATTCGGCAAAGCCTGTCACAGTGAGGCTTCTCTTTTTTCCTGAATTGTTCGTCAGCTTTAAATTCCAAACTTCGTGCTCGCATTCAAGCGGAACGTAGTAAAGCGCTTCCGAATGGATTCCGGAATAATCCGCCAGCATTTTTGTGTAAGCCGTTCCGTGGCGGCATTCGCTCTTGTAATCCTTGAGGTCTTTTCCGACAGGCTGCCATGACGCAGACCAATAGTCTTTTGAATCGTTGTCCCTGATGTAAATATACCTTCCGGGCTGGTCAAAATTATTGAACACATAGCGCAAGATTCTTCCGTTGGCGCCGGACTTGGCGAAACTGTATCCGCCCGCGTTGTTTGAAATAAGCGCGCCGTAAAGCGGAGAGCCCAAATAGTTTACCCAGGGTCTTGGAGTGGCAGGATTTGTAATCACATACTCTCTTTTTTCATCGTCAAAATACCCGTATTTCACTTTTTGCTCCTTAAACGACCCGTCCCCAGGCTCCGCGTAATTTTAGAAATTATACAAAAGATTTTATTTTTTGTCAGTATACGACCGCTATTGAAAAAGCAGCGAAAGCCCATTAAAATTAAAGCATGAAATTTTCCTTCAATCAATTCATCGTTCCAAACTTTGCAAAGCGGCTTGCCTTTATGCTGCCCGCGGTAATATTGATGGGCGTTTTTGTTTCGGTCTTGGTCGAAATCGGCTGGGGAACCGATCCGGCGAGCTTTATGAATTTGAACATCGCCGCCGCTCTGGGCTGGGGCTTGGGAAACACGCAGGTCCTTGTCTACGGAATCATGCTCGTTTTCACATTCGCCTTTGGAGCGCAAATGATAGGCTTTGGAACTTTGGCCAACATGTTCTTGATTGGCTACGTCGTTGATTTTTGCCGCTGGCTTTGGCGGAACGTCGGCTTTGCCCAATTCATTCAAGAGGGAACGTTCGCGACGCGCCTTGCGATATTTTCCATCTGCCTTTTGCTCTTTGTGGCCGTAGCCGCGATTTACATGAACGCGCGCATGGGCGTGGCCCCCTACGACGCGACGCCGGTCATCATTAGCGGCTGGATTCCAAAGATTCCCTTTTTTGTCATAAGAATAATTTTTGACCTGTCCGCCGTTTTGGCCGGCGTCATCGCGGGAAGCCTTTGCGGCGGAATCCGCGGCTCCATCGTCGGCTCTATCGCCATGTCCTTTTTGCTCGGCCCAGCCATTTCCCTAGTCGGCAAGCCGCTGGAGCGGATGTTGTAGTTGGGAACGGCGACTTGCGCAAACGCCACTTTTCATCTATAATAATCCATCATTTTTTTATAAGGAACTGCTATGTCTTTGGAATGTGGTATCGTTGGACTTCCGAACGTTGGAAAGTCCACTATTTTTTCGGCGCTGACAGCCGCTCCCGCCGCGGCGGAAAATTTTCCCTTTTGCACAATCGACCCAAACATCGGAATCGTAGACTTGCCCGACGAGCGCTTGGACTTTATCGCGAGCGTTTTCCAGCCCAAAAAGAAAACTCCGGCCACCGTAAAATTCGTTGACATCGCCGGCCTCATAAAGGGAGCGTCGCAGGGCGAAGGCCTTGGAAACCAATTCCTTGCCAACATCCGCGAAACAAGCGTAATCGCGCACGTAGTCCGCTGCTTTGACGACCCCGACATCATGCACGTCCGCGACGACGCCAAGGTTGAGGCGGCCGTCGATCCCGAAAGCGACATACTCACAATCAACATGGAGCTGGCCTTGGCAGACTTGGACACAATCGCCAAGCGCCAAGAAAAAGTCACAAAGTCAATCCGCGCTCTCGGAAAAGAAGAAGAAAAAAAGCTCGCGCCCTGGACAAGCGGCGTGGCAAAAATTAAGCCTCTCTTGCAGAACGGAACTCCGGCCCGCGTGGCCGACCTTACCGACGACGAAAAGCTGGCCCTTTACGACATGCACCTTTTGACGCTAAAACCCACGCTCTACGTTTGCAACGTTGACGAAGACTCAATCGCCGAAGGAACAAACAAGTACGTCGAAGTCGTAAAGAAAATCGCGGCCGACGAAGGAAGCCAAGTCGTAGTCATCTGCGGAAAGTTTGAGGCGGAGCTTAGCGACATTAAGGAAGAAGCCGACCGCAAGGAATTCATGGACGCCGTCGGACTTAAGGAATCGGGCCTCAACGTTTTGGCGCGCCAGACCTACAAGCTTATGGGCTTGGCCACCTTCTTTACCGGCGGCCCCGACGAGTGCCGCGCCTGGACGATTCACGCTGGCGACACCGCTCCAAAGGCGGCCGGCGTGATCCACACCGACTTTGAAAAAGGCTTTATCAAGGCAGAGGCCTACACGATTGACGACTTGCGCCAATACGGAACGGAAGCAAAAATCAAGGAAGCCGGAAAGTACCGCCAAGAAGGAAAAGACTACATCGTTCAAGACGGAGACGTTTTGTTCTTTAAGTTCAACGTTTAAGTTGAACGGAACGCGGGCGCAAAAAATGGCGGAATCGTTTTTCAAAAAATTCTTGAACAAAATCAAAGCCTCCAAAAGCTTCTCGCCCGAAAGCCTTAAGGCCGCCGAGGAGTCGATGCTGAACATAATCAACGCATTCGGTGCGCTTGACCAAAAGGCCAAGAACTTGGAGGAAAAATTTCCAGAGCAAGAAAAATTGATTCACCAATATTTTTCTGAAGCGAAAAAAATCGAGCCAAGCGTTTCCGTCCGCGCCGGAAAATTCGAGCAAGCCTTGCAGCAGCAAATAACAAAAGCCAGCTCTTGCATCGACAAAATTTTAGTTGACGGCGACGCGCGCAAATTGGACGAGGAGCTAAAGTTGCTTGGCCGATACGTTCGCGTCAGGACAAACGCCGATTCGGAAGATGGCGATGAGTAACGACTTTGCGCTTTGCCCGGAATGCGGCTCAAAAAAAATCCAGTTCGTTCAAAATAAAAAATGGACTTGCCCCGACTGCGGCTTTGACCTTTACTGCAACGTTGCCGCCGCCGTCGGCCTCATCATTTGCTCGCCCGCCGGAGACGTCTTGTTCGAAACGCGCGCCAAAGAGCCGCGAAAAGGCTTTTTGGCCTTGCCCGGCGGCTTTTGCAACCCCGACGAGCCTGCCGAAGACGCCGCGCGGCGCGAATGCTTTGAAGAAATCGGCTTCAATGTCGACGGCGCGCGGATAAAATACGTTGCAAGCTTTCCCAACACTTATCCTTACAAAAACTTTGTTTACAAAACTTGCGACCTGTTCTTTGAGGCGCGCCTTTCGCAAGAAGAAGCGGACGGCCTTCTTCAAAGCTTGGCCGCCGACGCAAAGGAAGTGAGCGGCGTAGAGTTTCGCAAGGTTCAAAGCCAAGCGGACATCGACAGTTTGCCGCTGGCCTTTGACTCGGCAAAGAAAGCGCTAAAAACTTGGATAGAACAAAAGGAGTAATATATGGAAACAAAAACAATCGTTCAGTTGGCCTGCCTCGCGGCGACGACAGCCTTTTATTCAATCATGCTCTTCACCCAAAAAGCGCGCCGCGCGAAGGTTTTGCAAAAGGCCGGCGACCTTCTTTACGAACTTACAAAGCCCGCCAAGTCCAAGGCGATGATGACGCTTTTTGCAATCCCTTGCGTGTTGGCCTTTGCATTTTTGGTCGACTACGGCGCCTACTTTTTTATTTTGGTTTGCGCGATTTGCGCCTTGGCCGTTTTCATCGTTTGCAAGGAAGACGCTTGCGCCGTCAACACCGGCATTTACAAAAACGCGCTCATCGCCGGCGGTTCCTACATCGAGTGGAGCAAAATCAAGGAAATAAAAGAGGGCCAGTATTTGGAAATCGCCCTTGTTGACGGAAAGAAAATCACAATCCAAACCGCCAGCCCCGAAGAAAACAAGCAAGTATTGGAAGCCCTTGACAAAGCGCGCCAAAACTGATATAGTTCAAGAACATTATGGAGTCTTACCCAAGTGGTAAGGGACAGGTCTGCAAAACCTCTATGCAGCGGTTCGATTCCGCTAGACTCCTTTAAGGCTTGCCGAAAGGCAAGCCTTTTTTTCTCGGAGCGTCTTGGCAAAGCCGGCTCCGTTTTAAATATATGCCGCTAAAGAGTTCGCTTTTTAGCGGCGACTTTTTTTACTCCCCCTTCAACAAGCCCATAATGCAAAGGTTGTAAACAGCGCCTTCCTTTACAAAGCCGTTCAACTTTTTTCCTTCGCGCTTAAAGCCGATTTTTTCCATAACGCGGCCGGAGGCGGCGTTTGGCTCGCAGTAAAGGCCTGTGATTCGGATTATGTCCAACTGTTCAAAGGCAAGCTCGCAAATAAGGCGGGCGGCTTGAGTCATGATTCCCTTGGACCAAAAATCAGTCGCAAGAAAATAGCCGATCTCGGCGTCGCCCCGATACTTTTGGTCTTTTTCTACGGAAACTTGGCCGACTAATTTTCCGTCGGCGTAAACCGCGCGCCACACGCCTTCCTTTCCGTCGTTCTTGGAAAGCATGTCAATCCACCAGTCCGCGTCTTTTTCAGTGTAGGGATGCGGAAGGCGGTCGGACAAATATTTTCTGTCAACGGAATTGCAGAGCGCGACAAAGTCCGCCTTGTTTTCTTGCGTGATTTTTTTGAGTTCTACTTTCATATATTTGTTCGGAACTTAATCAATGCCCAAAACTTTGTAGTCTTGCGCTTCGACGGCGGCTTTGAGCGCTTCGTCAGCCACGTCAGCGGAAAGCTCCACTACGGCTTGGCCTTTTTCGTGGTCGGCGTTGGCCGAGGCTACTCCGGGAACGGCTTCAAGCGCCTTTTTGACGCGGGCGTCGCAATGGCCGCACATCAAGCCTTCGATTTTGATTGTCTTTGTCATATTTTTCTCCTTGCCGGCATTGCGGCTATTTTTCGCTCTAAAAAAATTGAGGCGCAGCGCGTTGGTCACCACGCAAAAGCTTGAAAGGCTCATCGCCGCCGCGCCGAACATCGGGTTCATCTTCCAGCCCAATAGCCAAATCCAAGCGCCGGCCGCCAGTGGAATTCCAAGCGCGTTGTATAAAAAGGCCCAGAACAAATTTTGCTTTATGTTGCGCAAAGCGGCGCGGCTTAGACGGATTGCGGTCGCCACGTCGCTCAAAGAATTTTTTGCAAGAACGATGTCCGCCGCGTCGATCGCAACGTCCGTGCCCGCGCCGATCGCAACGCCGATGTCGGCGGCGGTAAGGGCGACCGCGTCGTTTATGCCGTCGCCAACCATCGCGACCTTGCCTTCTTTTTTAAGGCTTTCAATCGCCGCCGCCTTTTGGTCGGGAAGCAAGCCCGCGAGCGTTTGGTCCACGCCGGCAAGCCCTGCGATAAAGGACGCGGTCTTTTTGTTGTCGCCGGTAAGCATGACGGTTTTTATTCCAAGCGAGCGCAAGTCGCGGATGGCGGCGGCTGAGTCTTCTTTTATCGTGTCGGAAACGGCGATTACGCCAAGCAATTTTTTTCCGCGCGCGAAGGCAAGCGGCGTTTTTCCTTGCGCCGAAAATTCTTGGGCGGCATCTAAGGCGGAATGCTGGCAAGCCAAAGAATCAGCCGCGCCGCAATTTTGGCCTTGCAAAAGTTCCACGATAAAATCTACGCTTCCGGCAAGCAACTCTTGGCCGTCAGACGAAAGCGCCTTTACGCCGTGGCCGGCCAGCGCCATAAAGTTTGTGACAGGCCGCGCGGCTAGTCCCGACTCTTTTGCGCAAGCCAAAATCGCCTTAGAAAGAGGATGCTCGCTGTTTTGCTCAACGTCAAGCGCGGCCTCGAGCAATTCTTGTTTCTCAACGCCTTGGGCGAAAAAAATGTCAGTCACGCGCGGCTGGCCTTGGGTTATCGTTCCGGTCTTGTCCAAAGCGGCGACTTTAATCTTTCCGGCTTCTTCCAAAGCGGCGGCGGTCTTGAAAAGGATTCCGTTTTTTGCCGCGACTCCGTTGGCTACCATAATGGCGACCGGCGTGGCTAATCCCAAAGCGCAAGGGCAGCTGATTACCAAAACGCTAATCGCGCGCGCAAGCGCGAATCCAAAATCTTTTCCCGCAAAAAGCCACGCCGCAAAAGTTACCGCCGCAATCGCGATTACCGCAGGAACAAACACGCCCGAAACTTTGTCGGCGATTTTTTGCGCCGGAGCTTTTGTCGCCGCCGCGCCCTCGACCATTTTTATTATTTGGCTTATCGTTGTGTCTTGGCCTACCCTAGTCGCCTGACATTTTAAAAAGCCCGCTTGGTTCAACGTTCCGCCAGTAACTTTGTCGCCGGCCTTTTTGTCAACCGCAAGGCTTTCGCCGGTCAAGGCCGACTCGTCAACCGCTCCGCTTCCTTCCAAAACGATTCCGTCAACTGGAAAACTCTGCCCGGGGCGGACGACAAAAATATCTCCGGCTTTGACTTCTTCTATTGGAACGGCGACTTCCGTTCCGTCGCGGACTAGCGTCGCGACTTTTGGCGAAAGATTCATCAACGCCTTTAGCGCGTTTGTCGTCTTTCCTTTGGAACGGGCCTCAAGCAACTTTCCGACCGTTATCAAGGCAAGGATCATCGCGGCGCCTTCAAAGTAAAGGTCATGCAAATACGCGTGGGCGGCATGCGAGTCTGCGCCGGTCATCTTAAAAAGAACGGCGGCGCTGTAAACAAAACTGGCTCCGCTTCCAAGCGCGACAAGGCTGTCCATATTGGGTCCGCCGCGCAAAAGCGAACCGATTCCATTTGTAAAAAATTTTTGGTTTATCACAAGAACGGCCGCGGACAAAAGCAGCTGCGCAAGTCCGACAGCAAGCGGATTTTGCTCCAAAAATTTTGGGAGCGGAAAGCCCAGCATCGCGCGGCCCATCGAAAGATACATTAACGGAAGCAAAAAGGCGAGCGAAAAACAAAGGCGCCTTAAAAGCGCGGGGCTTTGCGTGTCGGCAAGATCGTCCGCGTCGGACGCGCCGCTTCTTTGGCTTGCAAACGATTTTTGCTTGTCCGCGCCGCCCGTAGAGGAAGTCGTTCCGCCTTTTAATTCCGCGCCGTAGCCTGCGTCAACGACGGCTTGAATTATTTTTTGCGGAGAAACGCTTCCTTCTACGCCAAGAGAATTTGTCAAAAGATTTACCGAACAAGAAGAAACGCCGTCAACCTTGCCCACGGCTTTTTCGACGCGGGCGGCGCAAGCGGCGCAAGACATTCCTGTAACGCGATACTGTTCCATACTTACAACTATAAATATAGTGAAAAAAACGGTTAGCGTCTACTAACCGCCGCGTTCTTGGCCTTACGACAAATAACTGCTTGGCCTTGCGACAAATAACTGCTTGGTCTTGCTTTGCGCAAACTAGCGCGCTAAAATCAAGCCAATGGAATTTATTTTCTTGTTGGTTGGAATCGCAATTCTCATCGCGGCGCTTTCTTATTTCGCTTTTTCAAAGCGGAACAAACAAAGGCCCGCCGCGCAAAGCCAAAAGCCCGTCTTGGTCAACTGTCCGATGTGCGGCTCCGGCTTGCAAAAAGGCCAGAACATGTACAGCAAAGTTTTCAGGCCGATGAACGTTCCCGACCAGCGCTGCGTAATTTCAGGCTGCCCGCACTGCTATCCGGTCTGCGAGATTGGAGTCAAGCGCGTTTGCCCCGTGTGCGGAAAATCCGTTCCGCCAAACGGACACTTGGTGGCGCGCCTCTTTAACAAGACGCAAGGAAAAAAGCACGTGATGATCGTCGGCTGTTCCTCTTGCCTAAAGAACGAGCAAATATAAGGAGTTGTCATATGGAAATAAAATTGCTTTTGGAAATCATCGGCTACATCGGCTCCGCCCTGATTGTCATCTCAATGATGATGACTTCTGTTTTAAGGCTTAGGCTTGTCAATATTTTGGGAAGCGGAATTTCAATTTGCTACGCGATCGCGGTCAAAGCATATCCTGTCGCGGCGCTCAACGCGTTTTTAATCATAGTGAACGTTGCAAAAACCGTTCAACTGTTCCGACTGGAAAAATCATACCGCATGATTGTCTCAAAGGGAGCGGACGGTTTGCCCCAATACCTTGTTCAAAAATACAACAAAGACATTTTGAATTTCTTTCCAGACTTTAAGGAACTGTCGGACGACGACGACGTTTTCATTTTGATGAACGGCGACATAGCGACAGGAATCACGGCCGGAAAAATCGACGAGAACAAAAACTTCAACGTCAAGATAGACTACACCACTCCGGCATACCGCGACAATTCCGCCGGCCTCTACCTTTACAAAGAAATTGGAAAGCTCGGCTGCTGCAAAAGAGTCGTTTTTGAAACATCTTCCAAAAACCACGAAAACTACATGTACAAGATTGGCTTTGTAAAAATCAGCCGCGGAAAATACGTAAAGGAACTGATAGAAGCGCCTCTCTAATAAACGCCCTTTATGTATTCCAAAAATTCTTTTGTGTATTCGCGCCCTTGGTACATGACCAGGGGCGCTTCTATTTTCAAATCCTTCTTGTAATTCTTTTTGGCTTCGATCAAAATCATTTCTGGCGCCTTGTCGGCTGCAGGGAAGACAAAGCGCGCGCGTCGGGCGACAAGGCCAACTTTTTCAAAGGCCGAAAAGATTTCTTGCAGGCGGTAAGGCCTGTGCACCATAAAGAAGGTTCCGTTTGACTTTAACAAATATGAGGCCGCCGCCGCGACGTCTTTTAGGCCGCACAAAATTTCGTGGCGTGCGATTCGCTTGGCTTCCGAGTCGTTTTGGGTGGAGCCTTGGACTTTCATGTAAGGCGGATTGCAAACGACAACGTCAAATGATTGCGGCTGAAAGAGGTCGTCAACATGCCTGATGTCGCCGCGAATTATTTCTACGTCAGCTTCCAAGGCGTTTGCCGCGACGCTTTTTTTTGCAAGGCGGACGGCGGCCTCTTGGATTTCAAGCCCTGTAAAACGGCAAGGTCCGGCGGCGTGGCTTGAGCGCAGGGCCAAGGATTTTTTATGCAGCAAAAGCGGAATGATTCCGTTCCCTGTTCCAAGGTCAATGACGCTTTGGCCCTTCTTTATTTTTGAAAAGGCGCATAAAAGCCGCGCGTCCGCTCCAAAGCAAAAGGCGGCGGGGTTTTGGAAAATTTTATAGCCGTTTGGCAAAAGGTCAAGCCGCGTCATCTAACAGCCGCCTGGTTCTTCCAAAGCGCGGCGTACTTTTTGCCAAGCGCCAAAAGCTCATCGTGGCTTCCGCATTCTACGACGCCCTTTCCGTCGACTACGGCGATGCTGTCCGCGTTTTTTATTGTGGAAAGCCTGTGCGCGATTACAAGCGTTGTGCGGCCTTTTGATAGTTCGTCAAAGGCCTTTTGGATTTTCATTTCTGTCGCGGAGTCAAGCGCGCTTGTCGCCTCGTCAAGAATCAGTATCGGCGGATTTTTTAGGAAGCAGCGCGCGATTGAAACCCGCTGTTTTTGGCCGCCCGAAAGCTTAAGGCCGCGCTCGCCCACAAGCGTGTCGTAGCCGTCGGGCATTTTTATAATGTCGTCGTGGATTTCCGCGCGCTTTGCGGCAAGGATTATTTCTTCCTCGGTCGCGTTTGGGTTTCCGTAGGCGATGTTCTCGCGGACAGTTCCGGCGAACAAAAAAACGTCCTGCTGCACAAGGCCGATTTGCTTTCGCAAGCTTTGAAGCTTTATTTTCTTTATGTCGATTCCGTCAAGCAAAACGCTTCCGCTTGTGGCCTCGTAAAAGCGCGGAAGCAAATTGCAAATCGTAGTCTTTCCGCCGCCGCTTTCGCCTACAAGAGCGAAATGCTCTCCGGCTTTGATTTCCAAATTGACGTTTTCCAAAACGCTGACATTTTTATTGTAGGAAAAGCATACGTCCTTAAACGAAATGTTTCCGCGGGCGCTCAAAAGTTCCACCGCGTCAGGATCTTCTTTTATCGAAGTGTCCATGCGCATGATTTCCAAAAAGCGCCTAAAGCCCGCCATGCCGGTAGTGTACTGTTCCACAAAGAAAATCAGCTTTCCAATCGGAGCGCTAAAGGCCGCCACAAAAAGATTGGCCGCGATCAAGTCAGGAAGCGTCATCTTTCCCTTCATTATAAAATAGCCGCCAAGCGCGATGACCAGGACAGAAAGAAGCGCGATTAAAAATTCAACGTTGGCGTGAAAGGTTGACATGGCCTTGTAAAAAACTTTTTTGCTTTCCTTGTAGCGCTCGTTGCTTTGCTTGAATTTTTGGATTTCCAAATCTTCCGCCGTAAAGCTCTGCGTCACCCTGATTCCTGTAAGCGAGTTTTCCAAGGCCGCGTTTATCGACGACGTTTTTTCTTTTACGACGCGCGAAGAGTCGGAAAGGCGCCTGCGGTTGACCGCCGTGATGAAAATCGTCGCGAGCAAAAAGACAAAGACGACTATCGCAAGCTCCCAGCGAATTCTCAAAAGCAGGACAAAACTTCCGACAAGAGTGAGGAGCGAAACCATCACGTCCTCAGGCCCGTGGTGCGCGAGCTCTGTGATTTCAAAAAGGTCGCTTGTGGCGCGGCTCATAAGGTGGCCGGTGAGATGCGTGTCAAAAAACGAAAAGCTCTGCTCCTGCAGCTTTGCAAAAACGTCGCGCCTCATGTCGGTCTCAACCTTGACGCCAAAGTAATGGCCCCAATAGTTTACGAACCAAACAAAGACCCAGCGCAAGACATACATTCCAAGAGCGGCGGCCATGAAGCAATAAAAAAGCTTAAAGGCGCCTTGCGGAATCAAGGTGTTTAAAAGATAGCGGGTCAAAATCGGAAAGCTTACGTTTATGGCCGCGATGAAAAAAGCGCAAACCATGTCCGCCGCGAAAATCGCGATGTGCGGCTTGTAGTAGCTGAAAAAAATTTTTATCGATGAGTCGTTGTAATTCATTCTGAACGATGATAAAGCAAAAGGGATTTTTTTTCAACTGAAGGAGCGGGGGATATTTGCCAAGCACATTCTTTGCCAAGCGCCGCAATTCCCGCTAGCAAAATCCGCCGCACTCTGTTAAAATAACAGAATGATGTTTATTATAAAAAATGAACGCAAAACAAAAAAATTCGCGGCCCTCGCGCTATCGCTAACGCTCTTGTTCGCTCAAACGCCAATCTTCGCCCAAAAAGCGCAAGACAAAGAGCCGCTCTTTAAGATAGAAGAAAGTGCCCTCCCTGAGGACGCTCAGTGGCAGGCGGAACTGTCGTTTCCAGACCGATTTGGCGAGGTTGAGGACACGCTCGCCCCCAACAGTTTGTACGCATTTGATTTTTTTGAAGGCCAGGGCTATCTTTTTGTCCAAGTCGGAACGGACGTCGCGGCCTTTTCGCTTTTTGTAAACCAAGAGCGCGTTGACACTTCCGCACTTGTCGGCGGCCGTTCATACAAGATTGACATTTCAAAAATCGCGCGGAACGGAAAAAACATTTTGCAGGCGGCGGACATTCGCGCCGCGGCCGCCGCTTCTCGGTCAGTTTCCAATTCCAACAGCGCAAAGGTCAAGATTTACGTTCCCTACCCTGTGTTGCAGGAAACAAGCCCGGAACAAAGCGCGATCGACTCCGACGCGCTCGATCTTGTCTCAGAAATCATCCAGTCCGACATCGAGCACGGCTTTCCTTGCGCTCAGCTTGCGGTCGCAAAAAACGGAAAGGTCATTTACAAAAATTCTTGGGGCTTCATCAATTCCTACGACACGGATGGAAATCCGCTCCCCCAAAACGAGCGCGAAAAAATCACAGACGACACGATGTTCGACATCGCCTCCTGCACAAAAGCGCTCGCCGCCAACATGGCGATAGAGTTTTTGATTTCGCAAAAAAAACTTTCGCTGGACACAAAAATCGCGGACGTTCTTGGCGACGACTTTTACAAAAAAACAATCAACATAAAATACAAAAACGGAAGCGGCGCCTCGCTTGGCCAGAACAAAAAATGGAAGGCCGCCCTCACAGTGCGCGACGTGGCCTGCCACACGGCGGGCTTTCCGGCGGGCCCTGCATACTACAACAAAAACTTCAACTCAACGACGCAAGGCCGCGAAAAAGAAAACCAGACTCCAAAGAACAAGCTTTACGCGGGATGCGGCGCCGACCAAGAGACGCGGGCGAAAAGCTTTGAGGCCATTTGCAAGACGCCGCTTCTTTACGAGCCGGGAAAGCGCGTTTTGTATTCCGACGCGGACTACATGATTTTGGGCTTTGTGGTGGAACAGATTACAGGCGAAAAGCTTGACGACTTTTGCAAAAAAACTTTTTGGGAGCCGCTGGGTTTGACGCGAACGACTTTCAATCCGCTCCAAAATGGATTTTCAAAAAGCGACTGCGCGGCCACGGAGCTGCGCGGAAACACTCGCGGCGGAACCTTGCTTGACTTTGCGGGACGCAGCGACACAATCCAAGGAGAGGTCCACGACGAGACGGCCTATTATTCGATGGCGGGCGTGTCCGGCCACGCGGGCCTTTTCACGACGGCAAGCGACGCGCTAAAACTTTTGTCAACTCTTTTTTACGGCGGCTACGGCCAGAATAAATTTTTTGACAAGGACGTTTTGGACTCCTTCTTTTCGCCGCAAGACAGGGACCGCGCCAATTGGGCAATCGGCTGGTACCATCAGGGCGACGACCGCCGCTCGTGGAACTTTAGCCAAAGCGCGAGCCGCGCCACAGTCGGCCACAACGGCTGGACCGGAACGCTAGTCATGCTTGACCCGGAAGAAAAGCTCGCGCTCGCCTACTTTACCAGCAAGCGAAACACGCCCTTCCGCGAAGAAAACGCTTACGAATTTGAAGGCTCGTATTTTACCGCGGCCGCGCCGGGTTTTGTTCCCGCCCTGCTTTACGAGGGAATTGGGAACGGAAGCGACAAAAAAAACGCCAGGCTTTTGCTTTTGGCCGACATGGTTCACGACAAGTTTCGTCTTGTCGAGGCGGAACGGCTTAAAAGCGGCGAGCCGGTCACCGACAGCGCCCATCCAATTGTCCGCGCCGCCTACTCAGTTTTGGAAGTCTTTGTCCGCCGAGCCAAAGCCGACGGCTCCGACAAAGCGGCGCGCTTGGCCAAAGAGGCGGCGGCGCTTCTTGACCCAACGCGCGACGCCGACGAAATTGAAAAAATTAAGGAAATGATGAAATGATTTTTAAGCGGAACAATTGCAAGACCATAATTTGCGCCGCGCTTTTGGCGCTCTCTTGCGCTTCACTCTTCGCGCAAGCGCAAGTCATTGTCGGAGCCGCGCGCTTTGACAAGTACAAAAAGCTTTTGCAAAACAAGCGCGTCGCCATTGCCGCAAACGCAACTTCGATTATCGTTGACGCGGGCGGCGGCGCTGTCCACGACTTGGACTTTTTGCTTTCAAAAAAAATCAACGTGGTCAAAGTCTTCGCGCCCGAGCACGGCTTTAGGGGAAAGGGCGAGGCCGGAGAGACAATCGCCAACGACGTTGACCAAAAAACCGGCGTTCCGATTTATTCGATTTACGGAAAAAGCCTGAGGCC
Source organism: Treponema sp. (assembly GCA_016290995.1). Classification (GTDB taxonomy): domain Bacteria; phylum Spirochaetota; class Spirochaetia; order Treponematales; family Treponemataceae; genus Treponema_D. The sequence continues at coordinate 1,160 of JAEEVR010000032.1, read as the reverse complement.
CTCGCCCGAACTTTTGGCAGACGTTGACGTTTTTGTCTACGACATACAGGACGTGGGCGCTCGCTTTTACACCTACATAAGCGCGATGCATTACATCATGGAAGCTTGCGCGCAAAACGACATTCACCTTGTAATTTTTGACAGGCCCAACCCCAACATCGACTGCGTGGCCGGCCCCATCCGCGACGAGCGCTACAAATCCTACGTAAGCCTTGACCCAATTCCGACAATCTACGGAATGACAGCGGGCGAGCTTGCTCAAATGATCAACGGCCAAGGTTGGCTTGAAGGCGGCGTCAAATGCAAGCTGACTGTGATTCCTGTAAAAAACTATACGCGAAAAACGCGCTATGTTCTTCCCGTCGCGCCGTCGCCCAACTTGCCCAGCCACCGCGCGGTCCGTTTTTACCCATTTTTGTGCTTGTTCGAGGCGACGGTCGTGAGCGAAGGCCGCGGAACAGAAGAGCCCTTTAGCGCAATCGGATATCCCGACGAGTCCTTTGGCCAATATGTTTTCACTCCGCGAGACATTCCGGGAATGGCGACAAATCCCAAGCACGAAGGAAAGCCTTGCTACGGACTCGACTTGACGGGCGAGCCGCTTTATGGTCTTGAAAACAGCGCCGCGGCCGGCAGTCTTGAGCTTGCGAAGCCTGACGGCATTTTCACGTTAAAGCACTTCATCGACTTTGCAAAGAAATTCGGCGGCGCGAAAAACATGGTTGACCAAAAAGCCGGCCTCGCGCGTTTGTGGGGCAACGACAAATTGATTGAGCAAATTGACAGCGGAATGTCGGAAGAAGAAATCCGAGCAACGTGGCTTCCCGACGTAGAAAAATTCTTGCGCGACCGAAAGCCCTATTTGCTTTACAAGTAAGCGCGAGGCCGGCATCTTGGGCTTGCCGGCAATTTTTGCGCTAGAACTTTATCGTAAGAACGTTCATGCCAAAAATGCTTTGCCACTCGACGCTCTTTGCAAGGCCGGTGACGATTTTTAAGCCGACGTTCTTTGCCAAGTCGTTTTGGTCCGAAGTCTTGACTCTTTCCAACGGATCAAAAGAAACGCAGTCGTCGCGCACGCGAAGAATCACTGAACCATCCTTGTGAACGACTCTTATTTCTACAGAATGTTTTTTCTTGTCCTTGTTAAAGCCGTGCGC
>JAEEVR010000031.1 GCA_016290995.1 Treponema sp. | reverse complement strand
TCATGTCCGGCGGCCATGGCGGAGAGGCAATACCCGTTCCCATCCCGAACACGGAAGTCAAGCTCTCCTGCGCCGATGATAGTGCCTTCGCGGCGCGAAAGTAGGTGGCTGCCGGGCTTTTTTTTGTCTTGCCATTCGTTCCGCAAAAACGGTATAATCTGCTACAAAGCGGAGGAGGATTTTATGCCGCACATTACGATTCAGATGTATCCTGGAAGGGATGATGAGACAAAGAAGCGATTGGCTGAGGCTGTGTTGGAGACGGCTTCAAAAGAGCTTAAGCGCGAAAAAGAGCATTTTTCGGTTAGTGTAGTTGACGTTCCCCAAGATGAATGGAAAGGAAAAGTTTACGACAAAGTTCGCGCCGACAAAAACACAATCATTCAGCCCGGCTACGAAATGTAAGCAAAATCTATGATAAAACAAATCCGCCTAAAGACAGAGCGCTTGGAAATCGTTCCTCAGTCGCTTGAATACCTTGACTCAACTTACGCTTACGCATGCGACAGGGCGAACATGCGCTTTATGATTTTTTTGCCTGTTGATTCAATCGAGGAGACTGCGGAATTTTTACGCGGCGCCGAAGCGGAATGGCAGTCGGAAAATCCGCGCGATTTGGAATGCGCGATTTTTTGCAATGGCGTTCATGTCGGCGGAATCAACCTTGAGCTTTTGGACAACGGCAGCGCGGAAATGGGTTGGTGCCTTGCGAAAAGCGCGCAAGGAAACGGATACGCGGTAGAGGCCGCCCGCGCTCTTGTTGAATGGGCGCGCGAAAGTCTTGGCGTAAAAAAATTCATCGCGCATTGCGACAGCGAAAACGTTCCTTCGTGGAAAACGATGGAAAAACTTGGAATGAAGCGCGTGTCATGCTATGGCGGTCGCCACAATAAAATAAATCCAACTGAAGAGCGCCAAGAATTTTTGTACGAAATGGAGAAACAATGAAAATTCTTGTGTTGGGAGGAACGAGATTCTTTGGAATTAGAATGGTTCAGGATCTTTTAAAAATGGGCCACGAAGTTGCGATTGGAACGCGCGGCCTTTCAAAAGACCCTTTTGGCGAGCAAGTGAAAAGAATTGCTTTGGACCGTTCCAACGGAGAAAGCTTGAGGCAAGCGTTGCAAGGAAAGCGCTTTGACCTTGTGATTGACAAAATCGCCTATTGTTCCAACGACATAAAAAGGCTTTTGGATTTTATTGACTGCCAAAAATACATTTACATGTCAACGACCGCGGTTTACGCTCCCAAAAAAATAAACCTTGTCGAAGAGGATTTTGATCCGCTTGCAATGGATCTTGTTTGGTGCGAGCGGAAAGACTTTCCGTATGGCCAAGTCAAAATGCAGGCGGAAGCGGCGATAACGCAAAAATATCCTGGGCAAAAATATATCGCCGTCCGCTACCCTGTCGTTCTTGGAAAGGACGATTACACAAAGCGCTTGCTTTTTTACGCGGAGCATGTTGCCCGCTCCGTTCCGATGTACATTGACAATCTTGACGCACAGATGAGTTTTATACGTTCCGACGAGGCTGGCGCTTTTATGGCTTTTTTGGCTGACAAGAATTTTTGCGGAGCGGTTAATGGCGCGTCAAAGGGAACGGTAAGCTTGCGGGAAATCATAGAATTCCTAGAAAAGAAGACCGGCAAAAAAGCGCTTCTAAGCGCCGACGGAGAGGCCGCTCCTTACAACGGAGAGTCGGAGTTTAGCGTGAACACGGACAAGGCCAAGGCGCTGGGCTTTGAGTTTTCCGACGTGAACGATTGGATTTACGATTTGCTGGAATATTTCCTATTTTTTCAATAGGAATACTTGTACAATTTTGATTTTTGCGCTATAATTCCGTTCAAGATGAAAATTTCCACAAGAGGGCGATACGCCTTAAGATTTATGATTTACTTAGCCCAGCGTTCCAACGGAAACTTTATCGCGCTAAAGGACGTTTCCGAAAACGAAGGCATTTCAATTAAATACTTGGAGCAAATCACGGGCTTTTTGTCCAAGAGCGGTTTGCTTTTGAGCGTGCGAGGACCGGCCGGCGGATACAAGCTGAGCAAAACGCCTGACCAATACACTGCCGGAGAAATTTTGCGCGTGACAGAAGGCGACCTTAGCCCCGTGGCTGCTGACGAGACCGAGACTGCAGGCGAGGGGAACGGAAGGGCCAACACGCAAAAGTTTTGGGAAGGCCTTCAAAAGGCGATCGACGATTATTTGGACAGCGTGACCTTGCAGGATTTGGTTGACCAAAGCGCCGGCCAAGAAAGTTACATGTACATGATCTAATTATGAATTACGAAGCATTGGATTTGCCGCCCGCGGGCTCGACCGTTTTGGTTGGAATGTCCGGCGGCGTGGACTCTACATTGACCGCTCTTTTATTAAAGCAAAGGGGTTGCCGCGTCATCGGCGTGACCATGTCGCTTTGGGACGGACACATTCCCGCCAAAGGGGAATCAAAGTCCAAGCACGCGCGCGAGTCTTGCTACGGCCCCGGCGAAGAAGAGAACATCGAAGAATGCAAGAAATTCTGCGCAGAGCAAAGTATCGAATACCATGTCGTTGACGTTCACGAAGAATACAACAAAAAAGTTTTGGAATACTTTAAGAGCGAGTACCGCGCGGGCCGAACGCCAAACCCTTGCATTATGTGCAACCGCAACATCAAGTTTGGCGCGATGCTGGAGCAAATCGACAAGCTTGGAATTCAATACGATTATTTTTGCACCGGCCACTACGCAAAAATCGTTCGTCCCGATGTTGGCCTTTTTGGAACGGACGCGCGCCCGGCGATGATTTCTACGGCCGCGGATCTTAGCAAAGACCAAACTTATTTTTTGTACCGAGTTCCTTCGACAACTTTGGAAAAAGTCCGCTTTCCGCTTGCGGCCGTAAAAAAATCCGAGGTCTTTGAGCTTGCGCGCGCGGCGGGGCTTGAAGCCGCAAACCGCGAGGAAAGCCAAGACTTTATCGGGCAAGAATACTTTGACGACTTGTTTTCGGACCGGCCTGGAATTCCCGGTGACATAATCGATTTGGACGGCCACGTTTTGGGAAAGCACAAGGGCGTGGAGCATTACACGGTTGGACAAAGGCGCGGCCTTGGAGTCGCTGTAAACTATCCGGTTTACGTTCATTCGATTGACGCAAAAAACAATTTGGTTGTTCTTGCAAAAGAGGAGGACTTGTATTCCGACTCTTTGATTGCCGACGATTTTGTTTGGCCGGGAGACGTTGAGCCGGACGCGCCCTTTGAGGCTTTGGTGAAAATTCGCTTGGCGTCAAAGCCAGTTGCGTGTACGGTGGAACGGTATGTCGCGGAGACGGACAATAAGGCGCGGCAAGCCCAAGAATCAGCGGCCTTTAACGGAACGCCCTGGCTTATAAAATTCAAGGAGCCCCAGCGCGCCGTCGCCCCCGGGCAGTCCGCTGTCGTTTATTTAGACAACATAATTAGAGGTGGCGGCCTAATAGTTAAGGCGAATAATCTGCGCGTTTCTAACTAGCGACAGCGGTATGGCAAGGAAATTATCCACAGGTCCGCTCGCGCGGACTGTCATTCTGCCGTCGTGTATAATTACTCTACAAAATCTTAAAGCGGATGACGTTCCAGCTGGCTTTTTGCAGCGGAAGAGCGTAGACGCCGTCTTGCGCTTGGACTAGCGCGGCGTCGCGAGGGCAAACCGCGTTTGGATTTTCCAAAGAATTTTTGGCGGACAAGTCGGCGCCGCAAAGCTCGGTTCTGTAAAACATTTGCGTTTTTCCAAAAGAGCGCAAGTCGATTGTCGTTTCGCTTTCTTCCGTCTTGCTTGTGTTCAAGGCAAAGAGCGCGATCTCGTTTTCTTCCTCGTTTAGAACGGCGCTGAAAATCACTGCGGGAACTTCGCCGTATTTTTTTACGATTTTATTTTGAACGTTGGCTACCGGGAGCAGCGCCGTTCCGCGGCCGTAAAGCGAAACGTCTTTAAAGGGATAGTAAATCGTTTGCTTAAAGGCGCCTTTTTTTGGTTCGGTAAAAATCGGAGCGATTACGTTGACCAATTGCGCGAGGCAGGCCGCCTTTACTCGGTCGGCGTGATTTAAAAGCGTTATCGCCATTCCGCCAAAAGCCAGCGCGTCAAGAAGCGAGTATTGGTCTTCCAAAATGCGCGGAGCGGTTTGCCAAGGATGCGGCTTTTGGTTTTGCTGGTACCAAATGTTCCATTCGTCAAAAGAAAGCGCCATTGTTTTGTTGGAGCGCTTTACGGCCTTGACGTAGTCGCAAGTCGCGGCGGCTGTTTTGATAAAGGAATCCATGTCGTAAAAGCTTGCCAAGAATTCGTCGTCGTCGCCAAAGTTTTCAAAGTAGCGGTGAATGCTTATGTAGTCGGCCAATTCGTAAGTGTGTTCCAAAACGATTCTGTCCCATTCGGGGTAGGTGGGCATGGCGCTTGAGGCGCTTCCGCAGACAACCGTTTTTATGGAGTCGTCGGTCCACTTCATAATCTTGATTGCCTCAAGCGCCTTTTTTCCGTAGTCGTTGGCGTCAAGGTGGCAGATTTGCCAGGGACCGTCCATTTCGTTTCCGACGCACCAAGTTTTTATCGCCATCGGTTTTTGGTGGCCGTTCTTTTTGCGCAAGTCGCTCCAATAGGTTCCGCCCTCGTGGTTGCAGTACTCAACCAAGTCGCCCGCATCTTGCGGAGTTCCCGTTCCCATGTTGACCGCTCCCATAAGCTGGCAGCCGGCCTTTTGGGTCCAGTCGTAAAATTCGTCAATGCCGATTTGGTTTGGCTCTATGCTGCGCCAAGCGCGGTCAAGGCGGACGGGCCGCGCCTCTTTGGGGCCGATTCCGTCCTTCCAATTGTAGCCGCTCAAAAAGTTTCCGCCGGGGTAGCGGACAAGCGACACGCGCAAGTCTTTTACAAGCTGGATTACGTCTTTTCTAAAACCTTGTTCGTCGGCCAGCGGATGCCCCGGCTCGTAGATTCCGTCGTAAACGGCGCGGCCCAAATGCTCAATAAACGAACTGAATAAATTTTTGTCAACTTGGCCAATGGTAAACTCTTTTACAAGCGTCACTTTTGATTTCATCGGAACCTCCACGCTTTTTACATTTTATTTTTTTTACGCGCTCTTGTCTATTGAAAGTGACACAAAATGCATTTATAATTGTCTTATACTTATAAATGAAATATAAGGAGTTTTTATGAAAAAGACTGTGGTTTTATTTGTCGGAATGTTTTTGTGTTTGGCCGCTTTGAGCGCGGAAAACATAAAGTTCAAGGTTGGCGGAAACGCCAAGCGCTACAACCAAATCAAAGTTTATAACAATACAAAGGTTTCGGACTTTGACTGCGAGGCTTTTATCTTGGAAAACCGCGACGGAAAGTTGGTGGCCCAAGAGTCGATGGGATCCGTTCACTTGCGAAACCCCGGCGGAGACGACACCATCACAACAATCAAATTGATTAAGCGCGGAACAAATCTTGGCCTTACGGTGCCCGAAAAAGTCGGCGAGTTTTCTTATGTCGTTGAGTACAAGAACTATCCTTTGTTTGACGTAATCGAAATCAAGCTGCTTAGCGCGGACAGCCCGCTTGGAAAAGAATTTTAAGTTGGATTAAAAGCGCAAAAAAAAGGCCCGCAATCGCGGGCTTTTTTTGTTTTAGGACCAATCCTACTCTGTAAAGCCTTGTTGCGGGGCTTGGTTTGGACTCGAAACTTTTCGGACGATTTTTACGTCAAGCTTTACCTTGTTAAAGTCGCGGTCGATTTCGCCGGTAAGCTCAAGCGTGTCTTTGGGACTGGCAGTTACGCCGCCCCAATCTTCGTAGTCGATGTCAACTACAATTTGTCCAGTCTCGTCCGCGAACATAAATTTGTCGTCGGTCAATCTTTTGATGATTCTTCCGCGGACCGTAACGTATGAGTCGTCCCTCATTCTTAGAACTTTCTTAATTGGCGTTGGGGCGGCGTATGCTGTTCCGTCGTCCTGAAATCCTCCGCCGTATCCCTGTCCGTAGTCATCATATTGAGCGAAGGCTGAGGCTGCAAGAATCGCGGCCGCAAACAAAATAATGGAAAGCTTCTTCATATAAACTCCTTGCGAATAATTATATCTTAGACATTAAAAAAGTCAAGGAATATGCGGACGCGGGTTTTTATTTGAACGCGAAAAAATCTAGACTTTTCGCAAAAGTAATGGTATAATGTATAAATTATGGAAGAAAATCTAGACCCTAGCATTGCGGCGCTTTTGGCAAGCGTGACACCTTCGGATCCTGACGCGGACGCTTCCGGCGACGGCGTTGATTCCTCCGACATTTTTGGCGGAATGGGAGCCAAAGAAAGCAACTTTGAGCAAATGATTATGGAACAGAGCGCTCCCAAAAAAAAGAGCGGCCCTGTTCCCGAAGTTGATTTGTCCATAAAAGAATTTAAGCCGATAGAAAAAGTTTTTGAAGACGAAAACCAGCATTACTTTGAGGACCCGACCTATTACAAGACGGCCATTGCCGGCGAAGGCCAGGCTTCAAACCGCTTGCATATGGTTCTTTCAAAATACCTTTCTTGCAAAGACGTAAAGGACAAGATGGTTTACCGCCAGCAAGTCACGATGGCTTATTGGGAATTGGTCCACACTATGGCGCCAAAAACCGCCGGCAAAAATTTTCCGCTCCCCAAGCGAATGATGCTGCGCTTTTCGGTTTTGCTTCCATCCTTGTTCCGCCCAGAGCACAGGGAATTTTTTGAAAAGTCGATTCTAGAAAACAACACCAACGAACCCGTCTTTTACATGGACGAATGGTTCAAATACATTTCGCAGGGAAAAATCAAGCCCTCAACGACGGACGAAGTTCGCCAGCCAAGAAAGACGGGCGACGACGGCGGCCAGGCGGAACAGTTGCGCTTGCAGCAATTGCAAAGCAAAAACTCAGGCAAGCTTCAGCAAACCGAAAACTCCCTTTCGATGGCCGAAAACCAGCGCGGAATGTTGGAGGCCGAGCTTAAAAGCAAGATTGACCAGATTTGCGAGCACGAGAGCATAATCGGAATGGAGCCGCACAGGCAGCCCTACAACGACTTGCAAAAAAAATTGTTCGGCGAAATCACTTCCACAATGCGCATGCTTAGCAAAAACGACCGCGACCTTTCGCTGGCTCTGCGCGAATACCAAGACGCCAAGGCCGCCTACGATTCAGTCGAAGAAAAGCTAGAGGCCGGTCCTGAAATCATAAGCGCTTCAAGCGCCGACATCGACCAGGAATTTGAAACCGTCCGCCAGATGGCCAAGATGACTTGCGGCCGCCAAGGAAACCAGTTCCCGATTTTTACGCGCGACTTTTTCCACTGCATGCCGAACGGAACAGGCTTCCGCGAGAATGTAATCAAAGTTTTGGCTTGGGTCGAGTCTTTGGATCCCGGCGCCTTTTGCCGCATCCACAAAAACACGCCCAACCGCATCGTTCCCTTTGTCATTCTTCTTCCGACATACGGAGACAGGGGCTTTTGTTGGGAACCCTTTGACCGCTACAACCGCGTCACAAGCCGCGGCCGCATCGTAGTTCCGATGTATCCGCGCGACCTTAAGATCGCCGTTCTTACCGCCGTGGCTGACTTGCGCTGGCAGGTCGCCAAGGAAAAGGCTTCTTACTATTGGATGGAGGAAGGCTTGACCGGCCAGTACTACGAATGGATTGACAAACAAAAACTCAAGGGCGACCTTAAGCAATACTTTATCCAGGACTACATTCTTTGGATGACAAAGGAAAGCGAAGGCGTCCAGCGCTTGGACAAAGAAGTCCGCGGAATCTTCTGGCGCAACATGCCCTTCCCGCAAGAACTCAAAGAAGACTTGCGCAAACGCAGCCTAGTCTACGACGAGCTTTGCAAGAAAGACATGAACCGCGCCATGAGCGATGGGTATTGAGGCGCGATAATTTTATTCGCGCCTCAAAACGGCTGAGTCAAGGCCTTGAGCGAAGCGTGCCTTGACCAGACGTATTAAGCAAATATTTCATCGCGATGCCGCCTGCCAAGGGCGGCGATTTTTTTTGCCAGCGCGCTTTCGTCCAGTTGGCCGCCGCAGAAATCGCGCAGGTCGATCATAAATCTGTTCATCGAAAAATGCTGGAAAACAAAGAGCGCGTCGTAAACGCTGGCGTTTTGCTCTGTCTTCAAACTTTGCGCCGCTTCCTTTAGAGCCTCGCGGTAGGGAACAAAGATTCCCTTGTCCTTTAGTTCCGCGTAGCCCACAAGCCAGATTTGCGCTCCGACGCCGGCGGAAAGCTCCGCGGTTTTTTGCGCAAGCCAAAGCTGGCTTTGCAAAATCAAATCGCGGGCGGCGGCGTTTTGCGAGGCGATGGATTTTAAGTGCTTGGTCTTTGCCGAGTGAACCGGCGTTTTGTTCAGGATTATTGCGTTTTTCCTAAAGTCCACGCCGAGCGAAGGATGGCGGGCAAAAAATCCTTGCGCGATTTTTCCGGCTTGGCCCACCAAGTATTTTTGGTTTTTGGCAAGCTGCTCGTCTTTTCCTGGGTTGTCGCCGATGACGATTATTTTTATGTCGTCGTCCTGCGTTATCTCGTCAAGCGCCGTGTTGTAAACGACGGGCGTTTCTATCGGGTAGTCGGGCGTGTCTTGCGCCGCCGCCTCTTTTTGCAGCGGAATTAATTGCGGGGCCAGAGCGCTCCACTGGGCGCACATTTTTTTGTATTCGTCGCGGAACGTTTTTAGCGCCGCGAATTGATCTTTGTCCATCGATTCAATTATATTGAAAAAAATCGCGCGGTCAAGCGCGCTTTTTGACCCCGCGTTGACAAGATTGCAAAAATAGTTGTAAAATTATATGAAAGGAATTTTTTTTAGGAGGAAGTTATGAACATTAAGAAAATTTTTCTTGCCGCCATTTGCGGGGGCGCGCTTGCAGTTGGAGCCATTGCCGAAAACCATCCGTACGGAATGGACATCGCGTCGGGCATCATTGGCTATGAGTCGATAAAGTACAAGGTCGATTCCGCTGAAAAATCCGCAAAGGTTGTAAACATTTTTCCATTAAAAGTGAACACCTACTGTTGCCCCTGGCTTAACAACCACTTGGGAATCTACGGCTCAGTCGGAATCCACACAGGAATTCTCTTTGACCAGAAAGCGAAAAGCGGCGGAACGGAAATAAAAAACGACGACGCTTTTTTGAACTTGGGCTTTGAGTTTATGCTTGGCCCCGCCTTTGGCGTTGACCTTGGCGATAGCGGCATTCGCTTTCAAGTCGGAGCGCCCTTGCACTTAATGGGCGGCATTTACTATTGGGAAAACTCGAAGAGCACTCTTAAGACAACGATCACCTACGGCTTTATCGGCATGGCCTTGACTCCCCAGTTCCGCTTTATGGCCAACCGCCGCTGCTCCCTTGTCGTCGGCGCCGACTTTGTCTTTGACTTTGCGCTTAACTACACGACAAAGAACGAATTTGAAGGAGGCTCAACAACGTCAGCCGAACATTCCAAAGACGGCATGCGCTTTGCCTGCACTCCTTACATTGGCTTGGGAATCAACTTTGGAAACTAGTTTTTTCTCGCTTGACAGGCGCTTTGCCTTGTAGTAAAATTGGCGGGTCTTTCTTAAAGGATAGGAGGAAGTTATGAATCTTAAGAAAATTTTTGCGGCCGCTGTTTTGTGCGGAACATTGTCGGCGGGCGCTTTTGCCGCTGACAATTACACATTGGGAATCGATATTGCCGGCGGAATCGTTGGATACGGCTCGACAAAGTTCAATGGAACTATTGGAGGAATCAAGCAGGAATTTACATATAAAGAAGTTCCTTTCCTTCCGATTAAAGTCAACACATATGATTGCTTTTTGTTGAACAACCACTTGGGAATCTACGGTTCAATTGGCATTATTCCTAGCGGTCAGGTTGACTTTAAAATCAGCACGGCCAATGAAAAAGATGAAGACGCTTGGGTAGGCATTGGCCTTGAGTTTATGGTTGGCCCCGCATTTGGCGTGGACTTGGGCGACAGCGGAATCCGCTTTCAGTGCGGCGTCCCCTTCCATGCTGAATTTGGAGCGTATTTTAACGACTCAAAGAAGCAAAACGTTACTACAAAACGAACACGTTCGTACAGCGCCTTTGGCTTGGGCTTGACTCCCCAGTTCCGCTTTATGGCAAACCGCCGCTGCTCTCTTGTTTTGGGAGCCGACTTTATCTTTGACTTTGCCATGAGCTTTAAGCAAAAGAACGAAAATGATTTTTATACAAAGACTATTGATGTCGAACCCAAGAACGCTTTCCGCTTTAAGACCGTTCCCTATCTTGGATTGGGAATCAACTTTGGCAAGTAAGGCTTGACCTGACATTTCAATTTCAATAGAATAGCCCCTGCCTTTTCAAAAATTAGGTGGGGTTATTTTTTTTACGCGGCGTAAGGCGCCGTGTAAAAAAAGGAGAGTTTGTCGTGAAGTTGCCTTGCAAAATTATTGTTTTGTTGTTTTTTGCCGCCGCGCTTGTTTCATGTTCAAACGCGGCGGGCTCCGGGTCATCGGATTCCGGCCAAAAAACTTTTAAGGTAAAAAACGCGTATTACAATCAGGATACAGGTTATCTTACGGTTTATACAAACTGTCCTGACAATGTGGAATTCAACCTTTCCATATTGAACGCGACCCTTTCAAATTCCACGGAGCAAAACGGAAGGCTTACATTCGACTGCATGTTGGTTTTAGAAAAAGAGGTCTTGCCGACAAATTCCCCTTTTACGATAACCTTGTCCGCAAACGGTTATTCCTCCCAGTACGAAAACACCTACACCTACATCAACATTCACAAGGATCCAGGGGTGGACACCGACAAGGACGGAATTTCTGATTACAACGAAATCTACCGTTATTTTACAGACCCGATGAGCCCGGACACTGACGGCGACAGTTTTACGGACTTTGAAGAGCTTTCGATGTACGACCCCTACCGCCACATCTTTGATCCAAGAATAGCGGATATCCCAAAGATGGAAGTGGAAATTTCCGACGACTTTGACATTTACTACACTTACACAAGAGGCACAAGCGAGCAAAAGACATCCAGCTCGACAAAAACGCAGGGAACGACGCACACTTATAACGACAGCTATTCCAACGGAACGACTAGCTCCAACACCCACGGTTGGGAAGTCAGCGGCGGCGGCAAGCATAGTTGGGGAGTCAACGCTTCAAGCGAATGGCATGTCGAAGGCAAAGTGAACGGAAGCTATACCCACAGTTCGTCGTATACTATGACAAAGAGTTTTGCCGAAAGTTCCTCCACTTCCATTTCCGAGGGAACGGCGCATACAGAGGGCGAAAGCCGTTCTATTACTGGCGGCGTGGCAAAGACATACATTGTGTTAAAAAACACTTCCAACATTACTTACACTTTGACTTCACTTGTGTTGAACTTAAACAGGTTCACTTACAGTTCCAACGAGGAAAATTTAAGGCCAATCGGAAAAATCGATCCGATGGATCTAGCTACGGGAATCACGTTGGCGCCCGGAGATTCAAGAAAGCTTGCGATTACCGCAAACCTTACGACCGAGGAATTTGAATCGATAGCCAACACAAAAGAGACGCTTAACATTTCTGTCACCGGCTACCACTACACAATCACCAGATTGGACGCCAAGGTTGTGGAAGACTTTACCGAAGTCCTTACTAAGGTTAAGGCCAAGTGCGCGTTTGTCCGAATAGACTACGGCCCGCAGTTTAAGTCCAATACGCCGGTTCCGCCCGAAGAAAAGTATTGGATTTCGACAAAGACTATCTTTAACCCTTATGGCGGCGGTTTGGACGACAACTACAAAACGCCTTCGCTTTTGTACGGCCTAAAGACAATCGCGGGCTTTACTGACGAAGACTTGGTCTTGACGCAAAACAACCAGCTTTTGACGATAAAGCAAAGAACCGCCGCGTTGACCCACGCTGACGGCGACTGGTATATCCAGCGGCAGTACACAAGAAACAACGCCACTTACGAAGACATGTTCAACGGACGGGCCATAAAAGAAGACGGACAAGTTGTTGAGACTGGAGACGACAACTACGACATCAGCCAGATTCCTCTTTGGGCGGGCGCCGATTACCATATATTTTATGACGAAGACAATGACAACGACTACGTTCCGCTTAACGTTGAGAACAATTATTTTTCCGACGACAATAGGATCGACACGGACGGCGACGGTATAAGCGACTACAACGAAATACACGGCTGGAGCCGCGAGGACAATCCCGGAAAAATCTTCCGCACAAACCCTTCGACAGACGACACGGACGGCGACGCCCTTTTGGACTTGGTCGACCCCGAGCCGAACATACCTGAAAAATCCACTGAAACAGCAATTCATATTTGCAAAATAACAAAATCCGACAGCAGCGCTAGTTATGATTTGTCCCAAACATGCGCGGCCAATATGACAACGATAAAGACAAGCGGCGCGCTAAGCCAAGACAAAGTTACTGAACTGGATTCGATTTATGACGGAATAACGCTTGCCGCAAGGGCCAAGATTGTGTACAACAAAGTCGCGTGCGCGCTTTCTAACCAATGGATAGCGCCAACCTATGACACCGTCGCAAAAACATACGCCAACGCCGCCATTTTTAACGGCCTGGATTGGAAAAATTTCAACGGCGTTTTGGACATCGCAAATCCCGTCGGCGAAAGCTATCTTTGGCTCAAAATCACTTCTTGGGATAACAGGGTGGTTGATTATGTTCCGGTCGCAAAAATCAGAAGCCGATTTAACGGAATCAAAAACTTTAAGGCGACCGCGGCAACGATAAACAACAAGCCAAGCGTTACATTTACATTTGACGCCTACAAGGACAGCCGTTCCGACGTGAAAATAAGCGCAGGCACAGAAACCGCTTATTCTGGATATGTCTTGTATTGCAAAAAGATAAGAAGTGGCGTAGATGGCAGCAGCGATATCGATGCGTTTAATGACAAGACTCTTTCGATTAACGAAATAACCAGCAGCCTAGCATCCATCACAAGTTTCACAGCAAGCGAATATTTCTTGAAGATTGAAAATTTAAGGCAAGGATTTGTTCTTTCAGAATTTACGCCTGCGGAAAACTGGAGATTCAAGTTGTTTGCGTACGCTCAATCTGACTACGCGACAGTTTCGGCTGACAGTTATACAAAGATGCCTTACTATAATGAGATTCTGGCAGCGACTAACGATGACATTCTGATAACAAAAAAAGACACAGGAAAGCTTTATTTCTATCCAGTGTATTTTATGGCCGTAAAGGATGAGGACGGCGGAAGCGATCCGCAATATTATTGGACATTTTCTAGCGATGGCGGTTTTGATTTGAACAGCCTGAACAAAAATTCCAACAATCCGGTCAAGATGGATGACGATTCCTCCGAAGGCAGAAAGTACTTTATATGGGATGGCGCTGAGGGAGTGACATCAGGCGAACCTCCTACTTCTTGTTACAACTTTAAGGTTGAGTCAAAGGAATTCACAAGAAACGAAGACCATCGCATATATATCAACATTTCCGTTTCTGAATATGACGTTGGATCCGATGACGACGTTGTTGGAAGCCTTACGCTGTATCTACAGTATGACAAGAATACAGACTCTTGGTCTTTCCAAGAAGACAACACGGTAAAGATTGTCGGCTACGGAGAATCAGGAAGAAAAACTTTCTATGATCATATTAAAAACGAATCGTATGGCTGGGTGGCGTTAAAGTATGCCTTTGAATGGCGGTAAGCCGTTTTTGGCGAACGCCCTTGACCTGACATTTCAATTTCAATAGAATAATCCCACTTATCAAAAATAGGTGGGATTATTTTTTTATGGAATTCACACAAGAAACAATCGACGCTCTTAGCGTAAACGAAGTTGAAATCATGAAGCGCGTCGCCGAGGAGTTGAACATAAAGGTTCAGCAAGTCAGCGCCGTAATTTCTTTGGTGGCCGAAGGCTGCACCATTCCCTTTATCGCGCGCTACCGCAAGGAGCGCCACGGCTCGCTTGACGAATTGCAAGTCCGCGAAAGCGACCATCTTTACACCAGCTACAAAAATTTGGAAGAGCGCCGCTTGGAAATCGTAAAAGGAATTTTCGCGCAAAACAAATTGACCGAAAGCCTTTACAACGCCGCGATGGGCGCCAAGACTTTGAGCGAGCTTGAAGACCTTTGGGCTCCGTTCAAAAAGAAAAAGAAGACCCGCGGAATGGTCGCCATCGAAAAAGGCTTGGACGCGCTTGCCGACGCGATGCTTGAATTGGACGACGCCGCTCTCGAAGAAAAAGCGAAAGAGTTCGTAAAGACCGACGCGGAAGACCCCGCGCTCAACGTTCCCACAGTACAGGACGCTTTGGACGGAGCCAAGGACATCATCGCCGAGCGAGTATCGCAGGACACAGACAACCGCGCCGCTGTTCATGACTTGTACATTCAGGGCGGAACGATTGTAACAAAGGGAATCGTCGCAGAAGGACAAAAGGCCGAGGACGTTGAAAAAACTTCCACCTATAAAATGTACTGGGATTACAGCGAGCCTTTGGCGGAACTCAAGCCCCACCGCATTCTTGCCATCAACCGCGGCGAGCGCGAAGGAGCGCTTGACGTTACGATTGACGTTCCCGTTGACGACGCTGTCGCCATGCTCCAAAAGCGCGCCAAGATTCACAACGACTACCACAAGGCCGCGATTGAGGACGGCTTGGTTCGCCTTCTAAGCCCCGCCGTCGTTCGCGAAATCCGCAGCGACGAAGCCGACGAGGCCGACGTTCACGGCATCAGCGTCTTTAGCGAAAACCTAAAGAACCTTTTGATGCAGCAGCCGATTAAAGGCAGCCGCGTTTTGGGAATCGACCCCGGCATCCGCACTGGAACAAAGTGCGCGGCGCTTGACGAAACAGGAAAATACTTGGGCTACTTTAAGATTTTCCAAGTTCAAAGCCCCGAAGACTCTTACAAGCAAATTTGCGACGCGATTGACAAGTACGACATTCAGGTTGTCGCCGTGGGAAACGGAACGGGCAGCCAGGAAGTTCAGGCGATTGTAAGCAAAGTAATCAGCGAAAACTACAAGGACGTTCAGTACACGGTCGTCGACGAAAGCGGCGCGTCGGTATACTCCGCCAGCGACATCGCGCGCGAAGAATTCCCCGACCTTGACCTTACGATTCGCGGCGCCATCAGCATGGGCCGCCGTTTGCAGGACCCGCTTGCCGAGCTTGTTAAGATTGACCCAAAAGCGATAGGCGTAGGCCTTTACCAGCACGACGTAAACCAAAAAAAGCTTGGCGACGCGCTTGACGAAGTTGTCGGCTCGGTCGTAAACCAAGTCGGCGTGAACTTGAACACGGCCAGCTACTCTTTGCTAAAATACGTTTCTGGCATCACAAGCGGAACGGCAAAAAAAATCGTAGCCTATCGCGACGCCAACGGAAAGATTACAAGCCGCGAGGACCTAAAGAAAGTTCCCGGCCTTGGACCAAAAGCCTTTGAGCAGTGCGCGGGCTTTTTGAAAATCGCCGAAAGTTCCGACCCCTTGGACAACACTTGGGTTCACCCTGAAAACTACGAGCTGGCGCGCGAGCTTTTGCCGCTTGTCCAGAACAAAGAAAAAATCTCCGCCGACTTGAAGAAAAAGTTGGAAGAAAAATATTCTGTCGGCGAGACTACGCTCAACGACATCGTTGACGAGCTCCAAAAACCCAACCGCGACCCGCGCGCCGATTACCCGGCTCCGATTATGCAAAAGGGCGTCGTCGCTTTTGAAGACCTTAAGCCCGGCATGAAGGTGACAGGAAAAATCCGCAACGTCGTTGACTTTGGCGCCTTTGTTGACATCGGCCTCCACGAGACTGGCTTGATTCACGTAAGCGAGCTTAGCGACAACTTTGTAAAAGATCCGATGGAAGTGGTAAAGGTAGGCGACGTTCACGAGTTTACGATTTTGAACTTGGATATGGACAGGCGCCGCATCAGCCTTTCGCTTAAGAGCGACGCCGCAAGCCGCGCGGGCACTGACGAAAAGTCAAAGGTTCGCGGAACGGCAGGCGGAGCGGGAACTGGCGCCGGCGGCAAAAAAGTCGTGGTCGTAAAGAAGGGCGGCGCTTCTGGCGCTAACCTCCACGGCGGCGACTTTAAGCGCGATCAAAACGGCCCCCGCCGCGAAAAGCGCGAGTACCAAGGCAGCGACGACGGCATGATGTACAATCCCTTCGCAGCCTTGTTAAAAAAATAGAATCTCCATTTTCTCCAAGGAATTCCTTGCTTTTTTACGGCGCTTGCGCTACAATGTTCTACTATGAACAAATACGCGCGGGCGCCGATTTTTTGCGCCGCCACAATCATTAGCTTGCTCTTTTTTTCTTGCGGGAACTTTTCGGGGCTTTCCATTCCAGAAAAAGTTTCAATAAAGACCAGCGCAGAATATTCCGGCGCCTTGGGCCAAAAATATTTTGACCTTACCGAAAAGCTTGGAACGAAAATGCTTGACGAAATCAGCCAAAAAGCCGAAGCCGACGTTTACAAATACGTTCCCAATCCAAGCGACGCCACGCTAAAATACCTGCTTCACAGAAAGCTTTACGACGTTCAGATTGACGTTGGAAAGTACATAGACGACATGGATTTTGACAATTACCTCAACGCCGGCATGGACTTTGAGGCGACGATTGCGATTCCGACGGTTTCAATTTCGCAGTCGCTTCCGATTCCCGGCGATCCTGGCGCCGCTCCGATCACATTGCCAAATTTGACGGCCAACGTTACGCTTGAGTCGTCGATAAAATCCGCCAAAATAAAAAAAGGCTCGGTTATTGTCCGCGCCACAGGAAGCGGAGCGGAATACGATATTACCGACTTTAGTTTGGTCGGCGTTGCAAAAAACGAGGCTGGAACGCAAGTGTACGCCGCAAGCGATTTTGACGCGGGTGGCGGAACGGGAACTTATCTAATCGACAAAAAGTTGGATTTGGCCAACGCATACATAACGATTCCCGCAAGCCAAGTTACTGTAGGCGGAACGTTGACAAAGCAGTCTGGAACGATCACTGGAACAGGAACTTTGACTTTTTCCATCGTAGTGGAAGAGCTTGATGAAGTCGTAATCGACATGACGCAATACGGCGGCTTTCAGATTCCCTCCACACCCTTAAGTGCCAGCGACCCGAAAGTTTCCGAAGACATGGTAAAGTATGTGACGACGATGTACTTTGGCCAGCAGCCAACGACACCAGACGGCTACTATTACAAGAGCGACGCTGGCGGAAACATCACGACAACAAAGGGCAAAGGAAAGGGCGTAAAGTTTAACGTTGTAAACTCGTTCCCGGCAGGAAACGACATCGCGCTTGAAATCAAGTCAACCACTTTTGGAATCGACTCGACCGACGGAATGTATGTCAACGGAGAGAGCGTCTCCGCTAGCGACGTCAAAATTCCCGCCAAAGGAAACCAGTCCAAAAACGCGATTTCGTTTGCGGAGTTTACTCCGATAGATGTTGAGGGAACCTTGTCCGCCGGCGATTACATAGACTTTTATGTAAAGCTTTCGCCAACCCAAAAGTTTACAAACCTTGCGATGGGCTCGACATACAAAATCGCCATAAGCGATTCCGAAGTCCTAATGGATTGGGACAGAGTTGGCTTGAAGTTGAACAGCCTTGACTCTGTTACCGACGAAAGCGACTTGTCGGATTTTTCGATTGACGAAATGCTTAAGGAAATCGACAATCCCGAAATGAAAAGATTGATAGACAACAGCGAGCTTGTATCGCTTCCTGTTTATTTCTTGGTCCAAAAGCCGGTCGGCGCTTTGGCGGACTTGGTTAGCGGCATTACTTTTGACGGAAAAATTTACTTGACTTACACGGAGTCTTCAACCTCAAAAACTGAATACGTCGTTGGTTCAAGCAGCGCGGCTGAAACACTTTCGCTTTGCGAGCCGATGCTGTGGCCTCCGTTGGACAAAGTTGTTACAAAGAAGTTTGAGACAATAGGAACTGACTATAGTTTTTACAAAGACATAGCCGATGTCTTAAACAAGCGCGCCGCGAATTTAAAAGTAAACTACAACATTTCTGCTTCGGGCGGATCGGTTGTCGATTTGTACAAGGCCAGGCTTGACAGCATGTCTTCTTCCGACACTTGCGACATCGCGGTTGAGATGGCGGCCGTCTTGCCCTTGCATTTTAAGACCAAGAATTCAACGACGATGGACCTTTACGGCCTTGCCAATATGGACGTTGACGACAAGGACGACTTGCTTGACCGCAGCGACGTTTCAAAAACCAAGGACTATGAAGACAACGCCAGCTCCATAAAGTATTTGCGCATCAACTACAATTTGATAAACTCCGCGCTTGACGGCTTGGAAGCTACGATTGATATCGACGACACTCATGCCGGCGAACCCAACGCGGCGCAGTATTCTGGAATTACAAGAACGCTTCATGTTACCGGAAACAACCAAAGCGACGACGTGGTTGACTTTAAGCCGGACGAAATTCAAAAAGTATTGACGCATTTCTTTAAGCCCAAGATGACGCTTACAGTCGCCAAGGACGTTGAGCTTAAGGTTTGGCGCCACGCGGTGGAATCGCCCACGGCGCTTGGAATCAGTCCCGTCATTACGCTAAAGCTTGACGAGAACAGTCCGATTGACATCAAGGACTTGATTAAATAGGGGGAGGGCGGATATGAAAAAATTATTGTTCGTAGTTTTAACGCTTTGCCTTTCCTCTCTTTTTGCGGAACTGTATCCGGCCCGCCGCTACGTTGAGCTTGGAGTGGGCGTAGACGTGTTGGCCGCGCAAAACGCAATGCCGCTTGCCGACATCTTTAAAAAGAATCTTGTCCTCGACTTAAAAAGCATTTCGTCAAGCCTTCCAAAATCCGGCTTTAGGGCTTATCTTTGGGAAGCGGACGACGTTCACTTGGACTTTAACTTTAAAAAGTTTGGCTTTGGCTTCCACGCCAATACGGAATATTCGGCCAACCTTAACATTTCAAAAGAGTTGTTCGACATTTTGGGAAGCGGAATCAGGCCTGGAGAAGAATACACGGCCGAAGGAAACGTTTGGGCGGAATCATTCGTTTCGTTCAGCGTTCCGGTAAGGTTTAACGTAGGCAAGTGGCGAGTCAAGGTCGCGCCGGCTTGCTTCGCTCCGATTTTTTACGCGCCTTCAACAACCGTAAAGGCCCGCGCCGTTAACGGCAACGACGGCTCGGTTACGATTAGCGCTTCAGCTCCCATTGAATTTTACACAGTCGGAAAATACAAGGACATTGTAAAAAACGGAACGATTTCCACGGATTTTCTTAAAGACTTTGACACAAAAAACATCGGCCAGGATCTGGCGCGGGCCGCCGGCGTTGACATAAGCGCCTTGGTTGAATACCCCTTGTTTGACAGCTTGGATGTCGGCGGCTACGCCAACATTCCAATCGTTCCCGCCCGCCTAAAAGGAAAGGTAACCGCCAACGCGACGCTTTCGGCGCAGTGCGATTCCATTATGCGCGTGATCACCGACGACAGCAAGTTTGAAAAGAACGCCGAAATTACCGACGCGGTTTATTCCGACACAAACTATACGGTAAACCGCCCGATGCGCTTGGGCGCGGAGTGCGCTTGGCGGCCGGTGGGCAAATGGCTTACCTTGCGCGGTTCGGCCGGCCTTGCCTTCCGCAATCCCTTTGGAAAAGACTTTAGCATTAAGAGCGTTTATCCCGAATACCGCTTGGGCGTAGAAATCGTCGGAATCGGCATGTTCGGCTTGAACCTTTCCACCGAATACACAAAGAAAATCTTTGCGCACAGCGTAGGCATCATGCTTAACTTTAGGGCCATCGAATTTGACATCGCCGCCGCCGTTTGCAGCCCGACATTTATCCAGTCCTTTAAGGGCGAGGGTCTCTGCGCCTCCGCCGCCGTAAAGCTTGGCTGGTAGCCGTGCCGAGCGCGAACGCTCGTTGACTTTGAGCCTTCTTTTCAGTATAATTAATAAAATTTAGATTCGCTGAACGCCAAACGGCGCTCAAGGAAGAGCTATGAACAAAATTATCGAAAAGAGACAGCTTTCTGAAGTCGTTTACTACATGAAATTTGAGGCGCCGGACATTGCCAAAAACCGCAAGGCCGGCCAGTTCCTTATCGTTCAGGTTGACCAAGACTTGACCGAGCGCATCCCGCTCACAATCGCAGACGCCAACGCCGAGGAGGGCTGGGTTGCCATCGCCTTCCAGCCGGTTGGCGCGTCCACATACAAGCTTTCGCAGTTGAAAGAAGGCGACTACCTTGGCGGCGTTCTTGGCCCCTTGGGAACTCCCAGCGAAATCAAAAAGTACGACGGTCCTGTCGTTTGCGTTGGCGGCGGCTTTGGAACCGCTCCGCTTTATCCTATCGTTCAGGCTTTGAAGGAAGCGGGCAACAAGGTAATTTTGATCGAAGGCGCTCGCACAAAAGATTTGCTGATTTTCGTTGACGAGATGAAGGCCGTTTGCGACGAAGTTATCATCACGACCGACGACGGAAGCGCGGGCGAGAAGGGCGTTACCACAATTCCGCTTGAGCGCCTTTGCCAGAGCGACGTTCCGCCTGCCTTGATGATCGCGATTGGACCTCCGATAATGATGAAGTTCGCTTGCAAGACGGCGGAAAAGTACAACGTTCCGGCTGTCGTTTCGCTCAACACGATTATGATTGACGGAACGGGAATGTGCGGCGGCTGCCGCGTCAGCGTTGGCGGCGAGACAAAGTTTGTTTGCGTTGACGGCCCGGACTTTGACGGCCACCAGGTTGACTGGGACAACATGATGATGAGAATGAAGTCGTTTAAGCCGCAGGAAACCGAAGCGTTCCACAAGTGCAAAATCGGACTCAACTAATTTTAGGTAGGTAATAAAATGGCAGAACATATTTCAAAAGAGGCTTTGACACAGACCGGCCTTGACGAATGGAACAAAATAAAGGACAAGTTGGACTCGCTTGCAAACAAAGACCGCATGGCGATTCCCTTGCAGATAATGCCCACAGGCGAGCCGCTTGTTCGCGCCCGCCAGATGAGCGAAGTAGCGCTGGGCTACACAAAAGAGCAGGCGATGGTCGAAGCCAACCGCTGCCTTCAGTGCAAGAACCAGCCTTGCGTAAAGGGCTGCCCGGTCAACGTTCAGATTCCGCGCTTTGTCGCCAGCGTGGCCAAGGGAGACTTTAAGGCCGCCGTTGACGCTATCAAAGAAACAAACCTTTTGCCCGCCATTTGCGGCCGCGTTTGTCCGCAGGAAAAGCAGTGCCAGGGCGAATGCACGGTAGGAAAAGTTTACAAGTCAGCCGAAAAGGCCGTTAGCATCGGACGCTTGGAGCGCTTTGTGGCCGACTGGGAACGCGAGAACAATATGGTTTCAGTTCCCGCTATCGCGGCCGCGACGGGAAAGAAAGTGGCCGTTATCGGTTCCGGCCCCGCAGGCCTTACAGTCGCCGCTGACTGCCGCCGAGCAGGCCACGACGTTACAGTCTTTGAAGCCTTCCACAAGGCGGGCGGAGTTATGGTTTACGGAATTCCTGAGTTCCGCCTTCCCAAAGACATCGTTGCCAAAGAAGTTGAAAACCTTAAGAAGATGGGCGTTAAATTTGAGATGAACTTTTTGGTCGGACGCACTTCTTCGATCCAGCAGATATTGACAGAAAAAGGCTTTGACGCCGCTTTTGTAGGAACGGGAGCCGGACTTCCAAAGTTCTTTAACATTCCCGGCGAAAACTACATCGGCGTATTCAGCGCCAACGAATATTTGACTCGCGCCAACTTGATGAAGGCCTACGAAAAAGGAAAGGCCGACACGCCTTACTACGAAGCCAAGACGGTTGTAGTTTGCGGCGGCGGAAACGTCGCGATGGACGCGGCCCGCATGGCCTTGAGACTAGGCGCTGAAAAGGTTTACGTAGTTTACCGCCGCACCCGCGCCGAAATGCCCGCCCGCGCCGAAGAAGTTGAGCACGCCGAAGAAGAAGGCGTCGAGTTCCGCTTCTTGGAAAACCCCGTCGAGATTTTGGGCAGCGCCGAAGAGGGCCGCGTTACAGGCCTTAAGGCTTTGAGCTACGAGCTTGGCGAGCCCGACGAATCAGGCCGCCGCTCTCCGGTTGCCATTAAGGGAAGCGAGCACGACATTCCTTGCGACGCCGTTATCGTCGCGCTTGGAAACAATTCCAACCCGCTTATCGCAAAGACCACGCCCGAGATTAACGTTGACAAGCGCGGCCACATTTTGGTTGACGAAAAGCAGGCCACCAGCATGACAAAAGTTTGGGCGGGCGGCGACATCGTTTTGGGCGCCGCTACGGTTATTCTTGCAATGGGCGAAGGCCGCAAAGCCGCCGCCAGCATCAACGAATATTTGGCGAAGTAATTATGCTTTGGTACTTGGGCCGATACTTGCAGGACGCGTTTAACTTTGGTCCCGCGCGTCTTTTGCAGTCATACGCGGTTTTAATCAGCGTTTCGCTTTACTTGGGCTTTGTGTGCTCGGTAAAGTTGCTTCCAAAATTTTACAACTTGTTGCCGCACGACCGCGGCCGCGAGTTCGCGCTTGCCTCCACCAGCGAGGCGGCCAAAGGAAAGCCCACCGGCGCCGGCGTTGTCTTCATAACTTTTTTTGTTTTGGTTTGCCTTTTGTGCGTGCCGATGTCCGGCTTGGAGCTGGCCGCCGTCGCGTTCACTTGGCTTACGATGCTTAGCGGCTTTTTGGACGACCGCAGCGTCACCTCGTGGGGCGAATATTTAAAGGGAGCGCTTGATCTTATTTTGAGCGCGGGCTTTACCGCCATCATGTACTTTTTCCTTGCAAAGTTTTCTGAAGACGGAGCGGTGCGCTTTTGGTTCCCCTTTGTGACAAATCCTGTCGCGATTCCGTTTTGGCTTTACATGATTGTCGGAACGGTTTTGCTTTGGACTTCGATCAACACGACCAACTGCACTGACGGCGTTGACGGCCTTTCTTCAACGTTGATTCTTGTGGCGCTTATGGCGCTTGGAATTATTTTCTACGTCATTCTTGGACACGTTGACATCGCAAAGTATTTGCTCGTTCCGCACTTAAAGACAGGAGCGGCGTGGGGCATCATGACTTTTGCGATGGCCGGAACGCTGATGGGCTACTTATGGCACAACGCCTTCCCAAGCTCCGTTTTGATGGGAGACGCCGGAAGCCGCGCTCTGGGATTTTTTATCGGAGCCTGCGTGCTCGCCACCGGAAACCCCTTCATCCTTATCGCGACATCGCTTGTGATTTTGCTTAACGGCGGAACGGGACTCATCAAAGTCGCGCTCTTGCGCTTCTTTAAGATTAAGATTTTTTCAAACGTGCGCTTTCCTTTGCACGACCATGTTCGAAAAAATCTTGGCTGGTCGCCCACTCAAGTCTTGCTCAAGTTTTTGATTGTCCAGCTTTTGGTCACAATCTTTACGCTGGGAATTTTCTTTAAAATTAGATAGTGGCAATAAGATTGCTGGCAAGCCTAGGACTGCGGCGCACCGAACAACAGCGCGAGCGTCTTTGCGTCTCGCGTCATGCTGCTTATCACGCAGTATTCGTTGGGCATGTGCGCCGTCTCGTCAAGGCTGCTCCAAACCACGCAATCGTAGCCAAGGTTTCTAAGCTCTGCGGCAACCGTTCCTCCGCCAATTCCGATTGTCTTTGCCTCAAGGCCCTGCGCCTCTTTTATGGCGGAGGCAAGCGCCTTGACGACCGGAGCGTTTTTGTCGGTGGCTTTTGACTGCGCGTTTTGCAAAAGATCGAACGACACTTTTACGCCCGAGAATTTTTCCTCTTCCGCGACAATCTTTTTTATCTCTTCCAAAACTTCTTCATTTTTATAGCGCGGAAGAACGCGGCAATCAAAGCAAAAAACGTCGCTTCCCGGAATTATGTTCACGCCCGCAACGTTCGCGTCGCGCTTGGTCGGCTCAAAGGTGCAAGTGGCCGGCTCAAACAAATCGTCCCTTGCGTCAAACTTTTTATGCAAGCCCTCATAAAGCGCGACGCTCAAACGGTTGGCGGCAAGGCAAGCGTTGAGTCCTTCGTCGGGCCTGGAGCCGTGGCACTGCTTTCCGCTTACGGTGAACTGGACCCACAAGACGTTTTTTTCGGCGACTTCGATTGTCTGGCCCAAAGGATCGCCGCCGTCGGGGATTACAAAAAAGTCTTTTTTGCTAAAAAGCTCCGGGTGGTTTTTTAAGAGCCAAATCATTCCGTATTTGCTTCCGACTTCTTCATCGGCCGCGAACAAAAGTTTTAACGTTCGTTCCGGCTGGACCTTGTTGGCCACAAAGGCCCAGGCGGCGGCAAAGGCCGAGCACAAGCCCTGCTGGTTGTCCTCGACTCCGCGGCCAAAAAGCTTTCCGTCCTTTTCCACGACGGTCCACGGATCGGTCTGCCAATCAGCCAAGTTTCCGACCGGGACTACGTCCATGTGCGCGATGACCCAAATCGCTCCGGAATCGTTCGCAAGCCCAAGACTGCCGGCGGCGACGGGCTTTTTCTTTCCCGGAATCGTCGCGATTAAGTTGGGCCGCCTTCCGTGCAAGGCGCGTTCGTCCGGCGCGTCAAAGCGTTCCAAGTTTGTTATTCCGTGGGCGCGCAAAAATTCTTCCAAGGCCGCGCATTTTTCCCATTCGCCGTCGCCGCCGTTTTCGGGCGCGAGCGCTTTATGCGATGTCAAAAGTTTTTGGAGCGCGACGCATTCGTCCGCGCTGTTTTCTATAAATTGAAGAAGGTCTGATTTGTTCATAGGGCTATACTAGCGCTAAAACGCGGACGGCGCAAGATTATTTTTTGTTGAACCAATGCATAAGAAAATGCGCGAACTTTAAGTTTGCAATCATAAGAACAAAGGCTAAAGGAATGCAAACTATGGTCACGGTGTTGAACGTAATGAGCTTCGCGCACTTGTAAATGATCGCGGCGCTTATGGGCAGGCAAAGCGCGCTTGTGGCGACGCAGGGAATGTATCTTCTTATGTACAGCGCGTGGCCGATGTGAATCAAAAGATGCGCGGCGAGCGAAAGGAAAATTCCAAACCACAATCCGTAAAGAATCTCGTTCGGAAAATAATAGGCTAAAAGGCTCACCCCAAAAAACGGAATGAATTCTTCGTAGACCGCAAGCGCGAAGCCCGCTGTTCTAAAGTCGCGGTAAGGGGCCGTGGCTTTTGGAAATCGCTCGAACAGGTCGGGGTTCTTTTTAAAGAAACGTCCAAAGCCGATTATATCTTCCATGTCGTGAAAAATAAAAATGATTGGCAATAGCAGGATGTAGTCTTTCATTATTCCTCAAAGCAAGTTTTTAAAAACCTTCGTGATTTTCGATTCGCCGTTTCGCTTCCAGATAAACTGTACGTCGCTTCCGACCGCGGGCGCTTTTTCCAAGCCGTCAGCTTTTGCGGGGATCAAA
>JAEEVR010000011.1 GCA_016290995.1 Treponema sp. | reverse complement strand
AAAAAATCGAATAGTTCCCCACGCCCCGCGACTTGCGCTATAATGCCCCTATGACCAAAAACACTTTTTCGCAGCAGACGCATTTTGTCGGCGTGTTGTTGCCGGATGATTTGACGGGGACGCTGGAGGACTGCAGGCGGTATATGAACGAGGCGTATGGGTGCAGGTCGGGGCATGGGACTCCGATTCATGTGACGCTGGTTCCGCCGTTTAGGTTGCAGGAACAGTATTCCACCCAGGATTTGGCGGCTGCGATTGAGAGCGGAGCGGCGGGGGCGGGTTTGGGCTTTGCGGCCAAGATCCAAAACTTTGACGCGTTTGGCGACAGGACGATTTTCGCTAAGGTGGCCGCCGATGAGCGATGGACTAAATTGCGCGACGCGACCCTTAAGGCGATTCTAAACGCTTGCCCCGCCTGTACAAAAAAAGACGGGCGGCCTTTCACTCCGCACGCGACGGTGGCAAACCGCGACATTCCCGCTGGCGTTGTGACAAAGGCTCTTGCGGCGATGAACGAAATGAATTTGTTCGAGGAATTTCCGGTTGACAACATAACGATTTTTGAGCGGCAGGGAAAGCGTTGGGTGGCCGCCGCAACTTTAGCGCTTTAACAACCATTCCGGCGGGGCTGTCTTCCGTTTTAATAATTACTTTACCCACGCGAAAAGGACGGCGGCGGCAAAGAAGGCCGCTCCGATTAAAACGCCGGCAAGACGGCAGAGCGGAACGGACTTGCCTTTGTGGTAGACGCGCTTGGTTTTGCAGTAATTGGCTTTTGCAAAATCCAAAAAGGCTTTCCACTCGTCCGCGCCGGAAAAATCCGATTCAAAGACATAGACGCAAATTGCGCGGGTAAGGTAAATGTAAACGGCGTCGTCCGCAAAAAAGACTGAATGAAAGTCTTTTGGATAAACCGTCCAGTCTTGGATTTCGTTTGACAAAAAAAGTTTGTCGTCTTCAAAAGAAAATTTTGTGTCGGGAAAATCTTTTGCAAACATGTTCCATTGCCGTTCCGCCCATTTTTTTGCGTGCTTGCTTTTGTTCAGCATTGAGTGGGTTTTGCAAGCCGCAAGGATTAAAACCAACGCTCCGTTAAAAATAAGCCTGTCGCTTTTTATAAGGAACGAGACGGCGGCGCAAAGCGCGACGCTAAGATAGAGCAGCGTGACGACGGCCATGTCGATGACCGCAAAATAGCCCCTGCAATTTTTTACGTCGGCGTAAAGCTTTTCAAAGTCTTGCCGCTTGTATTTCCGCTCAATTGTAAACTTCATTTATCCTCCCGTCGGCGTAGTTGGCCTTTATAAAGTCAACGGCGGCCTGCCAGTCTTGCGGAGCGTCAAACCAGCGCTTTAGGACAAAGACCGCCTTGTCCAAATAGTAAATGTAAACCGCGTCTTTTTTGAACATGATTTTTTTAAAGAATTTTTTGTTCAAGTGGACATAGTCGTTGGGGTCCTGGCAAATCACTTGGTCCTCATGCAGCTCAAATTTTGTGGACGGAGTCAGGAAGGGCTTTGTGGAATCGTACATGCATTTGCATGATGCAAAATAGTGAACGGAAAGAAAAGCAAAAATCAGCGCCGCTCCAAAATAAATGTTGGAAAAAAGGTTCAGCTGGCTGTAAGCGCATCTGTCCACAAAAAAGCTTTTAAAGACAAAAAGCGCCGTCGCGGAAACAAAAAGAAAAACCGTCGTGGCCTTTGCCTTTTTGGTGAATCCCAGCGTGTCCAGGCAAAAGGTCCAGTATTCCCAAAAGGTGTACGACGTTTTGGAAGTGTTTTTAATCGATATCATGCCAATACTATAGCGCGCTTTGCCGTGTTTGTGAATTGACAAGGGAACGCGAAAACAATATCATTGAACAAGTTTTTTACGGCCCAAAAATTTGGGCGGCCCATGTTTTTGGGCGAGGAGAATTATATGAAGAAAAGTTTTGTCGTCGCGCTTGCCGCGATTGCGATTGGTTCGGTCGCTTTTGCCGCCGAAACCTTCGGAACAAAAAAGAGTGATGGAGCCGCTTCCGCCAATTCTGGCGTGACTAGGACTAGCAAGAGCCTTGTCGGAAAGTATGACGAAAGCATGACTCCCGAAAATTCTGTTGTCATTTTCTTTTACAACATGGGAAACGAACTTATGGAGTTCAAACAAATCAACCCCAAGTTTGATCCTGACGAGCAAAAATACGAATACTATTACGAATCCACAGGATGGGTTTTCTTTAAGCCTGTTAAGCCCGGTTCCCGCTACATGCTCACAAAAATGAAAGGCTCCAGTTCAGGCGGAACAGTCCGCTATGTTTGGGATATGGACTTTAAGCCCAATCAGCAAGTTTTGGTTTTGGACATCCCGACAGAGCCTGGCGTTTATTGCTATGGACAGATTTGGGGAGACAGCGTCGCCTATAGCGCGCAAAAAGGCGAGGCATACCAACTTCAAAAAATAGATCAATGGCGCTGGGGAAATAAGTGGATGATACAAAAGTTTTACAAAAAAGCCCTCTCGCAGTTTAAGAAGCGATACGAGGGAACTCCTTGGGTTGACGCTTATATCGAAAAAATGAACACGGTTAAGGAGGAGCCCTTGGAAGAGACTCCCGCAGAGGCCGCTCCCGCCGAAGCCGAGAAAAAATAATTTTTAAGGAACGGATATGAAAAAACTTATTGCGCTTGCCTTTGCGGCCCTTGCGATTTGTTCCGCCACATACGCCGCTGAAGTTTACGGCTCCAAAAAAAGCGACAGCAAAAAAAAGCAGGAGTCGCTTGGCTTTAACGAAGTCATTATGGTCGGCTCCGCCACCGTGAAAGTCGACGACGAAAACTTTGACTTTTACGCAAAGACTTGGGGCGTGACTGACTTTTCCAAAAGCGACACCTATGTCGTTTACGGCGACGCTTATGAAGAATACGCCAGTCTTTTTTGGGGAAGCGTTAAAAAGAGCAATAACGGAAAGTTTGGCGAATACGAGCCTGGACAGTATTTTTTGTCAAAGCAAAAGGTAAAAAAAGGCGTCCTCTCTTCCGCCTGGCCAATCAAGTGGCGCTTTTACAGCGACCCCAACTTTGAGATTTACCTTCCGTTCCGTTTTGAGGCCTCGGTTCCCAAGGGAGAAAAATTTGTCTATGTCGGAGACTTTGAGTACCACTTGGAAGGCTCGGACTTTCACGTGACAAAGATTTACGTTCGCGACAACTACGACCAAGCCCAAGAGGTCTTGCGCCGCGAGTTTGGAGACGATGTTCAGCTTTGCCGCGTGGAAATCAGGGCCGGCGAGCAAAAGTGATCCGCCTTTGCCGCGCCTTTCTGCAAACCATAAAAAAAAGGAGCCTTGCGGCTCCTTTTTTTTTGTGCGCGATACTGGAATCGAACTAGTGACCCCAAGCGTGTCATGCTTGTACTCTAACCAACTGAGCTAATCGCGCGAATGTTTTTTTATGCTACAAAAAAATCGCTCTTGTGTCAAGGGCTTTTTCGCGCTAAAATGAACCAATCATTTTTTGGAGGAACGGCATGACAATTTGCGATTCTGTAAAATACGTTGGAGTTGACGACCACGACATTGACTTGTTTGAGGGGCAGTTTGAGGTTCCCGGCGGAATGGCCTACAATTCCTACGCCGTCGTCGGCCAAAAAGTTTGCGTCATGGACAGCGTGGACGCGAATTTTGTTGACGCTTGGCTCTCGAACATTCAGTCGGCGCTTGGCAGCAAGGCGCCGGATTTTCTTGTCGTTCAGCATATGGAAATGGACCACTCGGCGGGCGTCTTGGCCTTTGCCAAAAAATATCCAGAGGCAAAAATCGTTTCTTCAAAAATCGCCTTTGCGATGATGAGGAACATGTTTGAGGAAGATTTTTCCGACAGGCAAATTGTCGTTTCTGACTCAAGCGAGCTTGACCTTGGAGACCGCAAGCTAAAGTTCATTTCCGCGCCGAACGTCCACTGGCCGGAAGTCGTTATGACTTACGACGAGGCGGACAAGATTCTTTTTAGCGCGGACGCCTTTGGCAAATTCGGCGCGCTCGACTACGACGACCCAGAAGGCTGGGACTGCGAGGCCCGCCGCTACTATTTTGGAATCGTAGGAAAATTCGGCCAGGCGGTTCAGGCCTTGCTAAAAAAAGCCGCGGCCTTTGACATTCAAAAAATCTGCCCCTTGCACGGACCTGTCCTTGACAAGGACTTGGGCCACTACATAGAACAGTACAACACTTGGTCAAGCTACGGCGTGGAAACTCCAGGCGTTGCCGTGGCCTACGCTTCGGTTTACGGGCACACGCGAGAGGCCGCGCAAAAGCTCGCGCAAATCCTTAAGGACAAGGGCTGTCCAAAAGTGGCGCTCTTTGACTTGGCGCGCGAGGACATATACGAATGCGTTGAGGACGCCTTTAGGTACGGAACTCTTGTCATCGCCTCGCCGACCTACAACGGCGGAGCCTTTCCGGCCGCGCGCGAGTTCATCCAGCATTTGACAAGCCGCAACTATCAAAAACGAAAGGTTGCCTTTATCGAAAACGGCTCTTGGGCGCCGGCCGCGGCAAAGGCAATGTCCGCGATGTTCGAGCAAAGCCAAGACATAACTTTTGCCAAAACAAAAGTCTCAATAAAAATCGCGATGAAGGACGCCGACATTGCGGCGCTTGAATCGCTGGCCGAGGAATTATTGGCGTGACAATCAACCGCTTTGGCCCCGCGGCCTTTTATGGAAAGGCGCTAAAAATCGCCGTGCCTGTGATGGCTCAGCTTTTGGTGCAAAACCTCGTTTCGCTTATCGACAATTTTATGGTGGCCGGCTTGGGCGACGTAAAGATGTCGGGCGTAAACATCAGCGGGCAAATCATTTTTCTTTTCATCGTCCTTGTGTCAACTATTTGCACTGCGGCTGGCATTTTCATGACGCAGTTTTCGGGAGCGGAAGACAAGGACGGAATGCGCCAATCCTTTTGCTTTAAGCTTTGGTTCGGCCTTTTTGCGGCGGCGGTTTTTATGGCCGTTTGCTTAGGCCTTCCAAGGTTCGCGCTTTCTTTTATGGTAAAGGGAAACTCGCAGGCCGGCGCAATTTTGGACCAAGGACAGCAGTACATTTGGATAATCGCCTTTACAGGAATTCCGATTGTCGTGGCCAGCGTCATCGCTTCTTCCTTGCGCGAAATCGGCGAGGTTAAAGTTCCGCTTGTGATTTCAATCGCGGCCACTGTGGTCAACACTTTCTTTAACTGGGTTCTCATTTACGGGCATTTGGGCGCGCCTCGCCTTGAGGTTAGGGGAGCGGCGCTCGCGACGGTAATCGCGCGCGGCGTCGAAATGCTTTGCTTTGTCGTTTACATGATCGTAAAAAAGCCGCCCTTTGCGATTGGCCTTATGGACATGCTGCGCGTGAACTTTAAGCTTTACCGCGAGATTTGCGCGAGGGCCGCGATGTCCGCTTGCAGCGAAATGCTTTGGGCGATTGTTGAAACTGTTTCTACCGCTTTGTACAACGGCCGCGGCGGCTCGGAAGTCGTTTCCGGCATGAGCGCGAGCTTTGCCATAGCGAACCTTTTCTTTGTGGCCTTTAGCGGAATCATAACGGCCACCGGCGTAATCCTTGGAAAGCGCCTTGGCCGCGGCGAGCTTGAAAAAGCGCGGCAAGAAAAAGTCTGGCTTTTAAACGGCGCCAATGTTTTTGGCGTGATGATGACCGGAGTTGGCTTGGCGACGATTTTGCTTGTTCCGCACGTCTTTAAGAATTTAAGCGGACAGGCGCAAGGCATTTGCAAGCAAATGGTTTTAGTGACGGCGCTTTACATGCCGGCCTGGGTTTACATAAACGCTCAGTTTAGCGTAAGCCGCTCCGGCGGCGACACGATGATGGGAATGTTGGTTGACGGCGTGGGCCATCTTTTTATCGCGCTTCCCGGAGTCATTTTAATGGCAAAGTTTACGGCAATCGGGCCTGTGGCGATGTACGCGATCGTCAAGGCCGTAGAGTTTCCAAAAATAGCCATCGCTTCTTGGTGGTTAAAGAAGGAGCGATGGCTCGTCAATTTGGCGGAGCGAAATTAGGCGCTGGCGGTGACCCGCTTAAAGGCCTCAAGCACCGCTTCGTCGTAGCTGCGGCCTTTTTCTTCGCTCTTGGCTATTTCTTCCAACATTCGCTTGTAGTCGTTTGGAATAATTTTCTTGAACTTTGAAACGGCCTCGTCAAAGTCGTCCAAGATTTTCTTGGCGACGGCCGAGCCGGTTTGGTCAAAGTGCTTTTGGACAAGGCCGCGCAAAATTTCTTTGTCGCGCTGGTCCGTAACTTCTTCCATGCTAACAAGCTCTTTGTTTACGCGCTTGTACAAGTCGCGCTTTTGGTCAAGAACGTAAGCCACGCCGCCGCTCATTCCGGCCGCAAGGTTTCTTCCAGTCGGTCCAAGGATGACTGCCGTTCCGCCTGTCATGTATTCCAAACCGTGGTCGCCGCAGCCTTCGACAACCGCGGTGGCGCCGGAGTTGCGCGCGCAAAAGCGTTCGCCGGCGATTCCGTTGATGTAAGCCTCGCCGCTTGTGGCGCCAAAGAGCGCGACGTTTCCGATGATGATGTTTTCTTCGGCCGTCAGCTTTGAATTTTTAGGAGGCCGCGCCACCAAGGTTCCGCCCGAAAGGCCTTTTCCAAAGTAGTCGTTTGAATCGCCTTCCAACTTTAGAGCCAAGC
The DNA here is from genome assembly GCA_016290995.1 of Treponema sp. GTDB lineage: Bacteria > Spirochaetota > Spirochaetia > Treponematales > Treponemataceae > Treponema_D. The sequence continues at coordinate 77,222 of JAEEVR010000011.1, read as the reverse complement.
CTTTTGGAATGAAGGCGCCGAATGATTGGCCGCCGCCGCCCTGGCAGTTGACGACGTATTTTTGCGCGTCGATTTTTCCGCCAAAAGTTTTTTGGATTACGCTTCCCAAAATCGTTCCAAAAGTTCTGTCCTGGCTCTGGACTTTTATTGTGTCAAATGAACCGCTTTCAAACTCTTTAAGGAGCGTCTTTTCGTCCAAAGTTTTTTGCAGCTTAAAGTCGTAAACGTCGGCGGGAACAAAGTGGCACTTGTCGCCGGAAAGCTCGGCGGCGTTTCCAAGAATTCTTGAAACGTCGATAAGCTTTGCTCGTCCGCCGGCGGGGTTTTGCTTTACGCCCAAAAGGTCGCTTCGGCCGACCAACTCGTCAAGGCTCTTTACTCCAAACTTTGCCATGTACTCGCGGACTTCTTGCGCGATGAACTTCATAAAGTTCTCGACGTATTCGGGCTTTCCCTTAAAGCGCTTGCGGAGCTCTTCGCTTTGCGTGGCAACTCCAAAGGGGCAAGTGTCCTTTTGGCAGGCGCGCATCATCGCGCAGCCCATCGTTATAAGGGGAGCGGTTGCAAAGCCAAATTCTTCCGCGCCCAAAATCGCGGCGATGACAACGTCGCGGCCGCTCATCAATTTTCCGTCCGTTTCGATTCGAACTTTGCTGCGCAAGCCGTTTTGGATCAAGGTTTGGTGGGTCTCAGCCAAGCCCAATTCCCAAGGAAGACCAGCGTGATGGATTGAAGAAATCGGCGCGGCTCCCGTTCCGCCGTCGTGGCCGCTGATCAAAATTACTTGAGCTCCGGCTTTGGCGACGCCGGCAGCGATCGTTCCGACTCCGGCTTCGCTGACAAGCTTTACGCTGATGCGGGCGTCGCGGTTTGCGTTTTTAAGGTCGTAAATCAATTGCGCCAAGTCTTCGATGGAATAGATGTCGTGGTGCGGCGGAGGCGAAATCAATGAAACGCCGGGCGTCGCGTAGCGGGTCTTTGCGATCCAAGGATAAACTTTCTTTCCGGGAAGGTGGCCGCCTTCGCCGGGCTTGGCTCCTTGCGCCATTTTGATTTGGATTTCTTTGGCGCTCAAAAGGTATTCTTCTGTAACTCCAAAGCGGCCTGAGGCAACTTGCTTTATCGCGCTGTTGTATTCCGTTCCAAGGCGCTCTGGCTTTTCGCCGCCTTCGCCGGAGTTGGACTTTCCGCCAAGGTGGTTCATCGCGGCGGCCATGCACTTGTGGGCTTCTTCGCTGATGGAACCGTAGCTCATCGCTCCAGTCTTAAAGCGCTTTACGATTTCTTCAACGCTTTCAACTTGGTCGATCGGAATTTCCTTTCCAGGCTCAAACTTAAATTCAAAGAGGCTTCGCAACGTGTGCGGCCTTTTTACGTCGTCAACAAGCGCCGTGTATTCCTTAAAGCGAGCGTAGTCGCCGTTCTGCGCCGCTTGCTGCAAGGCGATGATTGTCTCTGGGCTGTAAAGGTGGTCTTCGCAAGTTGGGCCGCGGCGCATTTTGTGGATGCCCACTGAATCCAAGTGCGGATTTACCGTAAGGCCAAGCGGGTCAAAGGCGCGGTTGTGGTGGAAGTTGGCGTCCTCTTCGATTTCCTTAAGGGTGATTCCGCCGATTCGGCTTACTGTGTTTGTAAAGTAAGTGTCGATGACTTCCTTGCTGATTCCAACCGCCTCAAAGATTTGCGCGGATTGGTAAGACTGGACGCAAGAGATTCCCATTTTTGCCGCGATTTTTACGATGCCGTTAAGCAAGGCTTTGTTGTAATCGTCGATGGCCGTGTGGTAGTCTTTGTCCAAAAGCTTTTGGTCGATCAACTCGGCGATGCATTCGTGGGCCAAGTAGGGGTTAATCGCGCGCGCTCCGTAGCCCAAAATCATCGCGGCCTGGTGAACGTCGCGGATTTCGCCGCTTTCCAAAATGATTGAAATCTTTGTTCTCTTTTTTGCGCGGATAAGATACTGTTCCACCGCTGACACCGCCAAGAGGGACGGAATGGCAACGTGGCTTTCGTCAACGCCTCTGTCCGAAAGAATGATGATGTCGCTTCCGGCGTGGTAGCATTTTTCGATTTCGTTAAAGACGCCGTCGATCGCTTCTTTGAGCGAAGTGTTCTTGTAGTACAAAATCGGAACGACGCTTGCCTTGAGTCCAGGCTTGTCCAAGGCCTTGATTTTTATCATGTCAACGCCGGTCAAAATCGGATTGTTGATTTGCAAAACCTTGCAGTTGGAGTCTTTTGGCTCAAGCAAGTTGCCGTCGCTTCCAACATAAACCGTTGTGTCGGTGACGATTTTTTCTCGCAAGGAGTCGATCGGCGGATTTGTTACTTGCGCGAAAAGCTGCTTAAAGTAGCTGAATAGCGGCGGATGTTTTTCTGACAAGACGGCAAGCGGAGTGTCAACGCCCATCGAGGCCGTGGGCTCTACGCCGTTTTGCGCCATCGGCAAAATCATTTCGTTTACGTCTTCGTAATTCCAGCCAAAAGCGCGGTACATAATGTCGCGCTCGCTTTGGGTGTAAACAGGAATTTTTTTGTTTGGAATCTTAAGGTCGTGAAGCTGCAAAAGATTTTTGTCCAGCCATTCGCCGTAGGGGAATTGGTCGGCAAAGGTGTCCTTGCATTCTTGGTCGGAAATCACGCGCTTTTGGATTGTGTCCACAAGCAAAATGCGGCCGGGCATAAGGCGCGATTTTTTTACGATTTTTTCTTCCGGTATGTCCAAGACGCCGACTTCGCTGGAAAGAATCAAGTTGTTGTCGCTTGTGATGTAGTAGCGGCTGGGGCGCAGTCCGTTTCTGTCCAAGGTGGCTCCAAGGATGTCTCCGTCGCTGAACAAAATCGCGGCCGGGCCGTCCCAGGGTTCCATCATCGTTGCCCAGTAGTGGTAGAAGTCGCGCTTCTTTTCGTCAATCGCTTCGTCGTGCTTCCAAGGCTCCGGAATGCAAATCGACACCGCGAGCGAAAGGGGCATTCCGTTCATCATCAAGAATTCCAGCGTGTTGTCCAACATCGCCGAGTCTGAGCCGCTTGCGTCAACGGCCGGCAAAACTTTTTTGATGTCCTCGTCCGAAAGCTTTGTCGAGCAGAGGGTTTCTTCGCGAGCGAGCATTCTGTCCACGTTTCCGCGGATTGTGTTGATCTCGCCGTTGTGGGCGATCAAGCGGTTGGGGTGAGCGCGCATCCAAGACGGCTGCGTGTTTGTGCTAAAGCGCGAGTGGACGATCGCCAAGGCGCTTTCAAATTCCTTGTCCTGCAAGTCTGTGTAGAATTCACGCAGTTGCTGGACCAAGAACATTCCCTTGTAGACTATCGTTCTGCTAGAAAGCGAGACGACGTAAGTTTGCAATTGAGTTTTTTCAAACTGGCGGCGCAGAACGTAAAGGCGGCGGTCAAAGTCAATTCCTTTTTTTACGTCGCTGGGGCGTTCGATAAAGCATTGGGTGATGACAGGCATGCTGTCCTTGGCGCGCTTTCCCAAAACATTTTGGTTTACGGGAACTTCGCGCCAGCCCAAGAAGTTTAAGCCTTCTTTTTGACAAAGGCGCTCGATCATTTTTTTGGCTTGCAGGCAGTTCAACTTGTCTTGCGGGAAGAAGAACATTCCAACGCCGTAGTCGCGCTCGCCGCCAAGTTTTATTCCGCAGTCGGCCGCGGCTTTTGAAAAGAATTTATGGCATATCTGGACAAGGATTCCGACACCATCGCCGGTTTCTCCTGTGGCGTCCTTTCCGGCGCGGTGCTCCAATTTTTCGACAATGCAAAGCGCGTTGTCAACGATTTGGCGGCTGGCTTTTCCGTCGATGTTGGCCACGGCTCCGATTCCGCACGAGTCGCGCTCAAAAGAAGGTTCGTAAAGGGTTTTTGTAGTATTGTTCATTCGTTTCTCCTGTTGTTTGCTTGCCGTTATTTACCGCTGTCGCCGTAGTTTTTAAGAACGCGCGCCGACGGATCGTTGACGTTGCAGTTTGGCCATTCTTTGTTGGGCATCCAAAAGTCTTTTACCATTTGCGACTGGCCCGGGTAATGCTTTTCGAAAATTTCCCGGTACAAAAGGGATTCTTTTGTAAAGGGCTGGGCGTGCGAATACTTTTTTCGCTTCTCTTCAAAGTCGGAATCGCTGTACTGACTTTCGGCAAATTCCTTAAGGTCGTCGACGAGCGAGTGGCCAACCGCGTCGCTAAAGGCGGCCTTTTCGCGCATCAATAAGTCGCGCGGAAGGTAGGCTTTTCCGTCCGCGTCCGGCTCAAAGGCGTGGCGCAAGAGGTACTTTCCTTTTCCGTACTTGTTCAACTTTAATTCGGGATCGATTGACATTACGTATTCCGCAAAATCCAAGTCGCCAAAGGGAACGCGCGCCTCAAGCGAGTTTACGCTAATGCAGCGGTCGGCGCGGAGAACGTCGTACATATGAAGCTCGCGAACTCTTTTGGCCGCCTCTTTTTGGAACTCTTCCGCGCTGGGGGCAAAGTCTGTGTACTTGTAGCCAAAAAGCTCGTCGCTGATTTCGCCTGTAAGAAGGACGCGGATTTTTGTCTGCTCGTGGATTGCCTTGCAAATCAAGTACATTCCCATGCTGGCGCGGATTGTAGTGATGTCAAAGGTTCCCAAGGCCAAAATAACTTCGTCAAGCGCGCCCAGAACGTCTTCTTTTGTGATGATTATTTCGTGGTGGTTGGAACCGATAAAGTCCGCTACTTGCTTGGCGTACTTTAAGTCGATGGCGTCCGTCTTCATTCCAATAGCGAATGTTTCGATAGGCTTGTTCAACAAGCGCGACGCGACCGAGCAAACAAGCGACGAGTCCAAGCCGCCCGAAAGCAAAAAGCCCAAGGGAGCGTCGGCGTCCAAACGTTTTTTGATTCCTTCGACAAGCTTGTCGTGAATCTTTTTGCAAACGCCGTCATCGCCGTCAAGGTCGCCCTTTGCGACGGCCTCGACTTTTGTCATGTCGCGGTAGCAAACAAATTTTCCGTCCTTGTAATAGTGTCCGGGCGGGAAGGGGAGAATCTCTTTTGCAAGTCCGACCAAGTTTTTTGGCTCGCTTGCAAAAAGGATGCCGCCCTCTTGGTCGTAGCCATAGTAAAGGGGGCGGATTCCAATCGGGTCGCGGGCGGCGACAACTGACTTTGTCTCTTCGTCGTAAATGATCAGCGCGTACTCAGCGTCCAAGTCCTTGAAGAGTTCCGTTCCCCGTTCCTTGTAAAGGGGCAAAAGAATTTCGCAGTCGGAATCGCTTTTAAATTTAAAGCCGTCGACTTTAAGCGCTTCGCGGACCGTTCGCCAAGAAGCTGACTTTTTGTTTTTGTCAAAAATGCCGTAGACCTCTCCGTTGCAGACAAGATGCGTTTTGCCAACGTTAAAGGGCTGCATTCCGCTGGGGTCAAGGCCCATTATAGCCAAGCGCTGAAATCCAAGAATCGCTCCGTCAAGTTTTATGACTTCTTCCGCGTCCGGACCTCGGGTGCTGGTCTTTGAAAATGATTTTCTAAATTCGTCCATTGGAATTACGCTTCCAAAATATCCCATTACGCAACACATAGTCGTTCTCCTTATAACTTCCGTTAGATTATTCGCTGGTGTAACCCATCAAGTATTGGTCAACCTCGCGCGCGCATTCGCGTCCTTCCGCGATTGCCCAAACTACAAGCGATTGTCCGCGCCTCATGTCGCCGCAAGAAAAAACTTTTGGAACGGCGGTTTGGTACTTTCCTTGCTCCACAGTTTGAACGGTATTGCGCGCGCTTAGCGGAACGCCAAAAGCCTTGGGAGCTTCTTCTTCCGCTCCCAAAAAGCCGGCCGCGATCAAAAGCAAGTCGCAGGGCAAGTCTTTTTCTGTTCCGTCGATTTCGCAAAGCGTTCGCTTTCCGTCAACGTTCTTAAATTCCACTTGAACGGTTTTTACGCCGCTGATGTTTTTGTCTTTGGCGTAAACTTCCTTGATTGTCGTTTTCCAAACGCGGGGGTCTTTGCCGAATTTGTAAATTGACTCTTGCGCGCCATAGTCAACCTTAAGGACTTTTGGCCATTCGGGCCAGGGGTTGTCGGCGGCTCTTTCGGTCGGAGGGCAGGGCATCATCTCGATTTGGGTGACGCTTTTGCAGCCAAGGCGGATCGCGCTTCCGGCGCAGTCGTTGGCAGTGTCGCCTCCGCCAAGAATGATTACGTTCTTGTCCTTTGCGTCGACAAAACTTTTGTCAGAAAGCTTTGAGTCCAAAAGGCTTTTTGTGATCGACTTAAGCCAGTCAACCGCAAAGTAAACGCCCTTTGCCTGGATTCCGGGAACGGTAAGGGCGCGGGCCTTTTTGGCGCCGCAGCAAAGGCATACCGCGTCAAAGCCGTCCAAAATCTTTTTGGCTTCGGCCTGGCTTTTTATGTTGGCGTTAAGAACAAATTCAACGCCTTCGTCTTTCATCAATTTAACGCGGCGGTCGATGTACTTTTTGTCCAGCTTCATGTTGGGAATGCCGTACATCAAAAGTCCGCCGGGCCTGTCGTCGCGCTCAAAAACGGTCACGCTGTGGCCGCGTCGGTTGAGCCAATCGGCCGCCGCAAGGCCTGACGGTCCCGATCCGATAACCGCGATTTTCTTTCCGCTGCGGTTTTTGGGCGGCTCGGGCTTCATGTAGCCGGACTCAAAGGCCCGCTCGATAATGTAAAGTTCGTTGTCGTGAACGCTTACGGCCTGGCCCTCGCTGGCGCAGTTGCAAGCCTTTTCGCAAAGGGCCGGACAAACGCGGCCTGTAAATTCTGGGAATGAGGAGGTCTTTAAAAGCCTCCAAGCGGCCATGTCAAACTGGCCCTTGTAGAGCGCGTCGTTCCATTCTGGAATAAAATTGTGGAGGGGGCAGCCGGTGACCATGCCCTTTAGGCAAATGGCGCTTTGGCACATCGGAACGCCGCAGTCCATGCAGCGCGCGGCCTGTTTTTTGCGCTCGGCCTCGTCTAGCGGCGTGTGGAACTCGTTAAAGTTCTTGATTCTTTCGGCGGGCGGAATGTCGCCGTTGTCCTTTCTTTCGTAGTCCAAAAAGCCAGTCGCCTTTCCCATCTTTGTATGTCCTCCTGTAAAACGGCAAAAAAAAGACGCTGTGGGAACAGAATCACTTTGCTTAGGGCAAAATAATCCCATTTCCACAGCGTCATTGCCGTTTATGGGGCATATTTTAGCGAATTTTAGGCGTTTTTGTCAATACGGAGGGGTTTACATTCCGCTCGGAAAGTCGATAAAGACGCCGGCGACGCCTTTTTCTTCCTTTAATTTCTTCATTACAAGCTGTACGCCGACGGTTTCGGTGTTGTAGTGACCGCCCGCGATTACGTTGAGTTTTTCTTCCTTAATAGGGTTGTAATCGCAGTGGCCGATTTCGCCGGTGATGTAGCAGTCAAGGCCCTCTTTCCAGGCGGCCCAGTGGTCTTCTCCCGCTCCGCCCGAGACGATGCCGACGGTGGAAATTTTCTTTGGGCCAAAAGAAAGGATCTGGTTGGGCTTGGCTTTCAAAAGCGCGGCGTCCGCCAATTGCTCGATGGTCATCGGCTTTGGAAGGCGGCCCTTTACGCCGATTGTCATTCCGCGCCAGGCGGCAAAGTCCTTTGCGGCCTTAAGGCCAAGGCGGCGGGCCATGCCCCAGTTGTTTCCGGCTTCTTTGTTTGCGTCAAGGGGAATGTGGTAGCCGATCAAGGCCATGTCGTTTTTTATAAAGGCCGCCACGCGCTGGTAGTGGAGGTCGGTCATAATTTCGCAGCCGCCCCAGTAAAGGCCGTGGTGGACGAACAAAACGTCGCAGCCTTGGCGGGCCGCTTCGAGGGCGGTGTCCAGGCTTGCGTCAACGGCAAAGGCCGCTTTCTTTATTTTCTTTTTGTCGGGAGCGGAGTTTTGGATTTGGATTCCGTTCCTGCTGGGGTCCGCCTCGTAGTTTTCTTTTTTAAGGAACGAGTTGAAATACGCGTCAAGTTCGTAAAGGGTCATCGTTAATTTCCTCCGTGGCTTTTGTAGCAAAAGCGTTCAAGCTCTTTTATTGTTTGCGTGGCGCACCAGCTGGGCTCAAAAGAAGTTTTGTCGCGTTTTTTTCCAAGGAAAAGCCAAGAAAAAAACGGATTTGTCTGCGCCACAAAGCCGTAGCCCGGCGTCGTGTATTCCTTGATCGACTGTAAGTTCAAAAAGCGGGATTCCGGAAAAATCGTCTCAAGCTTGGCTTGGGGCAAAAAGGCGCTTGCGTCGCTGGCCACAAAAACTTTTTTGCCGGGATAGCGTTCCGCCGCGATCTTTGCCAAGGCCTTGTAAGAGCTTTCGTAAATGTCGTGAAAGCGCTTGCCCCTGGATTGAAAGGCCATTTGCTTTTTGATTCCCTCGCTTCCGCCCAAAGAAAAGGCGTCCCAAATCAAGGAAAAACGGCGGAAGAATTTTGAGTTTCCCAATTCCCGCTTGTACATGTCGGCCGCCAAAACAGTCCAGCCGCGCCTGGCCAAAAGGATAAAGTATGGCTCGTAAGAAAGAGATTCCGCCATAACGTCCGGAACAAAAATCATAACCGCGTCTTTTTGGACTCTTGCGTCGCTGTTGTAAAAAGTGTACAAGGTGAAGTTTCTTTGGTCTCTGACGTCCACGGCCTTTTTTAGCTCAAAGCTTTCGTTGTTTAGCGGAGCGGAAAAGAACTCCCGTTCTACGTCGACGTTGTAGCGGCGTGTTTGAAGGCGGATCGGCCTGCCGGTTATTTCTATAGAAAGAAGGATTATTGTAGCGATTAGGAGAATGACGGAAGCGATAAAGAATTTTAGGCTGTAGGAGTCGACAAACAACCTTTGCGAAAATCGCACCAAGCTGCGGTAGTTGATGACCGCGCAAAGCAAGCTTAACGCCAAAATCGCGATGTTGGCCGACCTAAGGCCCCAAGCAAAGGCCGACAAAATTATAGTCAAAACGCTAAAAGGCCCCAAAAGGCTAAGCGCGTCAATTCTTGTTCGCCTGGTCCAAAACACGCGCGCGTTCAACACAAGCATCATGCTAAGCGCGAGAATTTCCCCAGTCCAAGGAGTCAGAATTTCCATAGGGTGATTCTACCACACTTCGTGTGGTTTTGCTAGTGGAAATATTAACCCTTCAGTTGAATCAAAAATTTGCATTTGCAGGGACAAACTTTCTTGTCTGAACGAAAACCAAGCCAAAGACTTTGCCGCCGCTTACGATTTTTCTGGCGGCCAAATAGACAACATCGTCCGCAAAATCGGTCTTGGGAAGCTCTACAATATTTTACACATTGTTCAAAACGCTTGGAATAAAAGAAGAGTACAGAACTTCAAAGGCAAAGCATTTTTTGCCCAAGTCTTTTAACGACGCGCCTATGTGGTACAAAACCTTCTTGTCGATTATTAAAAAACGGTCATGCATTTTTGTCGTGTGATTCAAAACAAGAGTTGGATATTGCGCGTTGAATTTTTGAATATCTTGCGCCGTCAACTTTGTTTTTGGATCAGTATAAATCGTTAAGGCGACATTCTTTTTCTTTTTTGCAAGGCGTTCCAAAATGCTCAAGTCAACATAATTGTCAATTAGAATAATTTCTTGCTTTGCTTGAGCGACAAAGCTTTCAAACTTTGCGTATGCGTCAAAAATCTGCCCCTGAAAGAAAATGCCTTGCTCATCCTTAACATTGTACTTGTCCATAAGCGTAAAAAGCTGGGCAATCTTTTTATCCGTCTCCTTTTGGTGAATGTCGGAATTCAAAAGATGTTTTTTGATGTTGTCGATTTCCGCAAAAACATGGGCGTTGTTTTGAAGAAAGTGTTTCATCTCTTTGAACATTCGGATAAGCGTTTTGCTTTGGGCAACGGCCAGTTCGCCTTTTAAGACAGTCATGAGCATATAAATGCCTTGTTCCGTAAATGCATAGGGTCTATAACGTGTTCCGCCCCAGTTTGAAGTCACAATTTGTGACTTCAAGTTTTCATTGCTCAAACTTGAGGTGCAAAATTTGCACCTTAAGTTTAACTGTTCATATTCTTCTTTTGTCAATTGAAACATAAAGTCTTCATCAAATCGCTCGATGTTATTTTTTACCTGTCTGTTAAAATATTTTGTCTCATACCCATAAATCTCAGCCAAATCAAAGTCCAGCATAACTTGAACGCCGCGAATTGTGTGGATTTTATTTTTGAGGCTTTCCGCATCGTAAATTGCGATTGAGTTTTCCGCTAGTGCCATATTATATATAGTATATAATTGTATTGTGATTTTGTCAACCAATCAAAGATAATCCTTAATTCCTAATCTCTATGCATTCTACAAAATTGTCTGGATTAAGGTATAGCAAATCTTCCATCGTGTATGTTTCTTCTTCCGCAAGAACATGAAGAAAGCGGCAAATGTACTGCTGGCGGTCTGGAAAGTTGCGGAAGATATCATGATTCCAATTTAAGTCACGAGCTAGGGCGTGGTCGCGGGAATCTAGCGGACGATCTTTTGAAGTCCGCAAACAACAACACGCGCTGAAATTGGTGCAGCAATAAACGTCACACATCGTCTTGTCATCAGCGATGGGCGTGGAATAATCGCCCGCTTCATAACTTAAAGTAGCCTCGATGTCGTAGTTTTCATAATAAGAATGCCCTTTCGCAATTAGGTTTTCTATGTCGTTTTTTACTTTGACAAAAAGTTCGTATAGCTTGTTTTCTTTTTCAATAAGAGCGTTGTTCAAAGCGACAATCCGCCGGACATTCTCATCCGTCCATTCAAATTTGTTTTCCTTACACCACTTTTCATACCGCGCTTCAACACGCTTGGCCATTTTACTTTGGTATTCGTAATCGCGCATTTCATCGCTCCTTGGAATCGGAGATTGGAATTAACAGACCTGCCCTTAAGCAAGAGAAAAGCATGCTCTCTGAAACATAATCGGTTTTTGCCTGTGCGTTGGAAGAATCTCCATAAAGCCGTACGACAAATCCGCCGTCAACTTTTTTGAGAATTTCAAGGGACTCGTCGCAGTTGCCCAACTTGCTTTGGTATAACATTTTAGTCAATATAACTTTCTATCATGCAGGTCGCTCAGCTACTTTCGTGCCATCCGACCGATATGTTGTCAGCCACCTTCCGTGCTGGAGAATAAAAGTGTCACCGGCAATACTCTGAAATTCGCCTTTCTGTACAGGAATATCCTTTATTTTATTGCAATTCCCGTCATAAGTAGCATACCATCTTCCTGAAACCAAAATGAAAAAACTGCTGCTAAATCCCAATAAGTTTCCTTTAGAAACAGGTATTTCCTTTATTTTCTTGCCAGTTTCATCAAAAATAGTATACCACCTTCCTTTTTGCTGAATATCGCTAATCGTTATAATCTTTTTTCTTTCTGCGGCTCTGCGTTCTTGATCTTCTTGTCTTCTTTGTCGCTCAGCATTCTGACGCTCGCGGTCTTCCTGATTACGCCGTTCTCGTTCTTCATTTTTTTCACGTCTTATTTGTTGCTCATAATCATCATCAAAATTATCAAAAGAGTCTTCCTGCTCTTCATATTCATAATATATCTTTTCGTTCTTGTGACTATGCAAGCCGCTGAAATCATGTGCGCGCTCTGTCCGCGCTTCTTTCTTCGCTTTTGCTATTTGTTCGGATTCAGAAATAGAAATAATTTTCATATCCATGCTTATAATCCGTTTTAGGGGAATGGCCGCAACAGCAAAAACTGACGCAATAAGCGCGTTATTAAAAGAATTACCTCTGCCCAAAAGAGCAAAAACGACTGAATATACGTAAGCAAAAAAATATATCGGCAAAATGTGATTTAAGAAATTCTGCATTTTCATAAAAGCCTTTCTAAAGGCGAAACGCTTATTTGTCATTCTGTCAAACATCTCTGTTTTAAGAATTTCTGAAATGGCATCTCCGCTTGAAAACGTATTATGATAAATCATATTCGCGGCAAGCATAAAACGCTTTCGATAACCGAAACAAGATGCGTCTTCGTAATTGTCGCAAATGTTATTCACTTTTTCCAATAAAACGGTATCCTTTGTTCTAAGGACAAGAGTTGTTGCCAAAGTTCCCCATTCTGGAATTTCAAACAAAATATAATTATATTTTTCCTGAAGTTTATGCCATGCTGAGAAAAAGGCATAAGCTTTATTGATGAAATTTATTCTCTTTTGATATGTTTCAAGAGTTACTGTATTTTCAACTTCTACAGGAAAAAACGCGTTTAATCCCTTGTCCACAGTTTTATAATCAACGGCATTCGGAGAAATTTTCTTTTTGCTTGCATCCCTAGTAAAGATAACTTGACAAAATTTATAAAGCAAAAAATTTTCATAAGAAATGTTATGCTCATTTTTCGCCATTTGAAGCATAGGCACATAAAGTTCTTGCAATTTTTCCAAACGCTTAAAATGTTCATCCATATGTTGGGAATAATACTTATAATACTTTGTATCAAACAACTCTTTCAAATCTCGCATGAAACCATGCCATTTAGGTTTTCTGTTTTTTGAAGTTGAAAAGAATCTTATCATTATCGTTAGGAGGAATACTGTCGCTATTGCAATTGCAGCCCACAAACAGATTAAGACATTTTTATTTAAGGGGAGTGTAAGCATTTGATTTATTAATTCGTTGTTAAATCCGTCATGCGTTACTCCAAACTTTTTTTCTTTGTTAAGTGCGTAGGAGTAATACTTGTTTTTTGTGTCATTGTCACGTTCAAGAATATAAGCCGAGATGCTATAAAACGGCGCGAAAGATTCTTTCATATTTGGCTCGACTCGTTCCCAGCTATATGCAAATCGGTAAAATGTCGAACCATTGTTCATTGCTTTATCTTTATAAATGACTTTTTTATAATACGGCAGGGCTTCTTTGTAGTCTTCCGCGATGTAATATTTTGTAGCAATTTCTAGATTGGATTCTTTAGCCGCAGCTTTTTCGTTGCATTGCTTATAGTATCCGTTGCCCAGCATTAATACAACAATGATTATTGCGAGTTTATCCATAATAAAAGTCTGCCTATGATTTACTTACTTTTTTTCCACATTTTATATATGTCAATAATTTGTTTTTGATATGCTTCCGAGGACACGTAATAAGACCGAACATTAGGATGCCAATAATCAATTAATAATTTAGAAGAGTTTTCAGCAAAGTTTACCTTTAATTCAAACTCAGAAGTAAATTGCTTTTTTTCCATTCCGTATTTTTCTGCTACATCTTCATATAATCGTTTTACACGGCTACAATTGATAATTATGTCTGGATTTATGCCATCTATTTGTTGTAAAAGAATGTTTTTATGTTTCGTGTAGTTTGCTTCAATGACATTCCTATTCGAACTACCTCCACCACCATTTTTATTCACATTTATCAAAGCGATTTTATTAAGCATATATTCACCATTAACCGTTGAATCTTCGCTTAAAGATGGAATATGTTTATATGGAATGTTATACAATATTCCATATGTTGTTAAAATTATATTTTTGTAAGTTGATTTCCATCGTGAATAATAAACGACAATATGATCGTCTAGATGAAAATCTCTGTGATAGCGTTCCTCTTGTTTCTCACCTTCGTTTCCTTCTTTTAAAATCCACAAAATTTTTATCGGAGCTTTTGTGTATTCATCAATGTTGGTTATTCCATCGTATACGATAGGTAAACCCCATTCTTGCTTAATAACTGAATCAAATTCATCTTCAGTTTCAAACATTTCTATCTCCTTATGTATTTTAAATAATACATTTCTATTCTACCACATCTTTTCAAAAAAGTCCAAAATTTTTATACGTTTACAATTCATCCCTTATCCATTTAAGTTCAGTCTGACCTTCGATAATCCTCTCAATCAACGCGTCCTTTTCAAATTGTGTTTTTTCTAGCAATAAGAATTCTCGGCCGGCAGGGGCTTCGTAAAGGGCCAAGGCCAATTTTGTGTCAGAATAGTCAAAAATAAAAAATGAAGTCTCGACCGCGCTTCCGCGAAAACCGGCGACAATTGTGCCATTATTCAAAATTCGCTCATCAGTTCTCATGTCGCCGTCAAGAGCGTAGAACAAAATCCCTTCGTTGTCATTTCGAAAATGTACTATAACCGGGATTCCGTACTGTTTAAACATAAAAACTGAATCGTCACTATTTGCTAATCCGTATTTTGCAAACTTTTCAAACTGCGGCGATATCACCTTCTTTTTGGGAACAAGCGTTGTCTGAGCGAATGCGTGTCCCAAAACACATAAAACAAAAAATAATAAGATAGTCTTTTTCATAATAAATTCCCCATAAGATTTAGATTATAATTAATTTGTCTTTTCAGTTTCCTTTTTTAGAAGTTCTGAGAAGCTTGATTTTCCGTCATAAGCAAATTCACGATCTAATTCCTCATGAATTTTTGCAACAACTTTCTTTTCGCTTATTGTCTGCGAAAGTTTGTGCCATGCAAAAGGGCTGTTGGTTTCTATTACTTGTTGCCTAAAGTAATTCTCTAACGACCCTAATCGAGTTTTGTCAGTTCGAGGAACTAGATTAATGATTTGCGTGTCGTAATACATATTTATAGCCTCCTTAAATATGATTTTGAATTGTAAGCCCTTAGGTCTGTCAAATCATGATAGAGTCAAAAATATTTTTCTCTAGCGCGATTTGATAGAGCAGACTAGTATAATTTTGCGCAATGGGAGGAAAATACATGAAATACAAGCAAATGGAGCAGGAGTTGTTTATCTCTTTGTCGCAAAGAGAAAAAGAATGGCGGGCAAAACAGCTTGAGCTTATGCGCGCTCAATACAGACGTTTGGACGCGCTCCTATATGCTCAAGCAAAAAACATTCGAAAACAGTTTGCAATTGTTCCAACACCAAGAACTTATGTAGAATGATAGTTTTTTCAATATTTTGAAAAAACTATCTCTATCACGCTGTGATAGACCTCCGGCACAATAATATGTATACTAAAACAACCGGAGGAATTATGAAAAACCAAAAACGCCACTTGGACAACCACTTGATGTTGGAGCGTCTTTGCAAGATTCACGCAAAAATAAAGTCGGGCTGCTACCCAAATTGTCAGCAGCTGGCATACGACAACGAAGTTTCGATTGCTACGATAAACCGCGACATTGAATTTTTGCGCGACCGTTTTGGAGCGAGTGATATTCTGGAATACGACGCAGTCCATCGCGGCTACTATTACAAAAAAGATTTTGAAATGCCGCTCAACATGATTTCTTCCAAGGACATAGTTTTTCTTTCGCTGGCAAAACAACTTTTGGCGCAATACGAATGTAGCCCTGTCCACAAAGAAATATCATCGATAATAAATTTTCTTTCCGAATCACGAGGACTGGCCAGTTCAGATTTTATAAAAAGAATAGCCATTCCTCCTCTTCCCAAAACCACCGTCAACGAGGAAGTTTGGAACGCGGTCATCAAAGCCATGCAAGAAAATAAGGTATTAAAATTCGATTACAACGGCCGATGGAACACTTCCACCACCCACAGAATTTTGCGGCCATACCAAGTTCTTTTACAAGACGGCCTTCACTTCGTCTTTGGCTACGACCAAAGCGCCAACGGCGGCAAGGGCGGCGAGCGGCTTTTTAACCTTTCACGAATGAAGAACGTCGCCAACACAAGCAAGACGTTCAAGTTGCCAAAAGATTTTGACTACGCTTCTCGCTGCGGAGGCGGAAGATTCGGCGCTTTTAGCGAGGCGGAAAAAGTTCAGTATGAAATCGAATTCTACGACGACGCGCGTCAATACGCAAAGGACTGTGTGTGGGCCGACGACCAAGAGTTTGAAGACTTTGACGAAGACTGCGTCACAGTGATGAGATTTTCCTCCTCGCAAGCCACAAGAGTTTTGGAATGGATTCTTTCGCAAGGAGTCAACGCAAAACCAATCGCTCCGGCAAATTTTGTGGAACGTTGGAAAAAAGAAGTTCTCGGAATGGCAAAGTATGCGCGAGGATAAAACAAATCCGTTCCTACTAGAAAAATCCCGCAAAACGCGCTATTATTGTTAACCTATGGCAGATTACCACAAATTTGACCCCGCGCCCGAAGGAACGCCCGTGGCGGGCTTTGTTCACTTGCATGTTCACTCAGACTATTCGCTTTTGGACTCTTGCGCCACCTTGGACAAGCTTGTCGCCAAGGCCAAGCGCCTCAATATGCCCGCCCTCGCTTTGACCGACCACGGAAATATGTTCGGCGCGCTCAACTTTGAAAAGCTCTGCCACGTCAACGGAATCAACCCGATTGTCGGCGAAGAATTTTACGTGGCCTACGGAAGCCATACCGAAAAGAACGACGTTCCTTTTGCCAAGGGGAACGGACACAAGGCGCACTATTTTCACTTGATCCTTTTATGCGAAAACCAGTTGGGCTACGAAAATATGTCCTGGCTTTCCAGCCGCGCCTTTTGCGACGAAAACGCCATTTATTACGGAAAGCCTCGCATCGACTTTGAGATGCTAAAGGAACGGCACGAGGGCCTCATTTGCCTTAGCGCTTGCATTCAGGGCGAGATTCCCCAGTACCTTCTTTCGGGCCGAACGGAAGAAGCCTACAAAATCGCGCGCGAATACAAGGAGCTTTTTGGCCCCGACCATTTTTACATCGAGCTTCAGGATCACGGAATCCCCGAGCAAAAAATCGTCGCCGAAAAATTGATAAAGCTCGCGCGCGACTTGGACATTCCGATGGTCGTCACTAACGACATTCACTATGTGGAAAAAGAAGACGCCGAGGCCCAAGACGCGCTCCGCTGCATCGGCTTTAAGAATATTATGACCGAGCCCCATCAAAAGATGGGCGGCGACATGGACTTGGACAACTGGTACTTTAAGACCGAGCAAGAAATGCGCTTGCTCTTTCCCGAGTTGCCGGAAGCCTACGCCAACACGATCAAGATCGCCAACATGTGCAACCTTACGATCAAGCAATACTCTACGCCCGAACTTAAAGGCTGTCTTCCGCGCTTTGAGCTCCCCGCCGAATTCCGCACGCACGGCGACGACTACCAGAGCGACCAAAACGACTACGTAAAATATTTGGTTGAAGAAGGCCTAAAAAAGCGCTACAAGGAAATCACTCCCGAAATCCGCGAACGCGCCGACTACGAGATGAACACGATTTTTACGATGGGCTTTTCCGGCTACTTTTTGATCGTATGGGAATTCATCCACTGGTCCAAGTCTCTTACGGACAACGTTCACAATTGCCCCAAGCATTACATACCGATTGGTCCAGGTCGCGGATCCGGCGCCGGAAGCCTTGTCGCTTACTGTATGGAAATCACCGACTTGGATCCTTTCCGCTACGGCTTGATTTTCGAACGCTTCCTAAATCCAGAGCGCGTTTCAATGCCTGACTTTGACGTTGACATGGACTTCGACTTTAGGCAAGAAATCATCCAGCACACGCGCGATTTGTACGGCGACGAATGCGTCGGCCACATCGTAACTTTTGGAACCTTAAAGCCCAAAAACTGCATCACCGACGTTGGACGCGTTCTTAACATTCCGCTCGCCGAAGTAAACATGCTAAAAAAAGGCATCCCTGACGACGACTTAAAAATCACTTTAAAGGACACGCTCTCCGAGCCGACAGAAAAGCATCCCAAGGGCGGCGGCTTGATTCCTTACAAGGACGACCCCCGCTACAAAAAACTTTTTGAGCTTGCCCTAAAGTTGGAAGGCGTAAAGCGCAACACTGGCCTCCACGCTTCGGGAATGGTTATCGGCCTTACGCCGCTTCCTGACTGGGCGCCTGTATTCAAAGACCCCAAGACTGGCGAAGTCGGCGTTCAATACACGATGGACATCATCGAGCCTTGCGGCCTTGTAAAGTTTGACTACCTTGGACTAAAGACGCTTTCGCTGATCCGCTATACGGAAGACATCGTCAACAAGCACAGAAAGCCCGGCGAGCCTGAGTTCAAGACGGAAGACGTTTCTGAGTCCGACGCCGAAACTTTTAAAATGCTTTCAAACGGAGACAGCGTGGCGATCTTCCAGTTTGAGTCTCCGGGCATGCAAAAAATTTTAAAGCAGTTCCAGCCCGAAAAGCTTGAGGACCTTGTAGCCCTCAACGCGCTTTACCGACCGGGCCCGATGGACTGCATTCCCCAATACATCGAAGGAAAGTGGAAGCCCGAGACGATTCACTATCCCGACCCGTCGCTAGAAGGCTTGCTAAAAGAAACTTACGGCGTAATGGTTTACCAAGAGCAAGTAATGAAAGTCGCCCAAATCATCGCGGGCTTTACTCTTGGCGGAGCGGACATGCTGCGCCGCGCGATGGGTAAGAAAAAGATGGACGTCTTGATGGGAAAGAAAAAAGAGTTCGAAGAAGGCGCGATGAAAAACGGCTACACCAAAGAGCACGCCGACGAAATCTTTGACATTATGATTCCTTTCGCGGGCTACGGCTTTAACAAGAGCCACGCCGCGGCTTATTCCGTTTTGGCTTACAGAACCGCTTGGCTTAAGTGCCATAAGCCCGCGGAATTTATGGCGGCCAACCTTACAAACGAAATCACTTCCACCGACACTTTGCCGGTTTACATTCAAGAAGCGCGGCGAATGGGAATTCCCGTCGATCCGCCGGATGTAAACCGTTCCGACATTTACTTTGACGTAGTTGACGGCCACATCGTTTTTGGCCTTAAAGGAATCAAGGGCGTTGGCGAAAGCGCCGCGCAGTGCGTGGTTGACGAGCGGGCCAAGAACGGCCCTTACAAAGACTTTTTGGATTTCTTGGAGCGTGTTGACACAAAGACCGTCAACAAGCGAGCCCTTGAAGTTTTGATAAAGACAGGCGCCTTTGACAGCCTTGGCCAAAACAGGCCGACGCTTTTGCAGAATATGGAGCGAGCGGTTTCTTACATTGACCAAATGAAAAAAAGCAAGGAAGAGGGCGCGTCGCTTTTTGAAGCTGTTGGCGAAAAAGAATTCAGCGACTTTGTCTTTGAGGAAGTGGAAGACCTTCCCAAGATGGAAAAGCTGAACCAAGAAAAAGAATGCATCGGCATTTACGTTTCGGGCCACCCGTTGGACGACTACCGAAAAGTGATCGAGTCTTGCGCCACCCTTACAAGCGCCAATTTGGAGCGCGAGGCTACGGCCGCAAAGGCTTATCTAGAAAGCGTTCCCGAGGGCGAGCGTTGGAAGCGCCGCAATTCCGGAAAGTCCCATGTGGCGATTGGAATGATTAGCGAGCTTAAGCCGTACCGCACAAAAAAAGGCGACGACATGTGCTTTGGAAAAATCCAGGATTTGACCGGCTTTTTGGAAGTCACTTTCTTCGCCAAAACTTGGGGCGTTGTCCGCGCCCAGCTTTCGGAAGGAAAAGTCGTCGCGCTTAAGGGAACGCTTGACGCCAGCCGCGAAAGCCCGTCGTTCTTGGTTGATGAGCTTTTGGACATCGCCACTTTGCAGGAACGTTCCATCCAACAAGTTCACATACAGTTGGAAGACCAGTTCTGCGACGAAAAAAGAATTCAAGACTTGCGCGACTTGCTTTTGGCAAAGCAGGGAAATTGCGTTTTGTATTTTCACGTGAACACCGCGCAAGGCCCGTACATCGTAAAAGGCAACAACCAGGCAAGAGTTCCCTGCGACAAGGAATTCTTAAAAGAGCTTGAGATGATGAACGGCGTAAAAGAAGTCTGGACTTATTGAGGTAGATATGACATACGCTTTTTTGATTGTGGCCGCGGCCATTTCAATTTACGCTTTGCTGTGCGTAGTGAGAATTATTTTGACTTGGATTCCTGGCGGCAGCTACACGGGCTTTGGCCGTTTTTTGTCGGCGCTTTGCGATCCTTATTTGAATTTGTTCAGGCGGGGCTGGCTGCGTCTTGGAACGATAGATTTTTCGCCGCTCGTCGCGCTTGCGGTTTTGACCTTGGCTTCGATTCTGTTCCAAACATTGGGCGACGGAACGAGAGTGACTTTGGCCGCGATTTTGATTTTGGTTATTGAAATCGTGTGGAAGGTAGTCGCTTCGATTTTGCTGTTTTTGATTGTCGTTCTTGTGATTCGCTTGATTGTCTTTTTGAGCGGAGCGGACCGCAACTCTCCCCTGTGGGCGCAAATCGACGCAAGCCTAAATCCGTTGGTTTATACGATTACAAAATTCTTTACAGGCAACAGGTTGGTCGCGTATAAAAACGCGTTGATCTTTGCGATAATTCTGCTTTTGGTTTTGCGAATTGGCGGAGTGTTTGCGGTCGGCGCTTTGTTAAGAATTTGCGCGATGATTCCGTTCTGATAAAAAATGAAGCTTTCAGAAATCCAAACTTCAGTTTCCTCTTTGCCCGGAGTGGGGCCTGCGATGCAAAAGCAATTGGCCAACCTGAACGTTTGGACGATTGGCGACTTGCTGGGCTATTACCCGCGCTCCTACAAGGACAGGACAAAGAAAGTTTCGTTAAGCCAATTTGAAACGGCAAGAGAAGTTCACACGATCGCCAGCGTAACCGGCCACGAATGGTTTGGCTACGGCCGGATGAAGACGCTTAAAATTTTGATCAAAGATTCCACGGCGCGCGCGGAGTTGATTTGCTTTAACAGGCCTTTTTTGGAAAAAGCTTTTCCAGTTGGAGCGGTAATAGCAGTTACAGGAAGTTTTTTTGTAAAATACAACGCCTTGCAGTCCTCCGCTTTTGAGGCGGAACTGATTGCGGAGAGCGGCGCGCTGGAAGAATATGAAACGGCGGCGATTCCCGGAAGCGGAATTCTTCCTGTCTACAAATTGACAAGCGGCCTTACGCAAAAGAAAATTTCAAAAGCCATCGCCGCGGCCCTTTCGCAATGCGGAGCGGCAATCGACAACGATTTGCCTGGCGACATAATCGCGCGCCGCGATCTTATGCAAAAGCGCGACGCCATTCGAACGATCCACCAGCCAAAAGATTTTGGCCAGCTTGAATCCGCGCGGCGTACTTTGATTTACCAAGAATTGTTCGACATGCAAAAGGCCGTCTTAAAAAGGGCGGTCGAGCACAAGGGCGCGCTTCCCGCGGCCGACTTGTCGCAAGCCCAAGATTGCGGCGCGACAATTCTTGACGCGCCGCAAAAGGAACGAGTCAAGGCCTTGAGCGAAGCGAGCCTTGACCGTTCCTATAATGACGCCCCAAAAAATGCTTTTTCGCCCAGGCAAGCCGCGCTCTTGGAACGTCTTCCTTTCGCGTTGACAAAAGACCAAATGGCCGTAATAACTCAAATCAACGCCGACATCGACCGCGGCTACGACGAGCGCGCAAAGCTTTTGAAAGCCCAAGATTGCGGCGCCGCGGTCTCTAATAAAGCGCCTTGGACAATGCAGCGGCTTTTGCAGGGCGACGTCGGCGCCGGAAAAACTTTGGTCGCGCTCTTCGCCTGCCTTAGAGTCGTCGATTGGGGCGGCCAGTGCGCGATAATGGCGCCGACAGAAATTTTGGCCAAGCAGCACGCCGAGACAAGCGCCCGCTTGCTTGAAGCTGTTGGAGTCCGCGTGGCGTATTTAAGCGGAAGCATTTCCGCCGCCCAACGCTCTCCGCTTTTAAAGGCTCTTAAGAGCGGCGACATAAACATTTTGATAGGCACCCACGCCTTGTTCAGCAAAACGACAGTCTACAAGGACTTGCAGCTTGTCATCGTTGACGAACAGCACCGCTTTGGCGTAATGCAGCGGCAGGCGATTGTGGAAAAGGGCCGCGCGGTTGCGGCCGGCGAGAGCGTTTATGTTTCGCCGCACCTTTTGATGATGAGCGCCACGCCGATTCCGCAAAGCCTTGCGCTGACTGTATACGGCGACCTTGACGTTAGCGTGATAAAAAGCCTTCCCGCCGGCCGCAAGCCGATTACAACATATCTTGTCGCGCAAGGCCACGAGTCCAACGCTTACGGCGCCGTCGCCAAAGAATTGCAAAAGGGCCGCCAAGCCTATTTTGTCTACCCGGCGATTGGAGCAGAAGAAGAAAGCGAGAGCGGCGCCAGTTTTGGTCTTGAAGAAAATTCTGGAGACAATGGCATAAAATCCGCGACCGACGCCTTTGAAAACCTCTCAAAAAACGTCTTTCCCGGCTACAAATGCGCGCTCCTCCATTCAAAAATCCCGGAGGAAGAGCAGTCAAAAATATTGAACGACTTCCGCCAAAACAAGATTCAAATTCTTGCGGCAACGACTGTCGTTGAAGTTGGCGTTGACGTTCCCAACGCGACATGCATGGTCATCGAACAAGCGGACCGCTTTGGACTTGCGCAACTGCACCAATTGCGCGGACGCGTCGGCCGCGGAAGCGAGCAAAGCTATTGCTTTTTGATTTATTCCAAGAACATCAGCCAAAACGGAATCGAGCGAATGAAAATTTTGCGGCAGAGTACGGACGGCTTTTACATTGCCGAAGAAGACTTAAAGTTGCGCGGCCCTGGCCAAATCAACGGAACCGCCCAATCCGGCGCCCTGGAGCTTGGCCTTGCAGACCTAAGCCGCGACCGCGACCTTCTCATGTTGGCCCGCCTCGACGCCCGCGACCTTTTGGCGCAGGAAATGACCGTTCCTACTTGATGTACCCTGAATCTTCCAAGTACTTGCGCCTCGTCATTACAAGATTGATAAGCTCTTGGTACATATTGTAGTCAACTTCAAGCGCGATGGGGAAAATAAAAAATTCAGTCTCGTCGCAATAGCGTTCGATGAACTTGGGGTCGGTGACGTAGCCGAGACTGATCATGTTAGAAATGCGGTCGGCGGTTTTTAAAAGCTTGGCCTTTTGGCTTCCTTCGTTTATGATGCGGCGCAAAAAGGCAGGCTTGTCCTCTTCCTTGCGGCGGGTTACTTCCAGCACAAGACGGTAAACGTCTTCGCCTTCTTCGTCAACGTTGATGATGTTGTTTGTGTCAAAGCCAGGAATGTCTTCCACTACGTCGTGAATGCACGAGGCTTTTAAGAGCACGCTGTCGATGTAGCCGTAGTCGATGAGGATTGTCATTGTGTCCAGCTGGTGGCGGAACATGTTTCCGCCCGCTCGGCGCTCTTTTCCGATCAAGGCGGTGGCAAGCTGCATGTAAGGCGCAAGATAAATGTCGCGCAGCGTAAGCATGGCTTTGTGTTCCATCGCGCCGCTTCTGTTCACTTGCATTTCATACCTAGACATTCGCCGCCTCCTTGAACCTTTGCCTTAAAGGCTTTGCAAATACGACTTAAGCTTTTCGATTCGGTTCTGGCATTCGGCCAGCTTTTTCTTTTCTTCTTCGACCAATTCCGCGGGAGCGTGCTGGGCAAAGTTTCCGCTAAGCTTGCGCTCCGAGTTTTCGGCGTATTTTGTCTGCGTCTCAATTTCCTTGTTGAACTTGGCCTTGAGCGCATCGATGTTTACGCTTTCGTCAACGATAAGGAAGGCCTCAAAGCCGCTTCCTACCGTTCCGATAGCGCGCGCGGGCTTTGACTCGACAAAGTCAACTTGCTTCATGCCGGCCAATAGCTCGATCATGTCAGTCTTTTCTTTGCAAACTTCGGCGGCGCTTCCGGCCTGGACAAGAATCGCCATGTTCAATTTTGCAGCCGGGTCAAGGCCGCATTCGGTTCTCAGCGCGCGGGTCTTTCCAATCAAGTCTTTAAGAACGTCAAAGCGCTCTACTACGGCCGCGTTGTCTCGTTCGTCTGCAGGTTCAGGATACGGAGCGTCGATCAACATTCCGCAGTAATTTGAAGAGCTGAGAATCTTTTGCTCGCCGGCGGCTTTTCTCGCCTCGACTATTTCCTTTACAGGAAGCTTTGAATAAATTTCTTCGGTTACAAAAGGCAAGTAGGGGTGCAGCAAGCGCAAGTTCTCTTCAAGCAAGTTCAAAAGAACTGTGGCCTGTCTGTCCTTTTCATGGTCGTCGCCGTTCTTAAAGTTGAGCTTTGTCGCCTCGACGTACCAGTCGCAGAATTCGTTCCAGAAGTATTCCATCAAGGCGCTGGCCGCGTCGTTGTAGCGGTAGCCTTCCAAAGCGGCGCGGGCCAACTTTGCCGCGTTGTTCAAGCGAGCGTAAATCCATTTGTCAAGCTCGGTCAAGTCTGCGTCTGTGACCGGAATCAAGTTGCGGCCTTCCAAGTTTCCCAAAAGGTAGCGGCTTGCGTTCCAAACCTTGTTGCAAAAGCGGCTTCCCAACTTGAACGAGTCTTTGTCAATCAAAATGTCTTGGCCTTGCGCGCACATAAAGCCCAAAGTGAACTTGAGCGCGTCGGCTCCGTACATGTCGATGATTTCTAGCGGGTCCATTCCGTTGCCCAAAGACTTTGACATCTTGCGGCCCTGCTTGTCGCGAACCAAGCCGTGAATGTAAATGTCGTGGAAAGGCGCCTTGCCGGTGAACTCAAGGCCGGCCATAATCATTCGGCTGACCCAGAAGAAGATGATGTCGTAGGCGGTTACAAGCGCGGTTGTCGGATAGAATGTTTCAAGGTCCTTTGTCTTTTCCGGCCAACCAAAAGTTGAGAATGGCCAAAGCCAAGAGCTGAACCAAGTGTCCAAAACGTCTTCGTCTTGTTTAAGCTGGTCGGCAGGCGCGCCGCACTTTGGGCACTTGCAAGGATCTTCGCGGCTTACGATAAGCTCGCCGCACTTTTGGCAGTACCAAGCCGGAATGCGGTGGCCCCACCAAATCTGGCGGCTTACGCACCAGTCGCGGATGTTTTCCATCCAGTGCGTGTATGTGTTTTCCCACTTGCGCGGGTAGAATACGATGTCTCCGTCCTTCCAAGCCTTGAGCGCCTTGTCGGCGAGCGGCTTCATTTTTACGAACCATTGGTAAGACAAGTAGGGCTCGACGATTGTTTTGCAGCGGTAGCAGTGGCCCACCGAGTGAACCATTTTTTCTTCGCCCTTGAATAAGCCGGCTTCGGTCAAGTCTTCGATGACCATTTTGCGGGCGGCTTCGGGCTTGAGTCCGCGGTATTTTTCGGGAACGTTTTCGTTGAGGCGGCCGTCTGGAGTCAAAAGGTTGACGACTTCCAAATTGTGGCGCTTGCCGACTTCCCAGTCGTTGGGGTCGTGGGCCGGCGTGATTTTCACCATGCCGGTTCCAAACTCTTTGTCAACGTATTCGTCGGCGATGATAGGAATTTCTTTTCCTGTAATCGGAAGCTTAAGCTTTTTGCCGACAAGGGCGGTGTAGCGCTCGTCGGTGGGGTTTACGGCGACGGCTGTGTCGCCAAAGAATGTTTCGGGGCGGGTAGTGGCCACTTCTATCTTTCCGCTTCCGTCGGCGTACTCGTAGTAGATGTGGTACATCGCTCCCTGCGTGTCCTCGTGGTCAACTTCGTCGTCGGCTAGAGCGGTTCCGCAGCGGGGGCACCAGTTGACAAGCCTCTGTCCCTTGTACATAAGGCCGCGCTCGTAAAGGGTGACGAACACGTCGCGGACGGCCTTGCTTAGGCCTTCGTCGTAGGTAAAGCGCTCGCGCTCCCAGTCGGTGGAGTTTCCAAGCTTTCTCTGCTGCTTTACGATGATGTCGTGATGTTCGTGGGTTACTTGCCATGTGCGCTCGACAAGCTTTTCGCGGCCCAAGTCGTAGCGGGTCTTTCCTTCTTTTTTGAGCGCGCGCTCTACGACGTTCTGCGTCGCGATTCCCGCGTGGTCGGTTCCTGTAAGCCAAAGGGTGTTGTCGCCCTTCATGCGGTGGTAGCGGACGACGATGTCCTGCAAAGTGTTGTTAAGGCCGTGGCCCATGTGCAAAACGCCCGTTACGTTGGGCGGCGGAATCACCACTGAATAAAGGGCCGGATTCTTTTTTCCGTCCTTGCAGTCCGCGCATTTGCATTCCCATTCCGCGTGAATGGGGCTGACCGGGTCGCTGGCCGGCTTAAAGCAGCCCTTGCTTTCCCAGTCCTTGTAAATTCTATCTTCAAAGTCTTTTGGATTGTACGCTTTCTCTAGTTCTATCGCTTTCATAGCGTTCTATTTTAATGAATTTTGGGGAATTGTTCAATTGAATTTTGGACGAGAGAGTAGCGCGGGGCGGGCGATGGGTGGAATTCGCTTGAAATTTCGTCTAATTTACTCCCGGCCTTTTTGGGACAAAAGTCCTAGGTTTTTCGTTCCTAATTACTCAATACAAGAAAAAAAAAGTGTAGTAAAATAACCTTAAAATATTTAATTTAGGGGGATATTGTGAGAAAGTTTGTTGGTGTCGTCGCGATTTTTGCGGCGATGTTGTTTGCACTTTTATCTTTTGGCTGTTCAAATGTTGTAAGCAAAGGATTGAATGATTCAAATGGAATCAGTTTTATCGCGGACGATGGAACTTTTACCATCAATGGAAATGCTTGTAAAAAAACAGGGATGGTGAACATTCTTGCTTCTCGCGCGACTATTACGGGCGCTGATCCTGCATGCGTCGCTTCTAACGCGAAAAATATCTACAAGGGCGCGTTTAGAACAGGCCGGGAAATTACGCTAAGCCCTTTCGCTATTTCAAAATACGAAGTTACTCAAGAGCTTTATTCCGCTGTTATGGCTGGAAACCCTTTGGGAATCAGTTCTAATCCGGCGACTTTTTCTAACAATCCATGTAATGGCGAAATGCAAAAATACCGCCCCATAGAGCATATTTCTTGGTTTGACGCCGTTTATTTTTGCAATTTGTTGACAGACAAACTTTTAGGCCGGAATAAAAGGGTTTATGCAATTACAAATATAGAAATAAGCTCCGATAAAACATTTATACTTAACGCGGATGTAACGATTGACCTTACAAAAGGCGGATTTCGTTTGCCAACGGAAGCGGAATGGGAGTTTGCGGCTCGCGGCGGCGACCCTTCCGCGGCGGAATGGAACTATATGTTTCCTAGCAAAGAAGGCGAAGCAGGAATAACGTATAACTCTGATGAAAATTCCGCTCTTGACGAAATTGCATGGTGCAATCAAAACAGCGAATCAAAAAGCCACGAGGTTGGATTAAAGTCTGCAAACTCTCTTGGCCTTTATGACATGAGCGGAAATGTTTGGGAGTGGTGCAACGATTGGTACAACGAAGATCTTGAAACTGGAAACGCGACAGATCCAATTGGTCCCGACTCCGGCGAAAAGCGCGTAAAGCGCGGTGGCGCTTGGAATTGTTACGCTCGCTGTTGTTCGTCATTCTATAGAATTGATATTTATAATCTTGAAGGCGACAGCATCGGAAATCTTGGTTTCAGGCTTGCCCGCACGATGCCTGCTTCGGTTAATAATAATGACATGCTTAATGTTCCCTTGACGTTGGAAGCGATTGAAGCCGGCGTTAAAGTTGCCTTTAAAAACAATGCCGCGGGTTCTGTCGTTTACAAAATAAACGGCGGATCTAAGCAAGCAATCGCGAGTGGAAGCGAAAAAGAAATAATTCTTGCGAACATCGGAGACAGAGTTGAGTTCTACGGCGACAACGCGACATACACAACCGGAGGCAATTACAGCAATATCGCTTGCGACAAGGATTGCTATGTTTACGGCAATATAATGAGCCTTGTAAATAGTTCCGCTTTTGCAAGCGCCAAGAAGTTGACAGGGGAATACACATTCAGGGAACTCTTTATGGGCAACGCTCACATAAAGAACAAGGCTGGAACGGAATTGCTTTTGCCGGCCACTACGCTCACAGATGATTGTTATTCGCGAATATTTAGCGGTTGTAGAGGGCTGACTGCCGCGCCTGCATTGCCGGCGACAACACTTGCATACGGTTGCTATTATAGAATGTTCCATGACTGCAGCGGATTGACTGTCCCGCCTGCATTGCCAGCCACAACGCTTGCGTATGGTTGTTACCACGATATGTTTTTTGGTTGCGGCGAATTGATTGAGGCGCCAGAACTTCCGGCCACAACGCTAGCGCAAAGTTGCTACGAAAACATGTTCTCTGACTGTAAGAAACTAACAAAAGCGCCAACGCTTACAGCAGCGACGCTTGAGGTAAAAAGCTATTGGCATATGTTCTATGGTTGCAGCGGACTAAATAGCGTCGCTTGCTATGCCACGGACATTAGCGCTGCAGGGTGTGTGGCTGACTGGCTCGTTGGCGTTGCCTCTAGCGGAACCTTTACAAAGGCGGCAGGCATTGCTGTTGACGAAAATGGCGGTTGGCAATCAAACAGTACAAGCGGAATCCCGACAGGTTGGACAGTAAGTGGCAGCGGAAATCAAACTCTTTATGCAATAAAAATTGCTGACAATATTGCCCACGGAGAAGTAAAGTCAAGCAGGACAAGCGCCGCTAACGGAACAAGCGTCAAGCTTACAATAATTCCCGAAAGCGGATATAAACTGAAAACGCTCACAGTAAAAGGCGAGGACGGCTCTGAAATTGCGACAAGCGGTAGCTACAACGCAAGGACGTTTGCAATGCCCGCCAAAGACGTAACAGTTGTCGCGACATTCGTAGTAAAACCCAACAATGAATCTTCTTGGGCCGAGGATCTCCTTTCAAACTATAACGAAGGAACTTTCTATAGGTATTGGTTCTCTGATTTGGGATTGACCTCTTTGCAGGATTACTTGGAACGCGGCCATGACTTGGCGTATTTCCAATCGACTTCCGGCGTAAAAGTTATGATTGACAGACCCTATGGCGACGAAGATCCAACCGTAGTCGCCCTTGACGCTAAAGGCAACTTTTGGGTGTTTAATACCGACGGAGAGGATTGTTCAGTAAAAATCAAGGTTGACGATGTTGAGAAAACATTGACACAGGGCTTGTACAAGTACGACACGTTGTACATCTATGATACTAATGGATGGGCTCATAACACTTGGTCTGTGTCTGAACTCAAATAATCCAACGATTAACAAAACAAGCCAGCGTACTTTAACGGGCGGCGTCTAGCCGCCCGTTTTCCCCCTAATTTTTCTCCAATTTCTCAAAAAAATTTCCTTGCAAAATCGCAAAAATGGGTTTACAATGGAATGATATAGAAAGGAGAAAAAAAGTTGGCAAAAAAACGTTTTTTCCAATATGTCGGCAACACGCCGATTATTCCTATTTCGGTCAAGATTTTGGCGATTTTCATCTCGCTCATTTTGATGTCAAATTTCATGACCAATTTGATTTCCGTTCAGCTTTCGCAAAGGCAAGTTACGGAATTGACCAACAGGCTGACTGTCACGCAGCTAAAGGAACTATACAAAAACGCGTCCAGCCAATATCAAATTTACTCTTACAAAAAGAACAAGGAAGAATGCCTTGAGACGCTAAAAAACTCGGCAAAGGAAGAATTCTCCAGCCGCCACAGTTTGGCGCTAGGCTTTGACCGCACCGGCGTGGCCCTCTTTTGCGCCAGCGCCGACGGCTCCGACTTGCTTAGCTTTCCGGACAAGACCGCCCTTGACATTTTGAACGATAACTACGACAAGGGAATCATAGAGGGCCAAATCAACTTTGAGCTTCGGGGAGCGGAATACCACGGCATTTACAAGTACTCCGAAGACTGGAACGTATACCTAGTCCGCGCCGAGTCGCGCAACGACACCGCCCGCTACAAAATCACGATTATGGCGATCATCACTGCGGTAATCCTTATCCTTACGGTAATCTTCGTCGCGTTGGGCGTTTACATGTTCAAGGCTGTTTTTGCAAGCATTTCAAAAATCACAAAGAGCCTTTACGACATGCAGCAGCGCTCGCAATTGGACACGATCGACATCGACGACGCTCCCAACGACGACGTCACCTACATGGCGGCCTCGTTCAACTCGCTTTCGGTTTCGGTAAACAACTTGTTGACCACTTTCCAAAAGTTCGTTTCAAAGGACGTCGTCTCCAAGGCTTACAGCGACCACACTATCAAACTGGAAGGAATGCAGCGCGAGCTTACGATTTTGTTCAGCGACATCAAGAGCTTTACCTACAGAACCGAGACTTTGGGAAACGAAATCATCGACCTTTTGAACGTTCACTACAACAATGTAATCCACGACGTCCACGAAGAGAACGGCGTTGTAGGCTCCATCATCGGAGACGCGATTTTGGCGATTTTCGGCTCGCTCAAAAATCCTGAGCTAAAGTCGCTTGAGGCGATCGACGCCGGCTGGCGCATCACTTACGTAACCGCCGACCTTCGCGAAAAGATGAAGGCGCAACGCAAAAAGATTGAGGAAACCCGCAAGCTTACCGCCGCGGAAGACAGAATCTACAAGGCGGTCTTGCTTGACATCGGCGTCGGCATTGACGGCGGAACGGTATTCTACGGAAACATCGGTTCCGACGAACACATGACCAACACTGTAATCGGCGACAACGTAAACTCGGCCAGCCGCTTGGAAGGCGTGACCCGCATTTACCACTTGCCGATTGTCGTTTCCGAATACATCGTTGACGACGTAAAGGACAAGAGCGACCGCTACAAGTTCTACGAAATCGACACGATTCAAGTAAAAGGAAAGACAAAAGGAAAGAAGATTTTCTTCCCGCTTGACACCGAGAACGAAAGCCAAAAGGGCCTTGAAAAGCAGTTTGACATTTACGAAGAGGCCTTGCAGGCTTACTACGAGGGCGATTGGAAAAACGCCAGAAAGCTTTTCAAGCAGGTCAAGATGGAAGTGGCCGACGTATTCTTGGAGCGAATGGGCGCCCGCGGAAACGCGCCTGATAAATGGAGAGGCATATGGGCAATGACGACAAAGTAAAAGAGCTTACTTTATTCTTGGGCGACGAGCTGGAAAGCGTCCGCCGCTCAAAGAAAGTCAGGGTTTACGACCTTGAGACTGAATACGCAAAGACCCGCAACAACCGTCTTTGGAACGTTTGGCTTGCGCTGGGCTTGACTTTCGTCGCGGTAATTCTTGTCACGATTTTTACAGTCCGCGGAATCGGAAAAAGCGCCGAAAAAATCGACGTAAACCTTTCTTCATTCGAAGACTTGAACTTGCAAAACCTCTTTAACCAGTTGGAGCGCGCCCAGGAAAATTTTGAGGAAGCCTCAAAGCGCCGCGCCTCTTTGCAGGGAGCGCTTGACGCCCGGTTGGAAAGGGCCAAGCAAAAAATGCAGGCGGACTTGGACTTGCTAAAAAGGACGAGCCTTTCAAAAACCGCTCTCGCCGCGCGCAGGGAAAAAATCCAAAGCGACTACAACAAGGAAATTTCTGCGGCCCATTCCGAGCTTGACGAGCAGCTTAAGACCGCCGACGCGGAAGCCAAGCAGTACGAAGAGCAGCTAAAGTCTTACGACAGCGAGAACGTTGCCCGCGCCCAGGAATGGGAGCGCAAGATGGACAGCGAGCGCCAAGCCCGCCAGCTGGAAAGGCAAAAATTGGTTGACGACTACGAGGCGCAGCTTGCCGAAGCCAAGAATCTTTTGGAAGAAACCCGCAAAAAGGACTTTGAGGAGCGCAAGAACGCCACAAACGAAATCACCAAGCGCTACGAGGAAGAAATCGCGGGCTACGACCCTGTCATAAAGGATTCAAAGGTTACAAGCGTTATCACAAGCGCCAACCAAAATCCCTTGGGAGCCTTTAACCGCGAAAGCCTTTTGGGCGAGGAAGCTCCTGAGCTTAGCGAAGAATTTTCGGCGGCCTTGGACAAAGCCATCGCCGATTACGGCGACTTGGAAGTTTTGTTGTCTAAGTCGGCGGCCATTCCCCAGCGCAATACGATGAAAAGCGTCGTCGCGGGCGAAAAAAAGCTTTCTTACACAATCGCCAATAATTTGGCCCGCGCCGCCATCAACGAAATCAAGGCCAAGGACGGCTTGAATTCCGCCGCCAGCCAAGAGCTTGACGATATGAAAGTCCAGGTCGAGGAAGCCCAAAGGCTTGTAGCCGAGGCCAGCGAAGCCCGCGACTTTGAAAGGAAGGCCAGCCAGTCCTACGTAAACATTTTGAATTCCTCTTTGGTTGACGAAAAGACGGCAGGCTTTGTCCTAGATCCGGCCAACGAGCACGGCCCGGCGGTCTTTATCCGCGACGCCTGGATGCAAAGCGTCACCCGCGACGGAACGACAAAAGTTGAGGTTTATAATGGCAGGACAAAGGCCGCCACGGGAGCGCTGCTTTTCTACGCCGACAACTACTACATTTCGCTCGACAAGCCCGAACTGGCCGCCTCGCTATCGGTCGGCAGCACATTCAGAATAAAAAAGTAGGTTGATTTTTTTCTATATATGCGCTACAATTAAAGGATATGGAATTTGCAGAAAGCGCTACATTTAAGAAAATCATAGACCCCATTCGCTTTGGCATTGACGTAGGTTCCACCACCGTAAAGGTGGCGGCCCTTGGCCCTGGCGACGAATTGCTTTACAGCGCGTACGAACGACACCGCGCGGACATTCGCTCCACAATCATATCAGTAGTAAACAACGCCCTTGACTCTTTGGAAAAACAATGCCCGGAGGGCGCGGCGCAAACACTTAGCGTTAAAGTCACCGGAAGCGGAGGACTAGCCGTAAGCCAGTGGCTCAACGTTCCCTTTATCCAAGAAGTAATCGCGGCCACAACCGCCGTCCGAAAAATCATTCCGCAAACCGACGTAGTGATCGAGCTTGGCGGAGAGGACGCTAAAATCACATACTTTAAAGGCGGCGTCGAGCAGCGCATGAACGGAACTTGCGCCGGCGGAACGGGAGCCTTCATCGACCAAATGGCCGCGCTTTTGGAAACGGACGCGGGCGGCCTTAACAAGCTTGCGGCCGGCGCCACTACGATTTATCCGATCGCCGCGCGCTGCGGCGTTTTTGCCAAGACTGACGTTCAGCCCTTGATCAACGAAGGCGCGCGCAGGGAAGACATCGCGGCCTCGATTTACCAAGCCGTAGTAACTCAAACAATTTCTGGCCTGGCTTGCGGAAAGCCGATTCGCGGCAAGGTCGCCTTTTTGGGCGGACCCTTGCACTTTATGGAGCAGCTTCGCCAGCGCTTTATCGAAACCTTAAAATTAAAGGACGATGAAATAATCGTTCCTGAAAATTCCCAGCTCTTTGTGGCTCAGGGAGCGGCGTATTCGGCCGAGCGAAAATTCGCTTGCGGTCCCGACGGAAAAACTTTTGACTTTCCTTCGATTGCGCAATTCCGCGAGTCGCTAAAAAATCTTGTAGGCGCCGAGCTTCACGAAGTCCAGCGCTTGGAGCCTCTCTTTAGGAGCGAGGAAGAGCTTAAGGAATTCCGCGAGCGCCACGCCAGCGAAAAAGCCTTGCGGGGCGACTTGGACGCGGCCAAGGGACCTGTCTTCCTTGGATTGGATTCCGGCTCCACGACGACAAAGGCTGTCCTTACAGACATCGACGGCCGCATTTTGTGGAACTTTTACACGGCCAACGCGGGAAACCCCGTCGACATCGCCGTAAAAACATTGAAGGATTTGTACGCCCGTCTTCCTAAAGACGTTTACATCGCGCGCGCCGTCAGCACAGGTTACGGCGAGGCTTTGTTCCAAGCGGCCTTGGGCGTTGACGCCGGCGAGGTAGAGACGATCACACACTTTAGGGCGGCCGACTTTTTTGTTCCCGGCGTTGAATTCCTTTTGGACATCGGCGGCCAAGACATGAAGTGTTTGCGCATGAAAGACGGCGCGATTTCTTCGATCCAGCTTAACGAAGCCTGCTCGTCGGGCTGCGGAAGCTTCTTGGACAACTTTGCCCGCACGATGGGAATGGACGTCCGCGAGTTCAGCCAAAAGGCTTTGACCGCGCAGCAGCCGGTTGACTTGGGAAGCCGCTGCACGGTCTTTATGAACAGCCGCGTAAAGCAGGCCCAAAAAGAAGGCGCCACTGTCGCCGACATTTCCGCCGGCCTTTCTTATTCTGTAATCAAGAACGCTTTGTTCAAAGTAATAAAATTGCGCAGGGCCAGCGACATCGGAACTAAAGTTGTTGTCCAAGGCGGAACCTTTAACAACGACGCCGTCTTGCGCGCCTTTGAAAAAATTTCCGGAGTGAACGTATTCCGCCCGGACGTTGCCGGCCTTATGGGAGCGTATGGCTCAGCCTTGATCGCTTGCGACCAGTGGCGCGACTTGATGGCTCCAAAGCCGGGCGAGCCGGAAGGAACTGTTCACGACGTTCGCACTGGCTTGGCCAGCTTGGAAGAGCTTGAAAATTTCCACGTTGACTTGGACCTCCGCCGCTGCGGAAAGTGCCAGAACAACTGCTTGCTCACTATAAACACGTTCACTACAAAAGACAAAGACGGAAAGGAAGTCTCGCGCGCTTTTGTAACCGGAAACCGCTGCGAGCGCGGCGCCGAGCTTGGCGAAAAAGTTTCGGTAATCGACGCGAGCAACAAGGAAGCGTCAAGGCTTGACGGCTCCGACGCGGCTGAAATTCCAAACCTCTTTGCTTGGAAATACAAGCGCGTCTTTGACTACACGCCGCTTCCTTTGCAGGACGCTCCGATGGGAGAAGTCGGAATTCCGCGCGTCCTCAACATGTACGAAAACTATCCCTTGTGGTTCACCTTCTTTACAAAGCTCGGCTTTAGGGTTCGCCTTAGCCCGCGCTCGACAAGAAGCGTTTACGAAAAGGGCTTGGAAAGCATTCCGTCAGAATCGGTTTGCTACCCCGGAAAAATATCGCACGGACACGTCGAAAGCCTTTTGAAGGCCGGCGTCAAATTTATTTTCTATCCCTGCGCTCCCTACGAAAAGCAGGAAGACACCGGCGCCGGAAACCACTACAACTGCCCGATCGTCACAAGCTACCCGGAAGTTTTGCGCAACAACATCGACGCGCTGCGCCAAGACTCGTCGATTCTTTACCTTGACCCCTTCCTGCCGAT
Source organism: Treponema sp. (assembly GCA_016290995.1). GTDB lineage: Bacteria > Spirochaetota > Spirochaetia > Treponematales > Treponemataceae > Treponema_D. The sequence goes on along the minus strand of JAEEVR010000011.1, from coordinate 42,526 downwards.
TTACGACAAGAACCGCTTGGCCTACCGCCTCTTTGAGGAATTGCATCCGCACTTTGCTCAAATCACTTTTGACAAGGTCATGCGAGCGGTTGACGAGGCCTGGAAGGAGCAGGAAAAATTCCGCAAGGAAATCCAGCAAAAGGGCGAGGAAGCCTTGGAGCGCATTATCACGCTCGGCGTTCACGGCATTGTTTTGTCGGGCCGCCCCTACCACTTGGATCCGGAAATCAACCACGGAATCCCCGAAATGATTAACGGCTTGGGCTTGGCGGTATTTACCGAAGACGCCGTCGCCCACCTTGGCTCGATCGAGCGCCCCTTGCGCATAACCGACCAATGGGTTTACCACAACCGCCTTTACCGCGCGGCCGCTTTTGTCAGCGGAATGCCCAACTTGGAATTAGTTCAAATCACCAGCTTTGGCTGCGGCCTTGACGCCGTTACAGCCGACCAGGTTGACGAAATCCTTAAGAGCAAGGGCCGCATGTACACGCTGATTAAGATTGACGAAGGCTCAAACCTTGGAGCGGTCCGCATCCGCATCCGCTCTTTGATCGCTGCCGTAAAGGCCCACGAGAGAAACCACACCCGCCCCGAATACAAGTCGGCCGCCTACAAGCGCCAAGTCTTTACAAAGGACATGCGCTACAAGCATACGATCATCGCGCCGCAAATGTCGCCGATTCACTTTAGGCTAGTGCAAAAGGCTTTCAATTGTTCGGGCTACAAGTTTGAGGTTCTTGACGCGGTTGACCCCAAGGCGGTTGAGACCGGCCTTAAGTTCGTCAACAACGACGCTTGCTATCCTTCGATTTTGGTCGCGGGACAAATGATCGCCGCGTTGGAGTCGGGCAAGTACGACTTGAACAACACTTCGCTCATCATCACGCAGACTGGAGGCGGCTGCCGCGCGACAAACTACATCGGCTTTATCCGCCGCGCTCTTAACGACGCGGGCTGGTCGAACATTCCGGTATTGAGTTTGAGCGCCCAGGGCTTTGAAAAGAACCCCGGCTTTAAGATTACGCTCCCGCTTTTGCACCGCGCCTTGATGGCTGTAATGGTGGGCGACGTTTTGATGCGCGTCCTTTACCGCACGCGCCCTTACGAAAAAGTTCCGGGCAGCGCCAACGCGCTTTACGAAAAGTGGAACGCCAGGGCCGAAAAGCAATTGGAGTCCCTTTCGCTCCACGGTTATCACAAGCTCTTAAAGAACATCATAAAAGAATTTGACGCGCTTCCTTTGCTTCCGATTAAAAAGCCGCGCGTCGGCGTTGTCGGAGAAATCTTGGTCAAGTTCCATCCGACCGCCAACAACAACATTGTCGAGACAATCGAAAAGGAAGGCGCCGAATGCGTCATGCCCGACTTGGCGGACTTCTTCTTCTACTCGTTCAGCACCGGCATTTTCCGCCACGAGCAGTTGGCCTTCCCAAAAAAGACGGAGCGCAACGCAAAGCTCTTTGTTTGGTTTATGGAACTTTACCGCCGCGATATGAAGCGCTTCTTGAAAAACTCAAGAAGGTTTGACGCTCCGTCGTCGATTTACGAATTGATGAAGGGCGTTGACGATATCGTTCAACTTGGAAACATAACCGGCGAAGGCTGGTTCTTGACGGCCGAGATGGTTGAGCTTATTCACACGGGCGTTCCCAGCATCGCTTGCGTACAGCCTTTCGCTTGCTTGCCCAACCATGTTACAGGCAAGGGAATGATAAAAGAATTGCGCCGCCGCTATCCGGGAACCAACATCAGCGCGATCGACTACGATCCTGGCTCCAGCGAAGTCAACCAGTTGAACCGCCTAAAGCTTTTGCTTTCAAACGCGCCGGCTGGAAAGCATCCCGACGAAACGCCCAAGGGAAAGATTTGGACTCCCTCCGGCGAGGTTGAGCCGCAAGTGCATTTGGCCGAAGGCGCGGTCTTTGTGGATCCGGAACCAGTAGCCGCAAGCGACGTTCCGCCGGTCTTGGACGCAAATTAAAGGAACAAAAAGGAGCGCTAGGGTGGAGCGAAAAGTTTTTGTAAAAAGCATTTTTCTTTTTCTTGCTGTTTTGATTTTTGCGGCGGCCGGAGCGTTCGCCGAATGGAATTCCTTTGACATTCCCGATTCAGCGGAAGTCAGGCGCCAGGCCTCGCGCGATTGGTTTGAGGCTCCCCTTGACGTTGTGCGCGGCCTTAATTCCGAAATTCGCAGCAATCAAGTTGGAACGCAATTCCAAATCCGCTTGGAAGAGCAGCAGGACGTTTTCTTAATCATCGTCGCTCCCAAAAGCCAAATGAAAGTTGACGTTTACGAAGCCAAAGGCGTTAGAAGCGCCGTCGAAGATTCCTACAATATGGACAGCCCCGGCTCTTGGCTTTTGGTACGCTCAAAGAAAGACGGCTCTCCTGTTTCGGTCCGCTATTATTTTGCAAAGGACGCCGGCGTTTACGTTCAGTTTAGACCCAACCAAGAGGGAAGGTCCGCGCTTGCCGACATGATAATCTTTGACAACTACGCCGCGCGCGGAGTTCCGCTTGGAGTTCCCTTTTCGAATTTTTACACCGCTTCCTTTGCGCAAATTCAAGCGCTTACAAAAAACAATTTGCCTTGGGCTTCGGTCGAGCCAAAGACGGGCCTTTACGACGACTCGATTGTAATGATTCAAACGATAAGGTCTTTGCTTGATAAAATTTCTTACGAGGAAGACGCGGCCTACAATGAAGAAGGAAAGCCGGTTTCAGTAAGGAACGGACAGGCCCGCTATGTTCCCGAAGACTTAAGAAAAAAGTTGACGCTTTCTTCGCCGGGTTTTGTAAAATGGATTTGCGACGGAATCGTGGAGCCTTTGGCCGGAAGCTACTTAAAGTTAAAGCCTTTGGTCCAGCCAACCTTTGACGTTAACCCGACAGGCTCAAAAGGAATCATGGGCTCCAACTACAGCACAAGCTTTAGCCTTGACTGGACGCGCAACTTGGCGGCGGCTGTTTTGAGCGTCCGCAACAACAAGACGATTTTGTACAAGGATTCAGGCGTTGACATTTCAATCGAACCCTTTGCAGTAAGATGGACCGACAAGGGCTTTCAGAACGCCGCCGGCTACATCGCCAACACCGGCTACCGCGTTCAATACTTAAAGCCGCTCCTTTACGTTTTGGCCACGCGATATCCCCAGTACTTTTATCTTGCCGCCATCAGGCAAACCGCCAAGGGCAAGACAGGAAGCGAATACAGCGTCTTTAACGACGCGGCGGCGATCTTCCCTTACTTTGACGCGGACGGAAAATTCAAGGCGGTTGTTTTTTATGACGGCATAGAATATTCATTGCAGCAGTTCTGCTCTTCGTTTGAAAAGTCGCAGGGCGCTTTTGTTCACCTTGTAAGAGTCAAGGCTTCGTCTAAGTTCTATCCGCAAGAGCCGGTTAAGGAAAAAGAGAATGATTGAAGGAATAAAAGTTATCGCGTTTGACATTGACGGCACTCTTTATCCCGCTTACAGGCTGAACGTTCGCATCATCGGACACTTTTTTTCTTACGCATGGGAATTCTTTCACTTTGGCTTGATTCGCCGCCAGTTGCGAAGAACCGCTCCGCTTCCAAACTTGTTTGAGTACCAAGCGCGCCTTTTGGCCCAGCGTCTTAAAGTGGATTCTGAAACGGCGCAAAAAATTCTTGACGACATGGCCTACACTGGACTTGCAAAATATTTTAAGAACATAAAGACATACGAAGACGTTTACGAAACTTTTGAAAAATTAAAGGAAGCTGGATACAGGCTTGCCTTGCTTTCGGACTTTCCGCCGGAACAAAAAGGCGAGCTGTGGGGCTTAAAGCCGTTTTGCGACAAAATTCTCTCAACCGAAAAAATCGGCGCGCTAAAGCCTTCTAAATATCCGTTTGGAATCTTGGCAATGGAATTGGGAGTGAAGCCCGAGGAAATTCTTTACGTTGGAAACAGCGCCAAGTATGATGTGTTGGGAGCGAAAAACGCGGGAATGAAAACGGCTTACCTTGAGCCTTTGTGGCGCAGGTTGCTGCATAAGCCGTTAAAGGACGCGGACATTTCGTTCAAAAATTATCGACAGTTTCAGGAAATTGCGCTAAAATAAAAGTCACTCAGTGGGTGGGGAAAAATGGAAATAGTTTTAATTCTTATCGCCGTCATCATTTCGACGGGAATCGCTTTTGCGCTCCGAATGGCGGATCGCGACAACAATTCATTGGACAAGGTAAAACGCTACGCCGACAAGCGCCAAGAAGATTTGGGAAAATATCTTGACGCTCGCTTTCAAAACCTAAGATCGGCGGCGGCTGAGTTGGAGACCAAAAAAGACCAAGCTGTCGCCACCGTAAAGCGCCTTGCCCAGGAAATGGAAGGCTACCAGCGAATCATCGCCAGCGTTCAAAAGGACAAGAGCGCCGCTGAACAAATCGAGCAAAAGGTAAACAACTACGGACGGGCGATCAACGAGCTTAGCGAAATGACCGCTGCCGTTGAAGAAAACCTTAAGCGCGTAAAGCAAGAAGGTTTGGTTGTTGACACCGTTCGCGCCCGCATCAAAGAGAACGCCGATAATATAGATAAAATTTCAAAGAGCATCCCCCACGTTGTAAGCGACTTTGAAAAGGTGAACGCCCAGCAATTGCGCTTGGTCGGAGCCGACATCCTTAAAAAAGTTGACGAGCGCGTCGCCGACGTAAAAGGCAAAGCCGATCAAATTGAAGCCACGACAAAAGACGCTGTAAAGCAAAACCAAGACGTTCTAAAGTCAATCACCGCTTCTGTGAACGGAATCTACGCCGCGGCCACAGACAAGGTAAAGAAGCTTGAGGACGAGGCCTTTGCAAAGCTTTATGAACAAGCAAAAAAGCGCGTTGAGGATTACAAGGCCGAGATTAGAACAAGCGGCCAACAAATCATCAATGAGTTTAACGCCGACATCAACGACAAGCTTAAGGGCGTTCGTTTGGAAAACGAAAAGAGCATTGAAGAATTGCAGTCAAGGACGATGGGCCGCGTTAACGAAGTCAAAAAGTTGACCGACGATTCGCTTGGCGGCATCAAGGCATCGATCAGCAAGTACGCTACGGAAATCAAGGCCAGCGTCAATTCAACCTTGTCCGAAACAAAGAAAACGACTGACGAGCTTGCCCGCGAAAGCGCCGGAAACGGAAAGGCCCTTGAAGGAATCCGCCTAAGCTTGCAAAATCAAATAGAAGACATTCAAGAAAAGTATGACGGAATGTATTCTGAATTGAGCCAAAAAATCGACGAAAAAGAAAAGCTTGCCTTTGAAAAATACACAGACGCCGCAAAGGTTCACATCGAAACTTACAAGAACTCTGTCAATGAAAAGGTTGAGACTTACAAGAACGGCATCAACGAAAAAATCGCCGGAATGCAAGAGGCGATCAAAAAGACTGTCGCCGACCTTAAAGAGCATACAGTCACCGCTTCGCAGGAAGCCAAAGACCAGATCGCCGAACTTAAATCGGTCAGCGCCCAAGCGATTGACGAAGCCAAGGTTTGCCGCGCCACCGTTGAGGAGTGGAACAAACAGGCTGGCGATCAGATTGCCGATTACGAAAAGCGCGCCAACGAAAAGTTGCTTGAAGTTTCGGCCAGATTGAACGAAGCCGTAAACAAGGCAATCGCCAGCTACGACGAACGCCAAATCAACGCCATGACTGAACTTGACAGCGACTTGGAAAAATACAAGAAGGACATGCTCTACAGATTCTCCAAGCTTGAGTCAAGCGGCGGAGACGTTGACGGTTTGGAAAGAACCTTGCGCAAGTCTATGGCCGAGACTGAAAAGCGCGTCTTTGACGACTTTAAGGTTTTTGTTGACGCTCAGAAAAAACAGCAGGCTGAATTTGAAGTCAAGATTAAAGAAGATTCTGACAAGATTTCCACCCAGATACAAGACATCGAAAACGCGATGGACGACTTGCGCAAAGAAGCGGTCAGCAGGACTTCAGAAAAACTTACCAACTTTGAAAACTCGTTTGACATCGACATCAAGAATCGCGGAGACGCGATTGACGAAAAGCTCAACGCTTGGAAGCAAGGCTTTGACGACAAGATTTTGGGCTTTCAAAACAGCTACGAGAACGAACGCATTGCGGCGGAAGAAAAATACAACGACGCGCTTAAGGAACGCTTGGCCGCTTTTGAAAAGAAGTTTGAGGACCAAGTCAAGAAGACCGCGATGGCCGTTCAGACAAACCAGAGCGATTTGAAGGAGCAGTTGGCCGAAATCCGCGAAAGCATCAAGGAATTTTCAAAGTCTTACAAGGCCGAGATTCAGGAAACTCTTTCGGAAAGCGGAGTGGAAATCAACGAGCAGACAAAGCGCTTTTCCGCCGAGATCGAGGAGCGAATGTCAAAGTTGCAAGAGACGGTTTTGGCCGACTTGGACAAATTCAAGCAGGACAGCGAAACCCAGCAGCAGCTTAGCGTGGCCACAATCGAAACAGCTTTGGCCGACTTTAGCTCATGGAAAGAAAAGTTTGCCCGACAGCTTGCCGAATCCAACAAGATTTTTGAAGACAGCTTGGAAGAATTTAAGGAAACCTCCGAGGCAAAGCAAAAAGACGCCAGCCTGTTCCTAAACGATTCTTTTGAGGAATTCCGCAACGACGCCCTTGGCCGCCAGCAAGAGATTTTGAACACTGTCGAGGAATTTAAGGAAAGCGTCGAAAGCCGCCACCACGACATTGAGGAAAGAATCGAAAGCTTGGACAACAAGACAAGCAACTCGCTTGACGAATACCAAGAAAAGTCAGAATCGATTTTGGCGCAATTGCAGAGCATGTATGAGGAAATGCTTGAGCAGACCGAAGAGCATGTAAAGAACCAAAACGATTCTAGCGAAAAGAAGCTTAGGGCTCTTTCGGCCGAACTTGAAAAGACAAGCAACGAAAACCGCAAGCGCCAAACAGAGTTGGTTTTGCAAATGCAAAACGACTCAAACGACTTGCAGACTCGAATCGACGATTTGCAAAAAGAGTTGAGCGGCGTTATAAACCAGATGAAGAATTACGACACCGCCAACGAAATGAAGCGCCAGCTTGACGTTAAGATTTCTGAAATTGCCGGAAGCTTTGAGCGCCTTAAGGAATTCCAGAGAACTGCGGACTTGTTCAACAAGCAGTACGACAAGCTTGAGCAGATGAACGAAGCCGCCGCCGACCGCCTAGAAACATTTAAGGCCGGCAAGTCTCAGATTGACGAGCTTGATAGAAACTACAACCGCCTTATCGCCTTGGCCGGAACTATGGAAGAAAAGACAAAGAGCTTGCAAGAAACCAACGACGACTTGCAATCGCTGGAAGTCAAGGTTCGCCAGTTCCAAGACAACCTTGCCGGCCTTAGCGTCAAGTACGACCGCATCGATAAAAAGAGCGAGACAATCGACCAGGTTGCCGGCGACGTTGACGAGGCCTTTGAAAACCTTAAGGATTTGGAAAAGCGCCTTGAAAACGCCACGCGCCAAGTTATGTCTCTGCCCGAAGAAATCAAGGACGCCCAAGACAATGTTGACAAGCTTTTGGAAAACACAAAGCGCATCGACACCGCCATGGACAAGTTGGATTCATTGCAGGAAATCCTTGACGAAACCGAAAAGAGAATCGACAAGGTTACCCGCGACCGCGAAGGAATTGTCAACAGCGAAAACCGCTTGAGCAAGCTTTCAAAGGACATCGACTCAAAGTTCAATGTTTTGGAAGACATTACCAAAGCCGAAACTTCAAAGAAGACGACAAAGTCTTCTTCGATCACGCCTAGAAAGCGCGAGAACGTAAAGACGCTTAAGCAGCAAGGTTGGCGCGTTGAGGAAATCGCCGACAAGTTAAAGTTGACGGAGTCCGAAGTTCAATTGATTTTGGATACGGATTTCTAATCCTAAGATTTAACCCCGCGCTTGCGGGGTTATTTTTTTGTCAAAAGGCAAACGGCTTCAGTTTCAACCGCTTGACAAAGACCGACGGGACCCACGCGCTCGCCGGTCTTTGCTTTTACAAAGACTTGGCTTACGTCTACGCCCAAAACACGCGCGATTGATTGGCGGACTTTTTGGCGGTGGGGCAAAAATTTTGGCTCTTGCAGTTTTACGACGCAGTCAAGGTTTTGCAATTCCCAGCCGGCGGCGCGGACGTCTTTCCATGCCGCCTGCAAAAGCTTTGCCGAGTCGGCGTCTTTCCATTTATCGTCTTCGGGCGGAAAGTAGCTTCCAATGTCGCCAAGGGCGGCGGCTCCCAAAAGCGCGTCGGTAATCGCGTGCAAAAGCGCGTCGCCGTCGGAATGTCCGTCCTCGCCTTTGTCGTAGGGGAGAACGACGCCGCCTAAAATCAATTTGCGGCCTTCCACAAGTCGGTGCAAGTCCGTTCCCAGACCGATGCGGAATGTTTGCGCGCCGTCGATGGTGACGTCTTTGGGGTAGGTGATTTTAATATTGCCGGGTTCGCCGGGGATGACGCGCGTTTTTTTGTCGGAATAATTGTCCCAAATTTCCGTGTCGTCGGTAAAGTCTGTCTTTCCTTCTTTTTTGGCCTTTTTGTGGCATTCCAAAATTTCGGGGAACAAAAATCCTTGCGGAGTTTGAACGGCGGCCAGCGACGAACGCTTTAGGTGGCGCGCTATTTTGGAACTGGAATCCATTTCCTTTTGCGTTTCGACGGGCTGCAACGCTGGAACCGCCGCGCCGTATTTAAGGGCGGCGGCTAAGGTTTTCTTTACAAGGCTTTGGCTTATAAAGGGGCGCGCTCCGTCGTGGATAAGAACAAGGCGCGGCGACTTTTTGTCCAAGGCCTTTAAGGCGTTGAAGACTGATTCTTGGCGCGTGTCTCCGCCCGGAGTAAAAATAACGTTAAGGTCTTTGGAAAGTTCCGCTACAAGGGGATTTTTGTAAAAGGCTTTTTTTGCCGCGGCCAAGCCGTTTTTGGGATGGACCACAAGCACGGTGGAAAAAAGTTTTGTTTGGAGAAAAACTAAGGCGGTCTCAGACAAAACTGAGCCGCCGTTTAAGGGCAAGTATTCTTTTTTGCCAAGCTCTCCCATTCTGCTGGAAGAGCCGGCCGCCACAATGGCGACCGCGTTATTAGTTGTAGTCGTCGTCCTCGTCGTCAAAATCTTCTTCTTCCTCGGCGCGGCTTTCCAACGATTCTTCCTCGTCTTCGTCCTCGTCGTCATCATCATCGTCGTCGTCGCGGCCCTTGGAATCGTTGTCGTCCATGTTGAACTCATCGTCGTCGTCGTCGTCTTGGATCAAGGCGCGCTTGATTTTTGGAGCGGCTCCCGGCGGCTCAAGCTTGGCGTGAACCATTCCCTCAACGTCCTTGGGGTCTTTTCCCAAAGCGATGGCGATCTCGTCAATCAAAAGGGTTCTTGCGCTGTCATAAAGCTTGCGTTCCTGAATGGGCAATTCCTTTATCTTGCTGCGATAGTAAAGGCAGCGCACGATCTTTGCAATGTCCGCGATAGTTCCTTTTTTGAGCAAGTCCAAATTCATTTGGTAGCGCAGTTTCCAGTCGCTGGTGATTGGCTCAAAGTCTTCGCTCAAAAGGTTAAGCGCTTTTTTTGCTTCTTTTGCTTCTACAATGGCGCGGATTCCCAAGTTTTTTGCGTTGTTTACCGGAACCATTACAACCATGTCAGAGACTTCAACGTAAATTTTATAGTAAAGGGTCTTTTCGCCGTTAAATTCTTTTTCAAAAATCTCAGTGATTACGCCAACGCCCTGGCTTGGGTAAACGATTTGCTGTTTGACCTTAAATTCAGTCTTTTTTCTTGTAGCCATATAAAACCATTATAGCGCATTTTAGGCGAATTTGCAAGCAAAAAAAAGAAAGAAGCTATTTGCATGAGCTGGGGCGCGATTGCCAGCGCTCGCAAGAGCGCAGTTGGATAAACTTCCTTAAGCAAAACGGCGGGCTTGCCCGACGTAGCGGATTAGTCCCCGTGAACTTCGTCGATTAGCGCTTCGTACAAAAGCATTAGGTCTTTGTTGGAACGGCGGAGGGCGCCCGCGATTCTGCGCGAAATTCGGTACATTACATGGTATCCCAAAAGCGGCTCTGAATCGCAAAGGGCCTTAAACTGGTCGCCTTCAAGCTTAAGGGTTTGGCAGTCGGTAAGCGCGTATATCGAGGCGGAGCGGGTGTCTTTGTCCACAAGGGCGACTTCGCCAAAGAAAACGTTTTGCTCGGTGGCAAGGTTGGCCACGGCGAATTGGTCGTTGTTGGGCGTTCTTTTTCGGGCTTGAACGGTTCCGTCGTAAAGAATGTAAAGCGTGTCGCCAACGTCGCCTTCTTGGATGATGACTTCGCCGGCGCTGAATTTTACCGGCTCCAAAATGTTGCAAACGCGCGTTAAAAGGCGCTGGTGTTCCGCGTCGCTGGGATTAAGGTCGGAAAAGATTTCAAGGTTGGATAATTTTTCTATAAGTTCTGGCTTTGCTTCCATAATCGTTTTCCTCCAATTCACTCGCCGCTAGAATAATTTCCGTGGATGAAAATCGCCTTTGAGCTTTCTGGAATGATGTAATCGCTGGGCGGGTTGAATACCGGTATGTTGCTTTTGAGCGTCTTTACCTTTTTAAGGTTGGCGACGATTTTTTCCATATTGGGATTTTTTTGGGCTTCGGCCAATGCTTCCTGCCTGCGGTTGTAAAAGTTTCCTGTGTTTTCCAAAACGCCAATCAAAATGTTTTTGTTTTGCAAAGACTTTGCGTATTCTTCGTAAGGGCCGCCGACAAACTTTGCGGGAATGTCCGCAAGGAAAAGGCCTTGGTTTTCGTTTTCGGCCGCAAGCTCGCGCAAGATGTGGCTCATTCCTTTTCCGCTGGACGCTTGCACCAAAAGGTTTTGCTCGTAGTCGCTGGTCATGATGATTTCGTCGCAGCGGGCTAGCGAAAGATGCTTTTCAAATTTTGAGTCGATGATTTCGGCTACGCAGTAAATGCGGGGGTTCAAGTTTTTGATTGTGATTACCGCAAGGACAGTGCGCGAGTCGGTTTCCAAGGTCGAAAATTCTTCTGACCTGTCGGCAAGAATCAAAGCCCGCTCGGCGCTTTTTATTTGCGCTTTAAGCAAGGCGTCTTCGTCGGTAAAGTCGCCGCGCAAAAAGTTTATCGCCTTAAGTTTTTCGTTTGCCTGAATCGCTTCTATGTCGGAATGCTTTGCGTTGTTAAGTATTACAACCCGTTCCGGCGGAATCTCAGGATTTGCCAAAAGCATTCCTTCCAAAATATTTTCAAAGCCGGGCTTCCAACCGCAAATCAATAAGTGGTTTTTCATGTTTGTCATTTTTAAAAGTCCTCTGTCCTTTTTTTGTTGTCTGTCCAAAATGAACGAAGCGAATTTACCAGAAAGCGCGCCGAAGATCGCTACGCCAACAAGCAAAAGCGCCATCGCCGAAAGGCGGCCCCAAAACGAGGCCGGAGCGATGTCGCCGTAGCCTACTGTGGTCACCGTTACAATCGTGTACCAAATCGCGTCAAACAAAGTGTTTATGGCGGAATTTGTTTCTTGCTCCGACTTAAAAATCACGAACATAATCAGCAAGAGCAAAACAAAAACCGCCGACCAAACTTTTACCGAGGAGTTGCTGAGAATGCGCGATATTTTGTCAAGGATTTTTTTTACTTTCATCTTTTAATTTGATCCTTCGATTTCGCGGAAGAGCGCGGCGTAAAGCGTAGTGATGTCTTTGTAAGAGCGCTTTATCATCTGCTGCATTCTCTTTGTGATTTTTCTGTAAACATAAAAGCCAAGGCGCGGATAGTCCTTGCAAAAGTTTACAAAATCGTTTCCGTTCAAGACAAGGACTTCGCACTTGCCTACGGCGCGCACTGTGGCGGAGCGTTGGTCTTGGTCAACAAGCGCGGCCTCGCCAAAGAATACGTCAAAGCTGTCGTCCAAGTCGGCGATCGCAATCTCGTCGTCGAATTGCGTTTTCCTAAAAATCTGAATCGAGCCGTGCGAAAGAATGTAAAGGTTTTGTCCGTTCTCGCCTTCCTTTATAATCAAGTCGCCGTCGTCGTAAGACTCCGCGGACATGTTTTCGTAAAGCGCTTTGAACATCTCGACGTCTTCTTCGTTGTCCGCCGAAAAGTCGTCAAAAATGCTAAGGCTCATAAGGCGGGGGAGGGCTTCTTCAAATGGAATTTTACTTGTCGGCATTCTCATCGGTCGGCTCCTCCTTTACCCTTACATAAATCGCCCTCATGCCGCGCCTTAGCGCAAAGTCGTCGTCGGGCAAAAGAACAGGCTCGTTGCTTTTTAGCGTTTTTACTTTTATCAAGTCGTCGATAACCATTTGAACGTTGGGATTTTTGTGCGCCTCGCGAATTGCGTCAAGCCTGCGCTTTTGGAAGTTTCCGGTGTTTAAAAGCAAGCCGATCAGCAAGGATTTTTTTGACGAATCAAGATTTTGCTCGGCGGCAAATTCTCCGTAAGTTTTTCCGTAAAATTTTGGCGGAATGTTTTCCACCGTAACGCCGCTGTTGGAGTCGATGCCGATCAGCGCGCGGATTACGTTTGAAAAGCCCTTTCCGCTGGAAGCCGTTGCCAAAAGGTTGTGCTCGTATTCCGTTGTCAAAATGATTTCGTCGCAGTGGGCCATGTTCAAGTGGCTTTCAAACTTTGCGTCAAAAATTTCGGCGGCGACGTAAATCGACGGGTTCAAGTTTTTTATCGCAAGAACGGCAAGAACCGCGCGCGAGTCGATTTCCAATTGCGTTCCGCCCTTTGTCTGGTCCGAGATGATTAAAGCGCGCGAAGCCTTGTTTACCGCCGCTTTTTTTAGGATTTCTTCGTTTGAGTAATCGCCCGAGATGTAGTTCAATTCTTTGTAGTCAGGATGGCTTCGCATTTGCGCGATTTGGTCTTGCGACGCTTCGTTTATAAGTACGATTTGGTCGGGCGTCAAGTCTTCGTTGGCCGCAAGAACCGCCTGGATTATTTTTTCCATGTCGGGCTTCCAACCGCACAATAAAAAGTGTTTTGACAAGTTTTTCAATTTTGTAAGTCCTTTATCCCTTTGATTTTGAAAATTTATGAACACCGAAGAAACTTTCGCGAGTATCGTTCCGTAAAGACAAATTCGCACAATGCTTGAAAGCAAGGTGATCGCCCGTCCCCAAAAAGTAGTCGGAGAAAAGCGGACCACGCCCGTGATAAAGGCGAACAAAAAGTACCAATAGCTGTCTCCGATTGAATAAATTGAGCGGTTTTTTTCCCAAAAGTAGGCTGTGTATACTGTGAACAAATAAAAAAGCGGAAGAACGATTCCAAATCTAAAGTAGTTGGAGTGGAGCAGTTCCGAGAGACGTTTTTTTAGCTTTTTTCTTCTTGTGCCTTTTATATGCGCCATACTTTTCTTTATTTTGACTATTATAATAGAAAAGAGTAAAATTTGCAACAAAAATCAAGATTTGCGGACTTTGTTGACTTTTTTTTGTCTTGATTTTTTGGAGAATTTAGTTTAGAATTGCCTCTATGAAGAGAGTCTTTTTTGGACTGTTGGCCATATCTTTTTTTGTTTTTTTTTCATGTTCAAAATTCGGAAGTTCGCTGATGAAGGGAAGTCGTAAATTTGAGCCGAAAAGCGGCGTTTATTACAGCCTTTTTGTCCGTTCGTTCGCGGACAGCGACGGAGACGGAATCGGCGATTTTAACGGAATACTTTCAAAGCTGGACTATCTTGAAGAATTGGGAGTCACGGGAATTTGGCTTTTGCCGATTTACGCCTCCCATTCTTACCACGGCTACGACGTTGACGACTATTACCAGACTAATCCCCAGTACGGAACGATAAAGGAATTTGAGAGGCTTTGCGACGAATGCAAAAGGCGTTCGATAGCGATTATCTTGGATCTTCCGTTGAACCATTCTTCAATCCACAACCAATGGTTCAAGGATTCCATCGATCCCAAGAGTCCAAAGCATTCCTGGTACCGCTGGGCCGCTCCCGACGCAAAGGACATTAATCTAAAGGGCATCGCTTGGGGCCACAAGGTTTGGAACTTGCTTGAGGGAAACTATTACAGCGGCCTTTATTCTTCCGAAATGCCCGACTTTAACCACGACAATCCAGAGGTTAGGGCGGAATTTAGAAAGATCATGGCCTTTTGGCTTTCAAAAGGAATCAGCGGATTTCGTTTTGACGCCGCCAACCATTTGTACGATGCGGTCAAAATGCCGGTAAGCGTTAAAAATTGCAAAGAAAGGGCAATAGCCTTTTGGTCGGAAATGGTCGATTACGTTTTGAGCGTAAAGCCAAGCTCTTACATGGTTGGAGAGGTTTGGGACTCCGACGGAGTCAGGGCCGATTATATGCGCGCTCTTCCTTCAACCTTTCACTTTGATTTAGGCTCAAAAATCATCGACGTGGTCAAAAAGTCCGACGCGTCAAACAATTCCATTGCGGTTGCGGCCTTTAACGCCTACACCATTGCGGCGGAAGAAAATCCCAATTTTATCGACGCCCCCTTCTTGACCAACCACGACCAAAACCGTTCCGCGCTTCACTTTAAGAACGATCCCGAATCCATAAAGCTTGCCGCGTCCCTTTACTTGTTCTTGCCGGGAATTCCCTTTGTTTACTACGGCGAGGAATTAGGAATGAACGGAGCCAAGCCCGACGAGCAAATCCGTTCCCCGTTTCTTTGGTCAAAGCTTTCGCCAAACTTTCAGACAAGCTGGATGGAGTCAAAGTACAACGCAAAAACAAGCGCTGTGGACGAGCAAAATGCCGACCGCAACTCCATCCTTAATTATTACAGAAAAGCGATTAAGTTTAGGGTTCAAAACGAGGGTTATTTTAAAGGCGTCTTTTATCCCGAAAAAACAAAGAACGACGCCATCGTTTCTTGGATGTATATGTTAAAGGGCGGAAAGAGACTGTGGTGCTTCTTTAACGTTTCAGACGAGGAGCAGGTTTTTAGCCGTCCCAGCGACAGCGACAACGCCATGATACTTTTTAGCCAAAAGAACGGTTCCGCCTTGACCAGCGAATCTTTAAGGCTGCCGGCCAAGAGTTGCATGCTTTTTGGCAACATTTATAGGTGATTTTTTAGAAATAAATTTGACTTTTGTCAAAAAATTTCTTATCTTTAAATATAAGGAGCATCAAAAATGAAAGTTAAACCTTTAGCTGACCGTGTATTGTTGAAGGCCGAAAAAGCCGAAAGCAAAACCGCTTCGGGAATCATCATTCCGGACGCGGCCCAGGAAAAAACTCAGACTGCAGTGGTAGAAGCTGTTGGTCCCGGAACAGAAAAAGATCCGATCACTGTTAAAAAAGGCGATCGCGTAATGTATGACAAATATTCTGGAACTCAGGTTAAGATTGACGGCGACGAATACCTTATCTGCAAGATGAGCGACATCATCGCCGTTTTGGAAAAGTAAAGAAAAGCTTTTTTAGAAGTTGTTTTGGAACTTTCCTAACAAAAGCCGCGCGTTGCCGTTTGATGGATTCAGATACAAACTGTATTCCAAAGACTTTACGGCAGCCGCGGCGTCTTTTTTTGCGTCGTAGATGCAAGCCAAGCGGTACATAATGTCAGACCGCATGTAATTGTCTGTGGCGCGGCTTTGCGCGCGGCCGTACAATTCCAAGGCCTTGTCTTTGTTTCCCACGCTTGAATAAATCATAGCCAAGTTTACCGCGCTTTCGTTCGCGGCCGCCGGGCTTATTTCCGTTCCGCCGTAAGAGTTGGAAAAGCCCGATTCGTAAACGGCGTATTCGTAAAGGCGCTTTGTAAGGTCGGTGTTTTTTTCTTTGGCGGCAAAATAGCCCGCGTATTCAACTTCCCACAAAGACATCTTTTGCAAATTCAAAACCAAGTCTTCTTCAAAAGGACGCTCGCTTCCAAGCTTGTAGCGGGCGGTCAAATATTTAAGGAACATTTGCTTGGCTTCGTCGTAGCGGTCAAGGCGCAACAAGGTGTGGACCGCGTATTGCGCGATCGCTTCTGGATACAAGTCGGCGCCGGTTGCGTTCCGCTCCAAGACCCTGTACATTCTTCCAAGCCTAGTCCTTTCGTCGCTGGAATCGTCTATCTTGTCTTCCAATTCAAGGGCGGCCACGTACAAGGCGTCGTTGTGGGTTCTTGCCACGGATTCCTTCATTCTAAGAAGGGCGTCGCTTACCGCAACCCTTGGCGTTTCGTCAAAGCGCTTCATGTCGGTCGAAACCACTCCCGCGTCGCGCAATGATTTTGTAAGCGGATCGTCCATTACTCTTCGTGAACTGTTGTAGGCAAAGTTTCCGTAAGCGATTAGCGCGCTGACGTTGTCGGGCCACTTTTGCGTGACAAAGGTCAAAATATTGTAGGCGGCGCGGTCGTTGTTTTTTTGCAATGCGTAAAGCGCGCTGTTCAAGTACATTGTTCCAAGCAAGGATTCGGTGGAGCCGACTTCGGCGGCGGTTCCGTTTTCAGCGCCCAAAGTGATTTGCGCGATCAAGTCGTTTCGGATTTCTTCGGCCGCCTTGTCTTCGCCCATGTTTACGTAGCAGTCTGACAAAAGCGACGCCACTTCTATTGAGTTGACTTTCCTGCTTTCAGAGATGCCGTCCGCAAAACGGTCTTCGTTTTTTTTAAGCGCTTCGCTTGCTTCCAACAAAGATTCGGCGGCCTCTCCGTATTTTTTATTGTCAAAGAACACAAGGCCCCAAAAGTAGGCGTCGCTTGAGCTTTTCTTTTGGTCAGGAACCATTTGCGCCGCGTCGCCGTATTCGCCTCTTTTCATTGAGCAAAGGGCGGCGTTTCTAAGCCAGGCGTTGTCTCCGCTTCCGTTGTAGGCGTCAACGTAAAGCGCCTGCATCTCGTTTGACAAAAAATAACTTTGCTCTTTGGCGCCGGCTTCGCTGGCTCCGTTCCTTAAAAAATATTCTGAATAGAGCGAGCCGTAGTTTGTTCCGCGCAAGGCCGCCGCCTTCTTAAAGGCTTCGTCGCTTCTTCCGGCCTTGTCCAAGAACCAAGCGTACACGGCGTTTAGTTCCAAGTTGTCAGGGTTTTTCTTTAGGTTGTTTTTAAGAACTTTTTCCGCGGCTTTTTTGTTGTCCAGCGCGCAGTATCTTTTGTAGACGCCGATAGCTTCCATCGGACTAAGAATTTTCTTTTCGCAAGAGGCAAGGATTTTAAGGGCGTCTTTGGGATAGCCTTGGGCGATGTAGCGGTCGGCCTCGTCAAGCGCCGCGGTCATTGACACGGCCTTGGCCTTTGACGAACAAGAAATCAGCGTTCCGCAAAGCGCGACAGCCGCGCATACAAGCCAGGCCTTGTTCATTAGCGCAGCTCTTTTGATATGCGGTCAAGAATGCCGTTGATAAAAGCGGCCTGGTCGTCTATGCCAAAAGACTTGGCTATTTCCACCGCCTCGTTGATTATGATGGCGCTTTCCAAATCTTTTTGGTAAATCAGGGAGTAGGCGCTTACGCGTAAAATTGAAAGCGTCACTTTATTAATGCGAGAAAAGTCCCAGCTTGGAGAAAGTCGGGACTTAATTTCAGAATCTATTGAATCGATGTTTTCCAGCGTTCCGCACAACATAAGTCGGGCAAAGGTCAAGTCGTCGTCGTCCTTTTTGTTTTCAATCCAATTGAAACTTGTGACGTCGGCGGCTTCCTTGTCCTCGTTCATGTCCCAGGAATAAAGGCCCTGGATTGCGGCAACGCGCGAATCATGTCTGTTCATTCAAGTTACCACGAAAGAAGCTTGATCAAATCATCGCCAGTCTTTTTGCGAGTTACGTTCTCCGGAGTGTTGAGTGATTTGATTGTTTCTTGGCGCTTTTGCTCCAAGAACTGCAACTGCTTTGTTTGCGTAACAAGAGCGCGAATCGTTTCGTAAATTGTCTGAGTTGATTCGGGGCGGACAACGTCGCTGATTTCCAAAGCCTTGAAAGGATATTTTTCAAGAACGATGTAGAACTGCAAAACCTGTCCGGCGTCCATAATCTCAGACGGCTTGTTCACGTCTCCGTCAAAAATCTTGAGAAGCTCTTCGTAAGAAACGCCAAGCTGGGCCGCGTGCTGCTGAACTTTCATCAAGTACAAGTCGCCGGCGCCGTAGCCTGCCTCTTTGGGATTCTGTCCGTCGCGGCGCATTTGCTCGATAGTCTTTTTTCCGCTCTTAACGTCTTTGAGCAAGCCTTCAAGCTTTACGCGGGCGCCCTGGGGATCGTTTTCTTTGGGAACGGCAACCAAGAACATCTTGAGGCTGTCGGGGCGGATGAACTGAGTTTTGTTCAACTCGTAGTAGTCGCGGATTTCTTTGTCAGTGGCGGAAATCTTCTGCAATTCCTGCTGGTTTTGAGACAAAAGGTAGCGTCTCCAAATAAGGTCGGGGCGGATGATTTGGTTCTTGACTTCTTCAACGCCCATGCCTGTTTGGTCTTTTACAAATTCGGCGAATGACATTTTCTTGTTCGCCATTACAAGGTCGTTCAATTCTTTTTCAGAATAAACGCGGGGCAAGTTCAACTGCTGGGAAATGTTGGCCAAGAACGCTTCGTCAAGCTCTGACGCAGAGACTGTCACGCCTGCCTTTTTGGCGGCCTGAAGGATCAACTTTTGGTTGATGATTGTCTCATAGGTCTGCGCGCGTTCCTGGGGGGTAAGCTTTCTTCCCGCTTCCTTTTCTTGCGTGTCAACGATGTCCTTGACTTCCTTTACGGTGACAACTTCCGTGTCCGTGATTTTTACGACGGCAAGTTGCTGGTAGAGCGAAGCCTGAGCTGTGGCCGCAAAGAGACCGGCCAAAACCATGAATGTTCCAATAGCAAGTTTTTTCATACAATATTCCTTTATGTAAAATAAACTAATTTTTCCTTAAAAAGTTACAAAAAATTGTTCCTACTTGTCCAAGGGCAAGCCTCCAGAGATTACCGCGCGAATTCTGCGGACTCCGGCGCTTGACGACTGTTCCTTTGTAATCTTAAAGTCTCCGATTTGGGCTGTGTGCTGAACGTGAGGTCCGCCGCATACTTCCTTGCTGAACCAGTCAGTCTTGGGGTCGCGGCCGATTGTGTAAACCTTTACGTCCTCACCGTATTTATTTGTAAAGAGGGCGCGGGCGCCTTCTTCCTTTGCCTTTTCCAGCGGAAGGATTTCCATTGTAACGGGCAAATCTTCCTTAATCTTTTGGTTTACAATGTCCTCAACCTGCTTGATTTCTTCCGGGGTCATCGGGCGCTCAAAAGTAAAGTCAAAGCGCATTCGCTCGTTGTTGATGTTGCTGCCTTTTTGGGCAACCTGGTCGCCGAGCACTTGTGTAAGCGCCTGCTGCAAAAGGTGGGTCGCCGTATGGTATTTTGTCGTGATTTCTGACTGTTCGGCAAGTCCGCCCTTGGCTTTTCCGGCGTCAAGGCTCTTTGAGGCTTCCTGGTGCTTGCGCTCCGCTTCCTTAAAGCCCTCGATGTCAACTGTAAAGCCGTGCTCGGCTCCCAATTCCTGGGTAAGTTCAAGCGGGTAGCCGAATGTGTCGTACAAACGGAAGGCAACCTTGCCCGAGATTTCCTTTTTGGGGTTTTTCATAAGGTTGGGAAGCATTTTTTGGAACTCAGCCTCGCCGTTTTTAAGCGTAAGGCGGAAGCGGTCTTCCTCGGCTGTAAGCTCCTTGTAAATCTTGTCCTTGTTCTGCTCAAGCTCGGGGTAGGCGTTCTTAAAGTTGGCCACGACCGCTTCGGCGATTTGGGCCAAGAAAGCCTTGTCGATGCCCAATTTCATTCCGTGGCGGACGGCGCGGCGGATCAGGCGGCGCAAAACGTAGCCGGCTCCAAGGTTTGAGGGAGTCACGCCCCGCTGGTCGCCCAAAATAAAGACCGCCGCGCGGCTGTGGTCTGCGATGATGCGGACGCTCTTGTCCTTTTCGCCGTCGCTTCCGTATGTGTATGAAGAAAGTTCCTCAATCTTTTTGATGATGGGCTCAAAGACTTCTGTCAAGTATACAGATGTCTTGCCCTGCAAAATGCAGTTTGTTCGCTCCAAGCCCATGCCTGTGTCAACGTTCTGCTTGGGGAGTGGCTCCAAGGTCTTTTCGTCCTTGCGGTTGAACTGCATGAATACGTTGTTCCAGATTTCCATCCAGTTGGCGGGGTCTGTGCCCTTGTTGCTGCCTACGGGCGGAAGTCCTTCGCCAACCCAGTAGAAAATCTCAGTGTCGGGGCCGCAGGGGCCTGTGGGACCGGCCGCCCACCAGTTGTCGCTTGCTGGAAGGTAGGCGATTTTGTCTTCGGGCATGCCGTTTTCTTTCCAATAATTTGCGGCGTCCTCGTCGCGGGGAGCGTTTTCGTCTCCGGCAAATACGGTTACCGAAATCTTTTTGGGATCAAGGCCAAGCCAATCCTTACTGGTCAAAAACTCGTAAGAGAAGGCGATTGACTCTTTTTTAAAGTAGTCGCCCAAAGACCAGTTGCCGAGCATTTCAAAGCAAGTAAGGTGGCTGGGGTCGCCGACTTCGTCAATGTCGCCGGTGCGGATGCATTTTTGGTAGTCGGTCAAGCGCGTTCCGGCAGGATGCTTTTCGCCCAAAAGATAAGGAACAAGCGGGTGCATTCCAGCGGTGGTAAAAAGAACCGACGGGTCATTTTCCGGAATCAATGATTGTCCGGAAATTTCAACATGATTTTTGCTTTTAAAGAATTCAATGTACTTTGAACGTAATTCATTAGCGGTCATAGTCTTTCAATTATATTGAATTAAAATGCGCTAGTCAATAAGTCCGTTTGTCCGGGAGTCCGCATTGCATAACCATAACAAAAACGCTCTCGGGAGAATCGAACGCCCTTTCTCGCGGTTGCGCCTTTTATGGCCTAACAGCAAGCTCAACGCGCAAAGCGAGCGGGCGTCCGCCTTCTCCCTGCGCGTTTTTATTGTTTATAAGCCGGCTAACCGGACAAACGGAACGGAAGCGATAAAAAAATGCGCGAAGGCGCGGGGCGGCAGGCGGCGACACTCGCATTGCGCATGCCGCGATAGCGGCATACGTAGAAAGTTTCAAGGCGCAATGCGCGTGTAGCGCAGTTATCAAGCGGCGCCGATCTGACGCAGCCGCGACTGGGAGCATTTTTTGTTATTGCATTCGTATTTCGTTTGCCCGTTTGTCCGGGGGGGGCGGGCTTGCAAGCATTTTATTTCTGTTATAAAATAGCGGCATGCTAAAGAAAAGAACTTGGATTTTAATTGCGGCGGGCGCGGCTGTTTTGTTGGCCCTCGCTTTGTTCATTGCCGCGAAAATCAATTCAAAAACAATAAAAGTCGCTTTTTACGACGTGGACCAAAAGGTTCAAAGCGCCATTCAACTTGAGATTGACAAAATGTCTTTGCCCAGGGTCCGCTATTACGTTTTGGACGCAAAGGCTCCGCTCCCAAAAAACGTTCAAAAAAAATATTCAATGCTTTTTGCAAAGAATTCTTTTGACTTGAACAGCCGCGCCGAAAAATTCATTCCGGCCAACGAAAATCTTTTTGAGGTTTTGCCGACTTCCATCCGCAAGGCTACGGTTTACGGCCAGGCGCATTACGCGCTTCCGCTCCTTTTGGATCATTTTGAAATCGCCTATTACCAAATAACCGAAAGCAAGCTTGGCTTGGCCCGCCCAAAAACTTACGGCGAACTTTTGCGCTATTTGGAAACGCTTAAAGGAAACATTGAGATTCCCCTTGTTTGCGCCGGAGCGGAAGACAGAGAGCTTTTTGGCTTTGTAAGCGCGATGGCCCAGCTTCTTTACGGGGCGGAAGGCTATAAAAAAGCGGTCGCGGTCTTGCGCGAGTCGTCAAACATGAACAAGGCCAACTTGCCGGAGGCGATTACGCGCGTTCTTGACGAGATCAAGGCGATGCAGGAAAGAAGTTTGCTTTTTGCAAAGTGGACTAGGACTTCAAAAAAAGACGTTGACTATTTTATGCAGGAAAGAAAGATCGGCGCCGTCGCCATGCTTTTAAGCCAAAGGCGCGGCATTGAATACAATTTGGTAAAGTATTACGATTCCGACTGCTTTCCTCGCTACGACGCCAACGTTGACTACGGAATCATCGCGCCGCAGCTTGTGGCGGTCTTGCTAAAGAACAAAAAGGACTCGTCTTTGATTTTGGGCCACTTGGTTAGTTCCGACGTCCAAGCGACGCTTTCAAATCAAACATGCCTTGCGCCTGTGGCTTCCAGAGCCGAAGCCTACGACCGCCAAGCGGACGACGTTCGCTTTTGGGCGGCCTCTTGCGTTGCCGGTCCCTTGAACTCGATCGAGCAAGAATGTGAAAGCGCTGAAGAGCGCCGCCATGCGTTGGCTCAAAAAATTCGCGCTTACTTGGAGTATTAAATGAGAAAATTTTTAGCCGCATTTTTTGTATTGATAGCCGCGGCGCTGCTTGTGATTTTGTTGACAAAAAAGACTTCCGAAGTTTCAGAAAAAGTTTTGTCCGACAACAGTTCCCAAAATTCCGAACAGGGAGCGGGCGGACATTCCGACGCCGAAAATCCGCTTGGCGTTGAAGACCAAAGCGTCGTTTCGTTTATGCCCTTAAAGCCCGACGAGACTTTGCTTAGCTCGATGGGGATCGATTTGGACGGCGACAACTTGGACGACGAAATCTTGGTAGTAAAAAAAGCCGGCAATCCTTACTTGTATCTTGTGATCGGCCTTTACAATTCAGCCACAACCTTGTACGACAGAATCAGCGAGTTAAAGACCGAAGTGACGCAGTTCAAGTCTTTCTCCTACAACGGAATGGACGTTACCGGCGACCATAGGACAGCTTTGGTTTACCAAGGCTTTACCGACGACGGAAGCGCGGTCTTGCAAATGTACTTTTGTTCCCGCCGCGGCTTGACAAAAATCGGCGACTTTAAAAGCGACGGAACGATTTTTATCCAGCAGTACAACCGAACTGAAACCTACGAGCTTTCGCAGTCGTCGGGACGCAGCTTTCCTGTTTGGACTTATTCCAGCGACACTCGCGAAGGAGCGGGAAGCCTAAGCCAGGTTCAAACCGAATACGATTGGAATCCCGACTTGCAGCGCTACGTTCAGGCAAGGCAAGTTTTTGTCGCCGGAAAGAACATCGCGGCGGAAGCGTTGGCAAAGATTCAGGACGGAACGGTTGAAACGTTCGCCAATTACTTGAACGGCCTTTGGTACAAGACCGACAACGAAGACGACGAAATCCGCTACATTTTCTTGGATTACAAAAACGCCGAAGTAATTTTCTTGGTCGGCGACTCGCAGGAAGTTTACAATTGGCAAAACTCCAACCTTTACAGGAACGGAATTTATCTTAGCACAGTAAACGCTTCGATCGAAAATTTGCGCCGCCGCTTTGACATAAGCCTTACGGGCCTTGACGAAATGCGCGTTCACGTTTACGACGACGTAAGAATGAGAATCGGCGCCGACGCCTTGTGGAACGGCAACTACAAAAAGATGAAAAGCGCCAATGAATTTCCGTCAAACGAAATCGACACGACTGACTTGGAGGAGCTTCGTTCCCGCTTGGAAGAAATAAAGGAATGGTCGGCTCCCGACGGCGCCTTGATAGCCTTTAAGAACGGCTTGTACTCGATTCAAAACGAAAGCGTCCGCGAAAACGGCGTTTACTTTGTGTCGCAAATTCAATCAGCCTTTGTAATCCAATTCAATTCGCAGTCAGCCGACCGCTATATCGGAAACGTTTACTTGATTCGATACGGAACAAAGATTGTGGAGCCCACCGCGAAAGAAAAACAGCGGGGCAAGAAGGAAAGGGTCGAAATCGACAAAAACACTTTGATCTTGCAGCCCGCTGAAATTATGTCAAACACCGCCTACGAAATCTCCGGCCGAGTGGTAAGCCTTAGCGCGGAGATTGGCGGCGATAAAAACTAAGCTTTCTTTTTTGAGCTTGTTGAACGGCTTGTTTTTTTGCTTTTCTTTTTGGCGCTTACGATTTCTTGGAATTCTTTTCCATCCATCGTTTCGATTTCCAAAAGGCGCTTGGCGATAAAGTCAAGCAAGTCCTTGTGGCTTTTTAAAGTCTTTAGCGCGTGAGTGTATCGTTCGTCGATGACGCGCGCGATCTCCTCGTCGATGAAGTTTTGCGTTTGTTCGCTAAACTCGCGCACGATCGAAGGCTCGCCGCCGCGGTTTCCAAGCACGCCCTTTCCAAGAGTCATGTTCTTGAACTTGCCGCTCATTCCAAAGTCGACTATCATTCTCTTTACGATGTCAGTCGCGCGGGCGATGTCGTTTGACGCGCCTGTCGAAATTTCTCCAAGCATCAATTCTTCCGCGGCGCGGCCGCCAAGAAGCGTGTCCACTTCGTTGATCATGTCGCGGTAAGTCTGGAAGTTGACTTCTTCTTGCTCGCGGTACTGGGTGTAGCCGCCGACTCCGTGAGAGCGCGGAACGATTGTGATTTTGTTTACCGGTGGATAGTCCGGAGTAAAGGCGCCCATAAGCGCGTGGCCTGTTTCGTGGAAGGCCACAAGACGGCGCTCTTTTTCGTTCTTTTGATAATTCTTTTTCTTAAGGCCGATGCTTACCTTGTCGATCGCGTCGTTAAAGTCGGCCATTGAAACTTTTTTTCGTCCGTTTCTTACGGCCAAAAGCGCCGCTTCGTTGACGACGTTGGCAAGATCCGCTCCCGCAAAGCCGATCGTTCCGTGCGCGATTGAGCTAAAGTCAACGTCGTCGTCAAGCTTTACGTTCTTGGCGTGAATCTTAAGAATTTCTTCGCGGCCCTTTACGTCGGGGCATTCAACCGGAACTTGGCGGTCAAAGCGGCCGGGGCGCAAAAGCGCCGGGTCAAGAATGTCGGCGCGGTTTGTGGCGCCTAAAATGATCAAGCCCTTTTCGTTGTCAAAGCCGTCCATCTCTACAAGCAACTGGTTGAGCGTCTGCTCGCGCTCGTCGTTGCCGCCAAGATTGTTCACGCGGCTTTTTCCGATCGCGTCAAGCTCGTCGATGAATATGATGCACGGCGCTTTTTCGCGCGCGGTTCTGAACAAGTCGCGGACGCGGCTTGCGCCAACGCCGACGAACATTTCAACAAAGTCAGAGCCGCTGATTCTAAAGAAGGGAACTCCGGCCTCGCCAGCGACCGCGCGGGCCAACAAAGTTTTTCCGGTGCCGGGCGGGCCTACAAGCAAAACGCCCTTGGGAATTTTTCCGCCGATGTCGGTGTATTTTTTGGGGGACTTAAGAAAGTCAACGACTTCGACCAATTCTTCTTTGGCTTCGTCAACTCCGGCAACGTCGGAAAATCTTGTCTTTACCTTTCCTTCGTCAACCGCTTTGGTTCGGCCTCCGCCGGAACCAAAAAGGCTTCCCATTCCGCCTCCGCCCATTCTTCTAAAGATAAAGAAGTACATCAGCATCAAAAGGCCGATGGGCAAAAGGACGTTCAACAAAATCTGCAAAAGGTAGTTGTTTTGCGTTCGGATGAATTTATAGTGGACGCCTGTTTCGTCAAGAAGCTTGATGAAGTCTTCGAACAAAATTCCGACGGTTTTGTAATCGGGATTTTTTTCGTTTTGCATAAAGAAGGGGAGCGGAGGCTTGTCCGATTCTTTTTTGTCGGTTTGAATCGAAGTGTAGCCGTAAAAGTAGCTGTCGCTCAATTCCACGTCTTTAATCGTTCCCTCTTGAACCAACTTGCGGAATTCCGAAAAGTCGATCATCTTTTCGTTGGCGGTTGAGGAGAAAATATGTATAAAGCCCAATACCAAAATGGCGGTGACGATAATCAGCCAAAAGGGGAACGTGGGCTTTCCGCCCGAACCGTCGTTCTTTCCGTCATCGTCGCCAGAAAGCTTAAAAAAGTCAAACTGGTCGTTTTCGTCTTTTTTGTTCTTTTTTTTGTCGTCGTTTTGTTCGCTCATATCCTTTAAATATAGCGCAAAAAAACGCCCTTGCCAAGTGAGCGAATTTTTATTATTATATAAGTATGATTTATAACGAAGAAGACGAAAAAAAGAAGTCTGGCGCCAAGCCCGACGCCCTTGCAGAAAAATTCCTTAAAACCCGCCAAATTTTGCTTTCTGGCGAAATCAACAAGGAATTGGCCCAAACCGTCAACAAGCAGCTTTTGCTTTTGGAATCGGATGGAACAAAGCCGATATACATTTACATCGACTCGCCCGGAGGAGACGTAAGCGCCGGCTTTGCCATTTTTGACATGATCCGCTTTGTAAACGCTCCGGTTGTTTTGATCGGAAACGGCTTGATCGCCAGCGCCGCCGCGCTGATTTTGCTTGCCGTTCCCAAAGAGCGCCGCGTGGGCTTGCCTCACAGCTCATACTTGATCCACCAGCCCTTGTCAGAAATGAGGGGAGTGGCCACCGACTTGCAGATCCAGGCCGAAGAAATGGCCAAAACCCGCGCCCTTTTGAACAAAATCATCGCCGAGCAGACTGGAAAAGACGAAAAACAGGTCAAAAAGGACACCGAGCGCGATTATTGGCTTACCGCTGACGAAGCCCAAGAGTACGGCCTTATCAGCAAAGTCATTTCTACGCGCAAAGAACTTGCAGGAATAAAGATTAAATAGTATAATCTTTAAATATGGTTTTTGAACTGACAAACGCGCTTGGCGAGGCTATTGCAAAGGCTCTAGAAAACCAGGACAAAAAGTTCTTGGTTGACGCCAAGAATTCCGCGCTTGTCGAACAAAGCCAAAGCGTTGGCCCGGACGGCGACCGGTATTACGAATTGCCGCCTTGGGACAGCGCGGACGGATTCTCCCTGATGGAAGACTTCGTAAACGACTTGCATTCGCCGCTGGCTTACACGGATTTGCAAACGGCCTTGCATTCAGGAAAGGGGGTTTTTAGAGGATTTAAGGACGTTTTAAAGCGGTACCCGTTGATAGAACGCAGGTGGCATTATTTTAAAAGCCGCGCTCTTTTAAGTTACGTCAACAGTTGGTACAATTCGCTTCGTGAATCATGGGGCTTGGAAAAATTGGATTCCGAACCCGAAGAAACAGAAGATTTGCTCTGCGATGATTTTACTTTTAGCGAATATGATGTTGCAAAGGACAGGCAAAACGCGCTAGGGCTTTTAAACCAAGCCGTCCAAGAAATTGCCCTTGAGTATGCCGCCGATGTCGCCCAATCTTTTGGGGAACTGTGGCAAAGCCAGTTTGAATACAACGCTCAAGCGCAAAAAGGTTTTGTATGCAAAACTTTTGGCGGAGATTTTGCCGGATGCATAGTTTGGTCGCCTTGTCCCAAAGATTCAAGCAAGACAGTTTTGCTTACAGGCTTGTTTGTAGAAAAAAAATGCCGCGGCTTAGGCATAGCCAGGGAGCTTTTTGAACGCGCCCTTGACTCTTTACAAGCCGGCGGCGCGCAATGGGTTATAATTGCGAACACTTTTGTTCCGGACTTGATGCAGGGAATGTTGAACCGTTCAGGATTTAAAAAAATTGGTTCCACCTGGATCGCGGACTTTTTAGGAGATTTAAATGCGTTACAATAACAGAAGAGAATCAGAGATTGATTACGACAGAATCGCGGAGTTTTTGAAGGCCTCCGTTCAGCAGGTTAAAACACAAGAAGACGTTGACGTTTTGATCCAACTCAAAAAGGTTTTTAAGAAAAACGTTCCCTTCACTTTGCGCGGATACCTTGCCGCTTATTTGCTTAAGGTGGCCACCGGCAACGCCCGCCGCCCCTTCCAGCCAAGAAACAACCACGACAACTTTTCAAAAGACAATTTCCGTTCGCGCCGCGATGAAAACCGCCATGACGCGAAGGCCGAGGGCGCCGACGCAGAGCCCCGACACGAGCCTCATCCCCGCGTAGAAATAGATCCGGCCTTGGCCACAACTATTTTTGTTGGAATCGGCCGCAACCGCCGCGTGTTCCCGCGCGACTTGGTTGGCCTTTTGATCGGCGTGGCCGGCTTGGACCGCGAGCGCATCGGCGACATCCGCGTTTTGGCCAACTACTCTTTTGTCCAGCTCTTTACCGAAGACGCCGACAAGGCTATCAACGCCCTTAACGGTTACGACTACCGCGGCCGAAAGCTTTCGGTAAGCTACTCGCGCCAAAAGGAAGAGGGAGACTCTGATTCTTCTTCAGAAAGCGCGTCCGATTCAAACGGCTACGAGCAAAGCCAAGAGTCCCAGGCTATTTCAGAGCAAGAGCGCGAAGACGCCGCGGCTTACGCAGCCGCCGAAAAGGCCTCTGAAAACCAGGGCTTCGGCTCGCCGCTTGTTTGAGGAGTATTTGTAGCGTAATGGACATACATTCGGCCCAAACGGGCCCCTTGGAAGTTAACACGTTCATTTTGCCGCTTGCGGGGCGAGCCGTTTTGTTGGTTGACCCCGCGGGCTGCGAGTATTCCGGCGACGAAAAAGCGATCGCGCGCGTCCTTGACGAGCACGATTGCGTTCCCGTAGGCATTTTGCTTACGCACGGGCACTTTGACCACGTTTGCGGCATAAAGGCCCTTCGCTCCTCCTTTCCAAACCTTCCCATCGCAATTCATGTGGCGGACCAAAAGTTTTTGGGCCCCGGCTCCCAAGACGTTCACAGGCAAAGCCTTGAGCTTATGTCGTGGGAGGAGGAAGACTTTTTAAAGGACCTTAGCGACTTGCCCGACGCGGCCTGCTTGCTTAAGGACGGCGACTCTTTGGACACGATTTTTAAGACCGAAGACATAATCAGCGCCTTTACCGGCGACGAAGTTCCTGACGTTGAAGGCGTGGCCAACGCTTTAAGCCACTGGCGCGTAATTCACACGCCAGGACACACGGCTGGCTCGGTTTGCTACTACAACGAGTCCGAAAAAGTCTTGATCTCAGGCGACACTGTGTTCTTCCAATCATACGGCCGCACAGACTTGCCCGGCGGAAACGAAGAGCAAATGCAAAAGAGTTTGTCGGAAATTTTTGAAACGATTCCCGGAGACGTTTTGGTTTATCCGGGCCACGGCGCTTACGGCTTTGAGCTTAGCGTCAACTCGTAAAAGCTCTAGTCTTTTTCCCGCATGTTAAAGTCTTTGTCCTCGTCAATCATTTCTAGCATGATTTTTGCAAAGTCGGGGTCAAATTGCGTTCCGATTCCCGTTCCGATTTCAGCGCGGGCGGTTTCTTGTGGAAGGAGCTTTCTGTAGCTGCGGTTTGACGTCATAGCGTCGTAAGCGTCGGCCACGGCGATGATTCTTCCAATCTCAGGAATCTTTTTGCCCGCCACTCCGGTCGGGTATCCGTTTCCGTCGTAGCGTTCGTGGTGGCAGTAAGCGCCGTCGGATATGTGCGGGATTTGCGTAATGTTGGCCAAGATTTGCGCTCCGATTACGGGGTGCTCCTTTACCACATCGTATTCTTCTTTTGTAAGCGGGCCCTTTTTGTTTATTATCGTGTTGGGAACTCCGATTTTTCCAACGTCGTGCAAAAGGGCCGAAATGTAAATGTTTCGGCAGGCGGCCTCGGACTTTCCAAAACGGCGAGCGATTTCCCTGGCGTATTCGGCTACGCGCGTTGAGTGGCCGTGAGTGTAGGCGTCCTTGGCGTCGATGGCGCTGGCCAAAGCTTCGGCCGTCTCTGTGGTCATTCTTGTAAGCTCCATAATGTTGTTGCTGACCACTCTTTCCATTTTATACACGGAACGCGCCAAAGTTCCGATCTCGTCTTTGTTTGGAACTTTTAAAAGGTTGTCGTCCGGCTCTCCGTTTTCGGAAGCGAAGCGGTTTGTTTCGGTTGTGATTTCCAAAATCGGCATTATGAATTTGCGGTTAAAGTAAAGCGAAAAGAAAATGACGGAACAAGCGCCAAAAAACAAAATCATTATGACAACGAATCTTACGTAGGAGCGGCGGGCGTCAACAAACTCTTGGACGTTCTTTTGCGCGCCGATAAGCGCTACGATTTTTCCTCTTGAATCGTAGACAGGAAGCTGCGCCGTTATGTGCGAGCCGCTTCGCGATTTAATCGTGTGCCTTACAAGCTCGGCTCCTTCTTCGTAAACGCGCTTTGTGGTGCGGTAGTAACCTTCTTCGTAGTAGTCTTCCTCGTAGCCAAGCGGGTAGGGAGACCAATTCGTTGCCTTTCCGACGGGGTCGTAAAAATAGAAGACGTGCCTGTATTCAGGAGCTTCGACTTCGGAAACGTAAATTACGTTAAGGTCAAATTGGTCTACAAGGACTTGAAGCTGTTTTAGGACTTCCTTGTGCTTGCTGTCGCTTACCGGCTCTTTTCTGTATCTTTTAAAGTCGTCTGGATTTAGAAAGTCGCGCGCGGCTTTGGCGATTTCTCGTATGCTTGAATCGTATTGTTCCCTGAACTGCAGGTTGAAAGCCCAGTAGCTTGTGGCGAATATGAGCGAGCAAATCACGACGTTCGCGATGGCGATGTATAGAATAACCCTTTTTGTAATGACGGGGAATTTTTTGCTAGCCATAAAGACTATTGTAACATATATTGCGGTTTTTTGCAAATTTTAATGAAGCGTCTGAAATACGAGCGGCCCCGGCAGCGTCTGAAAGACGCGGTGAAACCGCTCGAACATACGATTATGGTCTTGCATTCAAAAATACGAGCGGAAAAATCTAAGAATAATACCACTTTATTGCTAAAATTTGTTCAAAATACACAAAAAATATGACAAAAGTATGAAAATTGCCTGTTTTTTAAAAAATTCTTTTTGACAATTTAAAAATCCTAGTGTATCATTTGAGTCATGCGGTTCGGTCAACGTGACTTTCCGGACGGCAAATTTCCAAAAGGTATTTTTTCATAGGAGGATTTATGAAAAAGACATTGATCGCGGCCCTCTCAGCCGCTTTGTTGGCCTTCTCTTTTGCGGGCTGCTCTAAAGGCGGAGCTTCTGGCAAAAAAGAGATTCGCGTTTTTAACATCAAGGTAGAAATCGACTCGCAGCTTAAGGATTTTGCAAAAGCCTATGAAGCCAAGACTGGCATTCACGTAGAGATTGAATCGTCAGGCGGCGGCGCCGACAACCAGGGAATTTTGAAGGGCTACAAGGCCTCTGACAATATGCCCGACATTTTTGTATTTGAAGGACCGGGACACTTTGCCGTTTGGCAGAACGATATGGAAATTCTTGACGGCGAGGATTGGTCAAAGGACACAGCCGCCGCCTTTACTGACGGAGGACACGTTTACGGCTTCCCCTATGCCGTTGAAGGCTACGGAATGGCTTACAACGCCGATTTGCTCGCCAAGGCCGGAGTTGATCCCGCCACGCTCACTTCTTATGAAGGATACAAGGCCGCTTTTGAAACGCTCAACGCAAAGAAAGCCGAGCTTGGAATCAACAGCGTTGTTTCTTTGACAGCGGGCGTTGCCGCCGGAATGACTTGGGTAACAGGAACACACAACTTTGGCGTTTACCTTTCCGCTGGCGCTCCCAAGGGCGACCAAAAGATCATCAACGACGCTCTCAACGGAAAAGTTGACGCCGCCCGCTTGGCCGACTTTGCCGACTACGTAAAGCTTTTGATGGACTACTCAGACCAGAACATTCTTCTTACAGGAAACTACGACCAGCAGCTCCAGGCCTTTACAGATCAGAAGGCTGTTTTCTTGCACCAAGGAAACTGGGTTGACCCGTCTATCGCCGCCGCTGGCGTTAACTTTAAGATGGCCTTCGCTCCGCACGCCTTCCTTAAGGGAAAGACAATCGACGGAATCCAGGTTGGCGCTCCTTCTTGGTGGGCCGTTTACAAGCACGGAAACGTTGCCGAGGCTAAAAAGTTCTTGAACGCTTTTGCCCTTAGCGACGAAGGCCGCGACGCCCGCATCAACAAGATGAGCTGCATCTCTCCGTACTCGTCAGACACTCTCAAGCCGTCAACTCCGCTTTCAGCTTCTGTAGCTGATTACGTAAGCCGCGGAAAGACATATCCTTGGGAGCAGTTCAAGATGCCCGACGGATTCTGCCAGGACACTCTTGGCCCTGTTTATGAATTGTTGGCTCAGAAGAAAATCACTACAAAGCAGTTTGCCCAGATGGTAACAGACGCTGTCGCGACTGTTCCGTCAAAGCGCTAAGGAAAAACGGGGGTTGGCCGACCAAAAAGCCGCGCCAGCCTCCTTTTTTTCTAAATATGTTGTTCGGGCGTTGGAGCCCGCTGGAGATATTATGGACAAGAATAAAAAATTAGTGTCTATCGTCAGTTGGGCGGCCGGCGCGGCTGTCACAGTGTTCGCGCTTGTTTTGTGCGTTACCGCTCTGCCTTATCGGCCAAGAGACATAAGCGGCATTTTGTTTTATCGCGGACTTTTTCTTTCCGTTGGCCTTTTGTTGATTGCCTTTGGCTTTTACTTTTATCCAACATTAAAGCACAGAAGCGTCATCAACGTTTTGTTTTTGCTTCCGATTTTGATTCCATTTGTGATGACGATTATCGTTCCTTTTGTAATGGGCGTTTTTTATTCCTTTACAGATTGGGACGGAAGTTACGTAAAGAAATTTGTGGGCCTTAAAAATTACATGGATTTTTTTAAGGCGCCTGACTATATAAACTCAATCATAATGACATTCGCCTTTGCCTTGGTGAACGTGATAGTTGTCAATGTCGTTGCCTTTTTGCTAAGCCTCTTGGTAACGCAAAAGATTCGCGGCAAGAACCTTTATCGCGCCGGCTACTTTATTCCCAACTTGATCGGCGGAATCGTTTTGGGTTACGTTTGGCAATTCATCTTTAATTACTTGCTTACTTCGCTCGCTTCGATCGCGGGCTTTGGAGACGGCCAATCTCTTTTGACCAGCAACTCCGGCGCGATGGCGGCTTTGGTTATCGTAAGCGGCTGGCAGTACGCCGGCTACATAATGATGATTTACGTTACCGCTTTGCAAGGAATTCCGACAAGCGTAATCGAAGCGTCCGTTATTGACGGCGCCACCGGCTGGAAGCGAATGATAAGCATCATTATTCCGATGATCGCCCACGCCTTTACGATTTGCATTTTCTTGACTTTGGTAAATTCATTCAAACAGTTTGACTTGAACCTTAGCCTTACAAACGGCGGTCCGTCAAAAATTATGATGGGGCAGGCGATTAACGGAACGGAATTGCAAGCCCTTAACATTTACAAGACCGCGATTACAAGAAACCATTGGGCGCTTGGCCAAGCCAAAGCGGTTGTGTTCTTTATAATCCTTGCCGTAGTTTCAATCGTTCAGGTTAAGCTTAGCAAGAGCCGAGAGGAGGAAATGTAATATGATGGCAGGAGACAACGTAAAGAATAAAATTCTTGAAATTTTGGGAATCGTTTTGCTGATCTTGTTTTTATTCCCTTTCTTTATTGTAGTGATCAACGCCGCAAAGCCGGCCGACCAAATCATTCGCGCTCCCTTGGCGCTTCCGCAAAAGTGGGGAACTTTGTTCGCCAATATGAACCGGGTAATCCACAGCCCCAATATGAATTATTGGAAGTCCTTCTTTGACTCGGCGATCATTACTGTGGCTTCGCTTTTTACAATCGTTTTGTTCAGCTCTATGGCCGCTTGGGTTTTGGAACGCAATTCCATAAAGCACAACAACAAAAAATGGGCCAACGTGATTTTTTACCTCTTGGTCGCGTCGATGGTAATTCCTTTCCAGGTAGTGATGCTTCCGGTTTTGTCTTGGTACAGAACTGTCGGAAAGTTCACGGGAATCGGCTTGCTTCAAAGCTACAAGGGAAGCGTGTTTGCCTACATCGGCTTTGGCTGCGCGATGAGCGTGTTCATCTTGCACGGCTTTATCAAGAGCATTCCGTTGGAATTGGAAGAGGCGGCCACGATTGACGGCTGCACGTCCGAAGGCGTTTTTGGCCGCATTGTGCTTCCGCTTTTGCAGCCGATCCAAATCACCGTCTTGATTTTGAACGGCATTTGGATTTGGAACGACTACCTTTTGCCTTCGCTGCTTTTGGGCCAAGCCGGAAAAATCCGCACGCTCCCAATCGCAGTAATGGGCTTTGTAGGAAGCTATGTAAAGCAGTGGGACTTGATCTTGACGTCAACCTTGCTGGCAATGCTTCCGATAATCATTCTCTTTATCTTTGCTCAAAAATACATCATCAAGGGAATGGTTGAAGGCAGCATTAAATAAAGTCCGCCACTTACCAAGAAGCCGCCGCCCTTGCCGGGCGGCGTTTTTTATGCTATTATTATAGATACAACTTGCGCTGGAGAACGCAATAATTACATAAGGGGTTTTTATGAAATCTTATTTTGACTTAAAAGGACAAGTTGCTGTTGTCACTGGCTGCTCTACAGGATTGGGCGTTCAAATGGCCAAGGCTTTGGCCAACCAAGGCGCCTCCATCGTTGCCATCGCCCGCCGCCAAGAATTGATTGACGCCGTGGCAAAAGACATTCACGATGAATTTGGCGTTGAAACGCTTGCCATTCGTTGCGACATTACCGACACAAGCGCGGTTGACGCGGCGGTTGACAAAATCGTGGAAAAATTTGGCCGCATAGACATTTTGATTAACAACGCCGGAACGGGAGCCGTTGCCCCCGCCGAAGACATTACCGACGAACAGTTTAACGGAGAGCTTAACGTTGACTTGGGCGGCACCTTTAAGATGGCGCGCGCCGTTGCCAAAAAAGCCATGATCGGCGCCAAGTACGGCCGCATCATCAACATCGCTTCTATGTATGGAATGGTCGGAAACAAGGTCGCGCCTTGCTCTCCCTACCATGCGGCCAAGGGCGGCGTCGTAAACCTTACACGCGGACTTGCCGCCGAATGGGGAAAGTACGGCATTAACGTCAACGCGATTTGCCCCGGCTACTTTTACTCGCCGCTTACAAAGGAAACCCTTGACTCTGAGTTCTTCCAGAACAACGCCAAGACAATGATTCCTTTGAGCCGCTACGGAAACGAAGGCGAGTTGGACAGCGCCGCGATTTTCTTGGCAAGTCCATCCTCTTCTTATGTCACTGGAGTAATCCTTCCGGTTGACGGCGGCTACACGTCAATGTAAAAATCAGAGATATTTTTCCTCAAAGTCGCTGATCGAAAGCGGCTTTGAGAAGAAGAAGCCTTGGAAGTAAGAAAAGCCAAAGTTTTTTAGCATCATCAATTGTTCGGCGGTTTCGACTCCCTCAGAAATAAGCTTCATATTCAAAGCCTTGGAAATGTCAACGATAAACTTGATGATTGTCTTTGATCGTTCCGAATTTTGGCTTTCTTGGGCAAGGGCCATGTCCATCTTAAGGATGTCCGCGTTGACGTCTTTAAGAAAGTTAAGGGAAGAGTAGCCGTGGCCAAAGTTGTCGATTCCGACTTCAAATCCGAGTTGCTTTAACTTTTCAAAAAGCGCTATGGTTGAGTTGAGGTCCTTTGTCAAAGAGCTTTCGGTAAACTCTATCTTCATGTTGTTTGGATTGAATGTGTGCCTTAAAAGCAACTGCTTAAAGGCCTCTCCAATGTCAATGTAGTAGATGTCTTTTTCTGAAACATTCACCGAGATGCGCATCTCGTCTTTGCCGCGCTTACTCCAATCTTCAAGGAGGCTTGCGGCTTTTTCCCAAATAAATGTGTCCAGCTTGTGGATAAGGCCGGAACGCTCAAGCGCCGGAAGAAAAACTTCTGGTTGCAAGAGTCCGCGCTGGGGATGCTCCCATCTTGCCAAGGCTTCGCTGCCAATCGCCCTTCCTTCCGAATCGACAACTGGCTGCAAGCGCATGCAAATCTGTCCGGCGGCCAAAGCGTCTTCAAATTCCATTGTGATTTGCCGTTCGCGCAAAAGCTCGTCCATCAAGTCTGTGTTGTAGTAGGCTATGTGCTTTTGGTAGTCGTTGCAAATCTTGTTGATGGCCAGCTGCGTTTTGTCGTAAAGAAGCTGCGCGTTTTCTCCTTCATGAACGTCGCAAACGCCGACGCAAAGATTCAATTTGTACATTGAGTCTTTTAAAACTTCCTGCGAGCTTTCCAAGAAGGCTTTTATGTGGTCCTCTGTAAGATATTGCTTTTGCGCCAACAAGCCAAAGCGGTCGTCGCTTACGCGGCCCATGACGCAATCGTGAAGCGCCAATGTTTTTGCGGTTGTGGCCATTTTAATCAATATTTGGTTTCCGACTTCCTCGCCAAAGAGTTCGTTTACCAATTTAAATTGGCGAATGTTTGTGGACACCATAACGTATTCGGTGTTGGGGTTTTCCCTGATCTTTTCGTCGCAAGCCTTAAAGAAATGTTCGCGGTTGTAAGCGCCGGTAAGTTCGTCGTGGTTGGCCAAGAATTTTTGGGTTAGGTAGCGGTTTATTTCGTCGGTTTTGTCGCTAAGCTTAAGGTAAGAGCCGATCAGGTTGTAGCCAAAGTAAATGTCTTCCGCTTCGATTTCAAACTGGCGCTCTTGGCCGTTGATTGTAAAGAACTCAACCGGCTTTTTTGATTTGTTGGACTGAATTTTTCCTCTCGCGTAAATTAAGAATTCGCTTGCCTTTAGCGGCGAGAATTTTCCGTCGCTGTCCAAGAACAGGGGCTTTGCGCGCGAATTTGAATAGAAGCAGTCGTCGTTGATGTCAAAGTACAAGATCGCGTCCTCAATGTTGTCGTTAACGTTTGTCAGCGAGTTGGTCAGCAGTTTTCGCGAGGCGGCGAACATTGAATGGTAGTAAATGAACATCGCCGTAAGCGGATAAAGGAACACCGAAAAGTCAACCGCCAAGTCCAACGAGTAGCAAATGGCGTTGGTGATGATTACAACGATAAAGGCGACAAAAAGCGAAACGTATTTGTACTTGTAGCCGTAGGGGCAGTCAACAATCGCGTGAACCAAAAGAACCAGGCTAAACATGACCATTGCGTAGCAAAAGGCCAAGTGTATGTAATGGAGCGAAGTGAATTCGCAAGACCAATATTCGATTTCGGTTTCGGTGACGATTTTTGTCAAGTTGAACGAATGGCGCGTCCAGGCGTTCACTATCAATGAAACGGAGTCCACTAAAACCAGTGGAGAGAAAATAAATATCGACGGCTTTAACGCTCGGTATTTCCAAGTGTAAGACACGATGAAAAGGAGCATGAACAAGCCAAGGAAATCGGTGCAAATAAAGTAAATGCCGTCAAATAGCATCGCGGGAAAGTAAGTCTTTGCCGAAACGAACGCTGTGTAAATTGGAACGGTAAACAACGCCATTCCAATCGGAAGGGTAAAGAAAATCTTTCCAGGCACTTTTGAACGGAGGACCGAAATAAAGGTGAACAAAAGGGTTAGCCAAACAACGATGGCAATCATGTAATACGCGTTGACAATGGTTATCATGCTTGACCTCCGTTGCAATACTTCTTTTCGAATTCTTCGACAGATATCGGCTTTGAAAAATAGAAGCCTTGGAAAATATCGCAGCCTGATTGCTTAAGGAATTCAACTTGGTCTTGGTTTTCGACGCCTTCTGTGATGACCGTCATTCCCAAGGTTTTTGCCATTGAAATGATGGCCGTTATGATGTCTTTGACTTTTTGCGAAAAGTTTGAGGCGCGCAAAAAGCCCATGTCGATTTTTAGCGTGTCCATCTCCACGTCTTTTAGCGTGTTCAAAGAAGAGAAGCCAGAGCCAAAGTCGTCCATTTCGATGATAAAACCGTAGTCGCTCAATTTCTTTAGGACTTGGCGGTGGGTGTTTATGTCTTGCATCAAGACGGTTTCTGTAATTTCAACGTTTAGTTTTTGCGGCTTGACCCTGTATTTTTCTACAAGGCCCGTAAGGTATCTGTAAACGTCGCAGTAATAAAAGTCTTTTGCGCAAATGTTGATTGAAATGCTCATGTCGTTTCCAAGGTTGCGCCATTCGGCCAATTTGACTACCGCCGACTCCCACATAAATTGGTCAAGCTTGTGGATCATTCCGGATTTTTCCAAGACCGGAATGAATTCGCCCGGAGTGAGCATGCCTTTTTCGGGCGAGATCCAGCGGACCAAGGCTTCGGCGCCCAAAACTTTTTCATCGGCGGAACTGACTTGGGGCTGCAAGTACATCACAAGCTCGCCGTTTTTCAAGGCCTCGTCAAATTCCGAAATGATTTTTTTGTCGTGGATTTGCTTGTCCATGATTGACGAGTCGTAGAACGCGATTGACTTTTCCATGTTTCCGCGAATCGTTTCGATTGTCATCGCGGCCTTGTCGTACATGAACTTGGGGTTTTCGTACTTGTCCGAGATTCCGTAGACGCCGGCGTAGCTTTGCAGCTTGTAGTTGTATTTTGAAACCGCTTGCTGCAGCGTCATGTTGTTCTGCTCGATTGTGTTGACGTTAAAGCTGGCTTTTGGAAGAAGGACTGCGAATTTGTCGCCGGAAATTCTTCCAAAGAGGGAGTTTGTATAATTGACGGAAGATATCAAGGCGGCTTGGAGCTTTAAGACTTCGTTTCCCGCCTGTTCGCCAAAAAGATTGTTTACGATCTTAAAGTCCATGATGTTTGTGGCGATCATAAAAAAATCTTCGTTTTTGTTTACCCTAAGAACTTCCGCCGCCTTTTTGAAGAAGGTGGAGCGGTTGTAAAGTCCTGTCAGGGAATCGTGTTCTGAACGGAACCTTTCTTCTTCCAAGCGGGCAAGTTCGTCGGTTGTGTCCACCAACTTTAAGTAGCTTACAACGTTGCGGTCTTTTTTGTCTTTGAGGATTTTGTATTCGCACTCAAAGGTTCTGGTTTCGGAATTGACCAGCATTGTTTTTGTAAGCGTCAAAAAGCTGAACATTTTTTCGGGGTACTGTTCGTTCAGCTTGTCGCGGAAGCCTTCGGCGGCCGCATAGCCGTTGGGTCCGTATCCAAAAATGTTTCTAGCCTCGCGGTTCAGGTAAAAGCAACGGCCCAAACTGGCAAAGCAGACAACCGCGTAACTGATGTTCTCCGATACCAAAGAAAGCATTGTGTTCAAGAGGGAGGCGTTGATTCCCCAAAAGGAAATCTGAAAGGCGTAGGCCGCCAAGAATAGATATAACAAAATTGAAAGCTCAAGCCTAAACGCTCCAAAGTAGTAAACGGAGTTCATTATAATTACAAGCAAAAAGAGCGATGAAATTGTGATGAAGTTTCTTCGGTAAAAGCTGGGCAGCTTAAAGGTTCTTTTTAAAAGAGCGTAAATGATGATTACGCTCATCACAACTTGAAGCGCCAAGTTAAAGTAAATGGGCCACTGAAAGTCTCTGGCCCAATAGTTAAAGGAGCCGTCCCTAAAAAAGACAGGGGTAAGCTTTATGGAGTGTTCTGTGAAAATGTTGATGATAAAGCTGGCGAAATTTATGCTGGCAAAAATAAAGAAAATTCCCGCCGCCAAGGAATGCTTTTTTAGGGACTTGGAAATCTCCGCGATTGAAATTACAAAAACGTAAATCGCGAACAAAACGCAGAGGTCGCAAATGTAGTAAATGGCGCAAAGAGTAAGGGCCAGCCTTTTGTTGCAGGTAAAAAATTGAGCGGTGTAAGCCAAAAGGCATAGGGCGGCCAGAGAGCACAGGGCCGTTACAAGGGGAGAGAGCCTGGTTTTCTTTTTTGCGGCGACAATTGCGAAGATTATTAATACTATTGTGGAAATAGTGTTCCAGCCAATGTATATCGCTCTCATAACTTTTCTATTATATCACACTTTGCGCGCTTTTGCTAGTAAGAAAAACGCGAAATTTTTCGGACGGCTATTGACATTTTTTTTTAAAAGATGTATAAAGACAGCGTAAACATCAAAGGCGATGTGAACAATTTTTTTTTGCTTTTTGCAAAGAGAATTGTCCACATCGCCTTTTTTTTATTGCCGTGTTTTTTCAATAAGGAGGAAAAGATGGCTCAAACTAACGTTCCCGAACTTTTTGGTTCAATGGTGTTCAACCAAAAGACGATGAAGGAAAGGCTTCCAAAGGAAACCTTCAAGGCGCTCAAAAAGACGATTGACGGCGGAGAGCCGCTCAATATCGACCTTGCCAACCAGGTTGCCCACGCGATGAAGGAATGGGCCATTGAAAAAGGAGCCACGCACTTTACCCACTGGTTCCAGCCCCTTACGGGAATCACCGCCGAAAAGCACGACTCTTTCATCAATCCTCAGGATGACGGAACGGTAATCATGACCTTTAGCGGAAAGGAGCTTGTAAAAGGCGAGCCTGACGCTTCTTCATTCCCCAACGGCGGAAGCCGCGACACATACGAAGCCCGCGGATACACAGTTTGGGATCCGACTTCATATCCTTTTGTAAAGGAGCACACACTTTGCATTCCGACAGCCTTCTGTTCATACACAGGCGAGGCTTTGGACAAAAAGACTCCGCTCTTGCGCTCTATGGAAGCGTTGAACGAGCAGGCCTTGCGCGTTTTGCGCCTTTTTGGAAACAAGACCGCAAGCCACGTTGCCACGACAGTCGGCCCCGAGCAGGAATACTTTATCGTAAACGAAGACCTTTACAAGCAGCGCAAGGACCTTCGCATGACTGGCCGCACGCTTTTTGGAGCCAAGCCTTCAAAAGGCCAGGAAATGGACGACCAGTACTTTGCCGCCCTTAATCCAAAAATCGTAAAGTACATGGAAGACCTTAACGAGACTCTTTGGAAGTACGGCGTTTATTCAAAGACAGAGCACAACGAAGTCGCTCCCGCCCAGCACGAGATGGCTCCGATCTTTACGACAACAAACCTTAGCACCGACCAAAACCAGCTTACGATGGAGGTTATGAAAAAGGTAGCCCGCCGCCACGGCCTTGTTTGCCTTTTGCACGAAAAGCCCTTTGCCGGCTTGAACGGAAGCGGAAAGCACAACAACTGGTCAATGTCAACTGACGAAGGCGAAAACTTGCTTGAGCCGGGCGACACTCCCGAAAAGAACTCTCAGTTCCTTTTGTTCTTGACAGCGGTGATCAAGGCCGTTGACGAAAACCAGGATCTCTTGCGCATTTCAGTAGCCAGCGCCGGAAACGACCACCGCCTTGGAGCCAACGAGGCGCCGCCGGCCATCATCTCTATGTATGTCGGCGACGAGCTTTTGGACGTTCTCCAGTCAATCAAAGACGGAACTCCGATGAAGGGCCGCTCAAAGAGCAAGATGACAATCGGCGTTGACATTCTTCCTCCGATTCCAAAGGATTCGACAGACCGCAACAGAACGTCGCCCTTTGCCTTTACAGGAAACAAATTCGAATTCCGCTCAGTCGGTTCAAGCCTTTCAATCGCCGGCCCCAACACTGCCTTGGACGCGATTGTCGCCTATACCCTCAAGGGCTTTGCCGACGAGCTTGAAAGCGCCGGCGACTTTGAAAGCGCTTTGAGCGCCTTGATCAAGCGCGAGATTACCGCTCACTGGAAAATCATCTTTAACGGAAACGGCTACGACTCAAGCTGGGTTCCCGAAGCCGAAAAGCGCGGCCTCTTGAACTTGCGCTCAACTCCCGACGCGATGGCCCATTACTTGGACAAAAAGAACGTCAAGCTTTACACAGAGATGGGCGTTTACACCGAGCAGGAAATGCAGGACCACTACGAAATTAAGTTGGAAAAGTACTGCAAGGTTTTGAACATCGAAGTTGAGACGATGCTTGAAATGATCAACAAGGACATCCTTTCGTCCGCCTACAAGTACATGGACGCCGTGGCCAAGTCTGCGCTTAACGTTAAGGCTGTCGTTCCCGGAGCCAAGGCCGCAAGCCAGGCCGCGCTCTTGGAAAAGTTGGATTGCCTTACAGCAAGCCTCGCTTCAAAAGCCGACGAGCTTTGCAAAAAGCATCTTGCCGCTAAGAGCGCGGCCGACGTTATGGAATGCGCCCGCGCTTACGCCGACAGCGTTCTTCCCGCCATGTCGGAAGCCCGCGCCGTGGCCGACGAGATCGAGCCTTTGATTGGCGAAGACTACAAGCCCTTCCCATGCTACGAAGACTTGTTGTTTAGATTATAGACGAAAATAGTTTGCCAGCGCCAAGAGCGCAGGCAAAACAAAAAGCCCGCGAGAAAAACTCGCGGGCTTTTTTTGTAGGACTAACCTGTGCCGCTATTAGTCAGAAACCGCGGCGCCGGGAAGTCCGATGTCCTTGCGGAAGAACATTCCGTCAAAGGAAACGCCTTCCATCGCGTCGTAGGCTTTTTTCCAAGCTTCGTCAAAGGATTGGCCTTGCGCGCAAACGGCAAGAACGCGTCCGCCGCTTGTAACCATTCCGCTTGACGCCGCTCCTTTTTCTTCTTTGCGCCTGTTGGCAATTGCGCCGGCCACAAAGACCTTGGCGCCGCTTCGCTCAACCAAATTTTGGTCAATCGAAATTTCTTTTCCCTTGGGATAGCTTCCGGGATAGCCGCCGGAAACCGCGACGGGCGCCACGGCAAATCCTTCCTTCCAGTTCATTTTAAAATCTTTTAGGCTTTGGTCTGTGATCGCTTGGCACATGGCGGCAAAGTCAAAGTCCATCAGAGGAAGAACGGCCTGAGTTTCGGGGTCGCCCAAGCGGACATTGTATTCCAAAAGCTTTGGACCGTCTTTTGTTATCATAACGCCAAAGAAAATGAAGCCGCGGTAGTCGTATCCTTCCGCGATAAGGCCCTTTAACGTTGGCTGCAAAATGTTTTTGTCAAACTGTTCCATGATGGAGGGCGTTACGTCGGAAAGCGGACAAACAGC
>JAEEVR010000030.1 GCA_016290995.1 Treponema sp. | reverse complement strand
AGAGGAACGCGACAAACTCGCAAGCTACATCTACCAAAACATGGAACTGGACACCGACCAAGAAGTCCGCGAGCTGCTGGATTACGTTTATACAAACGGCTCTCTTTGCGGAAAGGCATCTGGAGCGCTGGACGCAAGCAAAGATTTTTTGGCGGAAGTCCAAGAAGTTTTTGAACTTACGGATTTGCTGGACAAAAAATTCAACGCGCTTTCAAAAGGCCAGCTGCAGCGCGCGCTCGCGGCCTTTGCCTTGCTCTACGGCTCAAAGTCGGTCTTTATGGACGAACCATTTTTTGCCTTGGAAGAGCGCCAAAAAGAAAGCGCCGTAAAGTACTTAAAAGAATTCTGCGCCGCCAAAAACGCGACGGTTTACATTTCAATGCACGAGTTGGATCTGACAAAAAAATACGCGCAAACCGTAATGCTTTTTTATCCCAACCACGACATCGACCTAGGAAGCGCCGACGAAGTTTTGACCGACGAGGCGCTGGAAAAATCCTACGGCGTTCCCGCGTCAATGCTAAAGCAAAGCGAAGAGCTTAGCCGCGAACAAATCGCGCGAAGGTTAAACTTTTAGCGCGCCGTTTTCCAGCGCGGTGAATTCCGTTCCGTCCTTATACTTAATCACAATCGTCGGCTGGCGGACAACGCCGTCAAGGTGAATCAAGCTGGGCGCGTCGTCATCGTAATTGCAGCCGATGGCAAAGTGGCAAGTCTGGAAAGCCTTTTCGTCCTCAAGCATATTGCCGCCAATCGTCGCGGCGGGGTTGAGACCGATTCCAAGTTCGCCGATGTTGCGCGCGTTCCGCTTGTAAACTTCGCCTTGGCCTTGGGGCAACGCGCCCTTCTTTTCCATTTGAATCGAACGAGCCTCCGCGTCGGTAATCGTTTTTAGCAAGCGTTTGGCTTCGTCGCCGCCGGAGATGTCGGTTACAAAACCATGCTGGACTTTGACTACAATCGGCGTGTTTATGATTGAGTCGCCATCTCCAAAAGTCATCGATCCGTCGTAAACGATTGTTCCGTCACAGCCTTTGTCAACGCCGTTT
This sequence comes from Treponema sp., assembly GCA_016290995.1. Taxonomy (GTDB): domain Bacteria; phylum Spirochaetota; class Spirochaetia; order Treponematales; family Treponemataceae; genus Treponema_D. Next base: position 24,962 of record JAEEVR010000030.1, on the reverse strand, counting down.
CCTACAACCGGGCTTATGAAGACTTCTCCGGCGGGAATGTTTCCGCCAGTTCCGGGCTTGGAAAAATCGCCGTCGTCGCTTAACGGGGCGCGTCCTTCGATTGGAATCGTTAAGTCCGTTCCGCCGGGAGCGGTGACGCGGACAGAGACCGCGCCCTTGAATTTTGCCATGAGTTTTTTGCAACGCTCGCCCAACTCGGCGTAGTCGATGCAAGCCGTCCGCTCAAACATTTCTGGCGTAAGGCCGGGCGTCCAAATCGCGCGGATTGTTTTCTTTCCTTCAAGCAGGTAGTCAAAAGCGCTATCGTATTTTACGCCGTTCTCTCCGACATACGGATTGGCTTCCGCTTCCGCGTCGTGGCCTAGCTTTACGCTTGAGATTGACATGATTACGTCGGGAGCGGTTTTTATTGCGGCGATTACGCTAGGCTCAGCGTTGTCCAGCGAAGTTTTTTCGCGCTGGTACATCAACACAGTGTCCGCCTCCGCGTCGGAAGCCGCCGTGTAAAGGTCTTGCGCTATTTGCGCTGTTTTTGGATTTGCGATGATCAGGACTTTTTCGCCCTTCTTTATTTTAAGAACTTGCTCCACCGTAACTTGCGCGGCGGATTGTTTTTGGTTGAAAATGTTTTGCATGGAATTATATTAGCGCAAAAAAGGAAGGGTAGCAATGCGCGCAAAAAAAAGCGGCGAGCCGTCCGGAGGTAGGATGGCTCGCCGCAAGTTTTGGTCAGGAACCTATATTACGCAAACGGGTTCTCTGTCGCGTACAATGTGCCGGCTGGCTGGTTGTAGGCGATGTCTTCGATTCCGAGGTACTGGAATACTGTCCACAAGGCTTTTCCTACGTGGCCAAAGGCAACGGCTCCGTGGTGCGGATACTGCTTGCCTACCAATACGTGGCGGTAGAAGCGGCCCATTTCCGGGATGCCGAACACGCCGATTCCGCCAAATGAGTGTGTGGCGGCTTCCAAGACTTCGCCTTCGGCAACGTAGGCCTGGAGCTTTGTGTCCGGGCGAGTCTGCAATCTGAAGAATGTGATGTCGCCGGCGGCAATGTCGCCTTCCAAGGTTCCGCGAGTAAAGTCAGGCTCGCTTCCTTTTGGCTCAAGCAAGCGGTGCTGGATCAACTGGTACTTAACTCCGGGCTTTCTGTCCTTGTTCAAATGGCAGAAGGGAGTGTTTCCGCAGTGGAAGCCCATGAATGTGTCCGTAAGCTTGTAGGGATACTTTGTCTTTCCCTTGATTTCGTCGTCGTACAAATCTTGCGGAACGGTATTGTTGATGTCAAGCAAGGTGACGGGAGTTCCTGTAACGCAAGAGCCGATGTATTCGCTCAAGGCGCCAAAAATGTCAACTTCGCAGGCAACCGGAATTCCGCGGCTGGCCAAGCGGCTGTTTACATAGCAAGGCTCAAATCCAAAGGCCTCAGGGAAGGCAGGCCAACACTTGTCGGCGAATACAACATAGTCGCGAGCGCCCTTGTGCTTTTCCGCCCAGTCGAGCAATGTGATTTCAAACTGCGCCATGCGGGGAAGGAAGTCAGGATAGTTGTTGCCTGTAGATCCAAGCTCGGCGGCCATGTCTTTTACGATGCCGTCGATGCGCTTGTCGCCAGCGTGCGCCTTGTAAGAAACCAACAAGTCAAGCTCTGAGTTCTCTTCGATCTCTACGCCGATGTCGTAAAGGCCTTTGATCGGAGCGTTGCAAGCAAAGAAGTCTTGCGGGCGGGGTCCGAATGTGATGATCTTGAGGTGGGCCAAGCCGATGAGCGCGCGGGCTACAGGAACAAAGTCCTTCATCATTTTGGCAACGTCTTCCGCTGTTCCAACGGGGTACTCAGGAAGAACGGCCTTGAGGTGGCGGAGGCCAAGGTTGTAAGAGCAGTTGAGAACGCCGCAGTAAGCGTCGCCGCGTCCGTCAATCAATCCGCCGTTCTTGTATGAGCTTTCTGCGGCGGCGGCGTACATTACCGGGCCGTCAAAGTTTTTGGCGATCAAGGTTTCGGGCGTTTCCGGTCCAAAGTTTCCAAGGAAGACGCAGAGGGCGTTGCAGCCGGCCTTCTTTACGTCCTCAACGGCCTTGAGCATGTCAAGCTCGTTTTCTACCGTCACCTTGCACTCGTAAAGGTCCGAGCCGTAGGCTTTGGCGATGGCCGCTCTTCTTGATTCAGAAAGCGAGATGATGAAGCAGTCGCGGCTTACCGCGATGATTCCCAATTTTACGTTTGGAATGTTTGTCCACTTGTCCATAAAGTTCTCCTATGTTTTATGAATTGGAAGCGCGTCGCGCGCTCCGCTAATTCGCAAGATTGATGTTGACGCCCTGCAAGCCCACAAAGGCGCCTTGCTTGGCCTCAGAAGTTTCAGGATGCGCGATGAGCCACTTGTTGGCCGCCCACAAAAGCTTGTCTTCCTTGTCGATGTCGCTGATTTTGGGCTTGTCCAAGTTGGTTCCCTTGGGAAGAATTACGATGACGCGGAATCCGTCCTTGTCAACTTCCTTTCCCTTCACCGCGTTGCATGGCGCGTAGTGGAGCGTCGTCTCGTAAATTTGGACGACAGTTCCAGCGGGAACGTAGAAAGCCTCGACGCAGTTTGTGCTGAGCTTTCCGTTCTTTACGGACTGAAGGGGAGCCAAAAGCAAAACGATGTCGGTGGAAGGAATATTGATTTCGCTTCCGCGATGCCATTCAAGGCAGTTGAGCTTTGTGTTAAAGCCGTTGCAGTAGCCGATTTGGATCGGCATTCCGCCGTAAGCGTTCGTGCTGAACTGCTTGGCCACCGGCAACGACTCAAGGCCAGCGTCGCCGGGAGTGTAGATTACTTTGTCCTTTGGCTTTTCAGTTGTGGAATCAAGCTTGGAAAGCAATTCCTTTACGTCGTAGCCTGTCAGAACTTTTCCGTAACGCTCAAAAGAGTGTCCGAACACCGATTTGATTTTCATTGTAAGTCCTCCTATTTTAGTCCGTCTCCACTAAACGTATAGCGGCGAAACTTGGTTCAAGATTTTGTTGTACTCGACAAAGGCCGCGTCGTAAGCCTTGACGTTATCCGCGATTGGATTGGTCGTCTTTGACTCGTCCAGCTCAACGTGGTTGTCGGCGAGCGATTCCATCGAAACGTTTTTGCCGGCGGATTTTTCCAAGCACCAAAGCGCCTGCAATGCCGCGCCAAAAGCGGCGGCTTCGCTTGATGTCGGAACTTTTACCGGCAAGTTAAGGATGTCGGCGACAATCTGGCGCCATATGGGGCTCTTCGCGCCGCCGCCTGTAAGGCGCAGCTCTTTGGGAGTAAAGCCGCGCTTTCTAAAGGCTTCCAAGCCGCCGCGCATTGAGAACACGGCGCTTTCCAAAGCGGCGCGCGCGATGTTGGCGCGGTTGCTGTTGGCAACGGTCAATCCTGTGATTGAGGCGCGGCCGTGCGGAAGGTTTGGCGTGCGCTCGCCGTTAAAGAACGGAAGCACGAAAACGCCGTCCGAGCCGGGCTTGGCCTTTTGCGCCTCCGAGTCAAATTCCTTTACGTCAAGATTAAAGAGCGCGCGGATTTCTTCCGAGGCGACGGTGCAGTTCATCGTGCACAAAAGCGGAAGGTAGCCGTTGGTCGAAGAAGCGAATCCAGAGATTCCGTTTTCCGGGTCGGCGACCGACTTGTCGGAAAAGCCGTAAAGGGTTCCGCTCGTTCCCATCGACATTGTCAACGTTCCGCCTTTAACGCAGCCTGTTCCAATGGCGCTCATCATGTTGTCTCCGCCGCCAGCCGAAACAGGAATGCCAGCCGGAATTCCAAAGCGCTTGGCAGCCTCTTCCGTTACGGCCCCGCAAGCTTCGTCGTCCTTAATGATTTTTGGAAGCTTTTCAAGCAAAGAAGGATCGACGGCGTCGCAAACGGTCTTTGACCACTTTCTGTTCACGCTGTCAAAGAGAGCGGTGCCCGAAGCGTCGCCCGATTCCATAACGTAATTTTTGGTAAAGACAAAATTCAAATAGTCGTGCGGAAGCATGATGTACTTTAGCTTTGCAAAGGCGTCGGGCTTGTGGCGCTTGAGCCAGAAAATTTTGGGAGCGGTAAAGCCGGGAAGCATAAAGTTCTGGACGGCCTCGACAACCTTTTCCTTTCCGCCAAGAGCGTCGGTAAGAACCTTGCACTCTTCCGCAGTGGAAGTGTCGTTCCACAATTTGATGTTGTAAAGGGCTTTTCCGTCCTCTCCAAGAGGAACAAAGCCGTGCTGCTGGCCCGAAACGCCGATGGCCTGAATGGAGGCCTTTCCTTCCGCGCTCAATTTGGAAAAGCAAACGTCAAGGCCTTTCTCGTACATTTCCGTTGTCTGCTCGCGCGTTCCGTCATCCTTGGAAATCAAGTCCATCGGACAAGAACCGCTTTCGATAGTTTTTTTGCTTTCATAGTCGTAGAGAACAACCTTCATGCTCTGTGTTCCCAAGTCAACGCCAGCAACGCATTTCATAACATCCTCCGTATCGTGCTCGTGCACGGTATACACTAATAATACGCTTGAATCGCCACATTGTCAAGGGAATTTTGAGGGAAAAGGAACGAATTTTAGGGGAAATGTCTACAAATCCAATAAGTCAATGTAACTTGCGCCCAAAACCTTTGAAAAGACTCTTAACTCAATGTCCGTAACAAAACGCTGGCCGCTTTCTATGCGTTGAATGGCATTTTTGTCCAAATCAATTCCTGCAAGTTGCATTTTGTCAGCAAGGGCTCGTTGCGACATTCGGGGAACTTGCTTTTTTCGAATTTGAGCTATTTGTATGCCAGAAATGTTATTTCTGTCGCCATTCTTATTCTTGTACATTTGACATTCACTGATTGACAATTTAAGATTTTATGATAAAATTGTGTAAATTTTGACATTAACTGAATGTCATTTAATTTATGGAGGATTTTTTCTATGAAAAAAGTTAGTTTTGGAGCTCTTCTTATTATTTGTAGTTTTTTGTTGATAACAACATTTTTTTCGTGCTCAAATCCAAGTGATTCGGGCGTGAGTAATACAAAAACATCCGTTTTTGATTTTAGAATCAAAGACGAAACAGAAAGAAGTCAAGCCAACATATCCCGCTCTTTAGGTGGAACCAAGATTTATGAAACAAGCGAACCTTTTTTAGTAGACCCAAATAAACCAATACAACTTACATCAGACGAACAAAAATCGATTTTTAAATTAGAGGCATTGAGCGAAACCGATTCCAAAAAAGGTATAAAAGTGACACTTACACCTCCTTCAAGCCCAAATGCTTACATTACGGGAATAAACATTTGGTATATTGATGGAAACGAAAATTATTCAACCAAAACTTATTCTAACAGATTGCCTGGTGACATTTATTATTTTCCATTTGTTCTCCCAAATAAAAGAGTGATAATAGCTATTGAAGCACAATTTCTAAATAAAGGAGAATTTCAAGCAAGATATGCAATAGACACAAAGACTGGCATTGGGACCATTGACGATTTGCCCAAAGACTATGATTCTGAAAAATCTCATATCGTAATAAATAATCTCGCCGCAAGCATAAAGAATGTAATCCCGCCAGACCTTAATGTTCACGGATTAAAAAGATTACAAAAGCATTGCGCTTTTCAATACACAATGGGAGAACCCCGATATTTAAATTGGATCTGGATTGGCGCAAACGAAACTCTCATTAATACAATGGATGAGTGTTATGATTTGGATTTTTCAAATTTGCATGACACCTCTAGAGTTGGATCATATAAGTATTATTTCCTCTATGTAGCTTATAAATTTGAAGTTGAAGGATATGACAATCAACAATTTTTTACTCCAGCCGTAGAATCAAAGTTAGTCGAAATCTCTTCAATACGGCCATAACATAAAAAAAACCGCCCGCAAGGGCGGCTTTTTGGCTTGCGACCGCGACTACCTTCCCCAGGTCATAATAAGGTCGTAGTTGTCTTCGCGGACTTCAAAATACTGGTTACGCTCGCCGCAAGTCTCGCAGTATTCGGGAGCGGAGGGACCGACGACAATGTGGCCGCACTTGAGGCATTCCCAAACCTTTACGGTGGATTCCTTAAGCTTTTTGGATGTGTCTTCGTCGTTCAAGAGGGAACGATACCGCTCCTCGTGGCGCTTTTCGATTTGGGCGACGGCGCGGAACTTGGCGGCCAAGTCGGCAAAGCCTTCCGCTTCGGCGGTTTTGGCAAAGCCCTCGTACATATCCGTCCATTCGTGGTTTTCGCCGTCGGCGGCCGCCTTTAGGTTTGTCGTCGAGTCCTTTATGCCGTCCAATTCGGTCAGCCACATTTTAGCGTGCTGTTCTTCGTTGTTGGCGGTCTTTTCAAAAATCTTTGCGATTTTGTCCTGGCCCTCTTTTTGAGCCACCTGCGAAAAATAAACGTACTTGTTGCGCGCCTGCGATTCTCCGGCAAAAGCCGCCAGCAAGTTTTTCTCTGTCTGCGTTCCCGCGTATTTGCTCATATTCTTCTCCTTGTGTAAGCTGTTCCTTTAATTATAAGGCAGAATTCAGCAGAAAGCAAGTTTAAAACAACTCCCTTTGGGTTTCGCGCGGGGCCTGGGCCTTCCAGCTTTTTTGCTCGGCTTGGTGAACGGCGTCAGTCGGAAGCGGGCCGCCTATTAAAAATGGGGAACGTGGATCGTGGCGGGCGGCGTTTTGCTTGACCGCGCGCCAGTCGCTGTTGGCGTAACAGTAGCGGCAAAAGTGCTGGCAAGAAGAATACGCTCCGATATCGCAAGAAAGGTAGCAGGCGCATTCAGAACGGGAGGGAACGAAGCGCGGAAAATTGAGCGCTTGGCCCAAGGCTTTTTCGTAAATGGCCGGCGTCATGCAGCCGCCGCATTCCGCTCCGTAGGCCGCCAAAAAATCCCCTTCGCCGCAAGTCCTTATCGTCATTTTGTTTGCGGCGGCGATGTCAATTAAGTCCTTGCCGAGCGCGATTTTTTCTTGCTCGGACATTTCGCGCGCCTGGGGAAAGTTGCGCTTTACCTTTGGATACAAATCGATAAAGCTGATCACGCAATAGTCAGTCCAACCGCTTAGGGCGCGCGACATAGTTTCAAAGGCGCGGCGGTGATAGTCCGCCGTATATTTGTTGTCCACAAAAATCGGGTCGTAGCGCCAAACGATTCTTTCTTTGCCGACAAGCGCCGAAAGTTTTTGGAAAGCGGCGACTATCTCGCGCTTGTCCGGAACGCCAGGCTCTATGTCGCGGCCATACGGCGTAATCGTGACTTGCCAATATTGGGCGTAGCCGCTTTGGTTCAGTTCCGCAATGTAAGGCAGCATCGGGATAGGGTTCTTTGTGCAAAAACCAATCATGTCCACAAGGTCGGGACGAATTTCAAAACGGGTGACGGCGCTTTGGTTGTAAGGATTCCTAACCATCACATAGCCTTCGCGGACTCGGTTCATAAACCATTCAGAGTAAAATGCCGGTATGTCCGTTCGCTGGCCAGTGTTCAAAATCATAAGGCAAATTTACAAAAGCCCGCGTAAAAATTCAAGCGCGCCGATTTTTGGTGACAAAAACAAAATTCACTGTTATAATATTTTATATCTTTTTTTTTAGGAGCGAATTGATGGAAAAGACGAAAAATATCTTTTTGGCCGCGCTTGTTATGACCCTTGCGTTGGCAACCACTCCTTGCCATGCCAAAGAATTTGGCTCATCGTCTGCCGCTCAAATTGTTGACTCAATGAAATTTGGATGGAACTTGGGCAACACCCTTGACGCCTTTGCAAACGGCAACGAAAAAAACGGATGGGCAGGCAAAAAGGATCTTGGAATAGAAACCGAAACGGCTTGGTTCCAGCCTATGACAAGCCAAGCGATGATTCATGGAATTAAAGAAAAAGGCTTTTCATCGATACGCATTCCAATTTCTTGGCACGACCACATCGACCAACAATACAAAGTCGATCCCAAATGGATGAGCCGCGTAAAGACAATCGTTGATTGGGCGATTGCCGAAGATTTGTATGTAATCATCAACATTCACCACGACAATGTCGCTCCGTCCGCATGCAAGCCCAACGGACACAAAGGCTATTCTCCAGCCGAGTCTTGCATGGAGGAATCAAAGCGCTACCTTTCAAACCTTTGGCGCCAAATTGCCGCAACATTTAACAACGACTACGACGAACATTTGGTTTTTGAAACAATCAACGAGCCGCGTTTGCCCGGCGACAAGCACGAATGGAATTGGGAAAAGAACTGCGCCACTTGCAAGGAAGCGGCCAAATGCATAAACGAATTGAACCAACTTTGTTTGGACACGATCCGCGAGTCGGGCGGAAACAACGCCAAGCGCCTTGTAATGGTTCCACCCTATGTCGCCTCTCCAGGAGCTGCCATCGGCGGAGCGTTTGCAATGCCCAAAGATCCTTCAAAAGAAGGCAGGCTGGCGCTTTCTGTCCATATGTACACTCCTTACAATTTTGCGATGGAATCTCCTGGAAGCAAAACGTTCACCTCCGCCCACAAAGGCGACCTTGACTATTGGCTGGGCCAACTTAACACGCAGTTTGTAAAAAAAGGAATTCCTGTTGTCATCGGCGAGATGGGCGCCACAAACAAAAAGAACGACAAGCAACGCTTGGCTTGGTTCACTTACTATCTTGGAAAAGTAAAAAAATACAAGATGGCCGCTTTGCTTTGGGACAACGGAGCGTGGCAAGTTCCTTCTAGCGGAAGCTACAACGAACTTTTTGGCTACTACAACCGCAAAGATCTATCTTGGTACTTTACCGATCCTGATTTGGTGGAAGCCGGCATCAACGCAAGAAACTAGAGCCTCCGCAAAACGTTAAAACAATTCCGGCTGCATCGGGTCTTGCGCCGCGGCCGGAAATTCTTCCATCCACTTAAAGACTGAATCCGTTCCAAGCATAATATTGTTTTCTTCGCAGCGTCGGGACAAGCGCTCCATGAGCTCGCGCTCGCGCGGGCTTGAAACAACATAATTGTTTCCGTAAGTTTTTTGGTAGCGCTCCTTTAGGCCGGCAAAGCGTTGATCGCGCAAGGCGGCGCGCTCAAGGGCGGCGTAAAAGTATTCACGGTTTCCTTCGCGCAGGGTAAGGCCGATTCCAAAGCACAATATCGCCTTGACGCCCGCCTCGACGCAATAATCAAAAATCGCGTCAATGTTTTCTTGCGTGTCGTTTATAAACGGAAGGAGCGGCGAAAGCCATACGACGGTTGGAATGCCAAGCTTTTTGCATTCGCGCAAAACTTGGACGCGGCGGCTTGTCGGGCAAACGCCCGGCTCCAATACTTTGCAAAGCCCGTCGTCGGCTGTTGTCAATGTCATTTGCACGACCGCCTTTGTCTTTTTGTTTATCGAAGCAAGCAAATCCAAGTCGCGCAATACCAAATCGGATTTTGTCAAAAGCGCCGCTCCAAAATTGTAGCGGTCGATGATTTCCAAGCAGCGGCGGGTTAGGCGCAATTCCTTTTCGATCGGAACGTAAGGGTCGCCCATGCTGCCGGTTCCAATCATGCAACGCTTGCGTTTTTTGCGCAGGGCTTCTTGCAAAAGTTCCGGCGCGTTTTGCTTAACTTCGATGTCTTCGAAGTCGTGCGTAAATTGGTAGCATTTGCTCCTCGAGTCGCAGTAAACGCAGCCGTGCGCGCAGCCGCGATATATGTTCATTCCATGAGGATTTAGAATCGACTTTGCGCTGACAAAATGCATTGGCCGCCGCTCCGTTTGCCGCTTATTTGGCGCAGTTCTTTTTGTGAGCTTTGATCTTTTTTATCGCCCAGTCGTAGTGGCTTGAAGTGTTGCTCACAAAAAAGCTTCCGAGCGCGGCGCTTCCTGTCCACGGAAAATATTTTTGCGTGAACAATTCTTGGTCGCTGTATTTTTTTATCAGCTTCATTACAGCCGCGTGGCTTTGCGCCAACAATTCTTTTGCCGTTTCAAGGCTAGTCTTTTGATGCCGCTTCCAAAACATCATGTTCATTTGGCCGTAAGTTTTCCAGGAATAGTCCGGCGGCAAAAAGGCTACGGCGGATTTTTTGTCAGTGACCTTGGCGTTGTTTTTGGGATAGGCCAGCATAAGCTGGTGCCATTCGTAAAGGTGAATCAAAACGTCGCGGACGTTTTTGTCGCGGCTCCAGTGCGCCTCTTTTTTGCTTGGCTGGCCGGAAAAGTCAAAGGGCGTCTTTAGCTCAGTTGAGCTAAGGCCGTCAACCATTTGCATTAGCGTCTTGTAGTTTTGGTCGGCGGCTTTCAACAGTTCGTCTTTTGTTTTAGGTCTTGGCATATCTTTCTCCTTGCGCTTTTAGTATAGCGCGCTTTTAGTTTTTTTGTGGGCCGTGATTATTGTCCAGCTGTAGGCGTTCACGGTAATGACGCAGCCTTCAATAGCGGCGTACCAATTCTTTCCCTTGCGCTCGATGGAGGCGGCGGGGGATTCGATTTTGGCGCGACACCATGCGACAACGTCCTTTACGTCGTCGCCGAGCGCAAGATTGCGGCGGATCCGGTCTACGCCCATCGGCGTTGTGTGAAGTTTTTCGATGTTTTGCAAGAGTTCGTTTTTCATTATATTTTCCTTACCGGGTGTCTTATCACGGTCTTTAGCTTTTCCGGCGCGGTCTTGCGCGGGTCGCTCAAGTATATTTCATGGTGGAGCCTTTCGGCGGAAAAATCAAGCGCATAACCGTTTGCGGCGGCAAAGTCGTCCATCAATTTTACGGTCGCAGGCTCCGCGTCGTAAGAGCCTGTGTGCATTACTTGAACGCATAGGCCTTCTTTTATCGAAAGCAATTCCGCGCGCGAGCAGTCGATGCCTTTCTTTTTTGCCGCCGTTTCCTTGGCCCAATCAAAATCTTTTTTTGTCACAAAGTCTGGAAGGCGTATCGCGGAAATCCAGTTGAAGGAAGATTTGTCCGCGTAGTCAAAGCCCGCGACAACCTCTCCGTTCTTTTCCTGCCACCAAAAGCCTTCCAGCGGCGGAACGACAAAGTCAAAGTACCCCTCTATGCGGCGGTCGCCCTTCTTGCTCATTTTGATCGCGTACGAAATCGCGTATTGGACGGCAAGCGCGGCCTTGTATTCGCCGTCTTCTTCGTTGGGGTTTCCGTGTCCGCGAACCGCGACAAATTGCATTTTGGGAACGCTCACAATTTGCGGCTTTGCGGTCGGAAGATAAAATTCCTTGAATTCTTTTTTGTAGTCGAATGGCATTATAGTTCCTCCTTAAATTCTTCCAATAATGAATGCGTGTAAACTTTTGGCCGGGCGGAATCGCGGACGATTTTCCAGAGGGCGGCGGCGGTTTTGAGTTTGTTTGGAAAAGCCGCGGACGCGGGGTCGGAGCAAAAGTCTTTTACGAATTTGTTCCATTGCAACGAAACCTTGTCGTAGCGCGCGTAAGTCTTTTTGCCGTAGTAAACGTCCAAGAGGTCGCCGAGAGTAAAAGACGCGTCGCCGTCTTGCTTTACTTTTTTTGCCGTGGCCACCATGTCCACGTTGAACTTAAAGTTTTGGACGCCGGTTTGGGAACGGAAAAAGTCGCGGAAGCGGGGGCCAAAGGTAAAGCCGCAGGCGATAAGGCCGGTTGACAGCGAAAGGGGTGCCGCCGCCCGATTTTTGGGCTTGCAAGACGCGCCGGGTGTGCCGACCGCGCTTTTTGGTCTTTCCGCCGTTTTTCGTGGCTTGGGCGCTATCTTATTTCCCTTAAAATATTCTTCAATAACGCGGTTCAATTCCGCCTTCATTCCGCTGGAATCAAGACCAAGTCCCTTGCAGATTTTCTGCAGTTCCTCGCGATACCAATAGTATTTTGAAAATTCTTTAAAAGAGGCGATGTCCTTAAATTGCGGCCTAGCGTTCATGCCTTAATTATAGCGCGCAAAATATGACAATAGCGTGTCATATTTCTGTTTTGCTAATTTTTAAATCCGCGCGCGTGTCAACCACCGCGATTTGAAAGTCGTCTTCGTAAATCACTTGGCCGGGAAGATCTTCGGTTTCAGAGCGGTAAAGCTTGGTTCCGTACTTTTTGCACATCGCGCGATAAAAGTACATCTGCTTCCAAATGTCCTGCCCTTGCGGAGTGTCCTTGAACCAAGTTGTCGCGCGCTCTTTGTTTCCGCTCTCATAAAAAGGCGGAACGGGAAGAACTTTTTCAAAGTATTCGCGGTTTTTCCAATACTCCGCGGTTTCTTCCTCTGTCAAAACTTTTTCTTCAACGAGCTTCCAGACCGCTGTAAAAATTCCGCGCGGCTGCTGGGTGATGTAGGCAATGTCCGCCGTGTGAACTCTAAAGTATTTCATTTAATTTCTTTCTTAAAAATATAAGTTTTGTAATTTTCATGCTCGTCGCTAAAGGGTTCGTAAACGTCTTCTTGAACGAGGGTAAAGCCGCGCTTGACGTACCATTGCCAATTGCAGTCGCAGTCGGTGTAAAGGTAAATGTTTTTATAACCTTCACCGCGAAACTTTTCGTACAAGCGGTCAAAAATCAAGGCGCCGCAGCCGGGTTTTCTGCTGACAAAGAGCGAAAGCTTTATGTCGTCGTCGTTCATCAGCGAAAAAGTTTTTTTGTCCAAAAGGGAGATGTAATCATGGCTCATCTTGGACGCGATTTTCAAATTGTCGGGATATTTTTTTGACGCTTCCGCAAACCATTCTTCCGCCTTGCTTTGCTCTCCCTTTTTTGCCATAAATGCGGCGGAAAGCAAAGTTCCGTCGGAAGCGTCAACAAGCTGGTAATTTTGGTCGTTGTCAAAAATGTTCATGCGAACGATATACTCAACGTTGAATCTTTTAAATTCCGCGTCGCCGATTGGCGGGCTCCAAAGCGGAACGACCACGTCAACCACAAACGGAAGGTTTTTCGTTTCAAACGGTTCAAACCTAGTATTCTCTGCTGTAAATTTGTTTTCCATAAAATCATTTATACATCTTTGCGGTTTCTTTTGCAAGGCTCAGGATTTTTTGCTTGAGTGATTCCGGCGACAAAACTTTTAGGTCGGGGCCAAACGACAAAAGAAAGTCGCAAAGCCAAGGCTCGTCCGGCGCAACAAACACGACGCTCGCGCTTTTGTCCTTGCGGACTTTCATTTCTTGGCAAACAAAGGCGTCAAGCAAAAAAGAAATTTTTTGCGCGGCGACCGTCGCTTTTACTTTTATCATTTGCGGCTTTGAGTTTGCGGGATAAGAATTATTTTTTTCTTTTGGAACGGCTGTAACGGCGCGAGCTGTTTGCCTGACGTTCCGCATTCGGCTAAGCTTAAAAAAACGCTCGTCTTTTTTTTGCTCGCACCAAGCGTACAAATACCAAGCCTGGCCTCTAAAGACAAGCTTCCAAGGCTGCGCAGTCCTTCGCTCCACTTTTCCTTGGGTGGAACAGTAGTCAAAAACCACTTGCCGTTTTTTTAGGATAGAATCGCGCAGGGTTGCGAAAAGCGTTCGCACTTCCGAGCCTTCCGGGCTCCACGGGGCAAAGTCAACTTCCAGCCAGTCCGCGTCGTTTTTTGAAAGGCTGGAAATTTTTGACGCGGCTTTTTCTGCGGCTGTTCCCGCAAAGTTTCCGCCAAGGCTTCCCAGCGCCTTTACGCTGGAAACAATCGCAAGCCGCTCCTCTTCGGAAAACACCCGCTTGTCCAGCGTGTAGCTTTCCTCGATCGCGATTCCGCCGCCGCGGCCTTTTAACGCGTAGACCGGCACGCCAGAAACGCTAAGCGCTTCCATCCAGCGGTAGATTGTCCGCGTACTAACGCCAAAGCGCTTGGCCATTTCTTTTGCGGTCGCTTGTTTTTTGTCAATCAGAACGTAAACAAATTCAAAAAGTTGGTCGATTTGCATTTCTAACTGTTCTTTCTTGCCTTAAGCTTTTCGTTTATTTTTTTCGCCTCGTTAAAGTCAAACATATAAACACAAAATGTGACTAAAAGATAAATCAAAACGAACATCGCTTCCATCACAAGAATCGACTTAAGCTCTTTTTTGAACCAGCTAAGGTAAAAGCCCGTCGCGCAAACCGTCGCGTTAATGATCGCAAAATACAAAACTTGCAAGAGCGCGTTTTCTTTTGCGCTCAAATTCTTTTTAATATAAAAAATTCCAAAGGCAAGGCCCGAAACCGCTCCGATAAAAATCACGCCCCAAATGTCGTCGATCCCCATCATAAGATTTCCGCTTGGATTGAAAAATTTCCTAAAGAGCGCTATGAAAATAAAAATCAAAGTGACGACGCGGGCGCAAATGTTTACCATAACAGGAAACATGTCGCTTTTATTCTCTGAACAGTTCATAGGCCCAACCTCTCTTTCAACTCATTCAAATAATTTCTGGAAACAACAACCTTGTAGCCGTTTTCCAATATCGCCTCAAAGCGGCCGCCAAAGACCGGCGCAAGGCTGTCGATTTTGTCAAGGTTCACAATCACCGCTTTGCTGGCTCTAAAGAAGGCGCTGACAGGCAATTCCTCTTCCAACTGATACAGCTTGGCTTTTGTTTCGTAAACGCTGTCCTTTGTGTAGGCAAAAACTTTGTCGTCAACCGACTCAAAGTACAACACTTCCGACGGCTCCACCAAAACAATTTTTGAATCCTTGTAAAAATTCATTTTGCCTTTGCCAGTCTTAAATTGGTTGATAAGCCTTGTCAGTTTTTCGTCAAGCTGGTCGCACTTTACGATTATCTCGTCTTCTTCGCCAGGCTGTTTTTCCAGAATCGTTACCTTCATTTTCTCCTCAGGCTCATTCTAGCGCCTTTTTTGCTTCTTGCAAAGCGATGAACGCGTTTGATTCCTTTTTGCATTTTTTGTAGCATTCACAAGCCATCGCGTAACAATAAGCCTTTAAGATTTTATTGTTGGAAAGATTCGCGACCTTTATAAAATCGTTGGCTCCAACCTCGGACTTTTTAAATACCATCTCGGGAACGGAAGCGCTAACCGACGCGCGGTTCATCAAAACTTCGATCTCGCCTTCTTGGCCTTCGCAAAGTTCCGCGGCCTTGTCCAAATAAACGTAAGCTTCTTTTACAAGTTTCATCGCTTTTAGCGCGGAAGACTCGCCGCCTTTTTTTGCAAGCCAAGAGCCGTAGTTGGCAAGGCTTATGTAGTCGTTGGGATTCTGCTCAATCTTTTTTCCGTACTCTTCAAGGGCCGCGTTTATGGCAACCATTGGGTCTACGCCGTCGTCGGAACTGTCGGAAGCGCCATTATTGTTGAAGGCGGCGTCGTACATTTTCTTGACGCGCTCGATAAAGGCTTCGTCTTCCGCATCCTTTCCCTTGTCCTTTTTTTTCGCGACCATACTCGCTTCAACAGGAGCGGTGTCCGAAGCTTGAGAAGCGCCTCCAGCCGCGCCGCCAAAATCAAAGTAGTGCCAAGTTTTTTTGGAGGCCAAAAGCGGTTGAAGCCGCTTGTCCTGCAAGGGAATTCTAGCCTTTACTTGTTCGCCTCCGTTCAACGGATAGATTTCCGCGGCGCAAATATAAGAACCGTCGTTGTCGTAAACTTGTCCCTGCGCGCCGTCAATTTTAAGCGCAAAATTCCAAGCTTGTTCGCCGCGAGCCATGTTGTCGGCGGCGATGTAAACGACCGAATTTTTTTGCGCGGCCGCTCCGTTATAGTTAAAAACAACTTGCCAGTATTCCGAAGACTTTTGCCAGCGGGCGCCTGTCACCGGCTGATGAACAGTGTAGCAAACCAAGCCGCCTTTTTCGCTTGCGTTTCCAATCGGATCGACAATCTCTTCGGCGACAAGGCCGCCTGTGTAAGTCGGGTCAACATGCAAAAAGCTTCCGATAAAGTTTGCAGGAACTTCCGAAAAGACAAAGAACATCGGAACTCCCAAAATGCAAATCAGCGCGGTCTTTGCGACCCTGCATCCATGCAAAAATTTTTTTACGTTTTCTAATTTCATTTTATTCCTCCAATTAAATTAAATACAAGGTTAAGGCTTTTTATCATAAAGCCTGACGACATAATCGTGGCAAAGCTAAAGGCGGCAAACCTAAAAAGCTGGGCCGGATACAAAAGATCTTGGACAACGCGGCCAAAAGCTGTTTTTGGCGCGGCGGAAGTTGAGCAACCGCATTTGTTAAACTTAAATTCGTAGCTTATCGCTTTTTGCGGACAAACTCCGACGCACTCGCCGCACTTTGCGCAAGTGATTTCCGGCCTGCCCTTTTTGTCTTGAATCGTCTTTATGTCAATCGCGCTAAAAGGACATACGCTCGCGCACTTCATGCAGCCAACGCACTTTTCCGTGTCGATCTTCATCCTAAAGGCGCTAAAGCGGTCGGTAAGCGAAGCGAACGCTCCAAAGGGACAAAGGGTACTGCATTGCGTTCGCTTTTTTGTAAGAATCGGAAGAACGACTACAAGGCCGACGAACAAGCCGACAAAAATTATTGTCGCGACCAGACTTGGAATTGAATTGACCGGGCTGTATTCCGTCACAAGTTTGAAGGGGCAGAACCATTCGCAATAAATGCATGCCATTTGGCAAAGCGACGCAAGAACGATGAAAAAGAAAAAGCCAAAATGCAATTCCCTAAGCTCCTTGTTTTTTGGAAGGAGCTTTATGCGCGGCTTTTTTGCCAAATGCGAAAATCCTTCTTCCCAGCCGCCGTAAAAGCAAACCCAAGAGCACCAGCCGCGTCCAAGAATCAAGGTGCATACAAGCCAAATCATAATCATGCTGGCGACGGCGGCGTAGTGGCCGGAGATTCTCGCCGGAAAAATTATGTTTTTGGTCACAAGGAGCGGAAGCAGCGCTTGCGGAATCGCGATGTGGCAAAAGGGAAGCTCCGCGTTGCTCATCGCCTGCGAGGTGATCGCCATGCTTCCGCGCTCGGCGTAAAGGTCGGAGATAAAGGCCGCGCAAAAACCAACTGCGAAGACCGTTTGGAATATGCGGCGGAAAATCACTCCGCTCCCCTTTTTCTTTCGCTCGCTAAAAGTCATTCCCGCAAAAAGCGCGATTAAAAAAACTGAATACACAAAGCTTGCCAAAGAAAAGCCGTCCATTCCCGCGACAAAAAAAATAACGACGAACGACATCATCAAAGTCAAAATAAAACTTGCGATCATTATTTGCCTCCGAACAAACTAAGCGCCGCCATAGCGCCAAGGAAAAAGATAAAATAAAGGCTTACAAAAAACTGCGTCACGCGGGCCACGCGCTTTATAACGGGAAGCCTTTTTGTTACAAAGGGTATTCCAAAAAGCGGCGCGAAAAACGGAAGCGTTCCGATGTAAAAGAAGACAAAGTAAAAAAAGCCTGAGACGCCGTTCCCGCCAAAAACAGAGCGGACAATCGCAGTCCACAAGGGCGGGCAAACGTGAAGGCCAACCGCAAGCCCCGCGACAATCGCAGTGACCCAATCGTTTCCAAGCCTCTTAAGTTTTGGAGCGCGGCACTGGCAGCCCCACGGAAACTTTACGCCCAGCGAGTTTGCCAAAAGCGCAAGGCCGCACAAAATGTAGGCAAAGACAGAAAGCTTTCTGGCCAGCACGGGATCCATCCATTCGTTGGCCAAAAGACCGACAGCCGCAAAGGCCGCTCCAAGAATAAAGTAGGTCAAAAGCCGAGCGCCCAAAAAAGCGCCGATCAAGCCGCCGTTCCTTTTGTAGCCGGAATTTTCACAGCCCGCCAAAAAAGGCGCCAACGCCGGAACGCAATACATCGCGCAGTAAGTTCCCGTCGAAAGCCCCAGCAAAATCGCTTCTAATACCATTCGCTCCTCCTGATGATTCCATAATAAGGCGGAACGTATGAGGCCGCAAGGCGCTTTTTGGCAAGATGCGCAAAGAGCGGGATGAGATGCGTTATTTTTTGGGTGAAAATTTGGGCGGAAGGCCTATTTATTCACGACGGAACAGAGCCAGTCCATAAAAGTTTCGTCGCTGCCGTCCTTGTTTTTGCGGCCGCTTTTGTCTTTTAGCTCAACGTAAAAGTGGTGGCGGGTTTGGTATTGGACGTAGCGGGAGTTTTTGCAAAAGCGAGCGACGCGGCGGCCGGTGGGCATTCCCTGCTCAAAAATCCCCTTGTCGTCCTCGGAATTGGCCCAGTAAAATTGAATCGGAAGAACGCGCAAAATTTCCTTCGGCGTCATTTGATAAAAGCCGCTTCCAGAAACGACAGCGCGGAAAAGTTCCGGCTCCGCGCAAGCCATCTCGGCGACAAATTTCGCTCCCTGCGAAAAGCCGTAGCCCACAATGTTAGTCGGGTCGATGCATTTGTTTTTTATGCAAACATTTTTGACCAGGAGAGCCGTTCCGCGCGGATCCGTAAAATAATTTATGCGCGAAAATATCAAAAGAACCGCGGCGCCTTTTGGAAAAATCTTTTGTTGAAAATCTTCGCCGGTAAAAATTCTTCCGTATTTAAAGGCCTGTCCTTTTTCGTCGGAACCGTGGAAGACGACAATGAGCGGAAGCTTAGCGCTTTGGTCATCGTTGTCCGTACGATACTGGGACGGAAGGTAAAGATAATATTGGTGTCCGCTAAAAGATTTTTCGTAAGCCCAAATGCCGGACTTGCTGGAGTCTTCCGAAAAATAATAGGCCGCGTCAAAAGTCAAGTCGAGCGGCTTGCGGGTGTACAAATAATTTTTTACGGCAAAAAGCGCCGCAAGCAGAACGACGAGCGAGATGGCCAAAACAGCGGACGCGATTTTTTTCTTCATACCCTCTATTTTGCATCACAAGCGCTTTTTTGTCAAATAAAATTCTAGTAGCCCAGCTTCCTGTCAACCAAATAGCGCAAGGGGCGGCCCGCGACAAAATTCTTTAGGTCTTCCAAAAACATTTCGACGTTTTTGTCTTTGGTGTAGGCGAGCGTTAGGTTTCCGGCAACGTGGGGCGTTATCAAAAGATTTTTTGCCTTCCACAATTTGCTGTCTAGCGGAAGCGGCTCGGTTTGGAAAACGTCCAGCGCGGCGCCGGCTAGATGTCCGCTTTCAAGGCTTTCGTAAAGCGCCTCTTCGTCTATGGCGGAACCGCGGCCTACGTTAATCACATACGCTCCCTGGGGAAGCAAAGCGATGCGTTCGCGCGAAAGGATTCCTTTTGTCTCAGGCGTTCCCGGAAGGCTCATCGCAAGCAAGTCGGCTTCCGGCAAAACCTTGTCCAAGTCTTCAACTTTAAATACTTGGTCGTAAACGGAAGCGTCCGCTTTTCCGCTCCGGCACACGCCGACGATTTTCTTTGGCTCAAAAGCTTTTGCCCGCCGCGCGAAATTCGTTCCAATGTCGCCGGTTCCCAAAACGACGACGCGGCTGTCCTTTAACGATTTTTGCGGACGCGGGCTAAGCCACTTGCCGCTCCAAGTTTCGGCAAAGAATTCATTAAGCCGCCGCATCATCACAAGCGCAACGGCAATCATGTGCTCGGCGATCGACACGCCGTAAGCGCCGGCCGAGTTTGTCAAAAGACAATCTTCGTTGGCAAAATATCCGGGCGCCATAAGCGAGTCCACGCCGGCCCAAGGCGCGCAAAGCCACTTTAATTTTTTGCTTGTGTTGACGATTGCCGGAGCGAATCCGTAAATCACGTCCGCGTCATAATCGGCTTCTGGAATATCGTCCGGCTTTTTGTAGAACAAGACTTGCGCGCCGCATTCTTCAGCGGCGGCCTTTATCCGTTCGACATGCCGCTCTTCAAGCAATTCGTTTACGACTAAAATTTTCATAACTGTTTCCGTTCACTCTTTCGCCAAAATCGGGCGGGCTACGTGGACGTTAAAGAACTCGATCAGCGGACCCATAAAAAAGGCCGTGATGATTGTTCCTATTCCGGCAATCGTCGGTATCGCGGAAATTTTTCCTCCGCCCAAAACAAAAAGAGCCGCGCCTAAAATGACGCAAACGATGTCGGTGAAAATCCTTACGTATTGGAACTTTCCTTTTTTCCAAGTGTTCACGATAATCAGCGCGACCGCGTCATAGGTTGAAACTCCCAAATCCGCCGTCATGTAAAAGGCCGAGCCAAAACAAATGACCACAACGCCGACAACAAGGCAAATCACTCGGACAAAAATGCTAGGCTCCACTATCACCGTCTGCAAAAACTGATAGGAAAACTGCGTGATGTAGCCCAGCAAAAACAAGTTGATGAAAGTCGCGATTCCGATGTAATGCCTGTCAAACACAAGCGCAAAAATCAAAAGCAGCGCGTTGACGATTATGTACAGAAGTCCAAAGTCAAGCGGAATCAAATTGTCCAAGCCAGCCATAAACGATTGGAAGGGGTCAACGCCAAGCGCGGCGATTTTAAAAACGCCCACGCTTATCGCGCAAATTATAACGCCAAAGAGCGACATCAAAATTCGCTTCACTAAATTCTTGTTCATTCTAATATCCAATCTCCTTGAACACAGCGTCCAAAAACTTCGCGTTCTTAATCGAAAATTCTTGTCTTACAAAAGGAGAGGCGCCGTTTAAAACGCAGTCACTTAGATTTTCAATTTCAAGCGAATAGTTTTGCGGAGCCTTTACCTTGCGCTTTATCGTCTTGTTTCCGACATGGATTGTGTAAGACAACTTTCCGGCTTGGTTGTACTCAACGTCGCTCTTTATGCAGCCCTTGCTTCCGTGGACATACAAGCGGTCAAAGCGGGAATTTGATTCCTGTCCAAAAATCATTCCGACATTAAAGGAGGCGCGCGCTCCGTTTTCAAAGCGGACAAAGCCCGTCGTCATCGCGTCAACGCCCTTGTCTGTAAACTCCGCCGCGGCTTTGACATCAGCCACTTGCGAGTCAATCAGCGAAAGTATCATCGTGGAACAGTAACAGCCCAAGTCGTAAAAGGCGCCGCCTCCCAATTCCTTGTACAAGCGGATGTCTTCTTTGTAGCCCTGCGTCACAAAGGCCGTGTCGATAAAGTCAACGTCGCCGATGATTCCGCTTTTAACGTCGGCCTTTAGGCTTTGAACGTAAGGGCTGTGAAGGTAGGCGTAAGCTTCCATCAAGTTAACGCCGTTTTCCTTCGCCGCCGCGAACATCTCCTCCGCGTCCGAGGCGTTGAGAGCCAAGGGCTTTTCGCAAAGAACGTGTTTTTTTGCTTTGAGCGCTTTGATTACCCATTCCTTATGCAAGCCGTTTGGAAGCGGAACGTATACGGCCTGAACGTCCTTGTCGGCCAAAAGCTCGTCGTAGCTTCCGTAATATTTTTCAAAGCCGTACTCGTCGGCAAAGCTTTTTGCTTTTTCCAAAGAGCGGCCGGCAACCGCATAGAGACGCGCGTTTTTCGCAAGCTTTATGCCGGGAATCGTGGCCCATCGCGCGATGTTGGCCGTTCCCAAAATTCCCCATTTAACTGTGTCCATAAAAACTCCTAAAAGGCCGCCCGCAATCTTGGGCTTGCCAACAATTCATTAGTGACCTAAAAGCGCGGCCGCTTCTTTTAGCAAGCCGATAATCTTTAGGTGCTGCGGGCAAACGCTCTCGCACTGGCCGCACTCGACGCAATCGCTTGCCTTGCCGCTTCGGCCGACCAAGCCGGAATAAAAATTCTTTGCCCGCCAGTCGTCGGGATAGCGGCGCAAAGTGTTCACCGTGCGGAAGACGTCCGGGATGCTGATTTTTTGCGGGCAGCCGTCAACGCAATACTTGCAGGCGGTGCAGCCGATTTGCGGAACGCTTAAAATTTCTTTTGTCACTTCGTCGATGATTTTCATTTCGTCGGCGCTAATCGGCTCAAAGTTTTTAAAGGTCTTGATGTTGTCGTCCATTTGCTCTTCGGTAGACATTCCCGAAAGTATTGTCGCCACGCCTTCAAGCGTTCCGCAATAGCGCAAGGCCCAAGAGGCCACCGAATCGTTGGGGCGGACCGCCTTGAACTTGGCTTCAATCTCTGGCGCCATGTTGGCCAACATTCCTCCGCGGACAGGCTCCATGATAATCATCGGAATGTTTTTTTTGTGGAGGATGTCGTAAAGCGCTTGCGAGCGGACGACGGGATTGGTGCGGTCAAGGTAGTTCAACTGGATTTGAACAAATTCCATGTCGGGATGCTTGTCGGTAATCTCGTCCAAAAGCTCGGGGCTTCCGTGGTATGAAAAGCCAAAATGCTTTATGCGGCCGGCCTCTTTCATCTTCCAACCCCAGTTAAAGCAGTCAAGCTTTTCGTAAGTGTCGTAGTTGTTTCCGTCTTCGATGGAATGAAGGAGATAATAGTCAAAGTAGTCCACGCCGGCACGCTCGCATTGCTCGTTGAAAATCCTGTCGCGGTCGGCTTCCGTTTTCATTTCCCAGGCGGGAAGTTTTGTGGCAAGCGTAAAGGATTCGCGTGGATAGCGCTTTACCAAAGCCTCGCGCGCGGCGACTTCCGACTTTCCGCTGTGGTAAACGTAGGCGGTGTCAAAATAGTTCATGCCGGCGTTCATGTATTTGTCAACCATCGTCTTTACGCGCTCAATGTCAACCTCGCCGTCTTTTTCGGGCAAGCGCATAAGTCCAAAGCCCAGCTTGGGCATCGTTTTCAAGTCTACAGGCATATTTCCTCCTATATTTCCGCTTTGCTTTTTTCCAGCGCGGCGATGACCTTGTCGCACCACGCGTCAAAGTCCGGGTCCTCTTCCTGACATTCAGGGTGGGACAGAACGTAGTCCAGCGCGATTCTCGCTCCCTCGTTAAAAGGAACTGTCGTCGTCATTTGCGGAACGATTCTCTTTAGCTTGGAATTGTCAAAAACGACCGAAACAGATTTGTCGCCGGTAAGGCTTCCCTCAAAGTCAAAGCCGTACTTGTCGCCGACAGCGCTCAAATATTCTGAGGCCACGTGATACGCCTTTAGCTCCACGCCAAGAATGTCTGCGATTGTTTGGTAGATTTGGTTCCAAGTCAAAACCTCGTCGCCTGTTATTTGGAAGGCCTCGCCAATCGCGTGGCGGTTTCCCATCAAGCCAATAAAGCCGGTGGCGAAATCCTTGTTAAATGTAAGATGCCAGAGCGAAGTTCCGTCGCCCTGGATGATGACTGGCTTTTTGTCAATCATTCGCTTTATGACTTGCCAAAAGCCTTTTTTTCCGTGCACGCCAAGCGGAACGTGGCGCTCGTCGTAAGTGTGGCTGGGCCGAACGATTGTCACCGGAAAATTTTCCTCGCGATATTTTTTGAACAAAAATTCCTCGCAGGCGATTTTGTTCCGCGAATATTCCCAATGCGGATTTGCCAGCGTCGTTCCTTCTGTAATCACATAGCTTGCGGCGGGCTTGTTGTAGGCGGAAGCCGAGCTGATGAAAATGTACTGCTTGGTCTTTCCCTTAAAGAGCCTGTAGTCGCGCTCGACTTGTTCAGGAACAAAGCCGATGAACTCGCTCACAACGTCAAAAGCCATGCCCTCAAGTTTTTTCTTTGCCTCAGCCTCGTTTGAAATGTCGCAAACGATTTGCTTTACGCCCGTCGGAACTTCTTCCGCGCGGCTTCCGCGATTTAAAAGCCAAACTTCCCATGCGGGGTCTTTAGCCAGCTCGCGGACAATCGCCATGCTTATCGTTCCCGTTCCGCCTATAAACAAAGCCTTTTGTTTTACCATTCCGTTCCCCTAAATCATCATTTTATAAATCTTCGCGCAGTCGTCTTCGTTAAGCGTCACAAAGCCGCTAATCGTTCCAGTGCGGCCGTCGCCGTAGCAAAGGGTTTTGACGAGCGCGGGAATGTCCTCTTCCTTGGCGCCAAGCTCGGCGAAATTTTTTGGCATTCCGATAGAGCAAAGGAAATTTTGGAAGGCGTTGATTCCTTCAAGCGCTGTCACTTCAGGGTGGTCAAAATCCATCTGGCAGCCCCAAACGCGGACAGCCACTTTGGCAAAGCGGTTAACGTCATGCTTCATAACATACTTAAAGACCGCCGGCATCGTGACCGCAAGGCCCGCGCCGTGAGCGCAGTCGTAAAGCGCCGAAAGCTCGTGCTCGATTCCGTGGCTGTTCCAGTCCTGGCTTCGGCCAACGCCGCAGGAATTGTTGTGCGCCATCATTCCGGCCCACATGATGTTGGCCCTGGCCTCGTAATTGTTGGGGTCGGCGATTACGCGCGGCGCCTCGTGCTTCATCGTAAGAAGCAGCGCCTCGATAAGGCGGTCGGTAACCTCAACGTCCTTTGTGTTGGTCAAATAGCGCTCGTAAAGGTGCGCCATAATGTCTGTCACGCCCGCCGCCGTCTGGAAGGCTGGAAGCGTTTGGGTGAGCGCCGGGTTCAAGATGCTGAACTTGGGGCGGATAGCGTCACCGTCGGCGCCGCGCTTGAACATTCCTTCCTCTTTTGTGATGACGGAATTGGGGCTTCCTTCGCTTCCGGCGGCGGCGATTGTCAAAACCGTTCCGACCGGCAAAGCCTTTTCAACAAGCTTTCCGCTGTAAAAATCCCAAAAGTCTCCGTCGTACAAAACGCCAGCCGCGATCGCTTTGGCCGAGTCTATAGTGCTTCCGCCGCCGACGGCGAGGATAAAGTCAACTCCTTCTTTTTTGCAAAGGTCGATTCCCTTGTAAACAAGGCCGCTTCTTGGATTAGGCTGAACGCCTCCCAATTCCACGTACGAAAGCCCTGCGGCCTTTAGCGATTCCTCAACTCTGTCCAAAAGGCCCGAAGCCTTGGCGCTCTTTCCGCCAAAATGAACCAAAACCTTGCTGGCTCCAAAACGCTTGGCCAAAGCGCCGGCCTCGCGCTCAGTGTCCTTTCCAAAAACAAAATAAGTGGGCGAATAAAATGTAAAATTGTCCATGAATAAATTCTCCTTTGCTTATTATTGTAAGGCATAAATTTAAAAAAAGATAGAGAATTTTTATTGCAAATTGCCCATTTTTTGCTATAATGAATTTAGGCCTATGGAACAAGAATTCATCGCATATCCGACAGTCAGAGGCGTGGCTTACGCGGAACGGACGATTCCCGAAACCTTTCCACCCCACTGGCACAACGACGCGGAATTTACCGTAATTCTCAAGGAAGGCTCGCGCTATAAAATCGGCGACACGGTCTACAAA
>JAEEVR010000029.1 GCA_016290995.1 Treponema sp. | reverse complement strand
TTGCGCCGCCGCGTGGTCTAAGCGGAAACAAAGGCCGACTACGCCGAAATTTTCGCCCCAATACTCAATTCTTAATTGAATTCCTTGCAAAAATCAAAAAACTATATTATAATAGTAATGATATGTCATTCATGCAGGCGTTGACGGACATTTTAGACCTTTTGTTCCGTTCAAACTCGCCAGAAGTTCAAAAAAAGATAAAACTCCGCAAAATCGAAAGCGAACTTCGCCTTCACCCGGCGTCTTTATACAAAAATGAATTGGTCCAGCCCAACTTTGCCGAGGCGCTAAAGGTCCTTTACGAAAACATTCAGCCCATCGCGAATATTTTGGACAACACGATCGCAAGCCCCGACATCAGGCGCAACCACCGCTTTGAGGAAGAGCTTATCGTCACCGGCTACACGGAAGAAGACAAGCGGATTTTGGACTCCCTTTCCTACGAGGAGCTAAAAAAACTTGCGCAAAAAATAGGCGGAAGCGGCCAGCGCAGCATTTTTGACGACCAAAAGAAAAACCTGGAAAAAATCGTCACCGATTTGAACGGCCCCCAGTTCACAAAGATGGACGAGGTCATAACTTCCTTGCACCAATTGGCCGACTTGTGCCACTTTAACTTTGTGTCTCCCTTGCAGCTTTTTGACGACGAGTTTGCCACCAAGCACGGAGACGCGGACTACGTTCCCGACTACCAGCCCATTCCGCCGGTTCCGCTGGAAAACACTTTCCTTGACTTGTACTATTTGACGGCCGACTACTCGATTACGATGCCCGTAGGAAACGCCGTCTTGGCCCTAAACGAGCTTTTGAACGGAACGCCAAACGACACCAGGACAAAAAAGGAACTCTTGCAAAACTTGCGAAGAATTCACGCCATCATAAAGCACACGCTCAACGCGGCCACCCTAAAAGGCTTTATTTGCCTGGCCAAGAGCGACCCCAACTTCACTCCGCAAAAGGCCAGCTACAAGGAAAACGTCCGCAAAAACTTCGCCGAAGAAATCCAAAAGCAGTTTGTGGCCGACGAGCAGAGAATCCTGAACGAAATGAAGGACGATTACGTAAAGCAAGAGCTTGACGTCCTTTTCCCTGACTCAAGGCTCGAACCCTTGGCAGGCTACAATTCCGACACGATGGACATTATCGGAAAGAACGCCTCCACAAACTTTATGTGGGTAATGCCTCTTAGCGTTGTAAAGACCTTCCTAAAAAGATACTATTCCGAGCCGATCCGCAGCGTGGTCAACGACATCGTTGTAGAAGGCTTGTTCTCAAATCCGGCAGTAAAGACGTCCTTTTCGCAGACAGTCTTTGCCGTAAACGACAGCATGAATTTAATCACCCAATTTGAGGACGCCTTTGGCTCGGGCCAAAAGTACAGCTTGACTTCAATCAACAACTTGATCGCCGACAGCCACAAAAACGCTGATTTTTCTAAAAAACTAACGAATTTGGTCGATACTATTAATAACGAGGCAAAGGACATAATTCAAAAAGTATCGTCCTTGCTTCTTTTGTTGCACGACAATCTTGGCGACTGCATTACGGACACAAAGCGCTCAAAGAGCGAGCTTGTATCCAACTTAAAGGGAATTATGTTTTCTTCTAGGAACAGGGAAAGCACGTCCCTTTTGGAATTGCAGTATCCTTTATGGCAAAATTTCTTTGATATTATAAGAAATTATGTTATAATAAAGAAGGCTAAAGAAATATAAAGAATGAGAAGCAATGAACACGGCTTTGAATTGGAAGCCGGCAAGAACGAGACAGTAGACAAACTCACAGAGCGCTACGAAAAGCGCCTTTACGATGTCCAGCAATTGCTGGAGATCGCCCGTTCTTTGTGTTCAACCTTGGACTACTCCACCCTAATCGAATCGATCCTTTACACTTGCATGTGCCAAATGCGCGTTTTGGGCGCCGGCATTTTTGTCCTTGACGACTTTGAGGCCGAAGCCTACAGCCTTAGCAACAACTACACCGGAATGGACTTGAACAGCGCGATCGACTATACGATTCCGATGAACGATCCGGTTGTGGACGTTCTTAACGAAAAGGAAAGGGTTTTCTTTGTAAGGGACCTCCAAAGCGCCCTTCCGCACAACAACCTTGACCAAATCTATTCGCTAAAGCCGTCCCTTATCGTTCCCCTTTTCCAAAAGAACCGCATGAACGGAATTTTGCTCCTTGGCGAGCGAATGGACTTGGGCGACGGAACCGCCTTTAACGACTACGACATAAAGCAAATATTGAACATAGCCTCATTGGCCAGCATGGCCATCAACAACGCCGCGCTTTTGGAGCGTTCGTCAACCGACATGATGACCCGCCTAAAGCTAAAGTACTACTTCTTCAACCAGCTGACAGACAAGCTTGACTTGGCCAACGCGCAGGGCCTTCCGATGGGCGTGATAATGTTCGACATCGACCACTTTAAGGCATTCAACGACACTTACGGCCACGCTTGCGGAGACTACGTTCTTACAACGGTGGCCAAAATCATAAAAAGCTCAATCCGCGCCCAAGACATGGCCAGCCGTTACGGCGGAGAGGAATTTACGGTGATGCTTCCCAACACGCTAAAAGTCGACGCCTTGCAAGTGGCCGAGCGCATACGAACCAACATCGAAAACGCGAACTTTGAATACGAAGGAACGAAAGTCCACGTTACGATTTCGGGCGGAGTAAGCGTGTTTGACTTGGAGAAGAACCGGGTCGCCAACGCCAAGGAATTTGTTGAGCAAGCCGACAAGGCCCTTTACGTTTCAAAAACGTCAGGCCGCAACCGCATAACTTTTGCCAGCAAAGAAATCATCGAGTCTGCCGTCAAGACAGAAAACTAATCATGCAAAACATTCTTCATAAAAAATTCTCGTATTCGTTCAATTACGTCACATTAATAATCGTCGCAGTCAACGTCGCCGCCTTTATCCTGACAGGAAGCGGCCGCAACGCCAATTTCCAATACCTTTTTGGCTTGCAGCCGGTCTTGTTCACGCGGGCGCATTATTATTGGCAGCTTTTGACCTACATGTTCATGCACGGCTCATGGTCGCACTTGCTTGGAAACATGATAGGCCTTTTGTTCTTTGGCGTGTACATAGAAAAGCAATTGGGCAGCAAGGAATTTCTTTTGTTCTACCTTTTGTGCGGAATTCTTTGCGGAGCGGCAAGCCTTGCGATTTACCTTGCGGCCGGCTTTTACGGCGTCCTTTTGGTCGGAGCCAGCGGAGCGGTATACGCAGTTTTGTTGCTTTTTGCTGTAATCTTTCCCCGCGCTACTGTGTTTATTATGGGAATAGTTCCTGCGCCGGCGCCCCTTTTAGTCGCCATCTACGCGGGAATAGCGGTTTTTGAGCAAGTGTTTGGAATGAACCAAGGCGTGGCGCACATGACTCACTTGAGCGGCTTTGCGGCGGCTTGGATTTATTGCCTGGTTAGGTACGGAGTGAACCCGATAAAGGTATGGAAAAACGCGTTACGGTAAAAACAACAATTCTCGCCATCGCGGCAATCGCGCTTGCATCCGCCTTGACAGCGCCAAACGCCGCCGCCCAGGAAGTCTCCTTCCAGCGAAAAATCCGCCTGCCCCTTTGGGCGCAGCTGGACGCCTACCCCGGCCTTGAAAAGCCCAATTACGACGCGGGAGTCTTTGACTACGCCATCCGCCAAATGAAAACGCTGACCCCCTACTTGCTGAACGGAATGGTTTACGGCTGGGAATTTGACTACACGCCCAGCGACAAGCTAAGGGGCGTTTCCGAATACTTTGAGGTCAAGGAAATCCGTTCCTTTGAAGCCGAAAGCAAGAAAATCCACTACGAGCAGCCTTGGTTTGACCAAAGCAAAGTGCATTGCTGGGCCAATTTTGAGCGTGACGAGGGAATGGTTCAAAGCTGGAACCAATGGGCCGACGTCAAAAATCCTAGAATTATGGGCATCGGCGGCGGCAAAATGTCAAAAGGCTTTGAAGGCATCCAAGAGGCGGCCCAAAACGCGCTAAAGGACGCGGTCAGGACTTACTATAGAAAAGTCTTGAGAAACAAACCCAAGCAGATTACCGGAAGGGTGTTGATCAACAAAATTCCGGCGATTTTAATAAATTCCGGAGAATATCAATTACAACTTGATTTTTTTCTGGAAACTGGTATAATAAAAGAGTACCAGAATTTTTAGCTTACAGGAGGCTAATTATGAAAAAATTTCTTGGAATTATCGCGATTATGATGGCTCTTTCTATGGCCTACGCCAAAGATAAATCCGCCGCAATTGACGACAATGGCGAGCCGTTGGATACAAGCGTTCAGGTTATCGTTCCTGAAGACATTCACACAACAAACAAGACGGCTCAAGTTCGCATCGAATACATCGCGGCTTTGGACGAAGTCCGCATTTACTTCTCTTGCCTTGAAGTTTCATTCAAGGAAGCGGAAGCCCGCGAAGTCATCCACGCCTGCCTTAACGACTTCCAGCTTGAGCACAACTACTACGGCTACAAGTACATGAAGCAGGACCGCCTTTCATACAAAAAGAACGCGCGCGGACTTAAGCAGGCCACATACGCTTGCCAAGTCAAATTCCAGCGCTAAAAAAATAAACTGAAAAGAAACGCCGGGGTTTTAGAGCCTTGGCGTTTCTTTAAATTCACAAGGATCATTTAATAAAATGGACATCTCAAGCATCATTAAAAACCTTCACCCTTTGGAAACAAAAGTTTTGCTGCGCTACGGCCCCAAGGACGAACTTACTTCGGCAAAACTCCAGTCAGAACTTGACTACAAGGAAGGACACGCAAACCAAGCCTTTAGCTGGCTTATGGGAAAAGAACTTTTGGCCGAAGTTGCCAGAACCCCCCACACTTACTTTGAATTGACAGACTTTGGCCGCAAGGTTCAATCAGAAGGCTTTGTAGAAGAAAAAATCGTCAGTCTCCTTCAAAAAGAGGGAGCCAAGTCCATGCCCGAAATCGCGGCGGCCTTGAACATAGAAGGAAAAGACGTCGGTTCAGCCTTTGGCCCTTTGAGCAAGGAAGGCGTCTTGCAGATGAACGCCGAAAAAAAGGCCGAGGCCACAGGAAAGCCCTTGCCGCAAAGAATCACGGTGGCAAAGGCCTTGGTCCAAAAGGCGGCCGCCGCCGAAAACACAACCCTTGACGCGGCCAACCTTTCCAAGGAAGAGTTGGAAGTTATGGGCGGCTTGACCAAAAAGCGCGGCGTGTCGGAAACTCCCTTCCGCACAATCGAGCGCGAAACGGTCGTTTACAAGCTTAAAAACGACGCCTCCAAAGTAGCCGAAGCCCTTAAAGGCGCCGGCATCACAGGAAACGAAATCGGCGAAATCACTCCCGCCATGCTCGCCTCAGGCGAATGGAAAAAGGGAAACTTCCGCGGATACAATATCGGAGTTCCGCCGGCCAGAATCATTCCGGGCCGCACAAACCCCTATGTCCAGTTCTTGGAGTCGGTAAAAGACAAGCTTTGCTCGCTTGGCTTTGAAGAATTTGACGGCCCGCTTGTAGAGACCGAGTTCTGGAACGGCGACGCGCTCTTTATGCCGCAGTTCCACGCCGCCCGCGACATCCACGACGTTTACCGCATTAAAAACCCGACTCACGCGAAAAAAATCGAGGAGCCGTATCTTAGCAACGTAAAGGCCGTCCACGAAAACGGCGGAAAGTCCGGAAGCCGCGGCTGGAACTACCAGTTTGACAACGAGTTCACCCGCCGCTTGATTTTGCGAAGCCAGGGAACCGTTCTTAGCGCCCACCAGCTTCACAAGGCCAAGATTCCGGGAAAATACTTTGGAATCGCCCGCTGCTTCCGCTACGACAAGGTTGACGCAACCCACCTTAGCGACTTTTACCAGACAGAAGGAATCGTATTAGGAAACGACGTAAACCTAAAAACCCTTTTGGGCTTTTTGGAAATGTTCGCCAAAGAAATCGCGGGCGCCACGGAAGTTAAATACGTTCCGGGCTACTTCCCCTTTACCGAGCCCAGCATCGAAGTCCACATCAAGCACCCCAAATTGGGTTGGTTTGAGCTTGGCGGCTCGGGCATTTTCCGTCCCGAAGTCACAAAGGCTATGGGAATCGACGTTCCTGTTTTGGCCTGGGGAATCGGAATCGACCGCATGGCGCTTATGGCCCTTGGCCTTAACGACTTGCGAGAGCTTTTCAGCGAAGACATCGAAAGAGTCCGCCTAAGAAAGGTGGCCATCTAAGCCTCAAAGGGCTACAAAAACAAAAAACCGCCCCGAAAGGAGCGGTTTTTTTTATTGAGGCGCGACAAGGCTGACCGCGCCTCAAAACGGTCGAGTCAAGGCCTTGACCGAATGTATTTACTCTATAACAGTGCTTACTACTGAATTATCGGCGTTGGAGTAAGGCGCGGCGACGTATTTGTCGGCCTTCCAGTCGTTTTCCCACTTTTTTCCGTCTACCAAGTAGCGGAACTGGTACTCGCGGCCGGCTTCCAAGGTCAATTTAACGGAAAAAGCTCCGTCCTTGCCTTTTTTAAGGGGATTTTCCTTGCTGCTCCAGCTGTTAAAGTCGCCGGCAAGGTTGATTGTTTCCGCTCCCTGAGCGGCTTCGGGCGTAACTGTAAATGTAACAGTACATTTTGTCTTGTCTTTTGAAAAAGTCTTTTTTAAAGGCATAAGCTATCCCCTTGAAATAAATGATACAATAATATAATATATTTTTTAAAGTTGTTCAAGTCTTTTTTTGGAATTTGAACGCTTGCAAAAAGGCGGACGCGCTCGCCACATGCCCGCCTAAACAATCTTCATCTTTTAGGAGCGGAACAATGACTAAAGAACGTTATTTGTTCACCTCTGAATCTGTAAGCGAAGGACACCCGGACAAGGTGTGCGACCAGATTTCAGACGCAGTGTTGGACGCTTGTCTAGCAAAAGATCCTAACAGTCACGTTGCCTGCGAGTGCTTTACGACGACTGGAATGGTTCTTGTTGGAGGAGAAATCTCCACCAAATTCAAGGAGCTGGACATCCAAACAATCGCGCGCGACGTTGCGCGCAAAATCGGCTACACAAACGCCGACTACGGCCTTGACGCCGACTCTATGGCGGTTTTGAACACCGTTCACACGCAGTCGCCGGACATCAACCAAGGCGTCGTAGGAACAGGACTCGCTGAATTTAAGGGCCAGCAAGGAGCCGGAGACCAGGGAATGATGTTCGGCTTCGCTTGCAACGAGACGCCGGAGCTTATGCCCGCTCCCGTTATGTACGCCCACAAGCTTTTGCGCGCCGCCTCAAAGGCCCGCCATTCAAAGAAAATCGAATGGATGCGCCCGGACGCCAAAGCCCAAGTTACGTTGGAATACGAAGGCCACAAGCCCGTTCACATTGACACGGTAGTTCTTTCGCACCAGCACAACCCCGACGTAAAATACAAGACAATCAAAGACGACTTGATCGAACAAATCATCAAGCCCGTTTTGGAGCCCACAGGCCTTTTGGACAAAAAGACCAAGTACTTCATCAACCCCACAGGCCAGTTCGTAATCGGCGGCCCGCACGGAGATTCCGGCTTGACCGGCCGCAAAATCATCGTTGACACTTACGGCGGAATGGGCCGACACGGCGGCGGAGCCTTTAGCGGAAAGGACCCCTCAAAGGTTGACCGCTCGGCCGCTTACATGGCGCGCTACATAGCCAAGAACATCGTTGCCGCCGGCCTTGCCGAACGCGCCGAAGTCGAATTGGCTTACGCGATTGGCGTTCCCTTCCCGGTATCGATTATGGTCGACACTTTTGGAACGGGAAAAGTTCCCGACGCGGAAATTTCAAAGGCCGTCGCAAAGGTATTTGACTGCAGCCCCGCCGGCATCATCAAGACGCTTGGCCTTAAAAAGCCGATCTACTCTCCCACAGCCTCTTACGGTCACTTTGGCCGCAAGGAATTCAGCTGGGAAAAGACCGACAAGAAGGACGCGCTTAAGAAGGCGCTGTAATCGGTTGAAAGGCCAAAAAGCGGGGCGGCTGCCCCGCTTTTTTTTATCGCGCCCCGAGAGGTTCGCAAGACCTTAAAGGGCGGCTTTTTTTATCGCGCGGCATTGGTCGCAATGACCTTTGTCACATAAACGTCAATGCCGTCCACAGGATTGTATCCGTTCTCGCTGTCTTGGACAAAAATCTGAATCGAGCCAAAATAATTGTCAGCAATGGCGACTTCCGTGGCTGGATTGGTTGAGTAATCCAAATACTTTCCGTAATTGGTTCCAAACTTTGTCTGCATAATCGTATTCGCCGCTATGGGCGCGTTCACGGAAATTCTTCCCTGCGGATGACCGCCGCTTTGAATTCCAGACATGGGCTGCAAAACAAGCTCTTTTCCAGCGCCGGCGGAACAAGAAAATTCAATGTCCAAATATTTATAGCCCGACAAATCGACGGCGGCGTCCAGCGGCCAATACGCGGCGCGACCGCTTGTCGTTACTTTATTTCCCGCGCCACCTTGAGCGTCATACAAAACTTTGTCCGCCGCCTCTTGCGAAGCCGCCGAGCGCGCGTCCTTCCACGCCTTTATGATTGCCGCGACGAGCGCCGGCTCCACCAAAGAGCAAGTCTTGCGGTCGATGGTGTTGGAGCCAGACCCCCACTTGTTGTCCGCGTCCCAATTTAAAAGCGGAACGGAATATTTTCCGCCAAAGCTTGCAAGATAGCTAAAACATTCCAGCCTGTCTTGATATGTAACGACATAATCCGCTATGGGCTGATTGGTGTTCCAATCATAGGCCTTTCGAGTCGCGCCGTATTCACCAATGACCACAGGAATACCATGCGAAATAAATTTTTGATTCAACTCTTCCATGTTTGACTTGATTGAATTTTTTGTGTCGCTGTCAAAGTGATGGGAATAGTGGCCGGTGTTTCCGCCGTCAAGCGGATACCAGTGGACGGTTGCCATAAGCTTTTGGCTTGCGGAATCAACCGGAAGCATATTAAGGCCCAAGTCAAGCGCGGGCTGCAATTGAGTGCCCAACGCAGGAACCATAACGCAGCGGTTGGCGTTGTTTCCGCCGCTTGAGCGTATTGTGTTCAAAATCAATTGGTTGCATTCTTTTAAAAGCTGGACGTTAGCCTTGCATTCTTCGCAAGAGTCGGGAACCGGCGACCATTCGTGTTCGTGGCCGATGTTTCGCGGCTCGTTCAGCGTTTCAAAAATAAGATGTTCGTCATACTCGTTGTTAAAGGCCGCCGCGATTTGCTTCCACACAGCTTCCAAAAATCTCTTTGACTCCTCCTCGTCGCCGCTTCTTATGATGTAGCCCGCATAGCGCTGCAAGGGCTTTGAATTTTTTTCTTCGTGGACGGAATGGTGTTCGTTCAAGATAACGTAATAGCCCGCGTCAATCGCCCAGTTGACAACTTGCTTTACACGCGCCATCCATTTTGGGTCAATCGTGTAGTTGGCGTCCACAAGATGGTTGAACCAAGTCACGGGAATCCTTATTGTCTTATAACCGTTTTGAATTCCTGTCTTTATGATTTGTTCAGTTGTCAAAACTTCTCCCCAAGCAGTCTCGGCGGAAAGGCCGTAGTTGCACGGATAATTTCCGTCGCAGAGACGATAGTCAAGAGTGTTTCCAAGATTCCAGCCGCATTCCATTTTTTTGGCTATGTCAAGCGCCGAAAGGCTTGCGTTCAATGTGACATTAGGACGCGACTGAACTTGCGGTTGTTCCTGAGGGCCGCCCGAAGAATTGGAGCACGAAAAAAAGATCGCGCCCAAAAGCAAAAGAGTTGTGATTGCGAATAAATTTGTCTTTTTCATGACGCCAATTTTACATTCCTTTCTTTTATATGTATTGGGAGTTAGACTCCTTTTTTTGCGGCAAAAATTAGGAGTAAAACTCCATTCAAAAAAATAATTTTTTCCCATACAATCCATCAAAACAAAACTTACATGGAGGATTCTATGAAAAAATTATTCGCGTTGGCCATTGCCGCGCTTGCCATTGCGCTCGCTTCCTGCAGCAACAGTTCCGGCGGAGGCGGGCCTACAAGCCTAGGATACACGCTTGAACAAGGAAAAGTTGCAAAAAGCGACAAGAACGAAGCGGCTGGATGGCCTACCGCAACATTCGCAAACAGAAAAGGAATTCGCGACGGAATGAACAGCAAGACAACAAGCGATTACTTAAAGATGACCTTAACAGAAGCGGCGCTAAAAAATTGGATAAAAAAATTAAACAAGACAGAAGAAGAAGCAAACCAAATAGTCGCCGACATCAACAGCGTTGGAAACTACGCTCTGCTTGTTGACGATCCGGACGACACGCAAAAAGCGTGGTGGTTCTACGTTGTAAAAGATTAAAACTGGGAGTCGCGCTCCCTATAAACACAAACAGTTTTTTGTTATAATGGCGGCAATGAAAACTAGACTTTTTCTTATTGCCGCCATATTTTTTTGCTCTTTCCAGTCCCAGACGCTTTTCGCGGCCGAAGAGCAAGACTTGCCCAAAGAAATTTTTACGCTGGCAAGCGTGGTTTTTGAAACGGAGCGGTCCGACGACGGCCAGTGGATTTTTGTAAACGCCGCGAGCGCCGCCGACGGAAAGAACCGACTGTATTCCTTTGACCAAAAAACTGGCGAGGCGCGCGTTTTGTTTGAGCCCTACCCCGACACGCAAACACGCTTTGTTTACGGAATGCATTTTTGGAAAAAAACGCAAAAACTTTATTTTATAGTTCACAACGGGGAATACACTGTGAACGGAACAGGCAACTTGTTTTTGCACGAAGGCCTTTACACCGCGCAAAAAGACGCGGACCAAAATTATTCCGCGCTTGGAGCATGGCGTCAAAGCGCTTTGGAATCTTGGCTTGCGAAAAACCTTTGGTCGGCCTACATTCAAAAGCCCGAACAGCCAGACTATGACGGATTTTTAAGCGCGCTTTACACATTCGCAGACCCCGGAACAAATCCGATTTTTGTCCTGCCAAAAGAAAATGGCGGAGCGGAAAAGGACGCGGCGCTTTACGGCAAAAAAGCCCTTGAGTGGATTATTCAAAACAAAAAGCAAAACGAATTTTTAGGGCAAATCGCGGACACTTCTGTTTTTCCGCTCGAAAAATATTTGTTTTGCCGCGACAAAGACGGAAAGCTTTTGCAAAAAAGCGCCGTGACCGTCATGCAAAGAACCCCTGCCAATTACAAAAACGCCGGAATGATTTGGACCGAAACGACGTTTGCCGAAGCCAACCAAAGCCTTTACTGCGTCTTGATGAAAGGCTCGTTCAAAAAACAAAATGACTGGAACGGACAATGGACCTGGGATTATTCCTTGGTCTTTGAAATTAAGGATGACGAAAGCGGCATAAAATTTTTTGAACCCGAAGCGCTAAAGGACATTCGCGCCGTGACTTATTCATTAAACGCAAGCGACCCGCTTCCGATTGAGGGAAGAGAAGACGGACTTTTAATTCGCGACACAGACGGAAAGACAAAGTGGCTTTATGATGGAACTAAGGTCGAGCCGCTTTCCAAATCGCCGTTCCAATTTGCGCTGACAAAAGACGGCGACTCCGCGGCGGCCTGGCTTGTAAGAATTTGCGCGGGCCTTGTGTTTGTCATTTTGCTTTTGCTGCTCTTGTTCTACGAATTTTTAAAAGGCCGCTTTTCCGTTTCTTGGCAAAAAAGAATCGCCTTTCAAATCCAAGAGGAGGAACGGGGAAAAATTTCCCGCGACATCCACGACTCAATCGTGCAGGACATCCGCGCGATCCGCATTGAGGCGGAAATGCTAAAAGTCCAAGAAGGGCAAGAGCAAAAGCAAAAGGACTTGTCCGAAAAAATCACGGACTGCATAATAAAGATGCGGAACATTTGCTACGGCTTGGAGCCTGCGGAATTTTCGCTTCCGTCGCCCAATCCCGGAAAAATAAATTTGCTTTCGATCCTAAAATCACTGGGCGAGCAGTTTGAGGCAAAGTCAAAAATCAAATGCTCGCTTAACGCGGCGCAAGGCCTTGAAGAAATTCTTGTGGAAAAGGAAAAGTGCCAATGCCTTGTAAGAATCGTCCAAGAGGCGCTTGCCAACATCGAAAAACATTCCTACGCGACCGAGGCGCAAATTTTGGCGCGGACGGAAAGCCAGCAGAACAAAAAAATCCTTGCGCTTTTTATAATAGACAACGGCCGCGGCTGCGACTTGGACAAGGCCAGGTCCGGCGCCAACTGGCGGACGCATTTTGGCCTTAGGCAAATGCAGGAACGAGCGAAGACAATCGGAGCGGCTATAAGCTTCCGTTCCGCCCCAGACGACGGAATGCAAATCAAGCTCAGCGTGGAGATTTAAAAAATGAAGACGCTTTACATTGTGGACGACCACAAAATGATGCAAAAGGGCGTGAAGGATTATTTGGAAGAGAACACCGACTGGCGCGTTCCAAAAACTTTTTCCCAAAGCCAGGAATGCTTAAAAGCCCTAAAAGACGCCGGCGGCCGCAATGAGCTTCCGCAAATCGTAATCGTTGACGTCCAGCTTTTAAACGAAAGCGGAATCGCGCTGGCCTCTCAAATCGCGCGCGCTTTTCCAAGCGTAAAATGCGTAATGTATTCAATGTATGACACCGCCGGTTACATCATGCAAGCCGCGTCCGCCGGCGTAAAGGGCTACATCAGCAAGGTCGCCAGCGAAGAGGAATTGGTCGCCTGCCTTGAAACCGTTCTTTCGGGCAAAGAATACTACGAAGGAAAGGCCCGCGGCTCCTTGGAAAAAATAGAAAAAGTCTCCCCGCTTTTGACGCGGCAGGAAAAGCGCATTTTGGAAAAGCTTTTGCAGCAAAAGAGCAACGAAGAAATCGCGGGCGAGCTTTTCATCTCGCTCCACACCGTGGAAAATTACGTAAGCTACATTTACGACAAACTTTGCGTCAAAAGTCGCGCCGAACTTGAAGCCGCGTTTGGTTGAAAAAACCGCGCTCTTATGCTAGAGTATTCTTGATGGAACTTTTGTCGCAAGCGGAAATCCGAAAAGTCTTTGAGCGCCTTAAAAAAGCCAACCCCAACCCGGAGCCGGAACTAATCTACAAAAACGCCTACACGCTTTTGGTCAGCGTTGTCCTTTCGGCGCAGGCCACGGACAAGAGCGTCAACAAGGCAACCGAACCCCTTTACAAAATCGCCGACACGCCAAAGAAAATGCTGGCGCTGGGACAAAAAAAATTGGAAGGCTACATTAAGTCAATCGGCCTTTACAAGACCAAGGCCGCCCATGTAATCGCGCTCAGCCAGCGCCTCTTGGACGAATACAAGGGCCAAGTCCCCGACACGATGGAGGAACTTGTAACGCTCCCCGGCGTAGGACGCAAAACAGCCAACGTTGTCCTTAACGTAATCTTTGACAAGCCCACGATTCCAGTTGACACACACTTGTTCCGCGTCGCTCCAAAAATCGGCTTGGCGCAAGGGAAAACGCCGCTGGAAGTCGAGCAAAGCCTTTTGGAGCGGGTTCCAAAAAAATATTTAAAGAACGCCCACCATTGGCTTTTGCTGCACGGCCGCTACGTTTGCGTGGCCCGTTCCCCCAAATGCGACGAATGCGTCATCAAAGACCTTTGCAAAAAGAACTAACAGTGATATAATTTGCAATTAGGAGAAAACAATGGAAGAAAAAATAGTAGAAGAAAGCAACACGCTTCTCAATTCCGACCACACGATCAAAGAAGACCTTAACTGGGCCTACGAGTCGTTTACAAAATGGCTAAAGGGCTTTGCCACTTGGGACAATTTTTTTAGGCTGCTTGGCGTTTTGTTAATCTTTTTCGCGCTGATGGCCATTTACAAGGTGACTGTCCGCTCAATCAGAAAAATACCCGAGAAAAAGCTTCCCGCCCACCGCTCGGTAATCATACTTAAATTTGTCAAATACATATACTACGCGATTTTGATAATGTTCATTTTGAGTTTGTTCGGAATCAAGCTTAGCGCGATCTGGGGAGCGGCTGGAGTGGCCGGTATCGCAGTCGCCTTTGCCGCTCAAACTTCCGTAAGCAACATTATCTCCGGCGTTTTTGTCATCGCGGAAAAAACTCTTAAAATCGGAGACTTGATCAACGTCGCCGGCGAAACTGGAATCGTTGACACAATCGGCTTGCTAAGCGTAAAGGTACACACGCTGGACAACCAAATGATCCGCATTCCAAACTCAACGATCATCAACTCTACATTGAGGAACACAAGCTTCTTTGACAAGCGCCGTTTGGACGTTAAGGTTTCTGTCTCTTACGACACCGACATGGAAACGGCGCTCAACGTTTTGGCCAAGGCGCCCAAATATTGCAAGGACACGCTAAATGATCCCGAACCGCTTGTCTGGTTTGACGGCTTTGGCGACAGCGGAATAAACATGACGCTTGCCGTTTGGTTCAAAAAAGAAAATTTCTTGGCAGCCAAAAACGAAACATTCATAGCGATAAAGCGCGTTTACGACGAGGCCGGAATCGAGATTCCCTACAACAAGCTTGACGTTAAGGTTTACGACAGCGAGAATCAATTCATCGCTGGAGCGGCGCGCAAAATAAAAGCCAAGGCCCAGCCCAAGACAAAAAAGATTGACAAAAGAATTCGCGGAAAGTCAAAGGCGACAAAGAACTTGATTGAGTCTGAAAGCGCCAAGGAATACGACCCCGACGACGAACACTGACCTTAAAGGCCGCCGCCCAATAATTCCGCAAGACTTTGCTTGACGCCAAAAGCCTCAAGCAAATCGCGCGCGGATTTTTCGCAAGCCAAAGATTGCGTGGCCGCGCCGCCCGCCAAAACGGCGCGAATCATAAGATTTTTTGGCGTTCCTTCCATATCGATAAATTCCAAAACTTGAACCTTGTAGCCGCGCGCTTCCAAAAGCTGGGCGCGGACTGCGTCCGTCATCAGCGCGGAAAAGCGCTCGCGCAAAATGCCATGCTTTAAAAGCGGCGCGAAGACCGCGTTGGACGACTTTGAAAGCTGCGAATTGATTTCTTTTTGGCAGCAGGGAACGGACAAAATCGCCTTGGCATTTTTGTCAACGGCAAACTTTAGCGCGTAGTCCGTGGCCACGTCGCAGGCGTGCAAGGTGATTACGATGTCGGGATTTTTTCCGCTGTACTTTGCGATGTCGCCGCAAACAAAATTTATGTTATTAATGCCAAGGCGGGCGGCCAAGTCGGAGCAGGATTTTATCACGTCTTCCTTTAAGTCAACGCCGGTGATTTGGCAGGGAATCTTTTTTACGCTTTCCAAAAAGTACTGGACGGCAAAGGTCAGGTAAGACTTGCCCGAGCCAAAGTCCAAGATTTGCAGGGGCTCTATTGGCCGCCCGCCTTCTTGGGCTTGCAACACGTTAGGCAAAACGTCGTCCAAGAGTTCCAAAAAGCGGTTGACTTGGCGGAACTTGTCGTACTTTGCGGAGACGACTTTTCCAGCGTCGGTCATAACGCCCAGCGCCTGCAAAAAGGGAACGCTCGTTCCTTCTTTTATGATGTAGTTTTTGGAACGGTTGAAAGCGCCGGCAGTCGCGGTCATGCGAGCGCCGGCATTTTGGGCTTGCAAGGCGGCCGCGCTTAAAGGCTTTACATACGTTCCCTTGTCGGATTGAGGGGCAAGCGCTTTTTCCAGCCGGCGGACTTCGCCGCGCTTGTTGGCCAAAAAGGTGATTTCTTTTTCTTCAGTCCGTTCCACGCAATTTTTAAAGGAGCGGCCGATGTTGGCGTTTAGAAATTCCTCCAGTTCCGCCTCTGAAAAATTTTTATGAAAGCTTTGCTTTTCGGTGAAGAATTCGGCAAAATACGGAGAGTCCGCTCCGCCCTTAAAGCGAATTTTTACGCGCTGGTAGTTTTTGCCGAGAATTTCCTCAACTTTGCCTGTGGGCTTTGAAAGGGTCGCCGAAAGAATCATGGCTTAATGGTAACGACTTGCCGCGCTCTTGTCTAGACCGACAAAAAATGATATAATGGATTTTATGGCTAAAACTTTTGTTTTTGTAAATCAAAAAGGCGGAGTCGGAAAGACTACCTCCGCGATCAATATCGGCGCTTACATCGCGCTGGCCAAAAAGAAAGTTCTTCTTGTTGACTTTGACTCCCAGGGAAATATGTCCAGCGGCGTAGGCGTTTCAAAAGACAAGCCTACTATTTATGAATTGTTGAGCGGCGAATGCGAAGCCAAGGACGCGGTCAAAAAGACTTGCATCCCCACTTTGGACGCCATCAGCGCCAGCCTTGACCTTTCGGGCGCCGCGATCGAATTGGTTGACCAAAAACGCCGCGAATACTTTTTAAAGGACGCTTTGGAACCGCTCCAAGACAAATACGATTACATCTTGATTGACTGCCCTCCTTCCCTTGGCATTCTTACGCTGAACGGTTTGGTAGCGGCCGACGCGGTTCTCGTTCCGATGCAGTGCGAATATTTTGCCTTGGAAGGAATTACCCTTTTGCTGCAAACCGTAAAGAAAGTTCAAAAGTCCATCAATCCAAGTTTGACTATCGGCGGAATCTTTTTCACGATGTACGATTCAAGAACAAGACTCGCGCAGGACGTTGTAGTTCAAGTAAAGTCATATTTTAAGGACGTCGTTTTTAACACGATCATCCCCCGCAACGTCCGTCTTAGCGAAGCTCCGTCTCACGGCTTGCCTGTTTGCAAGTACGACCCTGAATGCGTTGGAGCCAAGAGCTATCAAAAATTGGCGGAGGAGGTAATCCATCGTGGCTAAGAGAAAAACTGGCTTAGGACGCGGAATCGGCGCCTTGATGGGAGAGGCCGAACAGCAAGTTCAAATCGAATACGAGCCTCCCGTTGACGAAATTCAGGACGAGCCAAAAAGTTCCGCAAAAAAAATCGCCTCAAAAAATTCAAACCTTCCTTCGTCAATAGAAACAGATGACAATGGAACTCTTTGGATTTCGCCAGATTTGCTCAAAGCCAACCCTCACCAGCCCCGCCAAGTTTTTAACGAGGAACAGTTAAAGGAACTTTCAGACTCAATCGCCGAGCACGGAATCGTTCAGCCCATCGTAATCGAAGACGCGGGCGACGGAACCTTTTACATCATCGCCGGCGAACGAAGAACGCGCGCCGCGAAATTGGCCGGCCTAAAAAAAGTTCCGGTGCAGCTGCGCAAATTTAACGACGAAAAAAAATTGGAAGTCGCACTTATCGAAAACATTCAGCGCGCCGACCTAAACCCGATAGAAGAGGCGCAGGCCTACTACAACCTTATGAAAATCGGCGGCCTCAACCAAGACGAAGTCGCCCAAAAAGTAGGCAAAGGACGCCCGACAGTCGCCAACGCCTTGCGCCTTTTAAAGTTGCCCGAGGACATGCAAAACTCTTTGATCGTCGGACAAATTTCAAGCGGACACGCTCGCGCGCTTCTTAGCGTTGTCAATCCCGCCGACCAGCGCGTTTTGTTCGGCAAAATAATCGCAAGCAACTTGTCCGTTCGCCAGGCGGAAGCGCAAGCCGCGTCTCTTAACGACGGAGGCCGCGCCGCAAAAAAGGACGGCAAAAAAGACGGAGCGCGAGTCCGCAACCCCGACGTAATTTCTATCGAACAAAAATTTATGGAAAGCCTTGGAACAAAAGTTTCGCTTAACGGAAGTTTGGAAAAAGGCCAGCTTGTCATCGACTACTTTAGCCGCGCCGACTTGGACAGGCTTTATTCGCAAATCGTAAAGGAATAAAACCCATGGTTTTTACAACAGAATTTTCTCCACTTCTTGAAGACTACGACAAAAACGAGCGCCTTACTATGGCCGCAATCTTGCAGTATTTTGAAAACGCGGGAAGCCGCCATTCCGACGCGGCCGCAGATTCCGCGATTAAGGTAAGCGAGACTCTTGGCGTTGCGTGGGTTTTGACCGACTGGAAAATTTGCGTTTCGGAATTTCCGCGCTACGGACAAAAGATTAAAGTAGAAACTTGGAGCGAAGGTTTGACTTCGCCCTTTGGAACGTCGCGCAATTTTTACTTGTACGCCGACGGAGCGCTTGCCGTCGAAGGAACCAGCAAATGGGTTCGCCTTGACTTAAAGACCGGACGTCCGATGAAGGTTGAGGCGGACTTGCTTGACCGCTACGGCCCGGAGCCTGGCAAAAAAGTTTTTGGCGGCGAAAAGCTTGAAAAGATTTCTTTGCCGGAAGCGTTTGAAGCCGAGAAAAAAATCCAGCTGCGCCGCTCCGACTTTGACTTTAACGACCACGTTCACAATCTTAACTACTACGACTTTGCGCTTGAAGTTTTGCCAAGCGGAACGGACGGAAGCCCGGAAGGCGCCGCCAAAAATTTGCGCGTCAGCTACAAGACCGCGCTAAAGCAAGGCGACGAGGCCGTGGCCAAATTCGCGCGCGACGGCGACAAGAATATCGTGGGAATTTATTCAGGCGCGGGCGTTTTGGCTTGCGCAATCGAATTACACTAAAGCGCCTTCAACGGGGCGGCAAACTGAACGCTGCGCTCGGTGGCCAAATCGTCAAACTTTATCGCGTAGCAAAAAGCCTTGTCATTTACAAGAACAATCGTTCCGTCGCCAAAAACTTTGTGGCGAACGCGGTCGCCTTTTTTAAATTGCGTGGCAGCGGCCTTTAGGCGGCCTTCGTCGTACTTGATTATTTTTTGCGACTGCTCCACAAGCGACTTGTCAAGCGGCTTTTCGATGTCATAATTTTTCATATCCTCGCCCGCGGCCTCAAAGATAAAGCGGCTGGGATACTTAAAGATTCCGTCGTTGGCCTTGCCTTCCGCGTCGCTAATAAAAAGCCTGTCTTTTGCGCGCGTCATGGCGACGTATGCGATTCGCCGCTCTTCTTCCATGTCCTCGGGCGTTTGCACTTTGCGACTTGGGAAGATTCCTTCGTTCATGCCGCATAAGAAAACGTTTTTAAATTCCATTCCCTTGGCCGCGTGAATCGTCAGCATTTTGACGGCGTCGCGTTTGTCCTCGCGGTCAAGGTCGGTGAAGAGCGCCGCGCGCTGCAAAAAATCCTCCAAAGTCGCGTCGTCGTCAAAGCCCGCTTGGTTTACCGCGCGCTTGAACTCGGCGGCGTTGTCCAAGCGGTCTTGGTCGGCCTCCAGGCGCAAAAAGGCTTCGTAGCCGCTCTTGTCCAAAATCGATTGCAAGACGCTTCCAAGCTTGCTTGTGCCGCTTCCGACCGTGTAGACAAAAGAGTTTTTGTCGTTTAAAAGCGCGCGGCTTTCTTCTATCGCGTCAACGTAGGCCTGGGCTTTCGTTCCTTTTAAAATCGGATCGTTTTGGGAAAGCAAGCCTTTTAGCGCAACGTAGGCGGAACAGTCGTTATTGTCGGCGTATTCTTTTATCGCGGCGATTTTGTTCTTTCCGATTTTGCGGCTGGGAAGGTTCACCGTGCGGTAAAATGAAACGTCGTCGGCAACCGTCAACATTCGCAAGTAAGAAATCATATCCTTGATTTCGCGGCGGCCGTAAAATTCCGTTCCGGCAAGGATGCGGTAAGGCAAATCGTTTTTGATGAAGGCTTCTTCAAGCGAGCGCGAAAGATAGTGGGCGCGGTAAAGAATCGCGATGTCGCGCAGGTTGCCATTCTTGCATAATTC
Organism: Treponema sp.; assembly: GCA_016290995.1. Classification (GTDB taxonomy): domain Bacteria; phylum Spirochaetota; class Spirochaetia; order Treponematales; family Treponemataceae; genus Treponema_D. The sequence continues at coordinate 7,178 of JAEEVR010000029.1, read as the reverse complement.
CTTAACCTTTTTGCAAATCCACTTGGCCTCGTCCTCCTCGCTGGGAGCGTGATAGTAGAGGGGCTTGGGGCCGGCCTTTTTTGTCGGCGCAAGTTCCTTGGGATAACGGACAGTGTTATGGGCGATCAAGGAATTGGCCGCCGTAAGAATTTGCGGCGTGGAACGGTAGTTCTTTAAAAGCAAAATCGTCTTTGCGTCCTTGTAAACTTTTTCAAAGTCCAAAATCAACTTGACGTGGCTTCCGCGCCAAGAGTAAATCGTTTGGTCACTGTCTCCGACGATAAAAAGATTTTTGTGCTTGCGGCTTAAAATTTGCGCTATGGAATATTGCTTTGCGCTCACGTCTTGGAACTCGTCAACCATTATGTATTGAATTCTGTCCTGCCATTTTTCGGCAACGTCGGGAAACTTTTCCAAAATGTAGACCGCGAAATTTATCAAGTCGTTAAAGTCAACGCCAAAACATTTTTTTTGCTCATACAAAAAGCGCAAGAATATTTCTTGGTTGCGCTCGATTCCCTTGGCCAAAAATTTTTCTTTAAGCTCCTCATTGTTCAGCTTGTAAAAATAGTCGATGTAAGTGTCGGCCTGCATTTTTTTTGCTTCCAACACCTCGTCGATTTTCTGCTGGATCGTCGCTTCCTTTAAGGTCAAGCCCATGTCGGCAAAAACGCGCAGCAGTATCGAGCGCCAGTCTTCCTTGTCCAAAATCACAAAGTCTTTTGGAAAATTTATTTTGTTTATGTCTTCGTGAAGGAGCAGCGTGCAAAAGGCGTGGAAGGTGCAAATGTAGCCCAAATCCATGTCGCCCAATTCGGAACGGACGCGCATCTTCATTTCTTCGGCAGCGCGGTTGGTGAAGGTTACGCACAAAATGTTTTTAGGCGAGATTCCCAAGTCGCGTACAAGGTAAACGTAGCGGCTTACCAAAGCGCGCGTCTTTCCGCTCCCCGCTCCGGCCAAAACGCGAATGTGGCCTTCCGTGCTTTGAACCGCGTCCAACTGTTCCGGGTTGAGGCGGGCGAAAATGTCGTGGTCAGTTTTGCTTTTGGGCATAATGGAATACTAGCGCGTTTTGGGCGTTTTTGCAAAGGGTCAGTTTGGCGCCTTTATTTTTGTCGCGCCAATCATTTGCACGACATTCTTTTCAAAATGTTCTGGGACAAGGCTTACATCGCCGACATGGGCATTACAGGCACGCAATATTTTATGGTGGAAGGCCGCATGCCCTGCGCCATCGCGGTTATGGGGAAGCATATATCCAAAGTTTATACTTCAAATATATGCTTCCACTAAATTATTCCAAACACAAAGCAGGAACAAAACCTCTAATATTTATACTACTTGTAGTTTTAAAAAATCCTTTATCATTAATTACACGTATGTCTGTGCTCGAACTATAAGTAGGGGAGCGTAAGAACCACGCGGTACAAGTGCCGCCGCTAGTTCTAGCATAATCAGTAGGTTTACGAATTCTAGCATCGTCATCGTTACGTTCAATGTTAAAACCGTATTCATCTCTGGTAACTTCCTGCGCACTCAAAAGGAAAATCTTATCAACTGTAGGACCGCTTGCCCTTTCATTTTCTCCTTGATTCCAATATTTCGCATCCTTTTCAGGATTAGTAGAACGAGCGCTGTTATCAACAGTAGTATCTGCAATTTTTGAAACACCTACTGAATCAAAAGCAGTATTTAAGAAACCGATATAAGTATCATAAGAATCACGATGTACACCATTTAACCAGTTTCGTATATAAGATGTAGGATAACTGTTATAAGAAGAATAACGATCTCCAATTATAGCGCATTCAGCAAGCAAAAGCTTTTTACCAGTAGTATCAGTTTTACCATCGTGGTCAAAACTTGTTGTAAGAATACGCCAATTAATTGGTTCTACTTTAAACCATCTATATTCTTTCTTTTGTACCACCGATCCATCGCTAAAACACAAACCATCTGCAATACTGTAAATAGTAGTTTTAACTTTAGCATACAAGTTTCCATCACTTCCCAAGCAATAAGTAAAGTCTCCCTGTACAACTGACTTTGATTCATCAATTGTAATTGTGCTATTCTTAGGCAATATTGTTTGAGGCCAATCACCAAATTCTACAATGTCATAATCAACACCATTAATTGTTTTTGTATTAACTTTATTGTAAGATGTTGGAACAAAAGTAAGATTAAGTGAAGCATTAACACTAACATCCTGTCCGGGCATTGTAAATGTTTTAACATTTCCATCACCATTAACAGAGATACTTGTGTTTGATGTAGTAACTGACACAGAGTTAAGTACATAATACTTTGTACTTGGGGTTACCGTAAGTGTTACGATATCACCTTCAAAAGCAGATGTTACATTTGAAGTCAATGTTCCGCCTTCGATAGATGTTAGAAGTGTAATTGTATGCTTTGAATCAAATGTAGAACTAACCGTTACAGATTGCGCAGGCATTACAAAAGTTCTAGTATTACCAGTTCCTGTCAAATCAACTGATGTTCCATCTGAAGCGACTACATTAACAGAATTGAATCTATAGTAATCACTTTCTGGTGTAGCGGTAACAGTAATAATTTGACCAAAGTTAGCTGTAGAAGATACCGTGGAACCGATTGTAACAATAACATTACCATTTGCAACTGAACCAACGTCAATTGAATAATCAATCATTGTATAATTTGCTGTTACGGTAACATCATTAGCTGGCATAGTAAACTTATCCTTTACAACATCGATAGTAGAATCAGAAGTTGTTACTGTATAAGAATCAAACTGCCAACCAGTTGCAGGAGTATTGCTAAGTGTAATTTCAGTTCCTTCTACACCAGTTGCCTGTGAGGGAATTACTTCTCCATGCTCGCTTGAAATATTTACACTGTAAACAGGTATAGCAGACCAAAGAGCATAAAGAGTAATATCTGCATTAGCAGTATAATCGGCACCATCAGCATAAGCGGATTCAGCAGCATCAGCTGAAGTTCCCCATCCAGCAAAATAAAATCCAGACTTAGAAAAACCCATTTCAGAAAAAGACTTCAAAGACTCAGCCCGATTCTCTGTAAATGTTTGCGTAACTGTGGCAGGATTTTCGCTGCCATCATTTACATTAAATGTAACCGTATATGTAACAGCCACAGGTGTTGGTGTAGGCAGCTGTATTGGCGTGGGGTTGCTTCCACCTCCCCCCGCGCTGTTTGAGCACGAGGCAAAGGCAAAAAACAATGCCGCGCAAATGGCAAAAAAGACCGCTCGATTAAAAACATTTTTCATAAAAACCACTCCTTTTTACAAACCGTTCCACCTGTCCGTTTACCCATAAAATCGGACAATAGGTCTATTTTCCATTATAAGACCAATAGTCCGATTAGTCAAGAAAAAACGGACAAATGGTTCTATTATAAAAGCATGGGATTTTGGAAAAACGTAGACGACGAGTTAAAGTATCAAGGCAAAGAGCGAAAGGAACTGGCGGCTGCCGCCAATTTTGACGTTTCCTATATCGGAAAAGGCATTCGCCGCGACAGCGTTCCCGCCGCAGACTTGGCCGTCCGCATTGCAAAAGCCCTTGACGTCTCATTGGAATACCTCTTGGAAATGCCCGAAAACTCCTCCTCCCACAAAAAAGAAAGCCCCGCCGAAATCAACAAGGCCATTCGCCTGTATCACAAATTTGACGCCCACTTAAAGGAACTGGAAAAGCTTTCCGCCCCAGAACGCGCTCTAGTTCTAAGTTTAATGAAGACGATTAATGCCGCGCGCAAAAACTAATCCTTTCCAAAACCCAAAAAATCCGCTATACTACCCTCATGTCCACCTTCACGATAAAACACAACGAGCTTACCGCCGAGCAGTTCCGCTATCTTTGGGAATCGATTTGGGGAGAGCCGCCGACGCTGGAGCAAACGGAACGCCCGGCACGCAAATCTTTGTGGAACTTTGCGCGATGCCGGACAAGATTCCCTTTTACCAAAAGTTCGGCTTTGAAGCCAACGAGGCGCAGCGCCTAAAAATAATGTACAAAGTGGATGGAACTGCATCATGCTAGAAAATTTAATCATTCGACAAGAAACGCCCGCCGACTACAAAGGCGCGGAGCTTATGACTATGCGAAGTTTTTGGAACAAGTATTGGCCGGGTTGCAGCGAGCATTTTCTTGTCCGAATCATTCGCGAGTCCAACGATTATCTTCCAGAACTTAGCCGCGTGGCGGAACTTGACGGCAAAATCGTCGGAGCGGTTTACTACACTCGCGCTTGGATTGACGACGGAAGCGCGCGGCATCCGGTCGTTACCTTTGGCCCGCTTGCCGTAGAGCCCACGCTTGAAGGAAACGACATCGGCGGCGAGCTTATGCGCAAGTCAATTGAGGCGGCAAAGAAAGCGGGCGTCGCGGGCATTGTCGTAATCGGCGAGCCGAATTATTATCCGCGCTTTGGCTTTAAGCGCGCTTCGGACTTTGGCATTACCGACGGCGAAGGAAATTCCTTTGACGCGATAATGTGCCTTCCGCTAAACGACGACTTTTCAAAAATCAAAGGAAGAATTGTCGAAAGCGCGGACTTTAAAAAACTGGAAGACCAAAAGCGCCTGCAAGAAATCAACAAAGAATTCCCCTCCTACCGCAAGGTAAAAGTCCAAGAAGGCTTTATGCAAATTTTTGAGCAGCACTTGGGCGTTGTGGAATCAATCAAGGACGGCGTGTTTTACGTCCGCTATTGGGAGCTTTTGATCCCCGCAAAGGCAGACGGCTTGGAAAAAGTGCCAACGGTCGGAAGCGACGTTCAGTTTATTTGGAATCATAAAGGCGAATCAAGAATAACTAAAGTTTTTAAAAACTTGCTTGAGGAATAATGAAAGACTTCATTCTGCTCTTGCCAATAATTTTTATTTTTCACGACATGGAAGAGATAATCGGCTTTGGGCGTTTCTTTAAAAAGAACCCCGACTTGTTCGAGCGCTTTCCAAAAACGCTCGCCCCTTACCGGGACTTTTCCACGGCAGGATTCGCGCTTGCGGTCTACGAAGAATTCATTCCGTTTTTTGGAGTGAGCCTTTTAGCCTATTATTTTCCGAACGACATTCTTTACGGATTGTGGTTTGGAATTTTCCTTTCGCTCGCCGCGCATCTTTTGGTTCACATCGGCCACGCGCTTTACATAAGAAAATACATTCCCTGCGTCGCCACAAGCGCGCTTTGCCTGCCCATAAGCGCCGCCATAATTTACAAGTGCGCCAAGCTTATGACGTTCAACGCCGTGACCATAGTTTGCATTCCTTTAGCCTTTGTCCTTATGATTGCAAACTTAAAGTTCGCGCACTTTCTCATGCATTGGTTCAACAAAAGATAATCTTGCGCCGTCCGCGTTTTAGCGCTAGTATAGCCCTATGGACAAATCAGACCTTCTTCAATTCATAGAAAACAGCGCGGACGAATGCGTCGCGCTCCAAAAGCTTTTGACATCGCATAAAGCGCTCGCCCCGGAAAACGGCGGCGACGGCGAATGGGAAAAGTGCGCGGCATTGGAAGAATTTTTGCGCGCCCACGGAATAACAAACTTGGAGCGCTTTGACGCGCCCGACAGCCGCGCCCTGCACGGAAGGCGGCCCAACTTAATCGCGACGATTCCAGGGCTTGCAAATGACGGCGCGATTTGGGTCATCGCGCACATGGACGTGGTTCCGGTCGGGAACCTGGCGGACTGGAAGACCGATCCGTGGACCGTCGTTCAAAAGGACGGAAAGCTTTTTGGCCGCGGCGTTGAGGACAACCAACAGGGCTTGTGCTCGGCCTTCGCCGCCGCCTGGGCCTTTGTCGCAAACGGCATCCAGCCGGAACGAACGATAAAACTTTTGTTCGCGGCCGACGAAGAAGTCGGAAGCAAGTACGGAATGATTTGGCTTTTGCAAAATCATCCGGAACTTTTTAACAAGAACGACTTTTTTGTAATCCCCGACGGCGGCGATCCTCTTGGCCAGACAATCGAAGTCGCCGAAAAAAACGTCTTGTGGATTCAGTTCACCGTAAGCGGAAAGCAGTGCCACGGCTCGCGGCCAGACGAAGGACTCAACGCCTGCCTTGCCGCCAACCGTTTGAGCGTCGCGCTTTACGAGGGCTTGCATAAAAAGTTTGACGCGAAAGACGATTTGTTTGAGCCCGACACTTGCACCTTTGAGCCGACTAAGCGCGACGCGAACGTTGCGGGCGTGAACATAATTCCGGGAAGCGACGTATTCTGCTTTGATTGCCGCGTTCTTCCGCGCTATAAAAATGAAGAAGTTTTGGAAGAGATAAAAAAGATTGTCGCACAAGAAGAAAAAGTCTCGGGCGTGAAAGTGTCGTTCGAGCTTTTGCAAAACGCGCAGTCAAAAGCTACCGACAAAAACGCTCCGGTCGTCAAAGCGCTCAGTTCCGCCATAAAAGAGGCGCACGGAATTGAAGCAAAGACAATCGGAATCGGCGGAGGAACGGTTGCCGCAGAGCTTAGAAACCTTGGCTACGACTGCGTCGTGTGGAGCAGCCTTGACGAGACCGCCCACATGCCCAACGAATACTGCGTGATAAGCAACATGACGCGAGACGCAAAGACGCTCGCGCTGTTGTTTTTGTCGCCGCAGTCCTAGGCTTGCCAGCAATCTTATTGCCACTATCTAATCTTAAAGAAGATTCCCAGCGTAAAGATTGTGACCAAAAGCTGGACAATCAAAAACTTGAGCAAGACTTGAGTCGGGGACCAGCCAAGATTTTTTCGAACATGGTCATGCAAAGGAAAGCGCACGTTTGAAAAAATCTTGATCTTAAAGAAGCGCAAGAGCGCGACTTTGATGAGTCCCGTTCCGCCGTTAAGCAAAATCACAAGCGATGTCGCGATAAGGATGAAGGGGTTTCCAGTCGCGAGCACGCAGGCTCCGATAAAAAATCCCAGAGCGCGGCTTCCGGCGTCTCCCATCAAAACGGAGCTTGGGAAGGCGTTGTGCCACAAGTAGCCCATCAACGTTCCGGCCATCGCGAAAGTCATGATGCCCCACGCCGCTCCAGTCTTTAAGTGCGGAACGAGCAAATACTTTGCGATGTCAACGTGGCCAAGAATTACGTAGAAAATAATTCCAAGCGCCATAAGCGCCACAAGAATCAACGTTGAAGAAAGGCCGTCAACGCCGTCAGTGCAGTTGG
>JAEEVR010000010.1 GCA_016290995.1 Treponema sp. | reverse complement strand
GCCCTTGTGGAGAGCGGTAAAAGAGAATGTAGCGCTTTCCGCAAAAACTGTCAAGAGAAAAGCGCGCTTTTTTTGAAATTTTTTTAAAAAAATTTTCCGTGTGTTTTTGGCAGGAATTCCGTTCCTACGCGAAAAAAAAACGCCGCGCGATGGCGGCGTTCGTTTTGGGGCTGGCTGCGTTCGGCCTTAGCCTAGGAAGACCTGGCCCTGGCCGTCGATGGCCAAAATCGACTTGCATTCCGAACAACGGAAACGACCGGCGCGAGTGGCCTTGAGTTTTCTCTGGCAAACGGGGCAAGCGAATACTTTGGGGAAGAGGGAGTTTGTCTGTGTGGATCCGCTCTTGAAGAAAGAAACGGCCTCTTCCGTAGAATTCTTAATATTGAAAAATTGTGAGAATCCGAGCAACTGGAATACTTCGAATACCTTGGGCTGGATTTCCAAAAGAACGATGTCTCCGCCCTTTGGCTTTACCAATTTAAGGAAGGCCGTAAAAGAGCCAATGCCTGTAGATGAGACATAGTTGAGCGCTGAGCAGTTGAAAATCAAGTTTACAAAACCAGCCTCAACAACCTTGTTTATACGCTTTTGGAAAAAGCTTGAATTGTATGTGTCCACATAGCCGTTCAAGATAATCGAAACGCAATTTGGAACGTCTTCGATTTTTGACAAAGAGATTTTTAAGCTGTCGTCCTTTTCATCATTAAAACCGGGAACGAGAGTGTTATTGTTTACCATACGGTCTCCCTCAACTTTATTTGCTAATTTTATCAAAAAATTCCTAAAATGTCAAATTTTATTTCGGCATTTTTCGCTTTTTTTATTAGATTTTTCAATTTTATTGCATTATTTTGGCATTTTTCTTATAATGGAGCCATGGATTTGAACCAAGTATACATTGTCCTTTGCAGACCCGAAGAAAGCAGAAATGTGGGAGCGGCTTGCAGGGCCATGGCAAACAACGGCATTTCTCACTTAAGAATCGTCGGAAAAAAGGAAGATTTTGACGACGAAAGGGTGCGAATATTGGCCATTCACGCGGCAAATATTTGGGAAAAAGCCGAATTTTTTGATTCAATCCAAGAAGCCACGGCGGACTGCATTATCAGCGCCGGAACCACCAGACGAAGGGGCAAAAAACGCAAGGGAAAGCTGTTTTTGCCGGAGGAATTTTGCTCCTTTGTCAAGGAATCGGACGGAAAAATAGCGGTCGTTTTTGGCAACGAACGCACCGGCTTGACCGACGAGGAAGTCGAATCTTGCTCTGTTGGGGTCACGATTCCGTCCGACCCCGGCTTTATGTCGCTCAACCTGTCTCACGCCGTGCAAATCATTTGCTACCACTTTTTTAGAGCCCAGGACCCAAACCTTAAGGGCTACACAAAAATCGAGCTTAGCCGCCTGGACAAAACAGTAAAATGCATCGCCGACAACTTGCAAAAAATCGGCTTTTTTAAGATCGCCGGCCGCCCCGACATGGAAAACTTTTGGCGGGGCATTTTGGCCAGAGCAAGCCTTTCTGAAAGCGAAGCCAAATACATTGAAAAAACATTCACAAAAACCGCCGGCCTTGCGTCAAGAAACCGCGACGACTAAAAGCTTATCGCCTCGTGGTCAATCATGCACGTGTCTCTAGACAGGATCGCCGCGCGCCTTAGGCAAGCCCTAAACTGGCGAAAGTTTCCGGGCCAATCGCAAGCGCTCATTTTTAAGACAGCCGCCTTTGTAATCGAAAAACTCTTTCCGGCAAGCTTTTGAATTTCTTTTAGCTCGCTTTCGATTAAAAGCGGAAAATCCTCAATACGCTCCCTCAAAGCCGGAACCGTTATCGGAAAGTCAACGACTCGCCAGTACAAGTCTTCTCTAAAACGCTTTTTGCGAACCAAATATTGCAAGTCCGCGTTGGTTGCAAAAATCAAGCGCACGTCGCATTTTACTTCTTGGTCGGAACCGATTGGCCTAAAGACTCCCGTTTCTATAACGCGCAAAAGCTTTGCTTGGCACTCCAAGGAAAGATCCGCGATTTCGTCCATAAACAAAGTTCCGCCGTTGGCGCTTTTAAAAAGCCCTTGCCTGTCGCGAGCGTCGGTAAAGGCGCCCCGAACGTTTCCAAACAATATGCTTTCTATGAACTCGCTTCTTGCGTTGGCCATGTTTGCGATTACAAAAGGCTTGTCCCTTCTTAATGAAAGCTCATGCGCGATTTTTGCCGCCATCGTCTTTCCAGTTCCGCTCTCTCCAAAAAAGATGAGGGGCACATTCGTATCGGCCACCATAAGAATTTTTCTTCTTACTTCTTTTATTTTTTCGCTGGACCCCATCAAGCGCGCGAACTGCGGAAGGTCATTGACAACAGGAGCCGGGCTATCCTCAAACGCGGCATAAAAGTCGTTTTTTGTGAATGGATAAAAAATCGTCTTTACAGTTTGAAACAAATGTTCGCCGAAAAATTTTTCTTCGCCGACCGAGATCAACACCAATACATTATTTTTGAACAGATCGCAAATTTTCTTCCAACAACCTTTTTGGTTTTCTTTTAAGGCTGTCCGCGCGTCGATTATCATATAGTCAAAGTTTTTTTGATTTTTCAAAACTTCGTCTATCCGCGCGTCTAGATACATTTGCATGTTCAACTCTTCCCCAAACACGCAGCTAAAGAAAAGATGAACATCCGGGTCGCTTGCGACAACCGCAATTGAGACATTGTTGATTTTTGAAAACATAATTTAAATGAATTACTTTTTAAAAATCCTGTACCAGACAAGTAACATTTTAAAGTATAAATACGGAAAAAGCAAGAAAATTTTTAACGGATTTCTAATTATTTCGCTCCAAATCTCACGCCCCGCGTTAAAGGTCGATTCCTTGGCGCGGTGAACTTGGTCGCTGAAAATTCCAATTGCGTCGCGGTAGTAAATGAATACGCTTGACGAAAAACGGTTGCGGCGCGCGTAGGGCCAGCAATCTTTTTCCTTGATTCCTTCGCTGAGCAAAACCAAAGATGGAGAGGCCTTGTAAATCGCTTGAATGATGTCATCTTCCTGCGTCTTAGGATAATAGCCGACATAGCGGCCAACGACTCGCAAATTGGGAAAAGTTTTCATAACGTTTCCAACCGCTTTTTGCAAGGACTTTTTCTTTCCGCCCAACATGTAAAAGCTTCTGTAATGCGTGTCCAAAATCGTAAGGATGTCAATGAGAGCGGTAAAGGGATTGTAACGGTCGGGAACCTCGCGCTTTAGGAAGGCGGCGGCCTTAAGAATGCTTTTTGAAATCGGAAGAACCAAATCGGCGTTTTTTACGCACTCGGCAAAGGTGTTCTTGCCGCGCGCTTTTAAAAGGCCCCAAATCGAAAGGAAAACAATTTGCTTTGTGCCGGGTTTTGCAAGCAATTCCAAAATTTCGTTTTCCATATTCTCCGGCCGGCAAATGTCAACGCCGACTCCAGTAATGTCAATTCTTTCGATAGCCATCTTTTTAGCCCTCCCATCTAATTGTCAAGCGCGCTTTGAATCGCCGCCGCCGCGTAGAGCGAAGCGGTTTCGCAGCGCAAAATATTCGTGTTAAAGTGAACCGCCTTAAAGCCGCGGGCCAAAAGCAGTTCGCATTCGGCGGGGCTTATTCCGCCTTCCGAGCCGACCGCATAAACGCAAGAACGCGGGCGATCTTGTTCATTGCCAAAAAGCGCGTCGTTAAAAGCTTGCGTTCCATCCGTTCTTTCATACAAAAAAAGCTTTAAGGCGTCCGGCTCGATTTGGTCAATCAAGTCAAGCGCGGCTTGCAGCTTTTGCGGCTGGAAAATTTTCGTCTCGACTTGCGAGCCGCTTTGCTGGCGCGCCTCGCGGATTATTTTTTCAAAGCGGTCAGACTTTTGCAAAGCCTTTTCGCAGCCGGCTTGCGTGTATTCTCCGATTGCGGGAATTATGTTCGCGACTCCGCATTCAGTCGCCTGCCTTACAATCAATTCCATTTTTTGCGGTTTTGGAATGAACTGCAAAAGAGCGAGGCGGGTCCGCAAAGCGGCGGGATTTTTGTCTTGCGAACGATTTTCGTCCGCGACATCCGTTCCGCAAACTTGGATCGTAATCTTCTTTGCGCCGTCGTCAACCTTGCAGACAGTCGCGTCTTGCGCCGCTCCGCCCGGAAGCGAAAGGCTGATCATGTCACCAGCCGCCAAGCGCAAAACTTTTCTTAAGTAATGAAAGTCCTTTCCGCTTATTTCCAAGAGGCCTTTAGAATTTGGGGCGACGGCGGAAACAAACTGTCTCATTGCTTTTGGGCTTCCGCCTCTTCCTGCAATTCCTTCAAAGTCTTTGTATTCTTTACAAGCGCCTTAAAATTTCCTTGGTCAAGAATGTTCATCGCTTCGACAAGCTGAACGTCAAAATCCAAGTCATAAAGACGCGGCTCTTTTGTTCTGCCAACCTCGATGCGAATCAAGCGGCGAAGCAAGCGCAAGTCCAAGTCGTAGTCTTTGCGCAAAAGCTCCGCGTAAGAGGCGATGTCGGCCTCAGACATTCCGGGATGGTTTTCGACATATTTTCTAATCGTCTCGTCTTCGCTTAGTTTTAAGAAAACCTTTGTTTGCTCCTCTGTGTATTCAGGGTTGAGCGTAATCTCCTTGTCCGGCGGAATTCCGATTTTGTCGATGTTGGTGTCGCTGGGCGTGTAGTAACGGGCCATTGTCACTTTGATTCCGTCGTTGTGCTTTAGCGTCATCACTTGCTGAACGCTGCCCTTGCCGTAAGTGCGCTCTCCGACCAAGTAAGCCAAATGGTTGTCCTTTAATGCGCCGCTTAAAATTTCGGACGCGCTGGCAGAGCCCTTGTTTATCAAAACGACAATCGGCATGTCCTTAATAATCGTGTTAGCCTTGTCCGCCGTGATCGAGCGCGTTTCAAAACTCAAGCGGCTCTTTGTGCTAACGATCGGGCCTTCGTCAATAAAGAAGTCTCCGATCTTGGCGGCGCTGTCCAAGAGTCCGCCGGGATTGTTGCGCAAGTCGATTATGATGCCTGAGCATTTTTTTTCTTTAAATGATTCAATCGCCTCGCGCGCTCTGGGAACTGTGTCAGGCGTAAATTGAATCAACTTCATATAGCCGTAAAGATTTTTTTTGCTTTGAACCGTTCCAAATTCAACAGTCGGAACTTCTATCAAGTCGCGGATCAAAGTTCTCTTAAATGTGACGCTCTTTCCGCGAAGAACGGTGACTTCGACGCCCTCGCCTTTTGGACCGCGCAATTTTGAAAGAACGGTTTCCATGGACATTTCGGGCGTGGGCTCGCCGTTGATTTCTATCAATTTGTCGCCGGCCTGAATTCCAGCCTTGTAGCCCGGCGTTCCTTCTATCGGAGAGATTACATCGACGTAGGCCGGGTTGTCGGCGCTTGATTCGTTCCTCTTGGAAATCGAAAGGCCGACGCCATAAAAGGCGCCTTCCGTCGTGTCGTTCAAGGAGCGCATGTCGCTTGTGTCAAGGTAAACGGTGTAAGGGTCGTTGAGGGACTTCATCATTCCGTCAAGAGCGCCCTTGTACAAGACTTCGGGATCGACCTCTTCCACAAAACGGCTTTGCAGCGTGTAGAAAATTTGCGCGATGGTTCGAATGTATTCGCTTGAGTCAACTTGCTCGTTCTTTTTTTGTCCGCTTTCGGCAAAGCACTTTGAAACGAAAAAGCCCGAAACAAAAAAGCACAGCGCGAAAGCCGCCGCGCGGAAAACCTTAACCTTAGTTGAATGAGAATTCATAGTGTCGTCATTATATTCCATATATAATGAATTTTCAAGGGCGCAAAAAGTTACATGGCGGCATACACAACGGCGGAATTGCAAAATCGCGCATATTATGATAGAATGGAAGAATGCAAATAATTCCTGTTGCCAGCGGAAAGGGCGGCGTCGGCAAAAGCCTTTTGTCCGCAAACCTTGCCATCGCTTTGGGTCAAGCCGGAAAAAAAGTCGTTTTGGCCGACCTTGACTTGGGCGCTTCAAACCTTCACCTTGTACTCGGACAACCCAGCCCAAAACACGGATTGGGCACTTGGCTTTTGGGGAACGGCAACTTTGCCGACATAATTCAGCCCACAGAATACGACAACCTTAGCTTTATCGCCGGCGACTCAGAAATCCCGGGACTTACGGCGCTCAAGGCCCCGCAACGTTCCAAAATAATCAAAAACTTTAAAAACGTGGATTGCGACTATTTGGTAATCGACTTGGGAGCGGGAACCCACCAAATCATTTTGGACTTGTTCTTGCTTTCGCCGCAGGGAATCGTAGTCTCGGCGCCGGCCGTCACGGCCACGCTCAACGCCTACCTGTTCCTTAAAAACGCGGTCTTCCGCTTGATGAATTCAACGTTCAAAACGTCCAGCGAGGCGGCCAAGTGGTTCCGCGAGCTTAAGAAAAGCTCAAGCGCGATGCAAAAGCTTTACATTCCGCAAATGATGCAAGAGCTTGTAAAAGTCGACCCCAAAAATTCCGAAGCGGTGATGCGAAACCTAAAGATTTTCCGCCCTCGTCTTGTAATGAACATGATCGACGATCCAAAAGACGCCGACAAGGCGCTGCGCATCCGCCGTTCCTGCAAAGAATACTTGGGTATCGACCTTGAGCACATGGGCGTTCTTTACCGCGACTCATTGGAAGACAAGGCGCTCGCCTCCCGCCTTCCAATCGTCATTTACAAGCCGCAAAACATTTTGTCGCAGGCCATCTACCGCATCGCCGAAAAAATCCTCTCCAGCGAAACTTTGCGCTTTGGCGACGAGTTTGAGCCGCCGGCCGACAACGTCAACAATTCCTTTGACGTGGCGACGGAGGAAGCGGAGGAAGACTACGAGGCCAAGATGGCGGGCTTGCGCGATTTGCTTGGAAGCGGCGCCCTTACCGAAGGCGAATTGGTCGAAACGATAAAAACTCTTTCTTACGAGCTTACGCAAGTCAGAAAAGAAAACACTATGCTAAAATCAAAATTAGTCAAAGCGGCCCAGCAAGGATTTAAAGTATGAATTTTCTTTACATAAACTATCCGTCATGGATTCACCCGGAGATTTTTCCCGGCGTTCCCTTTTTGGGCCTTTTGCGCTGGTACGGCTTGATGTATGTCTTTGCCTTTGGCTTTGCATACCTTGCCCTTAAAAAGCAGTTTACGGAAGGAGCGTTGGAATGCCCCGACCGCCCGGCAAGCGAAGACGAGTTGACCAGCTTTATCGCCACAGGAATCGTTTTTCTTCTCCTTGGCGCCCGCATTTTTTCAACCTTGATTTACGACACTAGCGGAAAATATTTGACAAAGCCTTGGCTGATTTTTTGGCCCTTTGACGAAAGCGGCCGCTGGACAGGACTTCAGGGAATGTCTTACCACGGCGGCGCCATCGGCGGAGCGATTGGAATGATCGTTTGGTGCAAAGTTCACAAGCGCTCTTTTTTGCAATGGTCCGACGCGATGTGTACCGCGATTCCGCTTGGCTACACCTTTGGCCGCATCGGAAATTTTCTAAACGGAGAATTGTACGGCCGCATCACAAAAATGCCTTGGGGCATGATTTTCCCTGACGCAGAAAAATTTTCTCCGTCAATCGAATGGGTAAAAAATTTCGCCGCCGACATCGGAATGAGCGTGGAGCAAAACCTTATGGTAAATTTGCCCCGCCACCCAAGCCAGTTGTACGAATCCTTTTTTGAGGGAATCGCACTCTTCGCGCTTCTATGGTTCCTCCGAAAGAAAAAGCCCTTTAACGGATTTTTGACAGGAATGTATTTAGCCGGCTACGGCGCCATCCGCTTTTGCTTGGAATACTTTAGAATGCCCGACAGCGACTTGGGCTTTAGAATCTCAAGCGACCCTACTGCCTCAATCAGCCAAAACACTTCGCTGCTGAACATTTCGACCGGCCAAATTTTGTGTTTCCTTATGATTGTGGCCGGAGTCGGAATAATCGTCGGCGCGGGAATCTACGCCAAGGCTAAGCGCGAAAAATAGACAAAACTAAAAATCCGCCCAAACTGAGCGGACCCGAACTTCCGCGAATGCGGAAGTTGTAAATAATTACCTTGCAGAGCCAGCAAACGTCAGTTTGCTGAGCGAACGACGCGGAAGCCAAGATTGTCATCGCGGCCGTTGGGGTAGTTGCCGTTCCGGTAAGCGACCGAACAAATGAAATCGCCATATTTCCAACTGCCGCCACGGAGCACGCGGCGAAGCTCCAACGGCGCGCCGCCGAGCGGGTTTGTCACAGGGTTGCTGTTGTCTCCGGATTTTGCGTCGTCATTATACCAGTCCCAGCACCATTCCCAGACGTTTCCGCTCATGTCAAATAGTCCAAGACCGTTCTTTGTCTTTGTCTTGACGGCGTGGGTCTTGCTTTCGCTGTTATCTGTGCACCATGCGTATGTTCCAAGTTGCGTGCTGTCGTTGGTTCCGGCGTAGTCCGTGGGGTCGTCGGCGGCGACTCCGGCCTTTCCGCCTAGGGCGGCGTATTCCCATTCGGCCTCCGTGGGCAGACGATAGCCGTCGGCGTTAAGGTTGCAGATGGCGGCGTTCCACGTTGCGTCGATGGAAGTCGGAACAGTTCCCCAGTCGCTTGGATTTGTTTTTCCGTTTATGGTGTAGCATGGGGTAAGATTTTCCGCCAAGCTTTTTTTATTGCAGTAGACCAGCGCGTCAAACCAAGACACTTGCTCAACAGGCAGTTTTTCCCAGCCGTATCCTTCAAAATTGCTGGGGTTCGCTCCCATCACGACAATATACTCTGCCTGTGTCACCTCGTGGTCGCACATGTAAAAGTCGCTGAGAGTCACCGTTCGGCCTGCGACAAACACGCCGGTGTTTGAGCCGACCTTAAATTTGTCGCCGCCGACGATTGTCGCGCCTTCAACCTTGACAAAGCCCGCGGGTAACGCTTTGAAGGCCGCCGTTACGGTGACGTTCGCGGCGGGCATTGTGAACGTCCGCGTGTTGCCGCTGCCGCTTAAGGTCACGGCGCTTGTTCCGGCCGCCGCGCTGATTGTGTCCAACTCATAGCCGCTTGAAGGACTTGCCGTTAACGTAACGGTCGCTCCTTGCGCGGCGCTTGTCGGGTTTGCGGTCACAGAGCCGTTTGAGCAGTCCGCGACTGTCACAGTATAAGTGACGGCTGAAGGCGTTCCACCGCCGCCTCCAGTCTGTCCGCCTCCGGACTGTTGCCCGCCGCTGCCGCCACCAGTTCCGGCTAGAGCCAACAAGGCCGCGTTGTTGTCAGAGCTGTTGGAGCAGGCCGCGAGAATCGCTACGCCCCCCCCTATACAGGCAAATAGAGCGACAACCGCCAATGCCTTAGATAATCTTTTCATTTTCATGTTACTCCACTCTTGTAAAAATATAGGTAAAATTATAGCGCCTTATCCGATTTTTCTCAATCAAAAAACATGGATTTTGCATGAAAAAAACGCAAAAAAAGGCTTGACAATATATGTTATATAACATATATTGATAAAGCAAGAGCAACAGATAACTTCGAGATAGTTTTCTACAAAAAGCGCGGCGGAACGTGTCCAATAAAAGAATTTTTGGATTCCTTGGACACAAAAATGCGGGCAAAGGCACTTTTGATGGTCGCGCTGTTAAAAGAACACGGCGCAAATCTTAGGCTTCCGTATTCCGAGCAATTGGAAGACGGAATTTTCGAGTTGCGGGCAAAGCAAGGTTCCAACATCACGCGCTTGCTTTACTTCTTCTTTGTCGGAAAAAAGGCGGTGTTGACAAACGGCTTTGTAAAAAAGACGCAAAAAACGCCGCGCGGACAAATTGACAAGGCAAAGGAATATCGTTCCGACTACCTTGAGCAAATGGAGGAAAACAATGGACGACTTTAGACAGTACCTTGACGAACAGCTAAAAAACCCCGCCTTTAAGGCCGAATGGGACGCGCTTGAGCCGGAATACCAAATAATGCGCGCAATAATAGAAGCCCGTAAATCAAGCGGACTGACGCAAAATGAGCTTTCGACGCGAACAGGAATAACCCAAGCTGACATAAGCCGTTTGGAAAACGGCGAGGCAAATCCCTCGTTAAAAACAATGAAACGCCTTGCCGCCGCGCTTGGAAAAAAACTTCAAATCGCTTTTGTCTAAAAAAAAACGGCCCGCAACAGCGGGCCGTTCGTTTTAGGCTTGCAAAGCCTTAATCATTGCTACTTGCTCAACACGGCGGCGAGCTTTTCGGCTGTAAAGCCCAAGTGCTCGGCGACCTTGTTGGCCGGGCCTGACTCGCCAAAGCGGTTGATTGTGAACAAATCGTCCGCGCTTGTGGCGTAGCCTTCCCAGCCCTGGCTTACTCCAGCCTCGGCAACGACAACGCGCTTGGCTCCGCCCAAAAGCTTGGCTTTGGCATCCGCGCTCAAAGCGTCAAAGGCTGTCTTGTCCATTACAGAAACTACGCGAACCGACTTTCCGCTAACCAACTTGGCGGCGGCAAGGGCCATGTTCACTTCGCTTCCTGTGGCCAACACCGTGATGTCGGGAACAGCCGCTCCCTCCTGAACGATATAGGCTCCGTTCTTAAGAGACTTCTTCCAATCCTTGTCGGCCTTTTCGTAAACCGTAAGGTTCTGGCGGGTAAGGGCCAAGCAAACCGGATGGTCCTTTGAAGCCATCGCGATTTCCCACGCGGCGCAAGCTTCCTCCGGGTCGCCCGGGCGCAAAACGTGAACGTTGGGGATCGCGCGCAAAGAAGCCAAAGTTTCGATCGGCTGGTGAGTCGGTCCGTCCTCGCCTACGTAGATTGAATCGTGTGTCAAAACGTAAATTGTGTTCAAGCCCATCAAAGCCTGCAAGCGCAAGTTGGGGCGGAGGTAGTCGCTGAAAACAAAGAATGTCGCGCAGAAGGGGCGCAGTCCTCCGTGCAAGTTGATTCCGGCGCAAACCGCGCTCATGCCGAACTCGCGGATTCCGAATTCGATTGTGCGGCCCTTTTGGTTTTCGTAAGAATAAGTTCCGTCGTCATGTTTGATGGCTGTCTTGTTGGGTCCCATCAAGTCGGCGCTTCCGCCAACAAAGTTCAAGTAGCGGTCGGCGATGACGTTGATCATCTTTCCGCTTGAAGCGCGAGTGGCTTCGCTGTCACCCACCTTGTACTTGGGAGCGGTCGCCTTGCCTGTGGGCTTTCCAGCCTGGAAAGCGTCCCACAATTTTTTAAGTTCGGGATTTTCTTTTGCCCAAGCGGCAAATTCTTTTTTCCAGTCTTCTTCTTTTTTGGCCCAAGCGGCTTTCTTTGACTCAAAGTACTTGACGGCTTCGGGATCTACATAGAAGTCCTTGTCAACCGGAATGCCAAGCTTTTTGCGCGCGGCGATAATTCCGTCTTTTCCAAGAGGAGCGCCGTGAACGTCAGCCGTTCCCTGTTTGGGAGCGCCCTTTCCGATAACGCTCTTGAGCATGATGAGCGTTGGCTTGTCCTTGCATTTTTTGGCTTCGGCCACAAGCTCGACGATTTTCTTAACGTCGTACATGCTGCCTTTGAGAACTTGCCAACCGTAGGCCTCGTAGCGTTTGGCGATGTTTTCGTCAAACGCGATGTCTGTGTTTCCGTCAATGCTGATTTTGTTCTGGTCGTAGAACACAATGAGCTTTCCAAGCTTTAAGTGGCCGGCCAAGCTGCAGGCCTCGCTTGAGACGCCTTCTTCCAAACAGCCTTCGCCAACCAAAGCGTATGTGTAGTGGTCAACGATTTTGTGGGCCTTTGTATTAAAGCGGGCGGCGAGCATTGATTCCGCCACAGCCATTCCGACTGACATGGCCACGCCCTGTCCAAGCGGGCCGCTGGTATTTTCAACGCCGTCAGTCTGGCCGTATTCCGGGTGTCCCGGGCACTTTGAGCCGACTTGGCGGAAGTTCTTGATGTCCTTAAGGCTTACCTTGTAGCCGGCCAAGTGCAAGATTGAATACAAGAACATTGAGCCGTGTCCGGCGGAAAGAACAAAGCGGTCGCGGTCAAGCCACTTTGAGTCGGCCGGATTGTGCTTTAAGATTTCGCCGTAGAGAACGGCGGCCAATTCGGCGGCTCCCAACGGAAGTCCCGGATGTCCAGAGTTCGCCTTTTGAATGGCGTCCATCGAAAGAGCGCGCACGGACAAAGCCGCGGCGGCAATTCCCTTTTCGTTCATAAGTCACCTCTAAATTTTGTTCGCTGCTTCAACGAGTTCGTCCGCCGAAGCGCGGTTTCTTAACAATTCCACAAAGGAATCGTCTTTTATAAGCGCCGCCAATCGTGAAAGCGCCTGCAAGTGGTTTTGTGAATTGCTCGTAAGCAAGACAAACATTGTGTCCACCTTTCTCCCGTCAGGAGCGTTCATATCAATTGGCTCTTTTAAATAGACAACTGTAATTTGCTGCTCGCCCTCGCCAACCAAAAACATGTCGCGGCAATGGGGAAGCGCGATTCCGCGGCCAACCGCGGTGCTCATAATTTTTTCGCGCGCGCAAAGGCCTTGATAAAAAAAAGAGCGGTCGACTTTTTGGGGCAAAGTTATTTTTGCCCTCAACTGCTCGTAAACCTCAAACGGCGTGCTGGCGTCAATGCTGTTTATCACGCCTCCGCGATTAATCAAGTCTCCAATTTTAACTGCATCTTCCATATTTTTCCCTTTTCACATTTTTAAACAATCGTAATGCTGTTGCGCTTTTCGGATTCAATGACGCTACGAAGAGCGTCCTCGATGTCCTCAAAATTATAAGTCATTCCCTCAAGAGAAAGGCTTAACGTTCCCTTGTCCTCAATCGCAGCGTCTGGGTTGGAGTCAATCGATTCCAAAATTCTATTGATGTGCCCAAAAAGCTGCGACAAAATCACAAGCTCGTTTTGCGGAAACTTGTCAAAGTTGGCGGTCGAAGTCTCAACGTCGTAAACCAACGAGCACACTTGCTGGTAAAGCCTTAGCGCGTCGCCCCGCACTTCCGCAACAGGATAATCCGCAAAGTAATTGTAATCCTTTGATATTATAGCATGACGGCCCGCGATGCGCAATAAAACATAACGCTTTTCGTCAGGGGTAAGCGCGAAATTTTCTGGGAACATTGTTTCCAACAAGCAGGTCAAATCAGTTTGCTTTCTATACTTAAAGTCGCGCAAAAAACTGTCAAGAATATATTCCGGGATTTTAAACTTTAGGTTTCTCAAATCGCCCGGATCTTTTTTCATATCGTTTTTGTTCCACTTTCCCACGGCTGGAACGTCCTGGCCCTTGTACCACAAGCGGGTCTCAACGCCAAACAATTCCAAGCCGATTTTTTTTGAGCGGAGCAAATAATTTTCAACCGAGTCGCAATTAAAGGAGCACAAGCCGTCGATGTTTTCGTAAAAGGCAAAGGCAAGCTGTTCCTCGATTGTGGCGCAAGGGCCTTCGCGCTCAAAGATTTCGATCAAAGATTTTTCCAGCAAGTCGCCCCAAGCCAAACGCTCCCGGTCGGCGTCGCCAATTTGAACGATTCCGCCCTCTTCATCGCGCTTTCTTGGCTGAGGGAAAATTTCGATTTGGCCCTTGTCCCAATTAACGACGCGGCAAACAATCCTGTCGCCGGCCTTGAGGCCCATCGTATCGATAAATTGGCTTATGTCGCAGCCAGTAAGAAAAACTTGAGGCGGAAGCTCAAAGTCGCAGCCGGCCAAATCGACTCCGCTCATCGCAGGATCGGCGCCGATGTACTGAACCTCGTACTCCTCGCCGTAAAGCATATAAAGGTCCAGCGCCGTTTCCTTTCTAAAAAGGCCTACCGCGTGCGGAACTTTTTGCCCGTCATATATGTAAGTCCAACTGGCCGGGTTTTGCATCTCGTCAACAAAGGGAATAAAGCGGCTGCCGGGTATGAACATTTTGTTCTTGCATTCTTCCTGGGTGAGCGTGAACGAAAAAAACCTTCCGGTAAAGGCGGCGGCTCTCGTAATGAATTTTCCGTTTTCCACCCAAGAAACATACGGACTGTCGGCAAGATAATCCTCGCCCTCACGCTGTGACAAAGAAAAGCCCTTTCGGCTCATTTCGCGAGTAAAATCTTTGAGAGTAAAAGGAATTTGGCACGACCGTAAAAATTGGTCAACGGCTAAATCTTCCGAGAATTGCATCCACTAGAATATAGCGCAAAATTTTTATGCTTGCAAGCGTAAAAAAAAACGCCCGCCACAATCGGCGGGCAATCCAGCGCAAACGGATCCTTCCGTTTTACACGTTCCTTATGTCTTCCACCGGGCACTTTAGGTCGGTGAAAATCTTTTTCACTTTCGCCATCGGAACACCGGTCACCTTAAGCGTAAGAGGTCTCTTTTTCTTGTCGCTGGGAGCGGTTGTAACAAGCGAAACGATGTTGCCGCCCGCTTCGGCGATTTTTTGCGAAATCTTGGCCATCTCGCCGGGAGTGTCGTTGGGATACACGACCGCGCGCACGCCCTTTTGCGTCACGCCGAACATTTCAGCGAACATAAAGAACAAGTCGCTTTCGGTGATGATTCCCACAAGCGCGCTGCCTTTTACGACCGGCAAACATCCTACCTGCTTTTCAACCATAATGCGGGCGGCTTCTTCCACCACGTCGTCGGGCGATACGCTAAAGACCTTTGTGGTCATGATTTTCTTTACGTTCAACTTAGAAAGCAAGTAGCTGATTTCGTACATGTCAAGCGTCGTGGCCAAGCTGGGGCCGGCTTGCAGCAAGTCGTTCTTTGTAATGATGCCGACAAGCTTTCCGCCTTTTACGACCGGCAACTTTGAGATATTGTTTTTATTCATCAATTCTTTGGCTTCTGTAACGGTAGTTTCAGGCTCAACTGTAATTACCGATTTTTTCATCACGTCTTTTACGATCATAACGTTCCTCCAAAAAAAGCGTTGCCTATATTATACCACGACTTTTGCGTTTGCGCAAATTTTCGTTTATCTCGCCGTTAACCGCCCAAATAGGCTTCCTTAACCGCAGGATCCTTGGCCAATTCCTTGGCGTCGCCGTCCTTTGTAATCGAGCCTGTTTCCAAAACGTAAGCGCGGTTGCTGATCGAAAGCGCCTTAAAGGCGTTTTGCTCAACCAGCAAAATCGTCGTTCCGGCCTTGTTGATCTTTTGAATGATCTCAAAAATTTCGTCGACCAAAATCGGGGCCAGGCCCATGCTGGGCTCGTCGAGCAAAAGCAATTTGGGCTGGGCCATCAAGCCGCGGCCCATAGCCAGCATTTGCAATTCGCCGCCGCTCAAGGTTCCGCTGATTTGGGTTATTCTTTCTTTTAGTCGCGGGAACAATTCAAAAACCTTTTCCATGTCGGCCTTGATTCCGGACTTGTCGTTTCTTGTAAAGGCGCCCATTTCCAAGTTGTCGCGAACGCTAAGGTTCAAGAAAATGCGGCGGCCTTCCGGCACTTGAATCAAGCGGCGGCGCACGATTTGGTCAGGCGCCAAGTTTGTGATGTCCTCGCCTTCAAACTCAATCTTACCGCCGCGCTTTTTTATGATGTTCGACACGGCGTGAAGGGTCGTTGTCTTTCCCGCTCCGTTTGAGCCGATCAAAGAAATTATTTCTCCCTGCTCAACGTTAAAGCTGATTTCGCGCAAGGCGTTTATCGCGCCGTAGCTGACAGACAATTTTTGAACTTTAAGCATTCAGCGCCTCCTGTCCAAGGTAAGCCTTGATTACCTGCGGGTTTGTCTTAATTTGGTCCGGAGTTCCTTGAGCGATTATGCGGCCGTAATCCAAAACCATAATGCGCTCGCAGATTCCCATTACCAATTTCATGTCGTGCTCGATCAGCAAAATCGTCAAGTTGAACTTTTCTCTGATAAAGGCGATCATGTTCATAAGATCTTCCGTTTCTTGGCCGTTCATGCCGGCGGCCGGCTCGTCAAGCAAAAGAATCTTAGGCTCGCTGGCCAACGCGCGCGCGATTTCCAATTTGCGCTGTTCTCCGTAAGGAAGGTTCTTCGCAAGCTCTTTTTTCTTTGAGTCAATCTTGAACAAAGAAAGCAAGAGATCGGCCTTTTCTTCCATCTGCTTTTCGTCATTTCTAAAACGGGGCGTGCGCAAAAGCGCGTCAATCGGATTTGAAGAGCGCAAATTGTGAAGGGCGACCTTTACGTTGTCCTCGACAGTCAAATTTCCGAACAAGCGAATGTTCTGGAACGTGCGCGCGATTCCCAAGCGGCAGTGTTCCGCCGGATTAAGTTTGTTAATCACGCGCGCCTTTCCGCGCCTGTCCCAATAATTTATCTGGCCTTCGGTCGGAGTGTAGACGCCGCTCAACATGTTGAACACAGTCGTCTTTCCCGCGCCGTTGGGGCCAATCAAGCCCACAAGCTCGCCTTCGTAAAGAGCGCAGTCAAAGTCGCTTACCGCGCGCAAGCCGCCGAACACAATTGAAACGCCGGAAGCTTGCAAAACCATTTTCTTTTCTTCCGCCATTACTTTGCCTCCGTGTTCTTGCTTTTCTTTATTTTCTTCTGAAGGAACTTTTGCGCAAACTCAAATGTTTTTACAAACGACGCTTCTTTTGTTCCAAGCAAACCTTGCGGCCTGAATATCATTACAAAAATCAAAACGACCGGATAGAAGAGCAAGCGGTAGTTTTGCAAGAAGCGCAAGAACTCCTGCAAGTAAGTCAAAACGTAAGACGCCAAAACGCTTCCTGTCGTTGAGCCCATTCCGCCCAAAACGACAAAGATCAAATAGTCGATGCTCTTTGTAAAGCCGGCCTGGTCGGGCTTGATAAAGCCGATAAGGCAAACGTAAAGCGCGCCGCCGATTCCCGCGACAAAGCTTGCGATTACAAAGCCGATCATCTTGTAGCGGAAAACTCCGATGCCGCTTGAGTTGGCGGCGATTTCGTCTTCGCGAACGGCAAGAATCGCGCGGCCGTATGACGAGCGGATAAAGTTTTGAATCAACGCTATCAGCAATACCAACGTTCCCGTAACGACCGCAAAAGCGATCGCGGCGTTAAAGACCATAATCGTATTGAACTGAATTCCGTTGGGGCCGCCGGTCCACTGCTTTAAGTTGACCAAAAAGACGCGGATGATTTCGCCAAAGGCAAGCGTAACGATGGCCAAGTAGTCGCCTTCCAAACGCAAGGTCGGAAAGCCGATCAAAAAGCCAAAGAAGGCCGTTATCAAAGCGGCGATGATTATAGCAAGCGGAAGCGGGATATGCGCGTTTGTACAAAGCAAAATCGTCGAATATCCGCCGATCGCCATAAAGCCCGCTTGTCCCAAAGAAAGCTGGCCCGTTATTCCGCAAATGATGTTTACGCTCAAGGCCATTATCGCGTTGATTCCGGCCAAAGAAAAAATCTGCGCCGTGTATGCGTCAATCGCTCCAGCCGCGATCAAGGCCGCCGGAAGCGCCGTCGCGATGATTCCCACCGCGAACAATATAATTGTGTTTCTAACGTTCTTTGTCATAATCAAACCTTGATAACCCTCTTCTTTCCCAAAAGGCCCGTGGGCTTAACCAACAAAATCAAAATCAAAATGCCAAAGCTTATCGCGTCGGCGTACTGGCTGGGACCGTAGCCCTTTGTCATAGTCTCGGCAATGCCCAAAATAACTCCGCCAATCATCGCTCCGGGAATGGAGCCAATGCCTCCAAGAACGGCGGCGACAAAAGCTTTAAGGCCCGGCATATATCCCATCAAGGGATCGACTTGCGGATAGGCGCTGGCGTACAAAACGCCGCCCGCTCCGGCCAAAACGGAACCGATGGCAAACGTAACGGCGATTGTCTTGTTTACGTTGATGCCCATCAAGCTTGAAGCCTGCATGTCGTAGCTTACGGAACGCATCGCCTTTCCGGTCCTTGTGTAGTTTACCAAAATGTGCAGCGCCAACATCAACAAAACGCTGGCGATAATTACCAAGGCCTTAATGCCCGGAATAGAAACTGGTCCAATCACAATAGCCGGAACGTTGAGCGCGGGGAACTGCTTGGGATCGGGACCGGCAAAAGGAAGGACGCGCATCATGTTCTGCAAAATCAATTCGACGGCAATCGCGGTAATCAATGAATTCAAGCGCGGCGCGTTTCTCAATGGTCTGTAAGCCAAACGCTCGATCGCGACTCCCAAAAAGCCGCAGAACACCATCGCCACCAAAAGAGCCGCGGCAAAACCGCCGCTTGACGCTCCAAGCGCCACCAAAACAAAATATCCAGCGTACGCGCCCATCATCATGATGTCGCCGTGCGCAAAGTTGATGAGCGTTACAATTCCGTAGACCATCGTGTAGCCAAGCGCGATAAGCGCGTAAATGCTTCCAAGCGAAAGTCCGTTGATGAATTGCTGCAAAAACAAAGAACCGCCGTCCACTTTTTTACTCCTAAAACAAAATAAAAGCGCCTGCCCCGACTATGCGGAACAAGCGCCTCATTGCGCTAAAATATATTAAAGCATTTTAACTTTTTGCGCAATACTACGGTTGAACCGTTGTCTTGTAAACGACAGCCAATTTTCCGTCGTCACCCTTTACCAACTCAAGCATAACCGCGGCTTTGATCGGGTTGCGCTTGGCGTCGAATGAAAGGTTTCCTGTAACGTATTCGCCCTGAAGAGCGGCCAAAGCGTTCTTTACGGCTGTTGAATCGGCGCTGCCGGCCTTTACGATGGCGTCCTTCAAAAGGTAAACTGAATCGTATCCAAGAGCGGCAAAAGCGTTGGGGTCCTTGTTGTACTTGGCGCGGAAAGCGGCAACGTACTTCTGAACAGCCGGGCTTGTTGAGTCAGCGGCGTAGTGGTTTGAATAGAAGCCGTTCAAAACTTCGTCGCCGGCGTTGCTTGTCAATCCGTCCCATCCGTCAGCTCCAACGAAGGCTACGTTGATGCCCTGGGCGCGAGCCTGCTTGGCGATCAAGCTTACAACGTTGTAGTAGTCGGGAAGGTAAAGAACGTCCGGGTTAGCAGTCTTGATCTTTGTCAACTGAGCGTTAAAGTCCTTGTCGTTTGTGGCATAAGACTCTTTGGCTACGATTTTTCCGCCAAGGGCAACGAATGTCTTTTCAAAGTTCTCTGTCAAACCAACCGAGTAGTCGTTTCCGATGTCGTAGAGAATGGCGGCATTCTTGGCGCCAAGGTTTTCGATGGCAAACTTTCCGCCTACAGTTCCCTGGAAGGGGTCGATAAAGCAAGCGCGGAAAATGTAGTCGCCGGCGTCCGTGATGTCCGGAGCTGTGGCGGCAGGAGCGATCTGAACGATCTTCTGAGCCTGGGCGCGGCTTGTAACAGCCTTTGTACAGCCAGATGTAAGAGATCCGATTACGATCTTAACTCCGTCCTTTGTTGTCAACTTCTGGAAGGCGTTGACAGTCTTGTCGGGATTTCCTTCGTCGTCTTCGCTAACCAAAACAACTTTCTTTCCGTTAATTCCGCCGGCAGCGTTGATTTCTTCAATAGCCAAGTCGATGCCGTTTTTGCATTCAACGCCGTAAACGCTAACGTTTCCGCTCAACGGGAAGATACCGCCGATTGTGATGCTGTCTGACTCTTTCTTGCCGCATGAAGCCAAAGCAAAAAGAGCGGCTGCCGCGATAGCGGCCATAGCAAATTTTTTCATTTCTATTTCTCCTTTAAGAATTAGATTTAAAATAATTCTGCTGAAATGAGGGCTTTTTGTCAATAGGATTTTCTTTAAAAGAACTTAATTTTTTAAGTTTTTTTGAACAATTTTCCCTTTAAAACAAAAAAACCGCGCGGTTTACGCGCGGTTTGCAAGGCCAAAATGGCTTACGCCTGGGCTTCGGCAGGAGCTTCAGCGGCAGGGGCCTCGGCGGCGGCTTCAGCCGCGGGAGCGGCTTCCGCAGGAGCGGCGGCCGGCTTTTCAAGGCGAGCCTTGTTCTTAAGGTGAGCTTTGCAGAACTTGCAAATCATAACCTTTTTTCCGTCAAGGTCGTATTCGTAAATAACCTTGATGTTCTGATTTTTACAGATAGGGCACACGCCACGACCGTGATTTACAGTCTTGCGAAGTCCAGTTCCACGATGCGCTTTAGACATTATTTACTCTCCTTCGCTTCTTTCTTAGCGGGCTCTTTTTTATCCGCCTTCTTAGCGTCTTTCTTAGCTTTGGCAGCGGCCTTCTTTTCCTCAACCTGGTCAAGCTTGTAGTCAACCAATTCAAGGATTACAACGTCAGCGGCGTCGCCTTCGCGGAATCCCAACTTAAGAACGCGTGTGTAACCACCGTTGCGTTCCTTCATGCGGGGGGCGATTTCAGTAAAAAGCTTGTTCAAAACTTTTTCGTCGGCGATATATTTTGCTACTTCGCGGCGATTGTGAACGCTGTCAACTTTGGCGCGAGTAACAAGCTTTTCAGCCTTTCTGCGCGCTTCCTTGGCCTTAGCCTTAGTAGTGGTAATGCGTTCAAATCTAAAAAGAGAAGTAACCATGTTGCGCAACATTGCGCGGCGATGCGCTGTCGTGCGGCTCAGCGCGTTAAAACCAGTTCTATGATTCATCTGATTCTTCCTTCTTCTTAGTTAAATTAACAGCATCCTTAAGATAGCTGTAGTCCGTCATGCCCAAAGTCAAGTTCCATTCAAGCAACTTTTCTTTGATCTCTGTAAGACTCTTTTTGCCAAAGTTTCTGGTCTTGGCGATGTCATCTTCAGTCTTCTTGGTCAATTCGCCGATTGTGCGGATGTTGGCGTTCTTCAAGCAGTTTGAAGAGCGAACTGACAATTCAAGCTCCTCAACCGGAGTGTTCAACAAGGCGCGGACTCTCTCGTCCTCTTCGCCCATGTCGTCGTCACCAGAAGAATCGCTGTCATCAAAATTGATGAATACTGAAAAATGCTCTTTGGCGATCTTAGCGGCTTCGCTCAAAGCGTCGGCCGGTTCAATCGATCCGTCAGTCCAAATTTCAAGGCAAAGTTTGTCATAATCGTTTCTCTGTCCAACGCGGCAAGGTTCAATAGAATACTTAACCTTTTTTACCGGGCTGAAAATAGCGTCCATCGGAATCGTTCCGACAACTTCGATGTACTTGTCGTTGGTTTCCGCAGGAACGTATCCACGATTCAGGTCAACTTGGATTTCCATGTCAAGCTTGGCGCCGTCCATCATTGTGAACAAGGGCACGTCCTTTGACAATACTTCCAACTGGCCTTCTTTTTCGAGGTCATTGCTCGTTACTTTTCCAGGACCCTTGAACTCATAAAGAATTGTGTCCTGTTCCCCGTCGCCGGCAAGGCGAACGCGCGTTTGCTTCAAGCTGTTCAAGATTTCCAAAGTGTCTTCTGACACGTTGGGGATTGCCTCAAATTCGCTTGAAATAACGTGCGGAACATTGTCAGAATCATAAGAAGTGATTCTGATAGAAGTAACTGCGTATCCCTGAATCGATGACAACAAAACACGACGAAGGGTGTTTCCTACAGTCGTGCCGAATCCGGGTTCAAACGGATAAGCATAAAACTTTCCATAGTTCGCCTGAGAGGTTTCCTGATTCTCAAAACGCACGCCCTTAGGTCTTTGAAAACCTTTAAGCAGATTTTTGCGAGCCATTTGAACTCCTTATTATTTAGAATAATATTCAACCACAAGCTGCTCTTTTACATCGTAATCGATGTCGCTTCGAGACGGCAGAGTAGCAACCTTTCCTGACAAATTGTCCTTGTCGGCTTCAAGCCAAGCCGGAACTTTGCGCTCTTCGATTCTAGCAACCAATTTCTTGATGCTTGAAGAGGCCTTGCTCTTCTCTTTGAACGCTACGACATCGCCGGCCTTAACCAAGTAAGACGGAATGTCAACTTTTTTACCGTTTACAGTAATGTGTCCGTGGCTTACAAGCTGCTTTGATTCGTTGCGAGTCTTGGCAAAACCAAGGCGGTATACAACGTTGTCCAAGCGAGACTCAAGCAACTGGAGCATAACTTCACCAGTAACGCCAGGCTTGCGAACTGCCATTTCATAGTAAAGTCTGAACTGGCGCTCAAGAACACCGTAGATAAAGCGGAGCTTCTGCTTTTCGTCAAGCTGAAGGGCATATTCAGACTTCTTTCTGCGTGTCTCTTTCTGATTTCTTTTGCTTACTTTGCCGTAGCCCAAAACGAGCGGATTCAATCCCAATTTTTTGCAGCGTTTAAGGATAGGTGTAGTGCTTTTACCCATTATTTACTCCTTAAGAATTACATTGAGCGCGTCTTGCGCGGGCGGCATCCGTTGTGCGGAATCGGCGTTACATCAGAAATAGACTTAACTTTAAGTCCCTGATTTCCAATGGCGCGGACGGCGTTTTCGCGGCCCATGCCAGGTCCCTTAACGAATACGTGAACTTCACGCAAACCGTAGCTTACAGCCTTTTGAACAGCTGTTTCGGCAACAGTCTGAGCGGCAAAAGGAGTTGATTTCTTGGCGCCGCGGAATCCAAGTCCGCCGCTTGAAGCCCAAGAAAGCGCATTGCCGTTCAAGTCAGTAATTGTTACGATTGTGTTGTTGAAAGACGCCTGAATGTAAACGTTTCCTTCGTAAACGCTCTTCTTTTCCTTTCTCTTTTTAACAGTAGCCAATTAGATTACCTCCGCCTTACGCTTTCTTCTTGTTCGCAACAGTCTTCTTCTTACCCTTGCGAGTTCTTGAATTTGTACGTGTTCGCTGGCCGCGAACCGGAAGTCCCTTGCGATGGCGCTGGCCACGGTAAGATCCGATATCGATAAGGCGCTTGATGTTAAGACCGATTTCCGAGCGGAGGCGGCCTTCAACCTTGTAGTCTTTGTCGATAATTTCACGGAGTTTTGTCAACTCGTCCTGAGACAAATCATTCATCAACGTCTCTTCTTTAATCTCTGCCTTTTTGCAGATTGTGCGAGCCGCTGAGCGACCTATGCCGTAAACATAAGTCAAAGCGATTTTAACTTGTTTATTAGGGAGGTCAACTCCCGCAATTCGAGCCATCTGTTACTCCTCAACCTTGTCTCTGCTTATGCTTAGGGTTTACGCAAATGATGCGGACAATGCCGTTTCTTTTGATAACCTTACACTTGTCGCAGATAGGCTTTACACTGGTTCGTACTTTCATAAAAGTCCCCCTGGGAATGTGATAGTTATTTCCCGATTATGGCAATTCGCAATGAATTACAATCGGGAAACATGAGTATAGCACATTTCGCCAATTTAAGTCTAGCCCTTCGCCAAAAAAATCTTACAGACTTCTTGAGCGAATTCTTCCCTTTTTCATAAGACCATCTTGATGGTGCATTCTCAAAAGGGCTTCAATCTGGCTCATTGTATCCAAGTCTACGCCAACCATAATGATCAATGAAGTGCCGCCCATCAGCATCGCTACTGACTGAGGGAACTTAAAGACTAGCTGGATGATCGTCGGCAATATCGCTATAGCCGCAAGGAACAAAGCGCCAGGCAATACCAAACGGTTAAGTATCTTTTGCAAGTACTCTTCCGTCTTGTCAGTTCTTACTCCAGGAATGGAGCCGCCGTTTTCCCGGATTTGCTTTGCTATTTCAGTGGGGTTCAGTGTTACCTGAGTGTAGAAGTATGCAAAGAAGATAATAAGAACTACTAACAACAAATTGTACCAAATTCCCGTCGGATTCAAAATTACAGCCAATTTTTGAACCCATCTCGCAGCGCCAGAGTTGCTAGCAATAGAAGAAACAAGCTGCAAGGGAAGCGTCAAGAATGATGAAGCGAAAATCAAGGGAATAACGTTTGACGGATTCACCTTAAAGGGAATGTATGTGTTCTGGCCGCCATACATCTTTCTGCCAACAACGCGCTTGGCGTAGTTGACCGGAATCTTGCGCTCGCCGGATTCTTCGAACACGACAAGGGCGATAATTCCAACAAAAATGATAAGGGCGACAATTACAAAAACAATGTTCAGCTGGCCATTGCGAACTTGTTCGGCAAGCTCGGCTACAGCGCTAGGCATGCGGGCAACGATACCGGCAAAGATCATGATTGAAATGCCGTTGCCGATTCCGCGGGCGGTGATTTGATCGCCCAACCAAACTGTTACCATTGAACCGGTTGTTACGGTAAGAATCGCAAGAAGCTTAAAGGCAACTTCGTTGTTCAACGAAACTACGCCAATGTTCTTTGCATAGATCGTAACCGCAAACGACTGAACGATGCAGACAAAAATTGTTCCAACTCTTGTCCACATCTGCATTCTCTGCTGGCCGCCTTCTTCCATAACCGCTCTTTTCATAGAGGGGAAAATGATAAGAAGGAGCTGCATGATAATCTGAGTTGAGATGAAGGGCATTACGCCCAACATGAACACAGAAAAGTTAGAGAACGCGCCGCCAACAAAGAAGTCCATATAACTGGCAAAAGCGTTGTTGTTCTGCGCGGCAAGATTGTTAAAGTATTCAAACAAAGCTGCTGCGTCTACGCCCGGAATTGTAAGAACGCATCCGAGTCTGTAGACAGCCAGTACAACTATAGTAAAGAAAAGACGGCTGCGGAGTTCTTTAATTTTAAACATGTTCGCAATTGAATTCATCTATTCCGCCTTAGTCTTTCTTTTCTGTTTTTTCAGCCTTTTTAACCTCGACGACAGAGCCGCCGGCCTTTTCAACCTTTTCTTTGGCAGACTTTGAAATCTTGTCTACAGAAACCGTAACCTTCTTTGTAAGGTTTCCTGTTCCCAAGAGCTTGATCAAAGACTTCTTAGACTTTACGAGATTTTTGGCAATGAGAGTTTCCTTGCTTACTGTCTCGCCGTCGGCGTATTTAGCCTCGATGTCGCAAAGGTTTACAACGTCATACTCAACCTTAAAAGGATAGTTTGAGAAACCGCGCTGGGCAATGCGGCGGTAAAGAGGCATCTGTCCGCCTTCGAAGCCTACGTAAGGCTGCGGCGAACCGCTTCTCGACTGGGCGCCTTTGTTACCCTTGCCGGCTGTTGTTCCGAGTCCTGATGAAGAGCCGCGGCCAACAATTTTTCTCTTTTTGTTCGCTCCTACGGGCGCTGTCAATACTGGATTGTATTCTGCCATTATTGGATCTCCTCAACTTTTACAAGGTGAGCCACAGAGGCCACCGCTCCGCGTACAGAAGGAGTGTCTTCCTGCACGACAGAGGAACTGATTTTCTTTAATCCCAAACTGCGGACAGTGGCGCGCTTGGCGGGCTTCTGTCCGATAACGCTTTTTACAAGTGTAATCTTAAGTTTTGCCATGATTAACCCCACATCTCGCTCAGAGTTTTGCCTCTGTTCTTGGCGACTTCCGCCGCGTCAAGCATGTTTTCAATGGCGTCAAAAGTGGCGCGAACTACGTTTACAGAAGCGCTTGAACCGAGCGACTTAGAAATGATGTCGGTAACACCGGCCGCGTCCATAATGGCGCGAACAGGGCCACCGGCGATGATTCCAGTACCGGCGCTAGCAGGTCGCAAAAGAACTTCAGAGCTCTTGAACTTTCCGATAACATCATGCGGAACAGTTCCGCGCTTAATCGGGAGCGTTACAAGATTTCTCTTGGCGCGGTCAAGGCTCTTTTTGATAGCCTCAGTAACGTCATTGGCTTTGCCAAATCCGTATCCAACGCGGCCCTTCTGGTCACCTACAACACTAAGAGCGGCAAAAGACATTCTGCGTCCGCCCTTTACAGTCTTAGAAGTTCTGTTAAGAGTTACGAGCTTTTCTACAAACTCTTTCTCTTTAGGCTCTTTGTCAAATTTATTCTGGCGTTCCATAGTATCTCCTAGAATATGATGCCCGCTTTGCGAGTACCGTCAGCAAGAGCCTTTACAACGCCGTGATAAAGATAACCGTTGCGGTCAAAAACCACTGTGGTAATGTTCTTTTCCTTAAGGCGCTGGCCAAAAGCTTCGCCAAGTTTTGCGGCGCCTTCAACTGTCGGTTTAACGCTCGCAAAATCTTTTTCCATCGTAGAAATGGCGGCAAGAGTCTTTCCCTCGTCGTCATTGATTACCTGAACATAAAGGTTCTTGTTGCTGCGAGTTACTGTCATGCGGGGGCGCTCAGCCGTTCCGTAAACAGTCTTGCGGATGTGAACCTTTCTGTGAAGGCGCTTTCTATCTTTGTCATTAAGTTTTCTAATCATATCGCCCGTCCTTATTTAACGCCAGTCTTACCGACTTTGCGTCTAATAACTTCAGTTGAATAGCGAATTCCCTTTCCTTTGTAAGGCTCGGGAAGGCGCAACTTGCGGAGTTGGGCGCAGAACTCACCGATCTGCTGCTTGTTGATTCCTGAAACGTCAATCTTTCCAGACGGGTCAGCGGCAACCGCAAGACCTTCAGGGATAACAGCGATAAAATCGTTTGAGTAGCCCAAGTTCATTACGAGTTCCTTGCCTTTTACTTCAGCGCGGAAACCTACTCCGTTAATAATCAAAGACTTTGTAAATCCGTCTGTCACACCCTTTACCATGTCATTGATAAGGGCGCGGTACAAACCGTGGTCGGCGTTGGCCTGGCGGCTTGAGTTAAGCGTCTTTACAGTAATCTCGTTGTTTTCAAAGGCAACTTCAACATTCTTGCTGAACTTCTGCTTAAGTTCGCCCTTGGCTCCCTTTACAGAAATCTCGTTGTCCTTAATTGCAACCGTTACGCCAGCGGGAACGGCAACAGGAAGCTTTCCAATCTTAGACATTTTCTTCCTCCAATTACCAAACTTTGCAGACTAATTCGCCGCCGACCATCTTTTCTGACGCTTTTTTGCCTGTTGTAACGCCAGCAGATGTCGAAACGATTACTGAACCGTATCCGTTGCGGATGCGGGGCAGATCTTTATAACCTGAATAAACGCGGCGGCCAGGAGTTGAAATCTTTTCAATTCCATGAATAACCGGTTCATTCTTGTCATCGTACTTGAGGAAGATGCGGATTGTGTTCTTTCCGTCTTCCTGGATTTTCTTGAAGTTCTTGATATATCCTTCAGTCTTAAGGATCTTAACAATTTCCAACTTCAACTTTGATGCCGGGATATCCACTTTCTCGTGGCGGGCCATCACCGCATTGCGGATTTTTGTAAGCATATCTGCTACTGGATCTGATGCGCTCATATTACTTCTCCTACCACTACCAACTTGACTTTGTTACGCCAGGTAACAAACCTTCACTAGCATACTTGCGGAAGCAAAGACGGCACATCTTGAACTTGCGGAGATATCCTCTGGGGCGTCCGCAGAGCTGGCACCTGTTGTACTGACGAGTCGAGTACTTAGGGGCGCGCTTTGCTTTGATAATCATCGATTTTTTAGCCATGACTTCCTCGTTTACTTTCTAAAGGGCATATTGAACTTGTTGAGCAAAGCGCGGGCCTCGCTGTCAGTTCTTGCGCTTGTTACGATAGTGATATTCATACCCGCAATCTTAGTGATCTTGTCAAAGTCGATTTCGGGGAAAATAATCTGCTCCGTAATTCCAAGAGAGAAATTTCCGTGACCGTCAAAGCCAGTCGCCTTGATGCCGCGGAAGTCCTTAACGCGCGGAAGGGCAACATTGATCAAGCGGTCCAAAAATTCATACATAATTGTTCCGCGCAATGTTACCATAGCGCCGATTTCTGCGCCCTCACGAAGTTTGAAGTTGGCAATCGATTTTTTTGCCTTTGTCTTGACCGCTTTCTGACCTGTGATTTGTGTCAAGTCAGCAACTGCGGCATCAAGAAGTTTCTTATTTCCGAGAGCTTCGCCAACGCCCATGCTTACTACGATCTTTTTGATCGCAGGAATCTGCATAGGTGATGTATATCCCAACTCCTTGAAGAGTTCGGGAGCGATAGTGTCTTTATAGACTTTCTTAAGCCGGGGTACGTAATTTGCCATTATAGCGCTTCTCCACATTTGCGGCAGACACGAGTTTTCTTGTCTCCGTCAAGCTTATAACCAATTTTTACAGGACGCTTGCATTTGGGGCAAACAATTCCTACATTTGAAATATGAATAGGCGCTTCAACCTCAGCGATGCCGCCGGCATCCTGCTGGCTGCGTCTCTTCATAGCCTTCTTTACCATATTAACGCCAGAAACGATTACTGAATCCTTTTTTGTAAGAACGCGGACAACCTTTCCTTGCTTGCCCTTGTCCTTTCCTGCAAGGACTTGTACTGTATCGTCTTTGTGAATCTTGAACTTCTTAACCATACCTACACTCCTTACAGAACTTCCGGAGCCAACGAAATGATCTTCATGTAATCTTTGTCACGAAGTTCGCGGGCTACAGGTCCAAAAATACGCTTTCCAACGGGGTTCTTGGAATCGTCTACGATTACGCAGGCGTTGTCGTCAAAACGGATGTATGTTCCGTCGGGGCGGCGGTATTCCTTAGCCTGGCGGACAATAACCGCCTTCTTAATAGAACCCTTTTTAATTGTTGATGTAGGAATGGCTTCTTTGATAGCCACTACTACGATATCGCCGATACCAGCATAGCGGCGGTGAGTACCGCCGAGCACCTTAATGCACTGGGCAATCTTGGCGCCGGAGTTGTCGGCTACTGTCATGCATGACTGCATCTGAATCATAATCTTAACTCCTTACTTTGCTCGTTCAACGATTGTTTCCAAGCGCCAGCGCTTGTCTTTGCTCAAGGGGCGGCTCTCAACAATTTTAACCTTATCACCAATGTGAGCCTCATTCTTTTCATCATGAGCCTTGCACTTCTTGGTTCTCAAAACATATTTTTTGTAAAGAGGATCCATACGCTTTGTAGAAATTGAAACGACGATGGTCTTATCCATCTTGTCGCTTGTAACAAGTCCTACATAAGAGCGCTTGGCGCTTTTTACAGCTTTCTTTTCTTCTGCCATGGGTCAACTCCTACTTTTTGCCTTCAGCGCCTTCAGCCTTTTGAGCCGCGGCTTTCTGAGTGATGAACGTATTCAAGCGGGCGATTTCGCGGCGCATGTTGCGTTTTTCCATCGGATTGTCTACATGAGAAACAATCATCTTGAATCTCAATTCCATGTATTTCTGCTTAAGCTCGTCACGGCGGGCAACCAATTCGGCATAAGACAGTTCTTTGTCAGTATTCTTTTTCTTTGAATCAGCCATCTTATTCCTCCGTTACGCGTGTGTGGGCCTAAAAGCAATCTTTGTCAAAACCGGCAATTTGGCGCTGGCCAAGCGCAAAGCCTGTTCAGCCAACTTAATGTCAACTCCGCCGATTTCAAACAAAATCATTCCGGGCTTAAGGTTAGCGGCCCAGAATTCAGGGGCGCCCTTACCCTTACCCATGCGGACTTCGGCCGGCTTCTTAGAAATCGGCTTATCCGGGAATACACGAATCCAAATATTGCCTTTGCGGTCAAGCTTGCGGCTGATGGCAACACGGCAGGCTTCGATAACGCGAGCGTTAAGCCAAGCCGGCTCCATAGCAACCAAAGCGATTTCGCCAAAGTCAATATGATTGTCGCGGGTAGCAAAACCGTGCTGCTTTCCGCGCTGCACCTTGCGGTGCATTACTCTTTTTGGTGCGAGAGGCATCGTTTAACTCCTTGCCTTTGCGACAGTATCTTTTGTCTGCTTTTCAGACTCAGACTTATCAGAAGAACGCTGAGGACGGTCGCGTCTTGGCTTTCTTACCATCTGACCTGCATCTTCATTCTGCTCGTGACCATAGTTCATTCCGTTGTAAACCCAAACCTTGATGCCGATCTTTCCGTATGTTGTAAGGGCTTCAAACGTGCCATAGTCAATGTCAGCGCGAAGAGTGTGAAGAGGAACGCGTCCTTCCTTGTGTTCCTCTGTCCTTTTCATTTCAGCTCCGCCGAGACGTCCGGCCAAGCGAATCTTAATTCCCTGGGCTCCGGCGCGCATAGCGTTGGAGGCTGACTGCTTAAGAGCTTTGCGGAACGAGCCGCGGCCCATAAGCTGGCGTCCGATATTCTGGGCAATCAAAGAAGCGTTCAAATCGCCGCGTTTAATTTCCTTAATCTTGATCTGAACTTTCTTTGTAAGCTGCTTTTGAATGTCAGCGCTGATTTTTTCAATTGTAGCTCCCTTTACGCCGATGATAACACCAGGGCGAGCAGTGTGAATTACGATAGTAACACGCTGCGGGTGGCGCACAATCTCTATTTCGGCGATGTCCGCGCCCTTGCATTCAGGAAGGTCTGAAACCAACTTTCTGATCTTAAAATCTTCCAAAACCAAGTCTGCGTATTCGCGAGGATCCGCATACCAACGGGACTGCCATGTTTTGTTTACGCCCAAGCGCAAACCAATCGGATTAACTTTCTGACCCACTTTTTATTCCCCCGCCTTTTCAGCAACTGTGACGGTAATATGACACATGCGCTTGAGCAACTGATCGGCTCTTCCGCGAGCGCGGCACCAAATTCTCTTGAGTCTGGGACCTTCGTCTACGCGAATTTCTTTTACATAGAGCATGTCTTCATCCAACTTGTCGTTAGCAACAAGCGCGTTGGCCATAGCAGACTTGAGAGTCTTGCCGATGAGCTTGGCGCCTTTCTGCGGCATGTTTTCAAGAACAGCCACGGCTTTTGAACAAGGCATTCTGGAAATTGCGTGAGCTACAGGGCGAACCTTTGTAGGAGACGCAATAAGGAATTTTGTAGTGGCTACATAGCCTTTAGTTTCTGCCATAATATCCACCTTTATTTGTCCGCCTTAGCGGCTGTCTTATCAGTTCCGCCATGTCCGCGGAATACACGTGTAGGAGCAAACTCGCCAAGCTTGTGGCCGACGAGGTTTTCCGTGATGTATACCGGAATCCATGACTTTCCGTTGTGAACAGAAATGGTGTTTCCAACCATTTCAGGAATAATTGTAGAGCAGCGAGAATATGTTTTAACCATCTTCTTGTCAGCGGCTCCAGACTTATTCATTTCGATAATCTTTTTGTAGAGCGATTTTTCAACAAAAGGCCCTTTTTTAACAGATCTTGACACAGTTAACTCCTAGCCTATTTCTTGCGACGTGAAATAATAAAATTGCTCGACGTCTTGCGCTTGTTGCGAGTTTTGTAACCCTTACAAGGCTGACCCCACGGAGTAACCGGATTGCGTCCCTTACCTGCGCCTTCACCACCACCAAGCGGGTGATCTACAGGGTTCATCGCCATACCGCGAACAGTAGGACGAACGCCCATCCAGCGACGATGTCCGGCTTTTCCAAGCTGAACGTTCATATGGTCTTCATTGCCCACAACGCCAATTGTCGCATAGCATTTGGCGTGAACGCGGCGCAATTCGCTTGACGGAAGGCGGATTGTTACATAGTCGCCTTCTTTGGCAGCGATAAGAGCGCTGGCGCCGGCTGAACGAGCAAGCTGTCCGCCGCGGCCAAGGTTCAACTCAATGTTGTGAACTGTAAATCCTACCGGAATAGCAGCCAAAGGCAAAGCGTTTCCAACTGTAGGAGCGGCGTTTTCGCCGGCCATAACCTTCATTCCAACGGTAAGACCTTTGGGCGCGATGATATAGCGCTTGTCTCCGTCGGCGTAATAAATCAAAGCGATGTTGGCGCTGCGGTTGGGATCGTATTCGATTGAATGAACAGTTCCCGGAATTCCGTGCTTGTTTCGCTTGAAATCAATTATACGGTACTTCTGCTTGTGACCGCCGCCCTGATGGCGCACTGAAATGCGTCCGCCAGCGCCGCGTCCACCGCGGGAAGATTTGCCTGAAGTCAATTTCTTTTCGGGTTTGTCGGCTGTCAGGTCGTCCCTGCGGAGGTCAACACGTCCGCGAGTACCAGGTGTAATTGGCTTAAATACTTTAAGAGCCATCTGATTCCCCTTAGTTATCTATTGCTCTATTCGAACAACTTAATTGTTTCACCATCGGCAACGCGCACGATGGCCTTCTTGTAGCTGGATGTCATGCCCTTGCTTCCGCGAAGGCGCTTTACTTTTCCGGCTACGTTGATTGTCGTGCAAGAAAGAACTTTTACATTGAAAAGCTTTCTTACGGCTTCCTTAATCTGAATCTTGCTAGCGTCCGGGCGAACGATGAAAACATACTTGTTCTCTTCGCGAAGGGCGTTGGCTTTTTCAGTGATTACCGGCTCAATAAGAATGTCTGTGAATTCCATAATTATTCAGCCTCCTTTTTATCCGCGTAAAAGTCGCTAAGATTCTTGGCGGCGCTTTCAAGCAAGATTACCTTGCGGCCGTAGTACAAATCATGCGCTCTGAGACGGTTGTATGAAAGGAAATGCACATTGTAAAGGTTGCGTCCAGCCTGCTTGATCTTAGCATCGTCATCCTTAAGGATGATTACCGTGCGCTCGTCCTTGGCAAACTTGTCAAGAATCTTAACCAAGTCTTTTGTCTTTCCGCTTTCTACAGTGAAGTCCTCAACAACAGTAAGTCTGTCGCTCTGAGCCTGCATGCTCAAGATAGACTTCATTGCAAGGCGCTTTTCCTTTTTGGGAAGAGAGTAGCTAAAGTCTCTGGGCTTGGGTCCAAAGATAGTTCCTCCGCCAACCGTAATCGGAGACTTTTTGTCACCGCGGCGAGCGTTTCCTGTTCCCTTCTGTTTATACGGCTTTTTGTTAGATCCGTGCACTTCGGCGCGAGTCTTTGTGCAAGCCGTTCCAACACGCTTGTTTGCTAATTCGTTTGTGATGGCGTAGTAAATAACATCTTCATTTACTGGAAGGCCGAATACTTTATCGTCGAGTGTAATTGTACGCAGCTCTTTTCCATCGGTTGAATAGACTTTCTTTTCCATAAATCTTTTCCTCCGCCTTATTTCTTAACCGCGGACTTGACGATCAGCGTGCAGTTTTTATTCCCGGGGACGGCCCCGCGAACCATGATAACCTTCAATTCGGGATCGATTTTAACGATCTTAAGGTTCTGTACCGTAACGCGCTCTGTACCCATGCGTCCAGGCAACTTGATGTTTTTGAAGCTGTGGCCAGGAGTTGTACACTCGCCTGTTCCACCCGGCTCACGATGGAATTTAGAACCGTGAGTGGCGCGGCCTCCATGGAAGCCCCATCTCTTCATTACACCCTGAAAGCCCTTTCCTTTGGAAGTGGCTGTAACGTCAAGAAAGCGAGTCTTTTCAAAAAGCTCGACGCCGATTTGGTCGCCAATCTTAACTTCGCCTTCAAAATCGCGGAACTCTTTCAATGTTCTTTTGGGAGTAACGTTCTCTGTAAACTGTCCGGCATACGGCTTGCTGACCTTTGACGGCTTTAAATCGTCAAGGCCAAGAACAACGGCGTCGTATCCGCAGTTTTCCTTTTTCTTTGTGGCAACGACTGTGTTAGGCTCAACGCGGATCACGGTTACTGGTGTCAGATTTCCGCTTTCGTCGAATACCTGGGTCATGCCCACTTTTTTTGCAATCAGACCTTTCATCTGAAA
The DNA here is from genome assembly GCA_016290995.1 of Treponema sp. Taxonomy (GTDB): domain Bacteria; phylum Spirochaetota; class Spirochaetia; order Treponematales; family Treponemataceae; genus Treponema_D. Next base: position 55,962 of record JAEEVR010000010.1, on the reverse strand, counting down.
TCTCCTATAGGTCGCCATCCCGGATCCACGGGACCGTGCCTTTTAATTCCAACAAGCGCAGTCGGCTTTAGCCTTCAACGCTTATTGTTTAATTTCTACATCTACACCGGCTGGCAGTTCAAGTTTCATCAAAGAATCCATTACATCTGAAGAAGGATTCAAAATGTCAATAAGGCGTTTGTGCGTGCGCATTTCAAACTGCTCGCGTGACTTCTTGTTTACGTGAGGTGAACGAAGCACGGTAAACTTATTGATTCTTGTAGGAAGCGGAACAGGTCCTGCAACCTTGGCGCCCGCTTTCTGAACTGTTTGCACGATGGCTTTAGCGCTTTGATCGATCAGCTCAACGTCGAACGCTCTGAGTCTGACACGAATCTTACCATTAGCCATGATTCCTCCAAAAAATACATTTAAGAACAGGGCCAAAAAGGCCCCGTTCTTAAATTACAAGTAACTACTCGATGATCTTTGTAACCTGACCAGAAGCGATTGTGCGTCCGCCTTCGCGGATGGCGAGGCGAAGGCCTTCGTCCATGGCTACGGGGTGAATCAATTCGCCAGTGATCTTTGTGTTGTCGCCAGGGTTAACCATTTCTACGCCGGCATCCAAGTTTACTGTACCTGTGATGTCTGTTGTGCGGAAATAGAACTGAGGGCGATATCCAGAGAAGAACGGCTTTGCGCGTCCGCCTTCTTCGGCTGTCAATACGTAGATCTGAGCTTCGAACTTTGTGTGCGGGTGAATTGAACCCGGCTTTGCAAGAACCTGACCGCGAACAACGTCTTTCTTTTCGATACCGCGGAGAAGGATACCAACGTTGTCACCCGGAATACCCTGGTCCAAAGTCTTCTGGAACATTTCGATGCCAGTAACTGTAGAGGCCTGTGTCGGGCGGATACCAACCAATTCTACGGGGTCGTTCAAGTTAACGATTCCGCGCTCAACGCGTCCTGTTACTACAGTACCGCGTCCAGAGATTGTGAAGATGTCTTCGATCGGCATCAAGAAGGGCTTGGCTTCGTCGCGAACGGGATCGTCGAACCATGAGTCCATGGCTGTGAGCAATTCTTCGATGCACTTTGTGTTTTCGGGGTTCTCGGCTTCGTTCAAAGCTTTGAAGGCAGATCCTGTGATAATCGGAGTGTCTCCAGAGAATCCGTACTTTTCGAGAGTTTCCTGAACGTCAGCAACGCAGAGCTCGAGCATGTCGGGGTCAGCGATGTCGGCCTTGTTCAAGAATACGATGATCTTGGGAACGCCTACCTGGCGAGCGAGCAAAAGGTGCTCTTTTGTCTGGGGCATAACGCCGTCTGTGCCAGCTACTACGAGGATGGCTCCATCCATCTGAGCGGCGCCAGTGATCATGTTCTTGATGTAGTCGGCGTGGCCCGGGCAGTCAATGTGAGCGTAGTGGCGCTTGTCTGACTGATACTCAAGGTGGCGGGTATTGATTGTAATACCGCGCTCTTTCTCTTCCGGAGCGTTGTCGATTTCATCATACTTGAGGGCGTGGTCACCGTACTTTTTAGCGCAGTACGTTGTGATAGCCGCCGACAATGTAGTCTTACCATGGTCTACGTGACCAATAGTACCAACGTTCATGTGAGGTTTGGTTCTTTCGAACTTCTCCTTTGCCATGTTTTTCTCCTTGCCGGCAACCTTTTATTGCCGACATCTTAAAAATATTTTATGTGCTGCGCTTTAAACCAGAACCCTCGCGCTTTCGAAGAAAGAACTCGGATTCGCATACACATCTTTTTTATGCGACTGTTTGGTGAACGTTAATGACGGTAAAAGAAATAATTTCTAACATAACGCTCCATAATTTCGGAACATTTATGGCCGACACCACCTGTTCATTGCCGTCGCTGGCAACCGGTTTGGCGCTCTGAGCCGCGGGCGCTTTTCTGATAGAAAAGCCGCCGCAGAAATCCCCGTATGGAAGTTCTATTGCCTTGTTGACAACAAGGCATTCCACCCAAGAACCGCGAAACCTGAAAGCGTTTTGCCGCTAACTTTACGGTTCCGCCGGAATTGTAAATTCCGCCTGACTCTCAAAGAACCAAAGATAGGTTTAAGAAATATATAGGATTTTGACAGTTTGGTCAATAGGAAACAAAAGTTTTTTAATTATTTTTTGCCAAAAAAAATCGCCCGAAAAACGGGCGATTTTTGGCCGGAAAACTACCAGCGATAGTGGGCGAAAGCCTTGTTGGCTTCGGCCATCTTGTGGGTGTCTTCCTTTTTCTTGTAGGCAGAACCAGTGTTGTTAAAAGCGTCCAAAAGCTCGGCGCTGAGAGTGTCGGCCATTCCGTGACCATTGCGGTTGCGGGCTGCGTCGATGATCCATCTCATGGCAAGGGCTTCTTTGCGTGTGTCGCGAATTTCAACCGGTACCTGGTATGTCGCGCCGCCTACACGGCGTGATTTAACTTCTACTTGGGGCTTAACGTTCTCAAGAGCCTTGAGGAACACTTCCAAAGGATCCTTTTCGGTTTTGGCCTTAAGCTTGTCCATCGCTTCGTAAACGATGCGAGTGCAGATGTCCTTTTTTCCGTCCAACATCATGCGAGTAACGAATTTTGAAACAACTTGGCTGTTGTATCGTGAATCCGGCACAATCGGGCGGTTGACAGATTTCTTATGTCTTCCCATACTAGTCCTCCATTATGCCTTAGGCCTTTTGGCGCCGTACTTTGAGCGGCCGCGCTTGCGTCCGTCAACGCCAAGAGTGTCTTTTGTTCCGCGAATAATGTGATAGCGAACGCCAGGAAGGTCCTTTACGCGGCCGCCGCGGATCAATACTACTGAGTGCTCCTGCAAGTTGTGTCCGATTCCAGGAATATAAGCTGTAACTTCGATTCCGTTGCTCAAGCGAACACGGGCTACCTTGCGGAGAGCCGAATTCGGTTTTTTGGGAGTTACCGTCATAACGCGCGTGCAAACGCCGCGTTTCTGCGGACAAGACTCAAGCGCGGGGGATTTGGTCCTGTTGGCAGCGGTTTTGCGTCCCTTTTTAATCAATTGGTTAATTGTAGGCATCTAAAAATGTCTCCTTTATAAATTGCCGGGCAGCACCCCCGGTTAAATTCATTTATAGCGGTAACGGCTACTCTAACAAAATCTCGCGATTTCGTCAAGCGCTTCACCGCTCGTGTTTTCGCTCGAACAACCTTAACGGCTATTTCGAGCGGTTTCGCCGCGTCCTAAGGCGTTGCCCGGACGCTGCTTGTTCAGTCCTGGTCCTCGTTGTCAAAGCTGGCTGTGGCGGCTTCCTTTTCGCGCTCAGCCTCAGCTTCGGCAAGCTCCTTTTCGATTCGGCGCTTTTCGATGATTTCGTTCATCTGGATGTCCAAATCCTGGTCTCCGGAATCGTAAACCTTAACGCCCTTGTAATTCCTGATGCCTGTTCCGGCCGGAATCATATGGCCAATTGCTACGTTTTCCTTTACGCCGCGGAGCGGATCCACTGAACCAGAAATGGCGGCGTTGGTAAGAACCTTTGTAGTCTCCTGGAACGAAGCCGCGGAGATGAAAGAGTCTACGTTCAACGAAGCCTTTGTGATTCCCTGGAACATCGGGCGTCCGACAGCCGGCTGTCCGCCTTCGGCGATAACGCGAGCGTTTTCTTCGCGGAAGCGGTACTTGTCAACCTGCTGGCCAAAGATAAAGCGGGTGTCGCCTACGGCAACAATCTCAACCTTGCGCAACATCTGGCGAACGATGATGCCGATGTGCTTGTCGTTGATGCTTACGCCCTGGGCGCGGTAAACCTGCTGGATTTCGTCCATCAAATAATTCTGCAAAGCGTTCTCGCCCTTAATCGCAAGAATCTCGTGGGGGCTGGGCTGTCCGTCGCAAAGCTGCTCGCCGGCCTCAACCTTGTCTCCGTCGCGAACAAGCATTCGCTTAGAGATCGGAACGAGATGCTCGTAAACGCGGCCGTACTTGTCTTCTACGGCGATCACGCGCTTGCCCTTCTTAAGATCCTTGAACTTAACGGTTCCGGAAATCTGCGACAAAACGCTGGGGCTGACAGACTTGCGGGCTTCGAACAATTCAGATACGCGCGGAAGACCGCCGGTGATGTCGTTTGACTTTTGGGCGGCTTTTGGCATTTTGGCCAAAACAACGCCCGCGCTAACCTTTTGCTTGTCGTCAACGCTAAGAATGGCGCCGGCCGGCAAGTAGTAGCTTCCAAGCTCGTTTCCGTCTTCGTCAGTGATGTGGATGCGCGGCTGGCGCTCGTCAAGGTGCAAGTCGCTGATGATGCGCTCTGTAACGCCCGACTGCTCGTCAACGTGAGACTCAACTGTAGAATCGTCGATGTCCTCAAAGTGGATGTAACCGTCGTTTTCGGCGATGATCGGCTCTGAGTAAGCGTCAAGCAAAGTTCCGATAACGGCGTCTTTTGCGACAATCTGGCCTTCCTTAACAGAGATGATTGAGCCGTTGGCAATTTCTTGCTTTTGCTCGTTTCCGATAAGGTAAAGCACTTTGTCCTTAATAAGGATGATTCCGTTTTCTTTAGCGGCAAGGTCGCCGTTCTTAGAGTTGAACAAAACAGTTCCCTTAAGAACGCGGTCGCCGTCTTTAACGGCAAGCTTTCCGTCTTTTGTCTCAACGCTGTCGATAATGCGAGTGACAAGCATCTTGCCCTTACGAGTGAACAAGCGGCCTTCTTTTGTCTGAACGCTGGTTCCTTCGATCTTGTCAATGATGGCCGGGAACTTGAGGACAATGTTGTTGTCCTGAGTTACCTTAGACGCGGCGCCGCCAGCGTGGAATGTTCGAAGGGTAAGCTGAGTACCCGGCTGACCGATTGACTGGGCGGCTACAATTCCGACCGCTTCGCCGATTTCGACAACCTTGTTGCGGGCCAAGTTCTTTCCGTAGCACTTAACGCAAACGCCGTGCTTGGCTTCGCAAGTAAGAACGGTGCGGAGCTTAACCTTTTCAACGCCGGCTTCCTCGATTTTCTTGGCCAAGTTTTCGTCGATGTAAGAGTTAACGTCGCAGAGAACTTCGCCGGTAATCGGGTGCACTACGCGCTCGATTGTAAAGTGGCCTTCGATTCGGTCGGCCAAGCGCTCGATGATGTCATCGCCGTCTTTGATGGCCGCGTAATCGATTCCGTTGATTGTGCCGCAATCGTCTTCGTTGATAACAACGTCTTGGGCAACGTCAACCAAACGGCGAGTCATGTAACCAGCGTCGGCTGTCTTAAGAGCGGTGTCCGACAAACCTTTGCGGGCGCCGTTTGTAGAAATGAAGTATTCGATAACCGAAAGTCCTTCATAGAAGTTAGAGCGTACGGGCAATTCAATGATGTCTCCGTTAGGCTTGGCCATCAAGCCGCGCATAGCCGCAAGCTGAGAAATCTGCTTTTTGGAACCGCGGGCGCCGGATTTGGCCATCATGTAAATTGTGTTAAAGCCGTCTTTGTTCTTTTCAAGCTGTTCGTACATAACGTCGGTGAGCTTTTCGTTTGTGCGCTGCCAAATGTCGGTTACCTTGTTGTAGCGTTCGTCTTCGGTTATGCGTCCGTCGGTGTACTGGCGAACAATTTCTTCTACTTCTTTATTGGCCTTGGCGACCATGTCCTTCTTTTCTTTGGGAACGAGAATGTCGTCCATAGAAAGAGTGGCTCCGTAGAAAGTGGCGTTCTTGTAGCCGACAGCCTTGATGGCGTCGAGCATTTGGATTGTAAGCCAAGAGCCCTTGTCGTGGTAAACTTTCTCGATCATGCTCTTAAGCTTTTTGTCGCCGTACTGTTCGTTTACGTAGTTGACTTCGTCGGGCATAGCCTCGTTAAAGGCCAATGTTCCGGCTGTCGTCTCGATCAAGTCGCCCTTCTTGAATTTTCCTTCGTCGAAAGAATCCTTAGGAGCGGGAACTTTGATCTTGGCCTGCCATTCGATGTTTCCGCACTCGGCGGCCATGCGAACTTCGTCAGCGGAAGAAAAGCGCTTGCCTTCTCCCTTGGCATGGGGCTTTACGGAAGTCATATAGTAGATTCCCAATACCATGTCCTGTGACGGATATACGATTGTTCCGCCGTTGGCCGGGTCAAGCAAGTTGCGGGCACTGAGCATCAATGTCCAGCACTCCATCTGAGCGGCCTGAGTGAGCGGAACGTGGATAGCCATCTGGTCGCCGTCAAAGTCGGCGTTAAAGGCTTTACAAGCAAGCGGGTGCAACTTGAGCGCCTTGCCTTCTACCAATACAGGCTCAAAGGCTTGGATTCCCAAGCGGTGCAATGTAGGAGCGCGGTTCAACAATACCGGGTGCTCGCTTACAACTTCGTCAAGAACGGCGAACACTTCGGGGGCTTCCTGCTCAACATAAAGCTTGGCCTTTTTAAGGTTAAAGGCAACTCCCTTGTCCATCAATTTTTTCATGATGAAAGGCTTGAACAATTCAAGCGCCATCTTTGTCGGAAGTCCGCACTGCCAAAGCTTGAGTTCCGGTCCAACAACGATTACAGAGCGTCCTGAATAGTCTACGCGCTTACCAAGCAAGTTCTGGCGGAAGCGGCCCTGCTTTCCTTTGATCATGTCGCTGATTGACTTAAGCGGCCTGTTAGAGGCGCCCTTGATTGAGCGGCCCTTTCTTCTAGAGTTGTCGAACAATGAGTCAACGGCTTCCTGCAACATTCGCTTTTCGTTGCGGATAATAATGTCAGGCGCGTTGAGGGCAAGCAATCTCTTAAGGCGGTTGTTGCGGTTGATTACGCGGCGGTACAAGTCGTTAAGGTCGGATGTGGCGAATCTTCCTCCGTCAAGTTGAACCATCGGGCGCAACTCAGGCGGCATAACGGGAACGACGTCCAAAATCATCCAAGAAGCCTTGTTGCCGGAAGCGCGGAAGTTTTCCACGATTTCGATGCGGCTAAGAAGATGCTTGTCGCTCTTGGCGCCCTTTTCGATCATCTTGGCGCGAAGTTCCGCGGCCAAGGCGTCTAGGTCCAAGCCCTCAAGCAAAGTCTTAATCGCTTCGGCGCCCATGCCGGCAACAAATGACTGGCCGTAGCGTTCCTGGGCTTCGCGATACTCGTCCTCGCTCAAGAGCTGCATTTTCTTAAGGTCAGTCTCGCCCGGATCGATGACGATGTATTTTTCGTAATACAAAACGCTCTTCAAAGATCCAACCGGCAAGTCCAAAAGCTTTCCCATGCGGCTGGGAACCGAGCGGTAATACCAAATGTGGCTTACCGGAGCGGCCAACTCGATGTGGCCGGTGCGTTCGCGGCGAACTTTAAAGTGAGTTACTTCAACGCCGCAGCGGTCGCAAATTACGCCCTTGTAGCGGATTGACTTGAACTTTCCGCAATAGCATTCCCATTCCTTAGTGGTTCCAAAAATGCGTTCGCAGAAAAGACCGTCGCGCTCAGGACGCAAAGTGCGGTAGCCGATTGTCTCGGCCTTTTTTACTTCGCCGTAAGACCAAGCGCGGATCGTGTCCGGCGAGGCCAATTTTATTTTAATACTGTCAAAATCTTCGATATCGCGCATTATTCATCTCCCTTGTCAAAGCCGCTAGAAGCTTTGTCAATCAATTCTTGGTCGCGTTCGGTAAGGGCGATTTGCTTGCCCTTAGCGTCGTAGATCGTAAAGTCAAGAGCCAAGCCGCGCAATTCCTGAACCAATACGTTGAATGATTCCGGAACTCCAGCGGGAGTTGAAGGCTCGCCTTTTACTATTGACTCGTAAACTTTTGAGCGGCCGTTCATATCGTCGGATTTGATGGTCATCATTTCCTGCAATGTGTTGGCGGCGCCATAGGCTTCGAGCGCCCAAACTTCCATTTCTCCAAGACGCTGGCCGCCGAACTGGGCTTTTCCTCCCAACGGCTGCTGTGTGACCAAAGAGTAAGGACCGGTTGAGCGGGCGTGCATCTTGTCGTCAACCAAGTGGTGCAGCTTCATATAGTAGATGACGCCGACAAAAATCGGGTTAACGAAAGGCTCGCCTGTGCGGCCGTCGCGAACGATTTGCTTACAATCTTTTGAAAGTCCGGCTTCCTCAAGCTTTTTGGCAATCTGCTCTTGGCTGGGCGACTGGAATACCGGCGACTCAAAGAACTGGTTCAAGTACTTTCCGGCGATTCCAAGCTCAGATTCCATAATCTGTCCGATGTTCATTCGCGAAGGAACGCCCAAGGGGTTCAAGCAAACGTCAAGCGGAGTTCCGTCTTCCAAGTAGGGCATGTCTTCTTCGGGCAAGATGCGCGAAACAACACCCTTGTTTCCGTGGCGTCCGGCCATCTTGTCGCCTTCGCGGAGCTTGCGCTTGTTGGCGATCATTACTTTTACAACCTGGTCAACGCCGGGGTTCAAGTCATTGCCTTCGCTCCTCTTAAGGCGCTGAATGTCGATTACAACGCCTTCAACTCCGTGCGGAACGCGCAATGAAGTGTCGCGAACGTCTTTGGCCTTTTCGCCAAAGATCGAGTTGAGCAATTTAAATTCGGGAGTGGTTTCCGCTTCGCTCTTGGGAGTGACTTTTCCAACCAAGATGTCGCCGCTCTTTACTTTGGCGCCGATACGGATGATGCCTTCCGCGTCAAGGTTGTCAAGATTCTTCATGGCGGTGTTAGGAATGTCGCGCATGATTTTTTCGGGACCAAGCTTAGTCTCGCGAATTTCAACTGAGAATTCCTTGATGTGGATGGAAGTATACATGTCTTCCTTTACAACGCGCTTGCTGATAAGAACGGCGTCCTCATAGTTGTATCCGTTCCACGGAACGAAGCCAACAAGAATGTTGCGGCCAAGGGCCAACTCGCCGTTGAATGTAGCGGGTCCGTCAGCGAGGACTGAGCCTTCCTGAACTTTTTCGCCAACTTCAACAGTCGGGCGCTGGTGGTTGCAAGTGTCGTTGTTTGTGCGCTGGTACTTAAGAAGAACGTAGTTGTCAACCTCGCCGCGCTTTCCGCCTTCGGGCTTGACAGTTACGCATTCGCTTGTAACTTTAACAACTTCGCCGGCGCGCTTGGCCTTAACCAAAACGCCAGAGTCGTAGGCGCACTTTTGCTCCATTCCGGTTCCAACGTGCGGAGGCTCCGGAAACAAAAGAGGAACGGCCTGGCGCTGCATGTTGCAGCCCATCAAGGCGCGGTTGGCGTCGTCGTGCTCCAAGAAAGGAATGAGCGCGGCGGAAACAGAAATTACCTGGCGCGGAGAAACGTCCATATACTGAACGTCTTTTGGAGAACGTGTTGTATAGTCGCCTCTGTGGCGGCAAGAAATCATGTCAGTCGCGAACGATCCGTCGGCCTTCATGCCTTCGCTTACCTGGCCGATGTAGTACTTGTCTTCGTCCATGGCTGAGAGGTACTCAACTTTCTTTGTGGCCTTTCCGTTTTCGATCTTGCGGTAAGGAGCCTCAAGGAAGCCGTAGTCGTTTACGCGAGTGTAAATGGCCAACGAAACGATCAAACCGATGTTCGGTCCTTCAGGAGTTTCGATCGGGCACATGCGTCCATAGTGAGAGTAGTGGACGTCGCGGACTTCAAATCCGGCGCGGTCGCGTGAAAGACCGCCGGGTCCCAAAGCGTTCAAGCGGCGCTTGTGAGTAAGCTCGGCAAGCGGGTTGATCTGGTCCATGAACTGAGAGAGCTGTGAAGAGCCAAAGAACTCTTTGATTGCGGCGCTGATCGGCTTTGAAGAAATCAAGTCAGAGGGCTTGAGAGTTTCAAATTCCTTGCTCTGCATTCTGTCTTTGGCGATGCGATCCATTCTCGCAAAGGCTGTCTTGATGCTGTTAGTCAACAATTCGCCGACGGAACGGATGCGGCGGGCGCCCAAGTGGTCGATGTCGTCCTTAGTTTCCTCGCCGATGTAAACCTTGATCAAGTACTTCATCGTGTTAGTGATGTCGTCCTTTTCCAAAGTGTGCGTTTCCAACGGAGGATTGTAGTCAAACTTTTTGTTAAGCTTGTAGCGGCCAACGCGACCCAAGTCGTAGCGGCGGTCGGAGAAGAACATTGACTCCAAGTCTTTTTCCGCGTTTTCAAAAGTGATCGGTTCGCCGGGCAAGAGAACGCTGTAAACGGCGCTCAAGGCTTCTTCTTTTGTCGGCTCGTCAGACTCGTTGCCTTCTTTTACGAACTTGATTTCCTCGCGCTCAAAGCAGTTGATGATGATGTCGCTGGCAAGAGAAAGGTTCTTTTCTTCCTTGTCGTCGGGATTCTTGCGTGTGTCAAACTTGATGACTTCGATTTCTTTGATGCCGTTGGCGATCAAGTCGTCGATGTCGTGCGGATGCAAACGAGTGGCGGCCTTAAAGAGCTTCTTTTCTTCGCCGGACTCTGAATCCTTTATGTAAATGGCCTTAGAAAGAACTTTGCCAACAATCGCTTCGCGAGCGCTGTTGCTGTTCTTTACGGCGACTTTTTCCGTCTGGTAGAAGACCTTGATGATTTCTTCGCGGCTTTCAAAACCAAGCGCGCGCAAGAAGATTGTTCCCAAGATTTTTTTCTTGCGGTCAATCTTTGCAAAAATCAATTCTTTTTTCTGGTCGATTTCAAACTCAAGCCAAGATCCGCGGTAAGGAATGATGCGGCTTCCCCACACGCCCTTGTCATAGTTGAAAATTACGTTCGGAGAGCGGTGAATCTGCGATACGACTACGCGCTCGTTTCCGCTGATGATGAAAGTTCCGCGATCAGTCATGAGCGGAATGTCGCCCATATATATTTCTCTTTGGAGAATGGCGCCAGTATCCTTAAAAATAAGGTTGATGACGGCCTTTAAAGGAACCGCGTAAGTGAGGCCCTTTTGCTTGCATTCCAATTCGGAGCACTTAATTCCCTCAAAATCAAGCCTATACTTTTCATAGTCAAGAGTCATGTCGCCGTTGGGGCTTTCGATCGGGAATGTTGAAGAGAAGGCTTCCTGCAAACCCTGGTTAAGAAGGGGCTTGCCCTCTTCCAAATTTTTGCGCTGAAGGAAGTATTCATACGACGCTGTTTGAATTTCGATAAGATTCGGGACATCCATTGAAGACTTGATGTCCTTACCATAGTACTGACGGTTGATTGTCCGGCTTTTTGCGAACATTAAGGTCCCCCGTTGTTTTATTGTTAGGTCAGAATTCTTTGCTACAAACAGAAACTCTGTTCAGCACAAAAAAAACCGCCCGTAAAACACTTAAAATAATTACAAAGATCAAAAAACGAAAACGCTCCCGAAAGCGAAACGGACAAAATCCGCCCCGCTCCCGGGAGTTTTCGCGCCCGCCGCAAGGCAAGCGCGTTTGGCAAAAAAGCCTTATTTCTTGCTGGCCTTTCCACCGGCGGCTGTGATGTCGGCAATCCACTTGTCGGCATCGGCCTTGCTCAAGCCCTCTTTGAGAACTTTCGGAGCGCCTTCAACCAAAGCCTTGGCTTCGCCAAGTCCGAGGTTTGTAAGAGCCTTAACGGCCTTGATAACGCCAATCTTCTTGGCGGCGTCGAATGAATCCAAGCTAACAGAGAATTCTGTCTGCTCGTCATCAGCGGCGGCGGCGGCTCCACCAGCGGCGGGACCGGCGGCTACGGCTACAGCGGCTGTTACGCCGAACTTCTCTTCCATAGCCTTTACGAGTTCTGAGGCTTCCAGAACGCTCATTGACGCGATAGCGTCCAAAATCTGATCATTTGTCAAAGCTGCCATATTGTCTTCTCCATAATGTTTGATATTCGCTGCGGAAATCCGCCGCGGCCAAGGCTGTTTCCAAGAAACGCCTTGAGCTTTTACCGCAGACAGTCGACAGCTGATGAAGCCTGACTGCGGTTTAATTGCATTTAAGCCTGCGGAGCGGCGTCAGCGGCGGGAGCTGCTGGAGCCTCGGCGGCAGGGGCAGCGGGAGCTTCCGCTGCGGGAGCGGCGGCTTCGGCTGCAGGAGCGGGCGCGGCCGCGGGGGCATCGCCTTCCTTAGATTTTTTGTCAACATAAGCCTGCAATGTGGCGGCGAGCTTTTGGGCCGGTCCGTTGATGGCAGACATAAGCATAGCGATAAGCTGCTTCTTTCCGGGAACCTTTGAATAGGCCTCGATCTTGGCAACATCGTAAACTTCTTTGTTGACCAAAGCGCCCTTTACTTTAAGCGCGGGGGCTTCTTTAGCAAAGTCGAACAAAACTTTGGCTGTTTCGTTTGAATCCTCTTTGGCCATGGCGATAGCCGTGGGTCCCTTGAGGTATTCGGCAACGTCCTTAATGTCCATGCCTTCAAACGCGATGCGGGCAAAGTTGTTCTTGATAACTTTAATCGCAGAATTCTTTTCGCGAAGCTTTCCGCGCAAGGCTGTGATCTGCTCTACAGTCAAGCCGCGGTAATCCGCGAAAATGAAGTCGTTGTATTCGCCGAGAGTTTTCTTGGCGGCTTCGATAGCGGCTGTTTTAGCCGGCTGGATTGTCTTTGAACGAACTGCCATTTTTTACTCCTCGTCCTTGTGGTTGATCCAAACGCCAGGGCCCATAGAAGAGCTGATTGAGATTGTGCGGATGTAGTCCGCAGAGGCGTCAGACGGCTTTTTGCGCTCGATTTCGGCGATCAAAGCGTCTACGTTCTGGGCAATCTTGTCAGCATCCATAGAAACTTTGCCTACGGCGATATGAACAATGCCTGTTTTGTCGGCGCGGTATTCCGTGCGACCCTTCTTAAGCTCGCCGATGGCGGCTGCGATGTCGTTTGTTACAGTTCCAGTCTTGGGGTTGGGCATCAAGCCTTTGCGTCCCAAAACCATACCCAAACGTCCTACATCTTTCATCATGTCGGGAGTGGCTACGGCGATGTCAAAATCAAGCCAGCCGCCCTTTACTTTGTCGATGTACTCAGTTGAGCCGGCAAAAGCGGCTCCAGCGCTCAAGGCTTCCTGGACGCGGTCTTCCTTACAGAATACCAAAACCTTCTTTTCGCCTCTAAACTGGTTGGGGAACACCAAAGTGTCGCGAACTGTGGCGTTCTTGCCCAACTTAAGGTTGATGTGGGCTTCCACTGTTTCGTCGAACTTGGCGAACTTCATGTCCTGAACCATTTTAACGGCTGTCGGAACGTCGTATTTTTTTGTAAGATCGTATTTGGCCGCGGCCGCGCGGTAATTCTTTCCGTGTTTCATTTAGGCCTCCACCTCAACGCCCATGCTGCGAGCGGTTCCGGCTACGATTTTCTTCGCGGCCTCAAGGTCGTTCGCGTTGATGTCGGGCATCTTTGTCTTTGCGATTTCTTCAAGCTGCGCCTTGGTAAGCTTTCCTACCTTGTCGCGGAGCGGATTCGCAGAACCCTTTTCCAACTTGAGAGCCTTCTTGATAAGAACGGCTGCTGGAGGGGTTTTAAGGATGAATGTGTAAGACTTGTCTTTGTAAACAGTAAGAACGACCGGGATGATAAGTCCCTTTTCCATTTTCTTGGTTCTGTCGTTGAATTCCTGTACAAATTTCGGAGCGCTTACACCATGAGGGCCCAAGGCGGGTCCAATCGGCGGGGCCGGTGTCGCAGCGCCAGCAGGGCACTGAAGTTTGATGACAGCGGTTACTTCTTTCTTTGCCATTTTGTGTATCTCCTAAATTGGTATTAGCGGAACGTAGAAGTCCAACGGACGAGCGTTCCTCCCAAAAATGGTCGATTCAACTAGATAGCTTTTTCCACTTGGGTCATGCTCAGCTCGACCGGAGTGGCGCGGCCAAAGATCTGGACAGTGACCGTAAGCTTTTCTTTTTCGTCGTCAAGGGCGTCAACCGTTCCGCTAAATTCCTTAAACGGACCGTCAATGATTTTGACTGTGTCGCCGATGGCGTATGTTTGCTTGATGCGCGCGGGCCTTTCGCCTTTGATCTCGCCGGAACGCATCAAAATATTTTTAGCTTCGTCGATTGAAATCGGGCGCGGGCGCTCGTTGGGAGCTGTTCCAACAAAGCCGGAAACGCCTTGAATATGACGAATTTTGTTGCAAGTTTCTTTCCAACCCAAATCGGGCAAATCGAGCTCGGCCATGATGTAGCCGGGAAGAATCTTGTTTTTGCGGGACTTTTTCTTTCCGTCCTTAATCTCAACAAGCTCTTCTTCGGGAACTTTAATGCTTTTTACAATGTCTGAACTAAGCTCGCCGGCGTCCAACTTTTGCTGGATTACGCGGCTCACCTTGCCTTCATAACCTGTGTAGGTCTGAACAATGTACCACTCGTTTGCCATTTTTGGTCCTTACTTCATCAAGAGGCGGAAAAGCGCGGTAAATCCTAAATCAAGCGCTCCAAGAACAATTGAAACAATAATGGTAGAAACAACTACTACCCTAACGCTTGACCAAACTTGATCTTTTGTCGGCCAAACTACAAGCTTGAGTTCGTGGACGCAATCTTTAAAGAAATTAGATACTTTTGCCATATATTCCTCAATAAAATCCAAAAAATTTCAGGGCGGGCAGGACTTGAACCCGCGACAGCCGGTTTTGGAGACCGGTGCTCTACCAACTGAACTACCGCCCTAAATATAAACAAGGAAAGGCCTAAAAGGCCTTTGCCCTTATTTTACCTTTGTTTCTTTGTGCAAGGTGTGCTTGCGCTCGAAGGGGCAATACTTTTTAAGCTCCAACTTGCCCTGGATGTTCTTGCGGTTCTTTGTTGTTGTGTAATTTTTGCGCTTGCATTCTGAACACTGCAAAGCGATGATTTCTACCGCGCCTTTCTTTTTGCTACCCATATATATCTCCTATACAAATCACTAGATGAGCCCCCGTGCGGGATCGAACCGCAGACCTCAGCCTTACCATGGCTGCGCTCTACCGGCTGAGCTACAAGGGCAATTATCGCAATGATAGTTCATTGAGTTTATAGAAATTTCAAAAATGTGTCAAGGGAATTCAAGGGATTTTTTTTGAGTTTTTTTTATCGTTCCTCCCGCAAGAAAGGCTAAAAAATCCTTGCTTTGCCTTCGAAAAATATGTTAAAATAAGAAATGATTAAGTTAAAAAAGGCGGCGGCCCTTTGCGCGGCCCTTTTTGCCCTAGGCATTTGCTCCGCCCAGGAAGAGGCCCAAACAGAGACGCAAGCGCAAGAGCAGGCTCAAAACCAAGAAGAGCCGCAAGTTCCTGAACAAAACGAAAAACGCCTCACCCTCAACGACGCGATCATTCTTGCGGTAGAAAACAACTTTGACTTGTCAAAGCAAAGATACGCGGTGGCCGCCGCGCGCGGACAATACCACCAAGCCACCGGCCTTTTGGACGTTCAGCTTGGAGCGCAGGCGGAATACTCAATGAAGCAAAATCCCGTAGACCACAGGGACACCAACTACATTTATTCGTATTCGTTCCTGACGCCAAACACAAATTACGGCGTTTATTCCGACAACACTTTGCGCCATCAAACTTCCGGCTCAATATTCGCCAAAAAATTGTTCAGCTTTGGCCTAGAGGCAAAAGTCTCTTACACCCTGCGACGCCAGCGCGACGTTCCCAAGTACAGCTATGGCTCCAACTTTGACTCAGACAATTATTCCAAATACAGCGAAGAAAACGGACGCAACATTGGCCAGCTTGGCTTGGAGCTTTCGCTTCCGCTTTTCAAGTCGTTCAAAAATTCCATGGCCGCGATGAAAATCAAGGCGGCGAAGGAAAACCTTGACGCGATGGAAAGCATGCTTGTCGATTCAGTCTCGCAAACAATCATCAAGGCCTCCAACGACTTTTGGAATTATTACATGGCGCAAAGAAACGTTGAGCTTTTGGAAGACTTGCAAAAAAAGAGCGAGCAGCGCGTGGCGAACATGCAAGTTTTGATTCAAAGCGGCGCGCGCTCTAGGAACGACTTGCTTGCGATGCAAGTGAACGAGCTTGAAAACCGCAGGCGGCTGCAAGAGGCCAAAATGGCTTTTGACCAGGCCAAAATCAAGTTGATGACATCGATCGGAGTCCCGGACTTTGACTCGGTGGGAATTCCGCAAAGCCCCTTTGAAACGATCGACTTTGCCCAAGTGGCGCCGCCAGAAGCAAAAGAGATAAGCGAAGAATTGATCGCTTACCTTGAGGAAAACAGGCCGGACCTAAAGGCGTTAAAGCGAAAGATGGAATCCAGCCTTTTAAAAATGAAGATGGCGAAGACCGACAAAATGCCTGACGCGAATTTCAAGCTGGGCCTGGGAACGACGGGCGCGACCTATTCAAACAATGTCGGCGAATTCCTACTTTCTCCCTTTTGGAACGTCAAGGGGCTTAACTTGAACGGTTCCGCCGGCGTCATCATAATGCTTGGAAACCACGCCAAAAAAGGCGCGTTTGAAGAAGCCGAGGCGGAATACAATTCCAGCGCCGCCGAATACAACAAGGCCAAGAACGCGCTTTCGCTCCAACTGCTGAACGCGGCGCAAAAACTTTCGGCATACAAGGCCCAGGTTGACGACGCGGACAGAATTTTAAGCTTGCAAAAGAACCTTTACGAAAACGAGCAGCAAAGGTTTAGGGCGGGCTTGATTACCGTCAACAATCTTTTGGACCAAGACCAAAAATACCTTTTGGCGGTTTCGTCGTACTGCCAGGTTTTCATAAACTACATGAACGCCATTTTGGAATACAAAAAGGCTTCTGGCGAATTAATCTCCTTGGACACAACTTCCGCCTTTAGCAAATAAACTTTTGCTATCATTGCGCAAAATCGCGATTCTTGTTATTATAGAAGAAAGGCGAACCAAGAAATGAAGATACATCTTAGGACAGTCAGTTTTATATTTCTCACGGTAATGCTTGCTATGAGCGCCGTTTTAATTACCAGCGCCATAAAGGTTCCCTTGCAATTCCAGCATTTTGAAAAGAACTCGTTTCAATTTCAAAAGGTGGCGCAGTCCGCGGTAACCTTGCAGGAGGCTTCCGACTTTTTGACGGACGAATCCAGGCTTTTTGCAATCACAGGCGAGTGGAGCCACCTTGAGCATTATTTTTTCGAAGTGAACGAAAACAAGAGGCGCGAAAAGGCGCTTGAGGAAATTAAAAACGCTGGAACCCTCGAACGTTCCACCGCATTTTTGGAAATGGCGCTAAAAGAGTCCAAAGCCCTCGAAGAGTTTGAATACAAGGCGATGAAACTTGTCGTAGTGGCAAAGGGCTACGATAAAAATTCTTCTTACAACGTTCCTGCCGCCATTGAAAACGTGGAGCTTTCGGCCGAAGAAAAGGCCATGGACTTCAAGACAAAAATGGCGACCGCTTGGCTGATTTTGTTTTCAGACAAATACTTTTCGATGAAGAAGACAATCTCAAGCTACAGGGCAAACGCTGTTGAAGAAATTTTCAAGCATAACAGCGCCGTAAACGAATACAACGCCAAAAACCTTAGGGCCTCATTTTACAACACGATAGCCGGAATCATACTGATCGTAGTTGTTTCGCTGGCCTTCTTCCTTATCATAATAGTATTTGTGGTCAACTCGCTTTACACTTTCATCAAAAGCATCAAGAACGGCCAAAAGCTAAAGGCCGCGCGAACAAAAGAGCTGGAACTTTTACGAGAAACTTACAACGACATGTTCGACATGGCAATGGAGAAAGAAAACCTTTTGCGCCAAAGGGCTGAGCACGACGAACTGACCGGTCTCATAAACAGACGGGCCTTCAAGGTGATCTTAAAGTCGCTTAAGGAATCAAAGGAAAGCGTGGCCTACATCATGCTTGACATCGACAAGTTCAAGGAAATAAACGACGAGCACGGACACTCTGTCGGCGACCAAACGCTAAAGGCAGTGGCGCAAATCATAAGTTCGACCTTCCGCTCGACGGACTACGCAGCCCGCATAGGCGGAGACGAATTTGCAGTCGTTCTTTCTAAATGCGACGAAGACGAAGAAAAGACAAAACTCTTGATCGCCTCAAAGATGACGACGCTCTTTAGAAAGTTGGACGAAAAAAGCCAAAAAGAAATTCCTTTGACAACTCTTAGCTGCGGAATCGCCATCAGCAAAAGCGGCTGGAACGAAGAGTTAATCGAAAAGGCCGACGCGGCCCTCTACGAAATAAAGCGCTCAGGCCGAAACGGCTTCAAGTTCGCGCGCTAAATCTCTACAATCAACGCGCCGGTCTTGGCGTCGCGCGCGGCCCCGCTCTTGGGCTTGCCGGCATTTTCAATCTCAACCAAGTCGCCGGAGTAAACGCGATGGCCGCCTTTTGAAAGCGCCAGGACCAAGCCCTGCTCGGAGCAAGCGTAGTGGCCGATCCGCGGCTTTTGGCCGGGCTCTGCGGCGGGCACGCGTATTATGTCGGAGGCGATGCGCAAAAGGCCGCCGCAAGTCTTGGGCTTGCCAGCAGTCTCAGTTGCGTCCGACTGGGCGCGGGCGTAGACAAACGAAATTACGGCGCGCTCTTTGGGGATGCCGGCTTTGGCGGAAAGAGCCAAAAGCTTTTTGGGAGCGTCGTCGGTGTCAAAAGCAAAGTTGCACCACTTGCCTGTGGCGCCGCCTTTTCCTAATCGGCGGCCGTCCATTGGACAGTTTTGTTGATGAGGGCAAGGAGCCGCGGCAAACAAACCGCGCCTGATAAAGGCGTCGCGCATCAGTGAAACAAAACGCCCCGACCCAGGCGTTCCGGGCTCCGCCAAAAAAATCGCGGGCGAGGCTTGTTCCCCAAAATCCAAATACTTAAAAAGAGACTGCGAATATTTCTTTGCCAAAAAATCCGGCGGCTCGCTTTGCTTTTGGAGAATCTCGTTGAACATATTGGCGCAACTGACAAAGGCAGCCTTTTCTTTTACCGCAGTTCCAAGCGGCCCTTTTACGCGGACGATTTTCCAAGGCTCGCCGCCGGTCGCCGCCACGACGGACAAAAAGATTTCCTCGCCCAACGAAAGCGCAAGCTGCGAAATGTCCATCACATACCAAACAAGTTTTTTTGACCGCAAGTCGGGGCGGGCTAACCAAAGAGCGCAAGGCAATGTCAGCGGGCCGCTTCCGATGTCAAGGCAAACGTCGCCGTCGCTCAAAAAATCAAAGTCAAGGTTGGAAAAAAGGCGCGTAAGGCGCACAAGGTTCCACCACATAAAGTAGCGGACGTAAGAAGCCAAAAAAGTTTTTTCGTTCATGTAGCCCAAGCGGCGCGAACCGCGGTCGTCGGTCATTTGGTGGCTAAGCTCGCGGATTTGTTTTGGAAGCGCGACAAGCTGCTTGGAGTTTGCAGGCATAGAGCTTTGCGCGATTTGGTCAAAGTCTTGCAAAATTTTTTTGGCGTCGTCGGGAATTTGTTTTGGGTCAAAAAGGCTTTGAATGATTTTGGCGCCGGATTTTTTTTCCATAGTTCCGCCCTATCTAAGTTTTCTAAGCGCAAAAAACGCTTCGGTCAATTCGCGGCGGGCGCTTCTAATTTGGCCAAGCAAGTCGGCGGATTTTTCAAAGGCCTCGGACTCGTTTATGATTTGGTCGCGCGCGCCTTCGATCGTGAATTTTTTTTGGTAAATCAAATGCTTCATTCGCAAAACGGTTTCCATATCTTTTTGGCTGTAGAGACGGCGGCCGCCAAAATCTTTTTTTGGCGCAAAGCCTGGAATCACTTCTTCCCAATAGCGCAAGACGTGCTGCTTTACGCCGGTAATCTCTTCCACTTGGCCAATCGTGTACATCAGCGCTCCCGGTCTTCCCATTTTTGTCGGCTGGCCTTAAGTTCCAGCTGGACGGGAATTTTGTCAAAGCCCAAGTCTTCGCGGATTCTGTTTTTTAGGAACGTAATATAAGTAAGCGGAACGGTGTCAGGCCGCGTGGCGAATATCACAAAGCTAACGGGATTGACGCTTGTTTGCGTCATGTAGCGGATTTTAAAATGCATTGTCTTTGAAGCCGGCGGCGGATATTTGAAAAGCCAATCCTTTAGCGCGGCGTTGAGCGCGGCCGTCTCCACCTTGCGAGTCACTTGGCTGTAAAGCTCAAGCGCGGTGTCCATAAGATTTTTCATTCCGTCGCCGTTGAGCGCGGACGTTTCGACAATCGGAGCCCAGTTCATTTGGCCAAACATTATGCGGATGTTTTCTTCGGCCTTGCGAGCGGCGGTTCTTCCCTTTTCTTGCGTGTCCCATTTGTTGAGGACAAAAATTATCGGACGGCCGCGCTCGTAGGCAAGCGCGCAGATTTTTTTGTCTTGCTCGGCAAGGCCTTCTTGCGCGTCGATCATCAAGAAGACAACGTCGCAGTCGTCCAAAGTTTTTATCGCGCGGTTGACCGAATAATATTCAACGTTTTCCTTTACTTTGCTTTTGCGCCTGATTCCCGCCGTGTCAAGCAAAAGGCAGTCGCGGCCGTTGTAGCGGAAACTTCCTTCGACAACGTCGCGCGTGGTTCCGGCGTAGTCGCTTACGATAGAGGCCTCGCTGTGCGTCAAACGGTTGGACAGCGTGGACTTTCCCGTGTTGGGCTTTCCCAAAATCGCGATACGGATCGGCGGCTCTTCTTCCTGACCTTCCTTTACGTTGGAAAAGTCCAGGCGGCTTACGATTTTTTCCGAAAGCTCAGGAATTCTATCGCCGTGCTCGGCGCTGATAAAAAGCAATTCGTTAAAGCCAAACTGCATGTAGTTCCAGGCGTCGCTTTCGTTTCGGCCGCCTTCGGTCTTGTTGACGGCGGCGATTACCTTGTTCCAATAAGGGCGCAGCTGCTGGACAAACTCTTCGTCTTCTGGCGTGATCTCGCCGGCCTCAAGCAATAGCAAAATCAAGTCGGCCTTTTTTATCATTTGAATCGTCTTTTCTACAACCAAGTCGTCCATCACCGCTTCCATCGTGCCGACGTCGCGCGTAAGCTTGTAGCCGCCGGTATCCATAAGGTGAACGGGTTTTCCGGCGATAAAGGCGGTTGCCTCAACCGGGTCGCGGGTAACGCCGGGCGTCGGGTCTACAATCGCGATTCGCTTTTTCATAAAGCGGTTGAAGAGCGTTGACTTTCCTACGTTGGGTCGCCCGGCCAAAACGACTAGCGGCAAATTGACATATGTTTTTGCGGGATCAAAGCCGGAATCGGTCGAGGCGGCCGCGTCTTGGGCTTGCAAAATATTATCTTCGTTTTCCATCTAAAATCGCTTCCAGTTCTTTTACGGTAATTGTAGAAAGTTTTTCCTTCACCAAAGAAATTTGCGAAGGACCCATGCTAAGGTTTCGGATTCCCATTCCAGCCAACATCATGGCGGAATCGATGCGGCTTGCCATCTCGCCGCAAACCGAAACTGGTATGCCTGCGTCGCTCGCCGCCTTGATTGTGTTCTCTATCAAGCGCATTACCGCCAAATGAGATTCGTCGTAGCAATCGGCCACGTTGACGTTTTCGCGGTCAACGCCCAATGTGTATTGCGTCAAGTCGTTGGTTCCGATAGAAAAGAAATCAGAGACAGTGGCCAGACAGTCGGCGATGATTCCGGCGGCGGCGGTCTCTATCATAATTCCAATCGGAACGTCCTTTACTTTTATTCCTTCTTCCAAAAGCTCGTCGCGGACTTGCTTTGCGATGACGCGGGCCTGCTCAACTTGTTCTTGGCTTGTAATCAGCGGGAACATAATCTTTAAGTTTCCGTAAACGCTGGCGCGGTAAAGCGCGCGAAGCTGCGTCTTAAAAAGCTGCGGAGTTTGCAAACTCATTCTAATCGCGCGCAAGCCCATCAAAGGATTTTTTTCCGTTTCGGCTGGAGCGTCAACCATCTTTAAAAGCTTGTCACCGCCAGCGTCAAGCGTTCGGATTGTGACAGGCCGGTCGCCCATAATTTGCAAAACTTCTTTGTAGGCTTCAAACTGAGCCTCTTCGCTTACCGAGCGCGCGCCTCCTTCGCCGGAATTCAATTCGTTCATAAAAAGGAATTCCGTTCTAAAAAGTCCGATGCCTTCCGCTCCTTCTTCCAAAGCGATTTTGGCTTCTTGAACCGTTCCGATGTTGGCGTAAAGATGAAAGCGCTCGCCGTCTTTTGTTTGGGCCGGCTTGGAACGGAAAAGCAAAAGCGCCTTTTTGCGCTCGGCGATTTGCTCCACTTTTTTTTGGTAGTCCAATACCGTTCCGGCGTCGGGATCCACGATAAGCTCGGCGGAATCCGCGTCAAGGATTATGCGCTCGCTGTTATGGATTTTCTTTATTTCTTTGGGAAGAGCGAATACCGCGGGAACGCCATAGCTGCGCGCCAAAATGGCCACGTGGCTGGAAAGGCCTCCTTCCACAAGCGCCAAGCCCGACAAACGCTTTTTTGAAATGACCATCGCGTCGCTGGCGTTAAGCGACTGCGCGATCAAGACGACGCCTTCGGGAACTTGCTCCATGTCAAAGGGATGAATATTCAAAAGCTCGTTGAGGACGCGGCCAAAGATGTCGATGATGTCCTGCGCGCGGTCGGCCAAGTAATCGTTTCCGCTGTCGCGCAGGCGCTGGGCGTATTCCTCCATCTTAAAGTCAAGGATGAACTCGACGTTAAAAAGACGCTGGGCGATGCAGTCGCCCACTTCCTTGTTAAAGACCGGGTCGGCCAGCATCAACGAATAGGTCTCGAAAATTTCCTTGTTGCCCTGGATTTGTTCAAGCTGAATTTTGATTTGCTCCGCCACAGAATCGCGCGCGTAGACATAGCGGAGCCATTCGGAATCAACTTGCTCCGCGGTAATCGGCGTTTGAGGAATGACGCGCTGCGCTTGATCGGGAATTACAAATGCGTTGCCCCGCCCAATTCCGGGCGAAACCGACGCTCCAAAAAACAAATCCATCGCAAAATATTATAGTGGAAGAAAGCGGAATTTTCAAGGGGAGCGCTCGGCCCGCGAATATAAAGTTGACAAACTCGAAATTGAAAAACGCTTGCAGTCGGCGGAGGCTTAGCCCGCGCTCCCGCAAACAACACACAATTCCTAAACCAAAAAAGGCCGCCCAATTGAGCGGCCCTTGCCAATGCGCAAACCAAGCTACGCAAATCTTACGGCACCGTGCGTACGACGCGGAAGCCAAGGTCGCCATTGTGCGTGTTTGGAGTTGACGCAGAGTCTCTATATGTCAAGGTATTATTCTGACCAAATCCGCTATGGCGCGCTTGACGCGCAGTTCCGCTTGTGGGACCTGTCAAGCCAACGCCTGTAAGATCTGCGACATACCAGTCATTGTTCCATTCCCAAACATTGCCGGTCATATCGTACATTCCTGTAGTTAAGGTTGGATTCATTCCTTTGACTGGATGCGCTTTGTTTCCAGAATTAGTTGAATTCCAAGAAACATCATTTGCAGTATTACTTCCAGAATACGTGTATTGGCCCGAATTAGTAAGGTTACCGTCGCGCGCAAGGTATTCCCATTCCGCCTCGTATGGAAGGCGCCAGCCGCTCTTGAGGTAGTTAATCGTCACAGACCAAGAACAAGAAGAAGGAGCGCAATAATGAATTGGCGTTGTTGTAGTTTTATCTATTCCTGTCCATTCAGTTGGATCGGTTTTTCCGCCTACAGAATAAACAGGTTCAAGGCCTTCCGCCATGCTGCGCAAATTGCAGTAAACAATCGCGTCATACCAACTTACATAATACGCAGGGTAGTTATCGCCTAATCCGATCGTAGCATTAGGCACCTTAGTCGAAATGCCATATTTACAATACAATCCATACTCAGCCTGCGTGCATTCGTGGTCGCATGCAATAATACTTGGCATTGTAAAGTTTCGTCCGCTTATAAATACATTTGACTGTGTTATCGCAGGCGAGGCTTCGTATTTCTTGCTGGCTATGCTAACATATTCTCCGTTCGTTTTAAGGCTGGTTGAATAAGATGTGCTTGACCCAGAAGTTGACAACATTACCTGCCTTACTAGGTTTTGTTTTGCCGCAAACTTGGCGACGGAGCTCTTATAATTTGTTTCGCTAATAGTCGCCGTTTTAATTACAGGCCTTCCGGCATTTAAAGTAGTTGCCGGAGTGCTAGACTTAATCGATATAAGGCCAACAGGCGCGGTTGCCGTAAGCGTGCTTGTAATATTAATTACGCCGTTAGTTGTATAAAGATATATGTCATTTTTTCCGCTAGGGCCAGGCGGAATTGAAGCGGCGCCGCCCATATCAATCGTTTTATTGCCGCCGTTATAAATCGCGCCTCCAAGAGTCGCCGTGTTGGCGTAGGCGTCGGTAGCGCCGCCTATCGTTCCGGATGCCATTGCAATGCCGGTGCCGGTGCCGCCTGCGGCAAAGTAAACACCTCCGCCCTGTCCGTCAGTGCTCGAAATAGAATTTGCGCTTATTCTTCCTGTCCAACTGGCGGTGGTGCTGGCGTCGCTGTAGCCAAGATACAAAGCGCCTGACGCGCAATAGATTCCGCCGCCCATGCCACCGCTTGTGGACGTTACTTTATTTCCATCGCTAGAAGAAGAGCCGCCGACAACAGCGTCTCCGCTTATAAAGATTGATCCGGAGCTATATATTCCGCCGCCAACGCCGCCGCTTGTTTTTATAACAGTATTGCCCTTTATGGATCCGCTTGTAAATTTCAATGTTTTTGAAGCAGCAACAAAAACGCCGCCGCCAGAATTTGCGGCAGTATTATTTTCTATCGTGGCGCCGCTTATTTCTACACTTGCTCCGTCATAAACGCCGCCAGCGGCATCGCTGGCAGAATTATACTTAATAGTTCCGCCTTTTAGCGTGGCGCTGCCGCCGGCAACATAAATGCCAGCGCCGCTGGCCGACGCGGTGTTTGCGTAACTTGAACTTGTGCCGCCAATAGTTCCTGTACTCATCATAAGAGTTCCAGCCGCAACGTATACGCCGGCGCCATTATATGCGGTGTTTTTGGATATCGCTCCAGACCAATCCTTCGCAGTCTTGGTTGTGTCTGTGTATTCTTTGTAGCCAAGGTACAAGCCGCCGCCAGCCACATAAACGCCGCCGCCGACTCTAGTGCCTGTTGTCGCTGTTATTTGGCATGAGGAAATAGTTGTGGAATTGCCGCTTGCGTCATCATACAAGCAAACTTTTGAACTAGAATAAATGCCGCCGCCGCCAGTTGTCGCCTTGTTTTCCGTAATTTGCGCGCCGCACAAATAAAGCGAGCCATTGTTGTAAATGCCGCCGCCGTATGACGACGCTGTGCAATTTGTGATGGAACCGCCGTTGGCGAATGTGGCGCCCGATGACGCGGCAATGTAAACGCCGGCGCCATTTGTAGCCGTGTTGTAACTTATCACCGCGTCCGCAAAGCTAACGCCGGTAGACGCAATATAAATGCCGCCGCCGCTAGAGGCTGAATTGCCATAATTCATAATGCCGAGTATATTGGCGCCTATTACGGGACCGTCGCTAGTTGGAGTCGTAACCGCGGCGCCGGAAGCTGTGTAAATCGCTCCGCCGTTGCCGACCGCAGAATTTTTGTAAAAGTTTCCTTTTAACTCTATCGCCTTGGCGCACGAACTTGAAATGTATAGGCCTCCGCCATCAGTCGCGGCTCCGTTAAAGCCGATTGTGACAGGAGTAGTTCCGCCTGTAAGAGCAAGCTTTCCGTTGTTAATGTAAATGCCGCCGCCGCTGCCTGACGTTCCTCCGGCGTAATTGTATTGCACTTTTGTGCTGCTTCCTAAAGTAACCGTCGCGCCGCCATAAATGTAAATGCCGCCGCCGTTGTTCGCCGCGTGGTTTGAGCATGCCGT
Organism: Treponema sp.; assembly: GCA_016290995.1. Lineage (GTDB taxonomy): Bacteria > Spirochaetota > Spirochaetia > Treponematales > Treponemataceae > Treponema_D. The sequence continues at coordinate 30,374 of JAEEVR010000010.1, read as the reverse complement.
CTGCGACGATGCGGTAGTGGACGGACTTGCAGATCCGATTGTGCAAGAAGTCAACGTTGTCGCGCCGGCAACCAACAAGGCGCCTCCGCAACCAGAATAAGTTGACGCGCCATCAGTAGTGGCTTTGCATCCGCTGATTGTCGTTCCGGTAAGGGTAAGCGTTCCGACGCTGACTATGCCGCCGCCGCCGCTAGAACGGCTGCAAGCGCTTATTGTCAAGCCTTCCGTGGACGTTAGCGTCGCGCCGGTTGAAACAGAAAAGCCGCCATTCGTTGCGTTTGTGACGCTGGAGTTGTCAATTGTCAGCGTTCCCGCGGCCACTTGAATGTTGCTTAGTTTGTCAAAGGTCAAGTATCCAACAGTGACCGTTCCGTTAGAAGAAATATTGTAGGTTCCAGCAGTGCTTCCGCCGCTGATTGTTCGCCAGCTTGTAGTACTGTCTCCGAGTATTTTTACTTTTACGCCGCTATTTACCGTGGCCGTTTTGTTCGCAGTCGTTCCCGCGTCAATGTCGCCCTGGACTTGAACGATGTATTCTGGGGACGAGTTTTTTGCGGCCATATCGTTTACGATATCCAAAGCCTTGTAAAGAGTTTTTACAGGGGCAAAGGCCGAGCCGCTATTGCTGTCGTTGGCCGTCACTCCAGAAACGCCTGATCCGCCAACATAAACCTTGCCGCTGGCCAACACGCTGTTTTGTTTGTTCACCACAGCGCTTGTAATTGTGGTAAAGCCGGATCCGCTTGAGGCGATATAGTCCGCGTGGCCGTATGGAACGGAAGTCGTAAGGTTTGAGTAAACCATCGCGGTTTCGTTGATAACATAAACGATGTTGCCCGCTCCGCTTGTTCCGCTGTAAAAGACAATCTTAACGGTGTATAAGCCAGGGGCAAGACTGGTTTTTGACCAAGTCACGTTAGTTCCGCTTAAGGTTGCGCTCTCTGTTGATGCCGTTCCTCCGGATTTGTTGTAAGTTACTTTTGCGCTGCTGATTCCGCTGGCGGTAGTTCCTGTCGTGGAGATTGGAATTGTAAGGCTGATGCCGCCGGTTTCGGTAGAAGCTCCCGAATAATAGTCCAGCGGCATAGAAAGGCTGCTTCCGGTCGTTGAATAAGATACTTGTTTTACAGCCTGGAGGACCACTTTGCTGCTTGACTTTGCGCTTAGGGTGATGTTCCATTTTTCGGTCGTTGTTGTAAAAGGAATCGATATCGAGAATGAGCTGGAGGTCGCGGTGCCAGTCACGGTCTTTGTTCCGCCAACCTGCGCGGCGCTGACAGAATAGGTCAAGCTGGCCGGGGTTGAGGGGAAAAGGGTCCTGCCGCCGTTTTCTTGGCTGGAATCGTCGTTAAAAAATTCTTGCGGAAGCACACCCTGAAATCCGACTCTTCCGTTAAACTCGCGCGTCTCCAAAATGTCTGCGGCCGCCGTTACATTGTGCACAACCGCCAAAGACGACGGTCCGTCATCCGTTCCCAAATTGTCGCAAGACGCCAGCCCCAAGGCCAACGCCGCCAAGGAGAAAACAAAAAAACTTTTAACTTTGCGTCCAATCATAAAAACATCTCCTGTCCTTACGGAACGTTCTTATAAATAGTGAACGTATCGGAATACGTCACGCCGTTATATGTTACGTTTACAACCAACGAATAATATCCGTTGGGATAACTTCCAAGAATCGTATATGAAGGTGAGGTAGACGAGCCGATTAAGTCGGTTCCGTTGTAGTAGGCTTTGACTGACCAGCTGTCTATCGTTCCGCCAGCAGGCGTTGTTGTGTAGCTAATATTAATCGTCTTGTTGCCAGATGTGGTGATGCTTGTCGGGCTTGCGGTCAAGGTCAATTTGCCGTCTGCAGTGAGGATTTCGATTGTGCCGCTGCCGGAGTGGAGTTCTACGAGAATGCCGCTTTCGTCAATGCCCCATGATTTTGCGCTGGCGTCGGGCTTGACGGAAAATTTAGTGTTGCTGCCTGTTGGCAGAGCCGACGCCCCGGCGCCTTCCAAAACGACTGTTCCGGCGGTATACATGCCTGATTCATTGTATACCGAAGATATCGTCGCGACATTAGTATTGGTAAGCGCGTCGGAAATAGTTATTGAGTTTGAAATCTGAATGTCGTTTTTATTGGCCGTTCCGCCAGGAAGAGAAGCGTCTGCGCTTAAGTCAAGATAGCCTAATACAAACGATCCTGGATTATCGGTATCTTCGACATAACTTATATAAACGGCGCCGCCGCAGTCAGCCGTGTTTTCCGAAACAGAGCCGCCGCTCATGGCAAACTTAGTGTTTTTGCCAATAAACACGCCGCCGCCAAATGAACTTGAACCAGAAGCCGCTTCTCCTGTATTCTTAGTAATCGTTCCACCAGACATGGTTGAATTATATACTGTCGCGCCAGCCGTTCCGTCGCCATTGTCAAGATAAACACCGGCGCCCATAGCGGCTTTGTTCAAAGAGATTGTTCCGCTTGTCATGCTGAGCTCTGCGTTCATAAGATTAAGACCGCCGCCAAAGGTTTTTGCCGTGTTTTGCGTAATGGTTCCGCCAGAAAGGGTGAACGTTCCGCCTTCCGCAAAGACTCCGCCGCCGCCGCCTGTCGTCGCTTGGTTATAGCTAATCGTTCCGCCGGGCATATTAACCGAGGTCGCTGTATAAAGGCCGCCGCCCATTGGAGCGGAGTTGTGGTCAATGGTGCCATAACGCATATACATTGTACCGGCATTGCAAACGCCGGCGCCGCCGTCACGCGCCGTGTTGTAAGAGATGCTTCCCGTCCAGCTTTGCGCTGTTGGAGTCGCGCCAGTCCAAGCGTTGTAGCCAAGGCCAAGCTTGCCCGAAGTATAGTTGTAAATGCCGCCGCCAACGACCGTGCCGCCTGTAGTGTCTTTTTTAGCTTTGTTCGCTTTGCCGCTGGCGCCGATTTGCGCGTCGCCGTAAATGAGCGTGGTTCCGTTATTGTAAATTCCGCCGCCTTGGACTGCAGTGTTGCTGTTAATCGCGCCGGCGGACATTGTAAAGGTTGCGCCGCTTACAACGCTAACGCCGCCGCCGTGAGTAGCGGCAGTGTTGCCTTCTACGCTTCCGCCGGACATCGTAAAGATTCCGTTTAGAACGCCTACGCCGCCGGCGTCATTCGCGGCCGTGTTGTTTGATATCGTTCCGCTTTCAAAAGTAAATTTTGCAGAGTTGCTTGTGCCTGTCAATCCAACGCCGCCAGCGTCATGCGTGGCGGTATTGTGGTCTATCGTTCCGCCGTTTAAATTAAAGGTGCTGTTGTGCATATAGACGCCGGCGCCATCGCGAGCTTTGTTATAGTCTATCGTTCCGCCTGTAACATACAGCTTTGCTCCGGAGCCGTAGTTGCAAATGCCGCCGCCGCCTTCCGAAGTGGACGAGGCCAAGTTCTTGCTGACGTTGCCGCTGGCGATGTATATCGTTCCGGTGTTGAAGTTAAAGATGCCGCCGCCAGTTCCCGCGTAGTTGTAGTATACGCCCTTTGTCAATGTCTCCTTGTCGGTCGCGGCGGGAGCGGTAGCAGTAGAAGCCCAAGCCTTGTAGCCAAGCGCAAGTTTTTTGCCGTTGTAAATTCCGCCGCCGTTTGTGCCGGCCTTGTTAGAGCAGGCTGTGGCTGACTCCGCCGTTCCGCTGGCGCTGGCGTTTCCAATTGTGGCGCCGTCATAAAGGCAAGTGATTCCTTCATTGCAAATGCCGCCGCCAGCGCCGTTTGTGGCGGTGTTGCCGCTGATTGTTCCGCCGCTCATAATGAAGGTTCCATTAGAGTCAACATAAACGCCGCCGCCGTCAGTAGTCGCAGTGTTGCCGCTTATCGTTCCGCTGTCCATTACAACTTTGCCGCTCTTTACATAAATGGCGCCGCCTTTTGGAGCGCTGCAGCTTGTAATGTCAGTGTTAGACAAGTTTAAGGTTCCGCCGTCCCAATAAATGGCGCCGCCGAAGCCGGTTGTGGCGGTGGAGACGCAATTTTCAAACTTGCATCCCGTTATGTTCACTGCGCTGCAAGAAATCGCGTTAATAGCGGCGCCGCCTGCTGGTGATTTTCTTGCTCCTGAGAAGTCAAGGTCTTGGATATTAATGGTGGCGGTTACGTCCAACAATTCAAGAATAGCATTTCCTTGGGCAGACAGTCCGCCTGTAATAACAGGAGTTGACGTAGAGGATCCCTTAATGGTAAGCGAAGTCGCTTTAAGGTCGCTGTCCGCCGATGCGTGCTGGACGACCGCCAAAGTGTTAACGACTTGAATTATGTAAGCGGCGCTAGCATTGTCAAGCTCGTTGATCCTGTCAATCGCCCTTTGGATTGTGGCGTAGGGATTCAACGCGGTTCCGTTTCCTATAATGTCGCTTCCGCCAGCCTTAACATACAGCGTAGTCGGCGCTTGCAGCTTGGCCTGGGTAGTCGCGCCCGAGCCGACTGCAACTACAGTCCAGCCTTCGTCGCTTGTAAAGTAGTCGGCGGGGTCCGCGCCGCTTCCAGCCTTGCTGCCAAAATAGCTTGTAAATGTTTGACCATTGTCATAAAGCGTAACGCCGATTTTGCTATCTGTTATCAGGCCGTCAACAACTATTGGGTTAAAGACCGGCGTTGCCGCTGAGTTGTCGCCAATCCAAACGTTCATGTCTTTGTAAACTGTCGTTCCGGAATCGTCAACTTCCATCTTGTTGTTTTGGATGGTAACCTTTCCAAGAATGCTGACAGCGCCTGTGGTGGAATTTATGGCGGGGCCAAACACTACGCTGCCTGTTGTGGTGGGAACGGTTTTGTTGCCGGAAATTTCCACGTTCTTTAAGTGAACGTTGCTCTTTGCGGCGATGGCGGAGCAACCGTTGGCGTACATATTCTTGATAGAAGAATCTTCCATCCACAATTCGCTACCCGCAGTGTCCTCAACAAGAATCGCCGCGTAATGGTTGGCAGCAGTTGAAGTTTGCGTAATGTCGATGTGGGTCAGCTTTATCTTTTGGCCGTAAGCGACATAAAGGCCCGAATCGTCTGGCGTGTTGAACGTAAATGTAACGTTGTCGTTAAGAACGCCGTCCATGCAGCCGACTATTTCATAGTAACTGGTGACGTTAGAGCCCAAGCCCGCACTATAGGTCATGTCGGTAAGAACGTAAATCTTGTTCTTAAACTCCGCATTATAGCCTACAACGCCAGTGGGCGTCGGGTCGGTAAACTTTGTTGACGCAACCTTTATTGTAGCAAAGGGATGGTCTATCGTTCCGTCGCCAGAGTCGTCGTCGCCTCTTGGATAAGCGGCAACATAAATGGCATTGCGTTCGTGCTTTAACACACCGCCGTTTGTGGAATCGTACTCGATTGTCCAGGGGAACTCCACGCCCGCCGGCTGGGTAAGCGCAAACTTGCCGCACAGCTCTTCGGTTAGGCCAGAGGCTGCAAGGACAGGCGTGTCGGCCTCGTATTCTTCGGGCGTGATGGTGGCGACAGGCAATATTGTAGAAGTAAGGGCGCCGCCTACGGTTATCTTGTTTTGGTGAGCTTTTCCAAGCCAAACGTCGTTGTCGTCGGCGACATATGCGTTGCCTTTCATCGTAAAGGCTTGGGTTGAACTGTTTATATAAACGCCCGCGCCGTATGTAGTGGCGGTGTTGCCGCTTATCGTTCCGCCCTCAAAGGTGACTTTTCCCGAAGCGGAAAGGCCGCCGCCGTTGTCCGCGCTGTTGCCGCTTATAAGGGTGGAGCCTTTTATCGTAAGATATTTTCCATTGGTTACTTGGATGCCGCCGCCGTTTCCTGTGGCGACATTGCCCTGGATCAAAACGCCGTCAAGCGTTGGGCTATCGCCGCTCAGCGTGTCAAGGCTAAGGCCGCCGCCGTTTTTGGCGCTGTTGCCAATGAATTCTCCGCCTGTAACGCTAAAGGGCTTTGTATATTCTTTAGCGCAAAGGCCGCCGCCCGCGCTTGTTGAAGCGTTGTAGCTTATCTTGGTGTTTACAAGCGTAAGGCTTGCCGTATTTGCCGAACTTGGGCTAGTAGCGATGCCGCCGCCGCTGGCAGTGCCGACAGAAGTAGGCGCGGTACTATAATTTTTTATGACGCTAAAGCCGCTTGTCGTAGAAAGGACGCCAGACGATATAAGTATTCCGCCGCCGCCTTCGCGCGCGCTGTAGTTTCCGCAATTTGCGATTCCAGTTGGCGCGGCGTCAGCGGTTAGCTCTCCAATCGCGCAGCCATCTATCGTAACTTGCGTGGTAGGGCCATAAATGTAAATGCCGCCGCCGCCATAGCCCGCGTAGTTGTGGTTTATTTGGCCGCCGGTAATTTCCAAAACGCCGCCAAAGGCGCAACGAATTCCGCCGCCAGCATTGTCTTTTGTGGCGTTGTACAAAACTTTTGTGTTTGTTAAAACAGCCTTTCCGTTTTCCGCAATCGCAAGGCCGCCGCCGCCGCTTGCAGCAAAGTTTGAATACGCGGTTGAAGTTCCGTCAGCGCAAGAGCTAGACGACGCTCCGACAACGCAGTCAGTCAATTCGACTTGCGCGACCGAACCGGACGACGGGCCTTCTACATAGATTCCGCCGCCAAAGCTGTCGGCCTTGCAACCGGCTACAACGCAATTTTTTAAGACGGCTTTTGTTCCCGCTCCAGTTACATTAAGGCCGCCGCCGTTGCCGCTTGACTTTCCGTTTGTAATAGAGCAGTTTGCAAATTCGGACTGGCCGGCGCTTATGGCAAAGTCTTTTACTTTGTTAAAGATTACGTTCTTGCATTTAAGCGAGCTTCCGCCCATCGTGACGCTAAAAGAATCCGCTCCGTTGACTGTGTACTTTGCGCTGGCGTTTGTTCCAACGATAGAGATTTTTTTGCCGGAGTCAATGATGATGTTGTTGCCCAGGTTGGCGTTGCCCAAAAGGTAAATCGTAAACTCTGTTGTCGAGGCCAAGGCCGAAGCGTCGATGCGCGCCATCGCTTTTTGGATTGTAAGGAAGGGGTCGTATTGCGTTCCGGCGTTTGTGTCGCTGGCTCCCGTTCCGCCAACATAGTACGAGCTGCTTTCGTATTCTTGTATTACATCGCTTGAGACGTTTACGTCTCCGCTGGAATTTACGTAGGGAGCGCTTCCGTTGATTTTGTTTGTGGTAAGGTTTGAGTAAATCTGAACGGACTGGTCAAGGCGGACTACAATTCCGTTTGCGTCAAGGAACTCGACGACAAGGTCATAGGTTCCGGGAGGCAACAAGTCAAAGGCCGTGTCTGCCGTTCCGTCCAAATTAAAGGTTCCGCCGGCTGGAGCGGCTACCGTTCCAGAAATTGGAAAGCCCGGCGTGGCGGCTTGCGCGCTTAGCGAGTAAGAAATCGTCGTGATGCGGCCCGTGGCAAAGCCTATGGGCAAATTTAATTTTCCGGTCTCGTCGGAATTTTTGTAATACTCCAGTCTAAAACTTTGCGAGATTACAGGGCTGTCTTCGTTTAGCGGAATGGGATTTGATTTTTTGGAAAGGATAATTTTGTCGTCGGCGTTGACCGCGTCCGCGCGCAAAATCCACGTTCCAAAAGGCAAGTCGATTGAAAAATTATTGCTTGAGTCTACAGTTCCAGTTATCGGACTGCTTTCTGGAACGGGGCTTCCTGAGTCCGGCGTTCCCCAGGCGCAAATTTCGTAATGGTTTATTTGGGTTTCAAGCGTGTCTGAGTCCGGCGCCACTGTTTTGGAGGCGGAACTCTTGTCATTTTTGTTTTGGATTTTTCCGCAAACGCGCCCCATTCCAGCAGGCAATTCGCCTACGATTAGAACGGAAGAGTTTGCGCTGTCGGAGGAGTCGCCGTAGCCGCCGCCCAAGTTGCTGCAAGACGCAAGCGACGCGGACGCAAAAAGCCCCGCCGCCACAATCGCAGCCGCAAACGAGAACGCTTTTACTGTCCTAAACAAGCCTGTTTTAGCCAAAAAAAACTCTTCCTTTGTTCTATATAATTATCGTCATTTTTTGCGCATTTGGCTAAAATTATAACACACTTCGTGTGTTTTTGCTAGTGGTAATATTTACGTGGCCGCTCACGCGGCCGACTGGCAATAACACAAAATGGCCAAAAAGTCTAGGAATTTTCACTGGGAACGGTTGGGCAGGAGAAGGACTGCCGGCCGGCCCTCGCGGCAAAATTTTTACGAATTTTTTGGAAAATAAACGAAATTCTTGACAACTATTTATACCTTATATGTGTGAAAAAATAATGGAGGTTCGCTATGAACGAAAATAAAACCCTGAGACCGTCGCCCACAGCGTTGTTGAACCCCCGCCTTGACTGGAACTTCAAGGCGATGTTCACGCAGGAGACGGAAGGCTCGCAGATAGCGCTGAAGTCCTTTTTGTCCAGCGTCTTGGGAAGGACGATAAAAAAGGCAATTGTTACGGCAAACGAGCCGCCGGTTGACGCGCCCAGCCAAATGCAAATGACATTTGACGTTTCGGTAAAATTCGACGACGGCGAGAAAGCTTCAATCGAGATGCAAGGACAGGCACGCAAGTACGACTACGCGGTCAGGAGCGAAATCCATGCGGTCCGTCTTTTGAACAACAACGCAAAAAAGGGCAGCAAGTGGAAGGCTACCAAGGTTTACCAAATTTCCGTGCTCAACTTCCATTACAAAAAGGGTGACAAAAGCGAGATGTCGTGGTATACTATGCGCGACGGAAAGGGCAACGGGCTGGCGGACAGGCTTAACGTGATTTTCATCGACTTGCTAACGATAAAAAAACTTGTCGGCACCCCGGTTGAAATGCTCACGCCCCTGCAAAAATGGGGCTTGTACCTTTCTTACGTGGACGACGAAAGCAAGGTTGAGTATGTTGACAAAATCGCTGACAGCGAAGGGGGAATCATGGAAGCCAAGGCAGTAATAGAAAGGATGAGCGAGGAAGAGTCCAATTGGTTCAGGGAATTCTCCCGCGACACTGCCATTCGAGACTACAATTCGGACATGGAAGCCGCCACTGAAGAGGGGCTTGCACAAGGCCGCCAAGAAAAAGCCATTGAAGACGCGCGCAACTTTCTTAACGAAGGCATCGCGCCGGAAGTTATTTCTCGCTGCGTCGGCCTTCCCCTAGAGCAAGTTCTAGAACTGCAAAAGGAATTGATCGCCCACCCCTCCCCCGCAAACTAAGCGCGCGTCGGCGCAAACAGAGTGTTTCCGCAAGCCGACCTGCGCCCTCGCGCCGCGACCTTATGGCCTTGCCAACAATTACGGCGCGTTGCGGACCACGCGGAAGCCCATGGAGTCGTAGCGGTAGTTCGGCGAGTCGTTGTTCCGGTAGGCAACCGAACAGCTGTCGGCGTCACTGCACCAACTGCCGCCACGGCTGATGCGGTAAGAGCCGAACGAAGCGCCGGATGGGTCAGAAACGTCCGCGCTGTCGTAAGATCCATACCAGTCCCAGCACCACTCACTCACGTTTCCGCTCATGTCATAAAGGCTGTAGCTGTTTGGGTCTTTATCCTTCACCACATGCGTCTTATATGAGGCGTTGCCGTCGTGCCAAGCGTAGGCATCGATAGAGTTGCTTCCATTGTAGCCCGCAAAAACAACCGCGCTTGAGTTAGAGCTGTTGCCGTAGCCGTTCCAGTTGGGGTCGTCCTTATAGTCTCCCAGCGCGGCATATTCCCATTCCGCCTCTGTTGGCAGGCGGTAGCCGTCGGCGTCAGGGTCGTAGCTGGCGGCGTCCCATGCGGAATCTCTTGACGTAGGAATGCTGGCAAAATCAAGCGTTTCCCAATTCACGCCGCTCACAGTGTAGCAAGGAGTAAGGTGGTCGGCAACGCTGCGCTTGCAGCAGTAGGCGATCGCGTGGTACCAGTTGACATAGTAGACAGGGTAGTTGTCTCCCGTTCCATTGTCGGATCCTCCGCTAACCGCGCTTATAAGGTCTGCCTGCGTATTGCCCATCGTGGCTTGCCATTCTTTTTGCGTAACCTCGTGCTCGCACATGTAAAAGTCTTTGGTTAATGTTACCGTGTAAGCCGTGTCACCTGCGGATGCGGCGTGCTTAAAGCTGCCTGCCGTGATTTTCTTAAAGTCGGCTGGGATTGCCGCGCTTCCTGCCAGACCAACAACAACGCAATTTGAATCAACAACCTTGTGCGCCCATTTTTGGCCGGGGCATGAGGCAAGCGTAAAGACAAACTTTACCTGAATAAAGAATCTGTCGTGTCTATAGCTGGCAAGCATAGTCCTAAAGTCCGTTCCCGTTCCATCGTAGGGGTCTATGTGTACAAGGCTTGTCGGAGCGCAGATGTAATAGGTCATCCATTCGGTGTCGGTCTGGCCCCAATCCTGGCCGGCGTTGTAATGGACTTCCATTTGGTAGCTTTCAACGCGCGAATCGCCTGTCGCCGACATGGGCGGATCGGTTATGACAATCTTTGGCTTTTCCGAAACAAAGCTTGCTGTGACGCTTAGCGACGTTCCGCCTGAATATGTGATGGTCTCCACTCCACCGCCGTCATCGGGAGTGATAGAAACCATTTCGTGTCTTATGTACTCGCGGTAAGAGCGGGGGTTAATCGGCTCAATCTGAACGTCATAAACATAGCGCGTTCCTGCGTCGCAAAGAGGCCAGAACACTTCCGCAGTCGTAGCCGACGGATCAGGACTGTACTCGCAGCGCAACGATGTCGCTCCGCCAACTTCTTGCCTGTAAATTAAAATGACGCCAAAGCCGCCGCCCGCGCTGGGCTCGTACCAAGTTTCGTGCGGTCTGGAAATAGTAAACTTAATGCCGCCGGCCACGTTCTCTACCTTGGCGTGAATGTTGTTGGTCATGTCGGCGGAAGCGGAGTAAAGGGTAGCCGCGTTTGTAGAGAATTCGCTTGCCAAATGCTTGATTTCGATTTCGCTTGAATATGTGTTTCCGCCGTAAACCGCGTTTATCTTAAGAACATAGGTCGCTTCGTCAAAGCCGAACATGTCGGCCACGTTGCTGTCAAATGTGGTTCCTGTGTAGCTGTTCAAGCAGTAAAGCTTCATCGACCAAGATGTTATTTCGCTTGTGATGTCCGTCGTTCCAGCGGAAGAAGTTGCGACGGCCTTGTAGACATGCAAGCTTCCCACGCTGCTTGCGGCGTCCTCTTCAAAGCTTACGCTGTAAATGTCACCGATGTCGATGCTTCCGCCGCCGGCCGCAAAGACCGCTTCGCCAAGCGTGGCCGTTTCTTCTGAAAGCATAGAAGCGAAGCCTTCGTCGCTTACAAAGTGAGCGAAAGGCAAGTCCGCGGAGCTGGCGCTGTCCTTATAGCCTGTGGTTATTAGGGTTGGGGTTCCAACTGTCGGAGCGTCGATAACGCTTACGCCGACCTTTGTTCCGGCCAAGCCGTCCGTGTCTACATTTATCTTTTGTCCAGATCCAAGTTGAATGTTATGGGCATTTCCTGCAGAGTCCACGTTTCCTGTAATCTTTACGTGGTCTTTTAGTATAAAGGTTCCGCCTGTAACGTTGACTACGCCGCTATCGGCGTATGTATGGTCCGCAATGGTTATCGCGCGCAAAGTGACCGTAGCCGATCCGTTAACTGCAAGAACGGTTCCGCCGCCGTTAACGCCAAGATTGACCGGGCTGCCGGGCGTTTTGCCCTTGCAGCCTACGATGTTGTAGTAGCCGTTGCTGAAGTCGCTCAAACCGTCAATCGAAGTCATGTCGTCAAGAACGTAAATCGTGTTAAGCTGGTTGTCTGGCGTTCCCGCATTATCCAACAAATACTTGGCTTGACTGAATGTCTTAAACGGATGGTCTTTTGTTCCGTCGCCGGCAGGCGTGTCGCCGGGGCCGTGGCCGTCGCTTGCAACATAAACCACGGTGGCGGCGACGCTGTATGAGGCGTTAGTTACGCCAGGAGTCTGGTAGTAATCCTTATAAGGAGCGGCTCCAAATGTATAATTGCCCGCCGCCTCAAGGACAAATTTTATAGGACTTGGGCCAGTTTCCGGCGCATGTGTTCCGTAAGACCAAGTAATGTCCGCGCCTTGCGGGCTTGTGATCGTAACTTCAGCCTCTTGCGGGCATGACGCTCCGGGCGTCGGCGAGTAAGTGACAGCGTCAAGCATCTTTCCTTCGACGTTAAGGTCGCCGTTAACGCCAATCGTACTTGCCGCATTGTTGGAATCAATCCAGCCGGCTTTTGTGGCGTAAGCTTGCGATACTGTATAAGTTTGGACAGATCCGTCTACCTCTGGATACAGCCTGAACGTCGCCGCGCCGGTCACGGTCGAAACGTTTCCGTTAATGTCGGCCACAGGATTTCCGGCGTCGTCTTCTATCGCAAAATGCAAAGTGGCGTCGCTGCAGTTTGACGGAGCGTAGATTATAAAGTCAACGTAGGGCTGGTCAAAGGTGTTCCACAATGTTGGCGTTCCAGTCGCAATGTTGCAAGTCGGAGTTGCAAGCTTTCTTCCGTGCGAAACTGTTGTGGTCGTTGCGGACAAGCCGCCCCTGTCATAAAAAGTCAATTCAATGTCAAAGGGAGTCCTGCTCTTTAAATTTTGAACGTCGGTGGCGATGTAATAAGCCGGTCCCGTTGGAGTGAACGCCGGGCCGTCGTCATAAGTCGGTTCCAAAGTTCCGGGAGCGGTGGAAGTCAAGTCCCAACCGTTGGAAGTTTGGTTGGCTATCGTTCCGCCAGAAACGTCATATGAGTGTACGGTTCCGCTGCGCTTGTCAACGACTCTAAGCAAATAAACGTCGGTTGGAATTGTAGCGACGCTAAAGCAAACCACAAGGCGTTCGTTTATCGGCGGGTCAACAGTTGTGTCGCTGTAAAGCTGGCTAAGCGCGCTGGCCGCGGGCGGCCTGGTGTTGCAATACAAGGCGCGGTTGTCGTAGCACTGCGCGTAATTGTCGCTCTTTCTTACAATAGAAACATATGGCGAAACGTCTCCCGTTCCACCGGTGTCAACGTTTCGGCTTGCAAGGAAAGCCTGGGAATAAGTGACTGTAATTCTGTTTAGGTTGTCGCTTGTGACTGAGATTCCCTCAGACAACAAGTTTGTCACGCCCGGAACGCTAAGGGAGCATTCAAATTCATCGTGGCCGGGATTGTCAACGTAATAGTCTATTACAAGCTCGTCGGTGTCGTCCGTGTACAAACGGCCGCCTTCGGAAATCAAGCCTCGGCTTGGATAAATGCTCGTAACGGAAGCGATGTCGCCGTATTTTTTTAGGAAGGCTCCTTCCTCAAAATTTGAGCAAGAGAAACAAGCCAGCGCCGCAAACGCGGCCAAAGCCGTTGTCATGCAAGAGGAAATGAATTTTGCAAGGCGGTTCGCTCTCTCTCTAATCAAAACCTTCCTCCAAAACTTGCAGAAGGATAAATCATTCCAAAACTCATGTCTTGGAATTTACAAAAAACAAAATCGCCGGCAACTTCTGCATACAAATGCTTTGCAAAATGATATTGTAAACCCAAACCGCCGCCAAAGGCAAGCCCAACGCTGTTCAACGTGGGGCTTTTTTGGCCGGTGTATTTGTTCTCAAACGAAAGGCCAAAAATGCTTGCCATTCCGGCTCCGGCGTGAACGTCGATAAGAAGCTTTTTGGGCATCAAGTATTTTTGGTAGGTCAAACAGCCCAAGGCCGTGGCCAAGTTTCCAGTAAGCTTGTAGGTGCGGCTGTTGGTCGGAATCATAAAAGAATAATTTCCGATGGCGCTAAAGCCAAAGTCGCCGATTTTTGTCCAAATAGGAATGATGGCGATTTTTGCCGTTCCTGTTAGAGGAAACGCTTGCTTTTGCGTGTATTTGGTAAGCTGGTTTTTGCTAAGGGCAAGCGCGAATGAATATCCGCCGCCGACCGTAAGGCGCCACTTTTTGTCCTTCTTGTTCTTTATGTGCAGGGTCTTTGAAATTACGCTAAGGCCGCCGGGATTTTGCGCGTAGATTTCGTACTTGCCTTCGTCAATGTCGTTTATGTCAAACTGAACTTGCGCGCTCTTTCCGTCCTCGCTAAGGCTTAGAACTCTTCCGTGAAGAATTTTTGGCGGCTCAACGTCTTTCTTTTCCATCGTAAAAATCGTATGCTCGTTTAGGTTGCTTCCGTTGAGGGTAAAGATTCCGTCCGCTTTTTTAGAGCTAAGGTACATCGAGTCGGTTTGCAAGTTTTCGATTTTTGGCTGCAGCGCCTTTAATACTTCAAAGTTTCTCCAGCTGGAAGATTTTTCTATTTGGTCAAACAAGTTTATGACGCAGACTTGAAAGCGGTATTGGCCGGCTTCCAACGAAACTTCGATGCGGTTTTCGGTCAAGTCTTTTTCCATAACCTGAACCCAGCCCGCGTCGGTCGAGCGTTCGATTGTAATGCGGTAATTTTTTATGTCGTTGATTTTGTTCCAGCTTAACTTTTGGACAAAGCTGTACTGGTTGTTCTCGTCTTTGGTGATGTAGTAGTTAAGGCCCGCCGCGGGCTCTTCGATCGCAGAAATTTCGTAGCGCGACTCCTTGTGGTCTTCGGTTTCGCGGACAACTTCCGCCGGCGCCTCTTCAACCGGCGCGGCCTCTTCCGCCGCCGGCTCTGGATCGTTGGCAAGACTGGGACTGTCGGCCGGCGCGGGCTCGTTGGCAAGACTAGAATCGGGCGCCGGAACTTCCAGCTCGTTTTGCTTAAGCCTTCCTTCGGCGATGACTCCGCCATCCGAAGTCTTTATAGAGTACTTGTTCTTTTTGTTCTTTGCGGCGAACGAAAATGAGGAAACAAAAATCATCAACAGCGCCACAAGACGGAAGAACTTACTTGCCATAAAGCACTCCCGTATCGTCGATGATGATGTCGCCCGCAAGCGGCAAGTCAATCGTAAACGCGCTTGAGCTTATGTCGCTTCGGCGCGCAAGCGTTCCGTCCGGCAAAAGCTGGCTGGCCTGAACCGTGTATGTAAAGCGGCCGCGCTTAAGTTCCGCCATATCCGGAATCGTAAAGCGGGTTTCTTTAAGCGTCTTGCTGACCAAAACTTCGCCGCGGTCGTTTCGAATTGTAATTGTATAGTTTGTGGCCAACGGAACCGGGTTCCAGACAAAGTCAATTTTCCTAGACACGCGGATTTGCGCCGGACCGTAAACTCTGCCAGCGGCCGGGCTTGTAATTCTTGGAGCTGCCAAGTTAAGAATTCTTCCAACCGTAAACGACCGCGGCTTTGCGGCGGTAGAATTGGCGCCAGAAGAATTTGTGGCGCGGATTGTCCAATAGTAAACGCCGGGTTCCAGGCGCGGAAGCTTTATGCTCTTTTCCGGATTGTTAATCGAAACAATCGGATTTGAGTATCCGTTGGGATTCTTGCTAAGAGTGAACACGCTTTGCTTAAGCTCTTGCTCGCATGACCAGCGGACAGTCTCCGGGTTGGCAAGCGCCCTAATTCCGTCGATCATCGCGCCGTCAGCCGGGTATTCCAAAATCGCGCGGCGCAATTGAACGATTCTAAATTCGCTGTCGGCCATCGGACTAAAGCGGCGCGACGAGTAAGGCGTTTCTTCGGCAAGCGCTTGGACCGACCAACCGTAAGAGCCGTTGGCGTACTTTGCCATGTCAATCATCATCGACGCTTGCCTTACATATTCCGAAACAATAAATTCGTTTTTGTTTTCGGTTGAGTACAAGCAGAATTGGTACAAGTCGGCGCCGGACACAGGCTTCCAGCTAAAGCGCGTAGCGGACTCGCCGTAAATCGTAAGAGTGTCTTGGTCTTGCGGAGCGATCAAAGCCGGCGCCGTCAATTGGCTTACAACCTTAAACGCGCGCGGCGGGGTTGAGTATTGGGCGGGCGATGTGGCGGAGCTGATTCTCCAGTAATAGTCGCCTCCAGTCAGCTGCGGGCCTTGATAGTATTTTTCGTTGTCGATTTCGTTCACGACCAAGTTGGCAAAACCCTTGTCGCGCGCGATTTGGAAACGGTTGTCGCCGGGGATATTTGACTTCCAGGTAAACCTAAGCTCCGCCAAGTTAGTGTCCGTGACCGCAAAGTTGTCCGGCGGATAAAGCGCGCGCTGCTCAAACTTAACTTGGCTTGTCGTAAACTTTCTAATTTCCGATTGGTCGGAAATGTCGCCTTCCGCGTCAAACTGGATGACGCGCCAATACCAAGTTCCTTCTTCCATTCGGCTTTCTGACGGCTTTACGATAAAGAAGTTTGACTTTGTTTTTTGGACAATCATATTGTCCAAGCATTTTGGATCGGCCGAAATCGCGATTTCATAGCCGACGGCTTCTGGGCTGTTCTTCCAAGAAAAATTGATCATGTCCTTTAAGGCCGTGTTGACGTTGTCGTCGGCGGCGGGCAAAATCAATTCGGGCGGAAGAATTTTATTTCTTTGGTTGATCGTAAAGGCGCGGACTTCGCTGGGTTCGGCCAAACCAATTTTGTTCAATGTGTAATAAGGCGTTACGCGCCAATACCAAGTTCCGGCTCCAAGAGTGGAAACGATGCTTGACGGCGTTGTGGTTCTTTGCTCCACAATCGGATTTTCCATTTGCGGATTGTCCGCGACAAGCAAGTCAAAGGCTGTGACCAATTCGTTTGCGTTCCAAGAAAAGCGAACGTCAGGAAGCTTTGACTTGTAGGTGTAGACCGAGCGGCTTTCCGGCGCGATAAGCTGAGGCGGCGGAGCGGCAAAAACCTTTACCTTTGAAGCGGCGCTATAGTCAACGCCGGCGTTCTTTGCGTAGATTCTCCAATAAGACGAGCCTTCTTCAAAGTTGACGGAAACCTCGGTCATTCCGCTCAAGTCAATAGTTCGCTCGATATGGCTAAAGTCTTTTTCGCGCGAGGTTTGCAAAACAAGGCTGTCGTCCTCGCTCAAATTTTGCGCGGTCCACTTAAAGTCAACGGGCGCGCCGCTTCCGCCAAAGTCCAAAACTTTTGCGTTGGGAGCGGGAGAAAAGACTGTGATTATCGGAATGATTTGCTCGTCGCCCGAAGCGTCAAGCGCGATCGCCTGGCCCTTTTCCATCGCGCGCGCCAAACCGTTTTCGTCGGTAAAGACTACGTTTCCGTCAACGACCTTAAAGCTTGTTCCGCTTTCGTCAGAAACGCTGGCGCCAATCGATGACCCCGCGCTTACAATAACGCTTGAATTTCCGGCGCTTACAACCGCTCCGTTTTTAGAGCCGCTTGAGTTTACCGAGAAGCTTCCGCCAGAAACGCTCATCTCGACTTGTCCGTCGTGGTAGAAGACTTGGGCCATAGTGTTTTCTCCCAAGTCCATTACGTTTCCGTCCTCAAAGTAAATCGTCGCTTCGGAAGCGAGCGCCGTGCGGATTGTGTCTCCGTTGTAAATCGGAGAATGTTGGCGCAAGCGGTCCCATATCATTCGCTCTTCAAATTTTCGCTGGGCGGTTCTATGCTTGAACGTAATTGTGGCGATTGGCTTTTCGTTAAGCTTTGTCAACGAAGAGTTAAGGCTTTCATAAAATTTCTTTATGCTCCAAGCCGCGCCGCTAATGCATACGAGAAGAAATATAAATGTCAAAAAAATAGACAAGCTACTTTTGGATCTTGTATTTCTTTTCTTCTTCATCCAAGTTTACCGTCGCCAAATCAGGAGCGTCGATTCCCAACAAGTCGCGAACCTCCGCCATTGTCTTTGGCCCATCTTTGCCCGCTCCCGGAATGTCTTCCGCAAAGGGCATATTTATAACCGCGTACATGTGGACCGGCTTTTCCTTTCCCTTTACGGTTACGGAAGGCATTTGTTCCACAAGCACGTAGTCTTTTATCAATTCGTAAGTGTTCTCCGTCAACAGAATGTCTGTGTGGAGCGGCTTGTTAAGCGACTCGGTTCTTGAAGCAAAGTTTACCGTGTCGCCGATTACCGTGTATTCCATTCTTTCGTTTGAACCTATCTGTCCGGCAATTACGGGTCCGGTGTTGATGCCGCAACCGATTCTGATGATCGGCTTTTTGACTCCGCCTCGGTCTTTGTTGAACTCGCGCAAAGAAGCGCGCATCATAAGCGCGGCGCGAACGCAACGCAGAGCGTCAACCGCAGGGTCTCCGCTGGTGACAGGAGCGCCCCAAACGGCCATTACCGCGTCGCCGATAAATTTGTCTACGACGCCTCTTGTTTGGTTTACGCACGCAACCATGCGCGTCATGTATTGGTTCAAGAATTCTACAACTTCAAACGGCTCAAGCTTTTCGCTGATGGCGGTAAAGGAACGGATGTCGCTAAAGAAAACCGTGCAAGTTTTTGTTTCGCCGCCCAAAGCCAATTCGCCGCGCGCCGCTTTTTCGGCGATGTCCTTGTTGATAAAGCGGCCAAAGGTATCCTTCAATCTTTCGCGTTCGGCAAGACCGGCGCTCATTCTTCCAAATGATTGCGTAAGAACGCCAATTTCGTCGTGGCCGCGCGGCTTAAGCTTAACGTCGTAGTCGCCCGCCTCGATTTGAACGCTGGCGCCTGTCAATTTTTTTAGAGGGCGGCTCAAAGACAAAGACCAGAACCAAACCAAAATTACCGACACAAACAAAACCGCCAACGTAAGGTAAATGTTTCGCTTTGTCGTCGCGCGGACGTTTTCAAAAATCAATTCAGACTGAACGGTTGTCAGAACGCCCAAATCGCCCAACTCCAATTTTTGGTAGGCGCCAAAATATTCTTTTCCGTCAGCGTCCTTGTAAAGAATCTGGCGGTTTTCGTCGTTGTTCTTGCGCATTTGAATGATCAGCGGCGAATCTGAAAAGTTTGCGTTAAGGCGCATCGTCTCAAAGTCCGGGTGAATCAAAACGTCGCCGCGGTTGTTGATTACAAAAGAAGTGCTGGCCGATCCTCCGCCAAAAGACGAGTTCAAAGAATCGGTGGACGTGATGATTACAACCGCGTCGTCGCGACCCAATCCGTTCCACGGAAGAAGCAAGGCTATCGTTCCGTAGTTAAAGAATGGCGTAGCGTTTAGAATCGTGACCTCGCGGCCAAATGAACTTTCGATCGTTTCGCGCTCGGTAGAAATAAAGACTTCGATTTGGTCTTCGTCCAATTCGTTTTGCGCGAAAAATTTGTTGTTGACCAAACGCAAGTCGTAATCGCCGCGCTTAAAATTTTCTTTGGACAAAAGAACGATCGCCGCAGTGTCGGGGTTTCGGTCAAAGTAAAGCGAAGACGAACTGCGGGTGATGTATTCCGAGCCGTTTGAGTTTGCGATTACATCCAAAAGCAAAAGGGCGTTGGAGCGTATTTGGGAGATCGTATTTTTGACGACAGAGGCAGATCTTGAGTTGGCGTCAAAGTTTGTGTTTTCCGCGGTGATTCGAACATCGTCGCTTACAAAGAAGTTTACCAAGTAAGTGATCGAACCAAGAGAAATGATAATCAAAAATGAAATAATCAGCACCAATTTGACGCCGATCGGAAATTTTACCGTCAGATTTTTTTCCGGTTTTTCCTTATTCTCGTTTTCTTCTGCCAAAATATACCCCTATTTTAAACTATACAATTATACCGAATTTCGCGCGTTTGTTCTATATATGCGCGCAAAGGGACTATTACCCCTATCCTTTTATTTTCGGCAGAATTTAGAGAATTCTTTAAAAGCTGGATTATGGATGTAAACTGGAACGCTCTCAGGCGAATCGAATGGCCTTTCTCGTGACAGAGGCTGTTTGGAAGCATACAACAATTTCGCTCCGCGAAATTGGCAGCCTCAGAACGAGCGGCCATCCGCCTTCGCCTTACGCGTTCCAGTTTCCTCCGATTCATTTTAGTGATTTCCAATCCTGCCGCAAAAAGCGGCAGGATTTAAAATAGGAAAAAACAAAAACGCGGCATGAAATGGTAGGTTGCGCGAAGCGGATAAGCGGCTTGCGAAAACACTCATTTTGCGCCTGCCGCGAAAAGCGGCAGACGAATATAGTTTCATGGCGCAAAATGCGTGTAGCGACGATATCGAGCGGTTTCGAAAGCCGCGCAGCCGCTGGGAGCAGGCTGTATCTTTTTTGCGCCGCGTTTTTGTTTTTTACATTTCGGCGTGCTCAAGGCGCCATTTGATGGCTCGCGTAAGGTAGTCGATGTAGGCCGGGTCCTTGCACATGTTCTTGCCTTCTACGTCCGAAAGCTTGGCGACGGGGCCGTCGTTGCATTCGGTGACTTTCATAACGATGTTCAAAGGCTCTACATTTGTATCGTTGGCGATGTAAGTTCCGATTCCAAAAGCCACGCGGGCCTTGTCCTTAAAATGCTTGTAAATCGCGGACGCCCGCTCAAAGTCTAGGCTGTCGCTGAACATAAGGGACTTGGTCATCGGGTCGATTCCCAAAGACTTGTAGTGGTCGATAAGCTTTTGGCCCCACATGTAGGGGTCGCCGGAATCGTGGCGCACGCCGCTAAAGAGCGTGGCGTAGGTTTTTCTAAAGTCGCGCAAAAAGACGTCGGTGCCCACGGTGTCGGTAAGGGCGATTCCGTTAAGAACGCCGTATTCCTTGACCCAAGCCTCAAGCATAAACCAGTTTGAGTAGGCGGGATTGTGCTTTCGGTCGCCCTGGCCTACGCATTGAACAAACTCGTGGGCCATAGTTCCGATTGGCTTTACGCCCATATTTTTTGCAAGGAGAACGTTGCTTGTTCCCACAAAGAAGGAGTCCTTAAAGCCGGACTTTTTTTGCTCGTCGATGATTTTTTGGATCGCGTATTCCTGCGCTTCGGCGCTAAGACGGCGGCGCAAGCCAAATTCCGAAAAGCCGCCGATGTTCCACGTTCCGTCAACCAAAGCCTGGACTTTTTTGTCGGCACGCTCCTTAAAGCTTTTTAGAAGGCCGTCGTAATCGTGGGCCATCCTAAAGTAAACTTCGTTGACGATCGCCAAAGTGGGGATTTCGTAAAAGGAAGTGTTGGCCCAAGTTCCAAAGGTTTCAATTTCAAGGCCGCAGCCATCATTCGTCTCGCGGATTGAAAATTCCTCAAAGCGCGGATGCCACAAGCGCAAGTAGTCAACGTAGTCGCGCTTAATCCATTCTATGCTTTTAAGATAAGCCAGCTCGTCCTCGTTAAACGAAAGCGCGCAGTAAGCTTTTATTTGGCTGCGGATTTCTTCAACCATTTCATGGGTGAACTTTACGTCCTTGTTGCGGCACTTAAAGTCCCACATAGTCATATAGCTGGGGAACTGGTGGAATATCGCCTGTCCCATGCTGAACTTGTACATGTCCGTTTCAAGCAAACTTGAAATAATCTGACGCATAATCGCTCCTAAAACAATACGGCTGTTTGCGCGAGTTTGGGCACGAGCGCAAATGTTGCCGCTTATGCGGCTAGCAAACAATTTTTGGTTTGCCGCCGTTTTTTGTGCCGCTTACCAGCCTCCTGAGGCTCCTCCGCCTCCAAAGCCGCCGCCTCCTCCGCTAAAGCCTCCGCCTCCAAAGCCGCCGCTTGAGCCGCCTCCGAAGTCGGAACCGCCAAAGAAAAAGTCGTCGCTACCGCCGCCCTTTTTCTGATGCCTGATGAACCAAGAAGCCCAAGGCAGCCAACTAAGGGCGCTGAACTTTGTGGCCAAGCCGCCCGAAAACATTATGAACCATAAGGTCCAAAAAATAAGCATTACGATAGCGGCAAACATATCGTCGTCATCGTCGTCAATGTCAATCTTTTTTCCTTCAGCGTCGCGCGCCACAACTCCTGCGATTGCTTTGGCGCCTTGAACGATTCCGCCTGAATAATTGTCTTTTTGGAATTCGGGAGCGATTACATTTCTAATGATCATTCCGCATTTGGCGTCGGTAAGATCCGCCTCGGCGCCGTAGCCTACTTCTATGCGGATTTTTTTTTCTTTGTAGGCGACCAAAAGCAAAACGCCCTTGTTGTCCTCGCTTTCGCCCAGCTCCCATTCGCGGGCCACTTTTATCGCGTACTCTTCAAGGGATTCGCCTTCCAAAGATTGAACGGTAAGAACGGCGATTTGCGCCGTTGAGTTTTGGTCAACTTGCAAAAGGTATTCTTCCAATTCTTGGCGGCGGCTTTGCGACATAAGGCCCGCGGTGTCCATCACCGGCCCCGTAAGTTCCGGAACATCTAGCGAAAAAAGATTGGAAGCGCAAAGGGCAAGCGCCGCAAAAAGAAAGAATGCAAATTTTTTCATCGTTCTAGAATCACAACTCCATCATCAAGCTCGTCGGGATTGTCGTCCTTGTCAGCGGGAAAGTATTGCGCCAAAAGATCGCCGCACTTTTCAACGGCCTCGCAAAAGGCGCCTTCAACGTTCTTCTTTCCGATTTCTTCGGCAAGACCGTTGACAATCAAACTCCACAAGTCCGGGCCGATTTTTTTTGCGATGCCTTCGTCGGCCAAAACGCGCGCTTGCTTTTCCAAAAACGAAACGTAAATCAAAATGCCGGTTCTTTCCCTTGTGGCGTAAACTCCAAGCTCGCAAAAAGCGCGCAGGGCCCTTTGGCTTACAAGCCGCTTCTTAAGGGCTTTTGGAATTACGAGCCGGTCCAAGGCTGGAATCAAGTTGATCAAGCCAAAAAACAAAAGAACCAACGAAAAGCTTGTGAACGTGTAAATCGCGGGAAGATACCATTCCGGAGCGGCCCAGTTGAACGAATCGTAAAAGTTCCGGATCTGGTCCGCAAACGGCATCATAACAATTGTAGAAGCCAAGGAAAGCGCCAAAGCGGCAAAAAGCTCCCAAACGGAATAGTCGTCGCTTTCGGCGGCGACAGCCAACACAATTTCGCCGGATGTTTTGCTTTCGGCCTTTTTAATGCATTGGCTTACGCGCTCCAAGGCTTCTTTTGATAAGTTGAATTTTTTTACAAGCGTCTTAGAGTTCACTAGAACTCAACCTTAGGAGCGGTCTGCGCTTCCTGACTGGCGGCAAACTGCGGCCTCTTTTCAAAGCCGTGTTGGTTGGCCACTACACTCTGCGGGAACTTTCTGATAAAGGTGTTGTAAACTTGAACCGCCTTGTTGTAGTCCTGGCGGGCTACGGCGATGCGGTTTTCGGTTCCTTCAAGCTGGTCTTGCAAAGCCAAGAAATTTTCGTTGGCCTTTAATTCCGGGTAGTTTTCGGCAACGGCCAAAAGGCTGTGAACGCCGGCTGTCAAAGAGTTTTGGGCTGCCTGGAAGTTTTCCATTTCCTGAGCGTTCTTGGGAACGCCGGCGCCGGCAAAAGATTCTGCGGCCGCGCGAGCCTGGGTTACCTGAACAAAAGTTTCCTGCTCGTGGTGGGCATAGCCTTGAACGGTGGCCACAAGGTTGGGAATCAAGTCCTGGCGGCGCTGGTACTGGTTTTGAACCTGGGCCCATTGCGCCTCTACGTTTTCGTCGTATGTTACAATTGTGTTGTAGTTACCGACAAAAAAGCGGTAAACGCCCAAAGCCACGACAACAATCGCGGCGACTGCAATCAATAAATTCTTGTTCTTCATGCCTTATAAGATATTGCATTTTCGCGCAAGCGTCAACTTCCGCGGGCGCAATTGCGGCCGTGCGATTTGGCGCTGTAAAGGGCGGAGTCGGCGATTTTTATCATCGTCTCAAAATTGTAGTCTTCTTTGTCGCGGTCAAAATAGGCGTAGCCGATGCTTATCGTTACGACTCCGCTGGCCGTTCCGTCGATGTTAAACAGAATTCTAAGGTCGCGGACCGCCTGCAAAAGGCCTTCGGCGCAAGAGGCCAATTCCATGTAATCCTTTGTCCAGCAAAGGCCGCAGAATTCCTCTCCGCCGTAGCGGAAAAATTTCATCTTGTTCTTTTCGCCGTATTCGGCAAAGCACTTTCCGACAAGGCCCAGGCAAATGTCGCCCGCGCGGTGGCCGTAATGGTCGTTGTACTGCTTGAACTTGTCGATGTCGATCATGAACATTCCGGTGGGCCGCATCAAAACGTTTTGGTCGCCTCGGCGAAGGTATTCAAAGAGCTTTCGGCGGTTGGCAAGCTTTGTAAGGGAGTCAGTGTTGCGTTCCACCGTCAAAATGCGCTCGGTGTCGTAGCCCCGCAAGCGGCTTAGGCGGACGCTGCGGCCAAGAGCCATTCCGGCCAAATAATACATGCAAAGGTTTACGGAATCGCGAGCCATATAACTGGGGCCCTTGTAAAAATACGACAAAACAAGGCAGGCAACCAGGGCAATCGACACAAAAATGTTCACTCTAAGCGTTCTGTCCAAAATAACCAGCGGAATGATGAAAATCGCGCAAACAGACGAAACGTAGTCCTGAGGATTGTCCGCGGCAAAATTTGCCAAAACCGTAAAGACCAAAAAGCAAAAAAAGAAGAAATATATGAAAAAAAGCGGATGCCGCTTAATAAATCGCTTAAAAATCCTTAAAAAAGCGAAAAAGAGGAGCGCTCCCGCCAAAAAGGACGAATAAACGGCCTTGAACATAATGTTGTAGTTGAAACCATACGAAACGCAGGTCATTACGCCCATAAGGAAAAGGAATATTATGTCCACGGCTTGAACGACAGCGGTCAAATACTCGTTGACGGCTTCTCTGTTCTTTTCAAAGAGTCCTTTTTCGCCTGTTAGAAAAAATCGTTCCCAAACCTTCATTTAAGACCTATATCCTTGTATTTTAACCCAAAAACGCCGTTTTGTAAACAAAATCCCGGCTTTTTTCGATTTTTGCAAAAAAATGCATTTTTTTTGCAAAAATGGATTGTTTTTATGCCGATTATACGATATAATAATCAGCAATTATAAAAGTTATGGAAGAGAACAAAACTAATATTTTTAAGCCCAAGACGTTTTCGGCTTCGGTCAAGAACTCGGGCTTGAACGACTTTATTTTTCTAATTGACCTCAAAGAAGACACTTGCTCGATAAGCGAAGACTGCGCCAAATTCATTCAGGTTCCGTCGGCAAACTTTCCAAACGCCACAAAAACCTTGGCCTCTATCGTTCACGAAGACGACATTGAGATTTTCAACGACTGCGTGGAGCAAATAAGAAAAGGCAGCAGCCACGACTTTATTCTTGAATGCAGAATGAAGTCTCCGTCAAACACTTACATTCCAATTTCGTTTAGGGCAAAGCGCGTTTCGCTTCCCAACGGACAGTCTCTTTTGACGGGAACGATTTGCCTTAAGTCCAGCCGCCACGACGACATCACGGGCCTCCCGCTGGAACCTCAAATGATTCACGACTACAACGAGATCCGCCGCAAGCAGGGAAGCGTTTCCGGCTTTATCTTGGCCATCCGCATCGAAGGTTTGGAGCACATCAACGCCAACTTTGGCCTTGAAGTCGGAGACAACATTTTCAACATCGTGGCCAAAGCCTGCATTGACGCCCAAAAAGACCAGACCCGCGCATACAGAATCAGCGGAAACAAAATCGCCTTGCTTAACATCGGAGGCGGAACGGCGACCGACGCGCAGGGCATTTACCAAAGCCTAAAGCGCCGCATCGGCGACATCGAATTTGACTTGGACTATTCCGTAGTCTTTACAATTTCCGCAGGAATCGTAGCCTTTATCAACGACATGAGCGATCTCAAGGACTTGGTGAAAAAGGCGGACTTCTCTCTCTCAATGGGAAAGAAATGCGGAAAGAACAACTTGTACTTCTTTAACAATTCAGAATACTCAAAGCACATAAACCGCTTGGACTTGCACGAAAAGCTCCGCGATTCAGTAAAGGCCAACTTTAGGGGCTTTGAGATTTACTACCAGCCAGTCATCGACGCGACGGAATTCGATCCCAAGACCGGCGGCCAAAAAGTTCACGTAATCGGAGCCGAAGCCCTTTTGCGCTGGGGACCGCCCAATTCAGAAAAGCTTCCCGCCGACCAAGTCATTCCTGTTTTGGAAGAGACCGGCCTTATGGCGCCCGTCGGCCGATGGATTTTGATGAAAGCCTTTAACCAGTGCCACATTTGGAACCAGTTTGACAAGAACTTCCATATGAGCGTAAACCTTTCTTACGTTCAGCTTGAACGAAGCGACATCCTCTTTGACGTAGAGTGCGCTTTGGAAAAGACAAAGGTAAAGCCGGAAAACATCACGCTTGAAATCACCGAAAGCGGCTACATCGACCACGACGAGCTGCAGCGCCTTTTTGACGAATTGCACAAGCTTAAGATCAACATCGACATTGACGATTTTGGAACAGGCTACTCAAACTTGCGCTACATCCAAAACTTGCACGCCAACACGCTAAAGTTGGACTACTCTTTCGTTCAAAAAGCTGTAAAGGGAAAGGACGGCGACAGCGAAAGGCGCGTAATTGAGCACATCATCAACATGGCCCACGACTTGGGAATGAAAGTTTGTCTTGAAGGCATCGAGTCAGAAAACGACATCGAAATTCTTTCAAAGCTCAAGCCGGACAAGTTCCAGGGCTTCTTCTTTGGAAAGCCGGTTTCTTCATACGCTTTCTTGGACAGAAACAAACAGTACTTTAGGGACAACGCTCCGCAAAAGAGCGACGACCCGGAAGAAATTAGCTAATAAAAAAAGCCGCGGAAAACCGCGGCTTTTTTTATTGCGTGCCTTGACCAGTCCTAGGCGCGGTGGCGTTCAATCGTGCGCGTATTGTTGGCCACAATGTACGAGCCGAACATTACCGTCGCCGCGTCAAAAAGCGCAGAGAAGGAGCCGATGATTACGGCGGCCGGCTTTAAGAGCAAGTAGCCGGTTTCCATTCCGCGTCCAAAAATCGAGCACAAAATTGTGAGGGTTACAAAGGTTCCGCCGACGGGAAGGTTTCCCATCACAAACGAAAGCAAAAATGCCGTCATTGAAATCGCAAGCATGTCAAAGAATTCGATGTTCAAGGTTGAGTAAGAGCGCCAAATCACGACAAAGCTGATGATCGAAACCAATGCCGTTCCGCCGCGCGCAAAGATTGAAAAGAGCGGAAACGCAAAGCCGTTGACTCTTTGGCGGATTCCAAGCATTTCTTTTCCAAGGCGAGTTTCTACAGGAAGCGCCAAGTTTGTGTCGCCAGAGAGGAAAGCCACCAAGAATGGAGCTATAGAAGCGCGCAAAACCTTTAAGGGCTTTCCGTTGCGGCAAACCGAAACTACGATAAGCGGATAAATCACGCCGACCAAAATCACAAAGTCAATCGCCAGCATAATGATCAAGGGAGTGAAGACTCCGCTCTTTAAAACATCGCGGAACTGAATGGCCCAGCTGCACATTACAAAGACGATTCCGGCCGAAAAAAGTTCCGTAAAAATCACTGTCACGTTGTAGAACAATTCGCTAAGCGCGTCGGCCAAAGAAAGAACCGGCTTGATGTTGGAATGTTCCATGCAGCAGCCGATTCCGATGATGACGGCAAAGAAGAAAGCGGGAAGCAAGAAAGAGCCCTGGGTCAAAGACTCAAAGGCGGAGTTGGGAAAAATCATCCTGCAGAATTCTTTTAGGTTGAGCGTCGAAAGCTCGGCCGCGCGCTCGGTTGTGATTGGAATGCGGGGAAGCCTTACGATTACGATTGAAATGAATCCAAGCGCGGTAAGCAAAAGGGACGAAAGCGCGATCGTTCCAAAAGTCCAAATGGAGGCGCGGGCGATCAAGCCGTCCTCGCGCATTCTGACCACGGCCATAATGCCGGAAAAAAACAAAAGCGGCAAAAGCGTGTAGCGGCCAATGCGAACTATGATGTCCGTAATAAAGGAAAGAGCGGCCGCTCCCTGCAAAGAGTCAAGCGGCAAAATCAAGGCGGCGGCCAAACCAAGCGCGGCACCGATCAAATATTTTAACCAAAGTTTCATATTCTAATTCTAGCGCAAAACGCAAATTTATGCTAGAATATGGATATGACCAAGACAATTTTGATTGCCGGCAAAAACTTGCCTGACGGCGCGGATTTTATCGAAGGCGCCCAAGTAAAAATGAGGAACGTGGCTGCCACCGCTTCTAAAGGCGCCAAGCCCGCTTCCACCCCAAACACCAGCGCTTTTGAATGGACAAGAACGTCGCCAGTAAACGCGCGCTCTTTGGTTTTGGACGCGGAAACGGAATTTGGCCAAATCGACGAGGCCGTCTTGTACTTTGACCAAGCATACTACGCCGGAAAGTTCAACTTGCTGACTCCGCAAGAATGTTCTGAAAGCATCGACGAAATGATTTTGGGCTACCAATACTTGGCCTTGGAAATTCTTAGCCGCTTTGAAAAAAAATACAGCATGAGAAGCGGCTTGGAAGAGGAAAAAGCTCCGGCCCCCAAACTGGCCTTTTTGATAAAGACCTGCGCAAGCGAATGCGACGTAAGCAAAAACGGAGCTCTTAGGGCTTCCACTCCGATGGCCGCCGGCCCCTTTGTCGCCGCGGCGGCGGCAGCCTTTACTGCCTTTGCCGAAAACATCGCCGCGATTTACGGCGGACGCGAATACGTAACGGTATTGCTTGCCCACGGAGACCAAAACATTGAGGCGGCCAAGCGCGACCGAACGCTAAGCGAATGGATTTGCTCCTACATGGACGAAGTGGACAACCAAAAGAACAAGCTTTCGTTAAAGCAAAGCATGAGCTGGATAAAGGCCGGCGCCAAGGGCCCAGGCTTTTCGCTTTTTAGATAAAAGAATTTTTGGCAAAAAAGCGGCGGAGGCTGCAAATGGATTTTATTAACAATATTTTTGCGGACCACTTTATGGCGGAATGCTGCTTTAAGATTTTTTTAAGCGCGGCTTTTGGAATCATTCTAGGCGTGGAGCGCTCAAACCGCATGCACGCGATTGGAATCCGAACGATGCTTTTAATCACAACCTCTTGCGCGCTTTTGGGCGTTCTTTCTTACTACGGAGCGGAAAACCCTGCAAAAGCGCTTGGCGACCCAACCCGCATCGCCGCCGGCGTCGTGACCGGCGTAGGCTTTTTGGGCGGCGGCGTAATCATGCACCAAGGCTTTAACATCAAGGGAATTACGACGGCGGCGCTTATTTGGACAGCGGCGGCCTTGGGCCTTTCTGTCGGCTACGGCCTTTACATTCCGGCGGTCGTCGTGTTTGTTCTTGTAATTTTGACCCTGCCGCTTTTCAAAAAGATCGAGCGAACGTATTTTCCCGCGTCAAGAATCAAGACAATCCATTTGATTTATTCCAACGACGACGTCGACATGGAAAGCGTAAAAAAAATCCTCACTTCTTGCGGAATCTTTTTGCGCGACATAAACTATTCAAATTCATTTGAAGAAGACAAATTCAAAGTTGAGATTATCGTCAACACTCCGGCCATCGTCGACTTTGCCGCGCTTGGCAAAAAGCTAAAGAAGACCGGCGAGCTGGCCAAGTTTTCGTTTCAGTAGGAACAGCTAAGGCGCGGCATGGTAAAAACTCCCGAGCAAATTCTAAAAAGCGTTTTTGGCTACGACAAATTTAGGCCGGGCCAAAAAGAGATTATCCAAAACATTTTGGACGGCCGCGACACTTTGGCTGTAATGCCCACTGGCGGCGGAAAGTCTTTGTGCTACCAAATTCCCGCGCTGATTTTTGACGGCATCACGGTCGTCGTCTCTCCGCTGATTTCTCTTATGCAAGACCAAGTGGGCGCGCTTTTGGAAAACGGCGTGAGCGCTGCCTTTTTAAATTCCACGCTGAACCTTGACGAATACAAAAAAACTGTCCGCGACATAAAAAGCGGCCGCGCAAAACTGCTCTACCTTTCGCCCGAAGCGCTTGCAACCGAACGCGTAAAAAGCATTTTGAGCGAAGCCGACGTTCCGGTCAGCTGCGTTACGATTGACGAAGCGCACTGCATCAGCGAATGGGGCCACGACTTTAGGCCCGACTACATGGAAATCGCGGCCTTTAGGAACAGGTTCAAGGACGCGGTTTGTCTTGCCCTTACCGCGACGGCTACCAAGCAAGTGCAAGAGGACATCGTTCGCAACTTAAAGTTGAAGAAGCCCGCGGTCCTTGTTTCAAGCTTTAACCGCTCAAACATATTTTTAAACGTGCAGCCGCGGACTGACGGCCTTTTGCAAATCGTTGATTTTTTGCAGGAACATAAAGACCAAAGCGGAATCATTTACTGCCTCTCGCGAAAGGAAGTTGACTCCATCACAGAAGAACTGCAAGCGCGAGGCTTTAGCGCGATGGCCTACCACGCGGGCCTTAGCGACGAGGAGCGGGCCGACCACCAAAACAAATTCATCAAGAGCCAGGTTGACGTAATCGTGGCCACGGTCGCTTTTGGAATGGGAATCAACAAGCCCGACGTGCGTTTTGTCATTCACTACGCGCTTCCAAAATCAATCGAAGAGTATTACCAAGAAATCGGACGCGCGGGCCGAGACGGGCTTGCAAGCGAGGCGCTCTTGCTTTACAGCGCGGGCGACATTCACCGCATTAGGTTTTTCTTTAAGGACAAAAGCGATGACGAATCATTCAAGGCCGAAAAACTTTTGCAGGCGATGATCGACTACGCGCAATGCCGAACTTGCCGCCGCAAATTTTTGCTGAACTATTTTGGGGAGGAATATAC
>JAEEVR010000049.1 GCA_016290995.1 Treponema sp. | reverse complement strand
TTTTGTTTTCGCTTGCGATTTTGTTCATCGCGATTATGGCGATTCGAGTGTTCAGCAAAAACATCACCAATCCGATCGCCGACTTGGTTGACGCTTCCGCAAAAATCGAACGGGGCGAATTTGAATTGGACATCGAGCCGCGCACTCATGACGAAATTGGCTTGCTGACTTCTTCGTTCATTCAAATGGGCAAGGGCCTTAGCGAGCGCGAAAAGTTGATGGTGTCGTTCAGCAAATTCACCAACAAGACGATCGCGCAAAAGGCCGCCAGCGGAGAGCTTGCGCTTGGAGGCGAAAACCGCAACGCGACGATTTTCTTTAGCGACATCCGTTCCTTTACAGCGATGAGCGAAACGATGCAGCCAAAAGAAGTCGTAGAATTTTTGAACGCCTACATGACGCGAATGGTCGAGTGCGTCAACAAGACAAACGGCGTCGTTGACAAATACATCGGCGACGCGATTATGGCGGTTTGGGGAGCGCCTGAGTCCGCGGGCAGTCCCGCCCTTGACGCGCTCAACGCCGTCACCGCCGCTCTTATGATGCGCGTTTCGCTTTTTCACTTTAACCAGTCGCGCAAGGAACGTGGATTGGCGCCGGTTAAAATCGGCTGCGGAATAAATTCAGGCCCGGTCGTTGCCGGCCAAATCGGCTCCAACGAAAGAATGGAATACACTGTTATCGGCGACGCGGTGAACCTGGCGAGCCGCACAGAGGCTTTGAACAAGCCCTTTGCCACCGACATTTTGATTACGGAAAACACATACAATCTTATCAAGGACAAAATCATTGTCGAGGAAATGCCAGGCGTTCACGTAAAGGGAAAGACTGACGCGATAAAAATGTTCGCGGTCATTAACCTTGCGGGAAAAGAAAGGCCAAGCACGATTGAAGAAGTGCGAAAAATTATCGGAACGACCGCGCCTGATTTGGCAAAGGTGAACACTGATGACGAAGAAAAGAAATACAAGATCGAAGGCTAGCTTTGCCGACGTTTTGATTTTTGTTTTGTGTTCTCTTGGAGCGGCGGCGGCGCTTGGCCTTTATTACAAGGACATAAATTCGTTCAGCCTAAAGAACAACGAAACCGCGGTGGCGAAAATTTATTTTAAGAAGAACGTAGTCCAGCGCAAATTTATTGACAACGACATTTGGGAGCGCGTGAACCAAGAAAGCCCGATTTACAACGGCGACAAAATAAGGACCGCTTCCGATTCGGAAATTCACGCGCAGTTTGAAAAGACTGGAACGAAAATCCAGCTAAAAGAAAATTCTTTGATCCAAATTTTCAGCAACAAAAAAGAAAAGTCGATTGATTTTTTAAGCGGAGAAATTTTACTGGCCAGCGCGCAAAACGACGAGGAAGCGGTCATTCTGGCCGTAAAGAAAAAGATTTCCGCCGCGCCGAATTCAAAAGTAAAGATTACGATTTCAAAAGCGGAGAAAAACGAAAAAAAAGAAAGCCTTCCGACAGAGGCTGTTGTTGAAGTCATCGAAGGCGAGGCGCAAGTCACCAACGTTCCTCTTAAGCAGGCGATTTTCCAAAAGAGCGCGGCGGAAGAGGAAGCGCAAACATTAACGGCTGGCGAGCAGTTCGTCGTTACGGAAGAGCCGATTGAAGCCGAGCCGGAACCAGAGCCGGCGCAGTCTGAACCCGTTCCTGCAGCAGAGGAAGAAACGACGCAAATCGAGGAAGAGACGCAAGAGGCGGAAATCGCTCCAGAGACAAGGCTTGAGCCTGCGCAAATCGAAAAAGCGGCGAACAAGGAAGAAGACGAAGAGGATGAAGCCCCCGCCGCAAGCCCAGCGCCAAAAGCTGAGCCAAAGGAGCCTGTTCAAATTGAAAAGAACGCGGTTGCCGTTGTGGAAAGCCCGTCGATGAAATTCGCAAAGAACGTTTTCAACCAAAAAACAGGCGAATACAATTACGGCTTTGGCGTGATTTTGCGAAAGCTTTTTGGAACAAAAAAAATAATTCCCGCAGGCTCCGTCATCGAATTGAAAATTCACGGCGTGCCAAACAAAAACCTTTCGGCTTTTGGGTTGGACGTTAACGGCGTCAATTGGCAAAAGGTCAGCGCCACAACCATTGCCGTTCCAAACGCCGGAAAGGGTTTGCTGGCGGGGATTCCCTTTAACGAAAGAATTTGCGTTTACATTCAAAAAGAAATTTCCAGTACAAACCAAGGAAACATTTATTTTTCTTACGACATAAACAAACTTGACGAAGAAGTTGAAATAAAAGATTTTAAAGTCGAGGCAAAAATTCTTTCGCTTGACGCGGACGAAATCATCAGCCAAATTCCAGTGGGAAAAAAATCGCTTGTAACAATAGACAAGATTCAAATCAAGCGCGTTAAGTGGGACCACGGCGACAGCGGCTTTACTTTGTATTTGCCGACGCAAAGAATTTTGGGCTACACAAAATCGCTTCCAAAAGGCGCCAAGATAAAAATCAATCTTTCCGCGCAAAGCGGCATTCCGCTTTCATTCGTCGGCTTTAACACAAACAATTGCGACACTGAACGGTGGACAAGGGCGCAAGAAGACACTCTTAACAACGGAAGCATTGGGCAAGAGTTTAGCCTTGAGAAAATCGTAACCTTAAAGGACAGCGTAAGAAATTCAGACGCCGCCGTAATGGAAATTAGTTTTAGCAACAACAAAAAAGAAGAGTTTTGCGAATTGACCAATTTAAGGCTTGCGTTTGAGCGCGTAGAGTAAGTGTTTGCAAGCCTAAGAAGCGGCCCGCCTTGAAAGTTTCCGCCAAATGCGATATTTTGTTGTTACTATGACTATCATTGACGGAAACTCACTTACAATCGAAGACGTAAACGACGTGGCGATCAACGGCAAAAAGGCCGCCCTTCCCAC
This sequence comes from Treponema sp., assembly GCA_016290995.1. Lineage (GTDB taxonomy): Bacteria > Spirochaetota > Spirochaetia > Treponematales > Treponemataceae > Treponema_D. Next base: position 2,741 of record JAEEVR010000049.1, on the reverse strand, counting down.
TGACAAAAAATTTTGGGAGCGCATGGAAAAGTCTCGCAAATTTTTGCTGGATTATATTTCCACCGGCGTTCCGACATACGGAGTCACTACCGACTTTGGCGACAGTTGCTATAAGCAAATCAGCGTTGACAAGGCGGGCGAATTGCAGCGCACGATCGTGGCCTACCACGGAATCGGCTTGGGGCCATACTTTGACCATGAAACGGGCCGCGCCGTGATTCTTTGCCGCTTGAACGGAAACGTAAAGGGCGGCCACTCGGCTATTCGTCCGGAGTTGGCAAGAAAAATGCTGGAGCTTTTGAACAAAGACGTCATTCCATGCATTCCGCAGCTTGGTTCGGTTGGCGCCAGCGGCGACCTTACGCCTTTGAGCTACCTTGCGGCCGTAATCATGGGCCAGCGAAAAGTTTACTACAAGGGAAAAATCGTTCCGACGATGAAGGCCTTTAAGGCGGAAAAGATTGAGCCGCTTTTGATTGAGGCAAAAGAAGGCCTTGCGATTATGAACGGAACTAGCGTGATGACAGCCGTCGCCTCGCTCGCGATAAAAAAGGCGGAGCGGCTTGCCAACATTTCCGACTTTTTGTCAGCCGTCACAAGCGAAATTACGCGCGGAAAGGACACGCCCTTTGTCGCAAAAGTCAGCCAGATTAAAAATCACAAGGGCCAGTCCGAAAGCGCGGCTTACATTTACAAAATCATAAAAAATTCAAAGCGCGTTTACAAGTACGAGGAATTCCTAAAGACGCAAATCGAAAAGCTTGACGGAAGAACATTCGTCAAGCAGGCGAATAAAATTCAAGACCGCTACTCAATCCGCTGCTCGCCGCAAATCAACGGCGTTTACCGCGACACGCTCGCGCTTGCCCGCCAGTGGATTACCGAAGAAATAAATTCCGCCAACGACAACCCGCTCGTCGACATCGACGCTGGCCGCATTTACAACACCGGAAACTTTTACGGCGGCCACATTTGCGCCTCTTGCGACTACATGCGAACGGCGCTTGCCAACATCTCGGACCTTTCGGACAAGCAGGCCGAAGTCATCATTGACGGAAAGTTCAGCGGGCTTCCGGACAACTTGACTCCGCGCATCAAAGACACAGACCCGCGCTCAGGCTTGCGACTTGGCTTTAAGGCCGCGCAAATTACGATTAGCGCGATTCGCGGAGAAGTGCAAAGCTACTGCTACCCGATCAGCGTTACCAGCGCCCCCACCGAAGCCATAAACCAAGACAAGGTGAGCATGGGAACGATCAGCGCCCGAAAATTCGCCGAGCAAATCAACTTGGTTTACTTGCAGTTTGCCACCCATCTTTTGGCCGCCATGCAAGCGGTTGACCTTGCGGGCTACGACGATTTTAGCCCCTTTACAAAAGAAGTTCACGACCAAGTGCGCAAGATGAGCAAGTTCGTCAAAGACGATCGCCCGCTTGACGAAGACGCCACAAAGGTCGCCGAGTGGCTGAAGGTGACGGAGATATTTGGGTAAGTAGTTACTCCTTTTCCGCGACGCGGTAGTCCCAGTTGTGCTTGGGGTAGCGGCCCTTCATTTCCTTGCAAATTTCCGGCCAAGTGTTTTGCCAAAAATTTTCCAAGTCGCTTGTGATTTGCAGGGGCCGTCGCGCGGGCGAAAGCAATTTTAGCAATACGGGAACGCCCATCACTTTTGGCGTCTCAAAGCAGCCGAATATTTGCTGGATTATTATTTCTATCGTCGGAACGACTGTCTCGCCGTCAACGTAAACGACTTTTACCGAGCGGCCCGTTTGCAATTCCAGTCTTGACGGAACCTTTCGCTCCACCTCGGAACCGTCGTAAAAATAATGGAGCGCGTCGTAAACATTTTGCGTGCTGATTCTGGTCCCGGTCAAGAACGGCAATAGCCATTCAGCCGCGTTTTGCGAAAGCCACTCTTTGTCAAAACGCTTGGAGTTGTTGGCAAGACTAGGACTGTCGGCGCTGCCTGCGCCATTCGCATCAATACTTTGCTCGTAAAATTTTCGCTTGACCAAAAAAGTTTTTGTCCGATCGTCCAAGGGGAGCGAGTCAAAGCCGTTTTTTTGAACCGAAAAGCAAAGCGCGCTTTTTATGTCTTCGTCGCCGGCCTTGAGCGATTTTTGGCTAAGAATTATTTTTCCGTATTGTACAAATTCTGTCTTTACGACTTTTCCGTTTTCAAAGTCGCAAACGACATTTTTTTGCGCGCGGCTTAAAATCCATTTTTCAGCTTGAACGGAATCAAGCGCTTTGTACGAGTAAATCGCGCCTTGCGAGCTTCCCGCGTCCGCTTCCACGGCCACAATCCATTCCGGGCCAAGGCCGCCCTTGTAGTCCTTTAGCGCGGCAAGCCTTCCTGACGGAAACTGGTAGACGCCTGCGTCTTTTGTTCGTCGCGCGATTCTGTCCGGGAAGCCCGCCAACAGCGGGTCGGGAACGTCTTGCAAGCCCAAGAAGCGGCCGGCGTTTTGGGTCTTGCTAGCGATTTGCGCGCAAACTTCTTGCAGGCGCCGCTCCAAGTTTTGAACAAATTTTTTTTGCAAAAAAGGCGCTGAGTCCTTGTATTGCGAAAATGGCAGAACGAAGGCGGCGCCGCCGTAAATCGCCGCGCATCCCAAGCGGGGACCGATTCCAAGCCTAAGAGCCGCTCGCCCCAGTTGGGTAATCTGACCGTTTTTGTCCAAGCAGTTAAGCAACCGCAAAAGCTCGCGCGCGGTCTCCCACGAAGCCGGGGCGGGCGG
>JAEEVR010000009.1 GCA_016290995.1 Treponema sp. | reverse complement strand
GATGCTTTATTATGGAACAGTTCAAACTAAAAATCAAGGGGATTTTGAAAGGTAGAGCCGGGCAAGACGAATGGCCATAATGTTCTGTTTGGCTTTAATGCGGGCACGCCTTACAGATTCAGCGGATATTCTGTTTTCCACCTTTTTTTATTACGTATTTCATAGTCAACTCTTTTTCATGCCGTTCAATTATCGTTACAGATTCCGCCAACGAGCCTTTGTAAAACTTGTCTTGGCCTTTTTCATTTTTTTGAACTATGAAAACATCTGAGTAATTATGAATTACTTACACCATAGTCCGAAGATATTTCTTGCCATCGCGGAACATCAAGTCTTACACCATAAAACCGTCTATAACTGTCAATAAAATCATTCTTCCAATTTGCAGCAACCCCATGCGTTCTTGGATTTTGATAAACAGTTTCTTCAATAGCCGCAATAAAATCCTCCATGCATCTAAACATAGGAATATTGCCGGGTCTCTCACTATACCATACTCCAGGTCTAATTTTATGAACAACTCCCTGTTTCACCTGTAAGTTTATAGGCCAACCATCCATTCGGCGGGTAATTTCCCAAACTTTTTTTATCCATAAATCCTTTATCGTAACAACGCCGTCATCACTCATGTCATATCCAAAAATTAAATAATCAACATTAAGCATATAGGGTTTTTCTATAATTTCTTCTTCATACATTCTAAAATCGGCAATATCAAAGCCAGGACTTGCGGAACGGTTGAATGCCTTAACCTCAAGCAAATCTTCCGTTTTATTATCTGGATTCAAGAAAAAATCTGGTGGCATTTGCGTATTGTCATTCAACGCATACTCAATTCCACGTTTGTCCATCCACCCCTGAAGCCACTCTTGTATTATGTTTCCAACAACATCTTTTTGTTTAACAATAATATCAACATCTCCCAAAAAGAATTTTATTTGTCCTTCAATCTCAAGAAGTCTATCTTCATCAAGTAATTTTTCATAAACTTTAAGCGCATTCACTTTCATTTTTTACCTCCAATGAGAAAATTTTTAAAACACGAAGCGCGACTTGTTTAATCACAGGAACAACAACTGTATTGCCAAGCAAATCATATCCGTCTTGCAATGAGACATCAAATTTAAAATCCTCGGGATAACCAAAAAGCCTCAACCCCTCCCGAAGAGAAAGTTTTCGTATGCCACCTTCATCTCCCACAAAAAGATGCTCCATATCCATAGCAACAAGAGTTGGAGCAATACGATTCGGGTCCAAGACTTTTGCCACCTCATATGACATTTTTCCCGCGACTATATTATATCCTATTGGCAAAGAATCATCTTGTACACGTTTATTTCCAACTTTTCTTTTTGGATATTCTTTTTTCAGATACTTTTTAGCCACTAAATCTTCAAGCATTTTCTCAAGGTTATCTGCGTCATAAAAAGTTCGAATCATATCAATTGTAAGTGGCATTCCATCCATCCAGTCAATGCCATATTCCAATGCCCATTTCTTTTTCCTTCGCTCTTTTAAAAGCAAATTCAGAAATTGTTTTTCTTGCTTTGTTGTTTTGCCCTTATAATCAATATCCCAACTATGAATATTGTTTTTTCCACCACGTTTATCTTTTATAGACATACCATAAAGTTGATCTACTGAATAATGCGAAAGCACAAGATTGACAAATTTACTATTAGATACCGGCAAGCCTCTCTCAAGAATTTCTGAAAGGCATGCATTTTTCACTTTAAACTCCTGTAAATTTGGAGCCTCTAAAAAAGTACCTGTAATATATATTCTCTTTCTATCTTGTGGGACTCCAAAATCCTTAGCATTCAAAACTCTCCAATTAACTTTATATCCAAGAGCCTCCAAATGTTCCAAAATAACAGAAAGAGTTTTACCAATTTTATCTTTTGGACTTTGCTTGTCATGATTCACTAAACCCTCAACATTTTCCAATATAAAACCTCTTGGTTTTTTGTCTCGAAGTATGCGTTCAACTTCAAAAAACAAAGTTCCTCGAGTATCTTCAAAACCAAGACGCTTACCAGCAGCAGAAAAAGCTTGGCAAGGAAATCCTCCAAGTAAAAAATCAAAGTCAGGTATTTTAGAAGTTTCTATTTTGGTAATATCGCCATTTACATTTTCATTCGGATGGTTTTGCTTTAAGACATCTACAGCATATGGTTTTATTTCCGACGTTAAAACACATTCTGTTTCAACCCCAAGTTCTGCACAAGCAAGTTCAAACCCTTTTCGGATTCCGCCAATCCCTGCGAATAAATCTATAAATTTCAAAAGTTTTGCCTTTCCCACTATTTCACCCCAAAATAATGATATACAATATTTTAGCATAATTTTCGATTTTTGACTATAACACCCCCTCTCCCAATCTAATATTAAAAATATTCCATATAGAACATTTTTTCAGTTTATGCTATACTTTTTATCCTATGAAAAGAATTTTTTTTGCGCTCGCTTGCGCCTTGATTTTGGCCTCTTGCCACCGTTCCATCGGACACTCTGTTTTGCTTTGGGACATTCCGCAAAACAACTTGCAGGACGGACAAATCGTAAAAGTTTACTTTAAGTCAAACATCAGCCACGTTTACGTAATCGGGCTTCCGGGATCAAAGGAAAACCTTGAGGTTCCCCTTTGGCAGCTGACCCAGCCCGTCTCAAAAAAGAAGGCGATGAAAGCCGCGCAAAAATACGCGGAGTTCCAGCACAAGTACGCCAAGATTAAAATCGACGGACTTCCCGTTCGCGCCGATCCCGTCAACACTTCAAAGCAAAAGTACCGCCTGCACAAAGACGAGGTGGTCAAAATCCTTTACAAGGGAAAGGGCCAGGATGTAATCATGCACTCGGGCGAAAAGCTTGAGGGCGACTGGCTTTGCGTTTTGACAACGGGCGGAACCCAGGGCTGGTGCTTTTCGCACAATCTTTTGATTTTTGAAACGGGCGAAGGCGGAAAGATTGTCGGCGGCCAAATCGAAGAGGCTCCGGCCGAGGACGAGGACGCGATCTTGAACCAAGTCCTGCAAGCCAAGTGGCACCCGGAAAGCTACCAGCGCATGTTGGAAGAAAACACGATCGACTTGGAAACGATGAAAGGCGCTTACGGCTTTGACACCGGCGTCGAAAGCGGAAAGGTTTCCATCAACATCGCCGGCCGCTACAGAACGGCGAACTACGCCGGCATCACAAAAGTCCGCGACAAGGTTTACGACTTTAACGGAACGCCTTTCCAAATGATCATCCGCGACGCAAACCAAATTGTAGTCAACTACACGGGCAACGACAACAAGCCCGAGGCCTACACCTTTGTCACGATCTCCGCCGACTACAACATCGACGACATCATCAAGGCGGAGCAAGAGCGCCGCGAAGCGGAGATGCAAAAACTTTATAAGGTTGACTCCTTCCGTTCCGCCAATTATGGAACGCTGACATTCACAGGAAACGGAACGTTCAACTGGAACAACTACTCGCTCCTTGTGCCCAACGTGATTTCTGAAAACGCAAAGGGCAAGGGAAAAGTTTCAATCAAGTACTTGCTCAACCCCGACTTGCAAAAACGCTTTGACGGAATGTTGACCTTTGTTTTTGACAACACAAGCAACGAAGTCAACTTCTTCTACAAGAATTCTCCGAACGGACTTACGCTGGAAGACGCGAGCGACGCGATGATAAAGAACAACGTCGCGCAAAGCCAGTCAAAGAGCCCGATCGTCATTTTCTTTAGCCGATAGGAACGGCGGAGCGGCAAGATGGCCTTTGTTCAATTTTCAAAAGTGTCGCTTTCGTTTGGCGACAAAAAAATTCTCGACGACGTTAGCGTAAACTTAAAGACAGGAACAAAGGCCGCGCTTACGGGAGCCAACGGAGCGGGAAAGTCAACGCTGATAAAAATCATGGCCGGCCTTCAAGAGCCCGACGGCGGAGAGCGCGTGGCGCAAAAAGACGCGCGAATCGTTTACCTTCCGCAGTCAGGCCTTACCCACTCCGGTTCCACTTTGATTGAAGAAGCCGACCGCGCCTTTGAGTACGGCTACAAAATCCAAGAAGAGATTGACTCGATCGGCGAGGCTCTAAAAAGCAATCCTTCCAACAGCGCCGAATTGCTAGAACGCCACGCCGCCCTACTTGCAAGACTGGAAGATTCAGGCTGGTACCGCCGCGACGCCTTTGCCGAAAGCGTTTTGCTTGGCCTTGGATTTTCGCGCGCGGACTTTACAAAAATGACCGACGAATTTTCCGGCGGCTGGCAAATGAGAATCGCGCTTGCCAAAGCCTTGATGCAAGGGCCGGACATTCTTTTGCTCGACGAGCCCACAAACTATTTGGACATCGAAGCGCGCGATTGGCTTGAATCGTTTTTGCAAAATTTTAATGGCGGCTTTTTGCTGGTAAGCCATGACCGCTACTTTTTGGACGTAACGATCAACGAAGTCTACGAACTTTTTAACGGACAGCTAAAGCGCTACCCCGGAAATTATTCCAACTACGAAAAAGTCCGCGAGTCGGAATTAAAGACTTTGCTTGCCGAATACCAAAAGCAGCAGGAAGAAATCGCCCACTTGCAGTCTTTCATCGACCGCTTTGGCTACAAAGCTTCCAAAGCCGTGCAGGCGCAAAGCCGGCAAAAGATGTTGGACAAAATCGTTCCGATAGAAATTCCCGACTCGCTAAAAAAGATTCACTTTAAGTTTCCACCCGCGCCGCATTCCGGCCAATTGGTTTTTAGGGCCAACGGCGTGACAAAAAGCTACGACGGAAAGACAAAAGTTTTGGACAACCTGGACTTGCAAATAGAAAACGGCGAACGCCTTGTAGTCGTGGGCCACAACGGCGCGGGAAAGTCAACGCTGCTTAGAATAATCGCGGGCGTTGACAAAGACTTTAGCGGAGAATTGATTCCCGGCTCCGGCGTCCAAATCGGCTATTTTAGCCAGGACAACGCCGAGACGATAAAGGGAACAGAATCCGTTTTGGAATCGATAGAAAATATTTGCCCGCTGGAATTGGTTCCCAAGGCGCGCGACATGCTGGGCTCATTTTTGTTCCGCGGTGACGACGTATTCAAAAGCCTTGACGTTCTAAGCGGCGGCGAAAAGTCGCGCGTGGCCCTCTTGCGCCTTTTGCTAAAGCCGATAAACTTTTTGGTTCTTGACGAGCCGACCAACCACTTGGACATGGGAAGCAAGGACGCCCTTTTGGAGGCGTTAAAAGATTTTGGCGGAACGGTAGTCTTTGTAAGCCACGACCGCGGCTTTATCCAAGACTTGGCCACGCGCGTTTTGGAACTCACTCCAGGACATGCAAGAAACTTTCTGGGCGGATACGAGTATTACTTGGAGCGCGTCGCTTCCGAAGCAGGCGGAACGGTTCCCGCCCCCGCCTCGCAAAAATCGGACGCAAGCCAAAAATCCGCGGCCGCGATTAGCTGGGAAGAGCAAAAGAAAGCCGCCAACGAACGCAAGCGCCTGGAGCGTTTGGTCGAAAGCCTTGGCGCGCAAATAGAAGAAAAGGAAGCCGCCAAAAAAGCGCTGGAAGAAAAGATGTCCGACCCCGCCGTTTATTCCAACGGCGCCAAGGCCACCGAAGTCCAAAAGCAAATCGCGGCCGCCTCCGCCGAACTGGACGCGCTCAACGCCCAATGGGAAGAAGCGGCGGAAAAGCTGGGATAAATATTATTTGCAAGGAGAATGTTTATGGCAAGCGCAATTAGAGAAAGCAAAAGCATCAGCGACTTTATCGTAAAGAACAGAATAAGGGTGAACGGCTATCTAAACCGCGCCTTGTTTTTCTTTATCATAGCGGGCCCTGCAATCGCGCTGGGAATAAAGACCGACTTTTTTCCAGACATAAAATATTCGACTTGCTTGATCATCTCCGGCGTTGTCGCGGCGCTCGCAATCGCTCATAAAATATTATTAAAGAAGCTTCCCCAATCGATTGTCACCAGCGTGTTCGCGCTTACGGCTTTGGACGCGATCATCGTGTACATGTCTTGCAGCCACGTCAACATTCTTTTGACATGGTTCTTGGTTCCGCTTTTAAGCTTGCTTTTTGTCGACAAGATGATTTACGCTTATTCAACCGCCCTCAACTACGCGCTTATGTTCGCGTCAACATACTTTACCGCTCCCTATCACGCGGCGCTCAATTCAAAGTACGAAAACAGCCTTGACTTCTTTTTGGACAGAATCGGAGGCTTTACAATCGAGACCTTGATAATGTTCACGGCCGGCTACACAATCGCAAAGCTTGCAAAAGATTATTTTGGAACGCTATTCATGCAATACGAAACGATCAAGAGCCACGAAGAAGACATGGGCGAAAAGCTTGAGCTCTTGAATTCAATGGTCGAAATCTACGACAACGTAAACTTGATCAACTTTATCGACAATACCGAAATGCCCTTGCGCGATCCCGAAAAGAAAAAGCGCGGAATCGACATGAAGGCCCAGACACACACAATCATGAATCAAAGAATCAAAGACCAAGTCATGCCCGACCAGCTGGATTCTTTCTTGACCTTCACGAACATAAAAACCGTTCGCGCTCGCCTTTCTCACAAAAAGCTCATCTCGGCCGACTTTATCGACGTGGTCTCCGGCTGGTTCCGCGCGCAATACATTACGGTCGACTCAACCCTTGACGGAATCCCCAACAAAGTAATTTACACGACAAGAAACGTTGACGAAGAAAAACAGCGCGAGGAGCACTTGATCCGCCTTTCGATGACCGACGAAATGACGCGCCTTTACAACCGAAGATGCTACGAGGAAGACTTGGAGGAATACAGGCTTAAGGGAGCGCCCGAAGACTTGGTTATTTTTTCAATCGACGTGAACGGATTGAAAACCGTCAACGACACAAAGGGCCACGCCGCCGGCGATGAGCTTATAAAGGGAGCGGCCGACTGCCTTGCGCTTTCCGTCCGAAACTTCGGCAAAGTTTACAGAACAGGCGGCGATGAGTTTATGGCCATCGTTTCCGTTAAAAACCCCGAATCAATCCGCGAAGAAATCAAGAAAAAAGCCTCCGAGTGGCACGGCATGCACACAGAAGAAATGACAATGTCAATCGGCTACGCCCAGGCGCAAAGCCACAAGTCCGCCTCAATCGACGACTTGGAACACATTGCCGACGCCGACATGTATTCCGAAAAAGAAAGATTCTACAAGGAGCGCGGCATCGACCGAAGAAGGTAGCGGAGGGTGAAAATGAGAGAACAAAAAGTCGGACAAATATTTCTTTTAGTAATCGAAGCGTTGTTTTTAGTAATGGCATTGCTGTTAATGATTGGAGTTCCACTCCCATTAATTGACATGGAGTCAGTTGTTTGGGGAGAATACATGTGGTGTATTATAATTCTGATTTATGTAATAACTAAGCATTTCAAAGAAATGCCATTGTCAATATTTGGTTTGTCCATTTTTACGTTGCTTATAAATTTGGGCTTAACGCGCATAACATTTTCAAATCTCGATAATGAACAACAATTGCCAATAGTTTCCTTGTTTTCACGTTTGTTGTGCTTTGGCAGTTTTGTCAGTGGCCTTATTTTCATTGTATTTTTGCTTGTCATTCCGTTTGTTTTTATTCCAAAAGTTTCAAAAATGATAAAGCCTTATATCCAACGCGGTCCAAATGCGTCTGAAACAGGCGAAAGAGATTTTTGGGCTGATATAGAAGGGGCTATGAAGTTCCTTTTCTTCACTGTTATTACAACTACTATTATCGCCATTGCAAACGTTGCGGGAATAACAGGAGTTGAGATGTTTATGCATAATAAAAGCTGGCTAGAAGCGTTCAAAACCTCAACTTTATTAACAAGCGGAAACACCCCGCTTTTTGTCATCCCATTATTGCTTAATATGCTGTCAATTGCTGTTTTCGCGCATAACTGCAAAGAAATTGGATTGAATACAATCAATAGGTCGTCAACCTAAGACATGTAAAAAATTAAAGACTTTTTATTGTCTCACAGAAATCCTCATCATCATTTATCATTACTGTCATTTTTTTATTTTTCTTTAAGACTTCATACAGTTCTTCCTCAGATGCAAATATTTCTTCATAGGATTCATCGCTTTTCGATCTGTTACAGGTTTGGCAAAGAGGAACAGCATTATTCACCAAATATCCGTCCTTGTGCATAAGAACAAAATTCCCGCCATAATTTTTGGGGATAATAAAATGGTCTAGGTCAAAACCATTGTCAGACCTTCCACAAATCGCGCATTTATTTCCAAATACTTTTAACAAATCAAGCATAAATCTTTTTCGGTATATAGCTTCTTTTTCATTTCCACGAGCATAATCCCGTCTTGAAATAACATAATCCTGTATGTCATCACTTACTCGAACTCTACCTATTTTTTTTCTAAGCGTCTCGGCTTCTTTTTCCCGCAAGATTTCTTGCTCTTTTATATACTCCCTCAAAGCAAGCTCTTCCCTTTCCATCTGTTCTTGTTCTTCTAAAATTTTCTTTTGTCGTAGATCTTCTTCGATTCTAATCTTTTTCTGTTTTTTTATTTTTAAGGCAACAATCAGAACTATTACACAAATAATTATGAATAATAAAATTATCAAAGCAACAGGAATCACGCCATTATCCCAATAGCGTAGAAAAAACAAATTGACTTGGTCAACAGCGTTCTTAACCATTTTACTGAATTTTTCAATTGCTTCTGCGATAAAGGAAAATATTACACTTATAACATATCCGATACCATAAATGATTCCTAGAACAAGCAAAGCAAGAATTTCATTGTTACCAAGACCTTTTCGACTCATTTTCAAACCTCATCTTCCCTTGTCACAATTCGAAAGATATGTGTTTTATTAAATTTCTCTGTCCACAAACAGTTATTTGTAAAAGAATAGAAATAATAAACATGTGATTTTCATTATCTTTTTTTCATTTTTCAGACTCCTTTCCATAAGTTATAGGAGTCCAACAAAAAATTACTCCGTCAATCACAAATTCTCCATATCGTTTTTTTGTATAATCTTTTATTAAATCTATTACTCCCCCTGCACTTTCAACAACAAGGCCACCTCTTGCAAAACTAGCCAACGCCAAATAAGCTTTAATAAACTCAAGCGCATCTGATTCATATGCAAATGGTATTAAATACATAATGCTGTCCAAAGGAGCATAAGCTCCTATGACTACGCTTGCACCTTTATCCACTACAGCAGGCATACCATCAGCATTTATAGAACCACATATAAAAGAAAAACCTCCAATGTTTTCATTAATAAATTGGTTTCCGTCTTTTAGTCCTTGAGCAAAGACTGATAATGAACAAAAACAGAAAAGAAAGCCTATTATAATTATGAATTTTTTCATAAACTGCCTCCAAATTTACCAAAATACCACCAATATACAAGACTTGTTATTAGTTATACTCTATTACGGTATTATCAACTTGTCAAGACTTACTTTTACCGTAGAATTATAGACATGAATCAGACAGAATTAAGAGAAATACTGTCACAAAATATAAAGCAACAAAGAAAAAGATACGATTTAACTCAAGAAAAACTCGCGGAAGAAACAGGTCTCTCCGCTCAAACTATAAACGACATAGAAGGCTGCAGAACTTGGGTAAGCGACAAAACACTCGTAAAATTAGCTGAATCGCTTCGCGTTACTCCAGCCGAATTATTGGCAAAAAACGATTCTGCCGAATCAGATGCATTCAACTTTGCCTACCTAAAATCCGAACTTCAAGCTTCTATTCATAAAACCATCGAAGACATCTTCAAAAAACGACCTAAAAGATCCACTTCTAAACACTCCGCCAGCAAGAAATAATCTAACAACGATTATTCCTTGACGACACAGCAATTATCGGTTATATTTTAAATAGAGGCGTTTTATGTCAGACGCGGCTTTGGCTGATTTTATTGGACAAATCGAAAATTTCTCATTTAAGCAACGGCTTTCAATTCTGAGCGCCGTTATAAATTCTTTGCATCGAAAGAATAAAAAAGCCCAAGCCGTTTCCAAAGCTGACGCATTATATGGTTTAATAAAGGATAGTGAAATAAATCTTGAGTCTGCCCGTTCCGAACGCCTTTCAGAAAAATGATAAAAGTACTGTTCGACACAAACATCATCGTTGACATTTTGCTTGCCAGGGACGAATTCGCTCCGCACGCTTTGGCCGCGCTAAAACTTGCCGAAAACAAACTTATAAAAGGCTATGTTTCTGCCGCCTCGTTAGCCGACATTCACTACATTGTAAAACGCGCGTCAAAAAGCGAAGAAATCGCGATGAAAGGCATCGACTATATTTTGGACATACTGCGCGTCGCAAAAATTAACAAAAAAATAATCTTAAGCGCAAGAAAAGACAACTGGAACGATTTTGAAGATTCAATACAGTATGAATGCGCGGTAAAAAACCATTTGCATTGCATTTTGACTAGAAATGAAAAGGATTTTGCCCAAAGCAAAATTCCCGTCTACGCTCCGCAAAATTTCCTTTCAATATTCACCAAATAACTACTACCATCCCATCAGCGGCGGCGTGTATGGCGCAAAGTCCCAGCCGTCAAGCGAAAGGCTTACAGAAAAAAATGTCGTCTGGATTCGCTCTTGCATTCCGGGAATTTGCGTAATGGCAAAGCAGGCTTTTTGGCCGCCGCGGGGATGCGAACAGCTTCCGGGATTTATAAAGTAAGTGCAGTCTTCTTCTTGGCTTACGGCGATGTGCGTGTGGCCGTAAAAGACGGCGTCGGCTTGGTTTTCCAGCGCCACTTGGTTCATGCGGCCAAGGCCGTAGTAGGCGCCTTCGGAATGGCCGTGCGTGGCCATGACTTTCATTCCGGCTACTTTTAAAAATTGATGCAGGGGAACTTTTATTTCTCCTTCGCCAAAAGGAAAGTCGGGGTAGTCTCCGTTCCCGCGAGCGAAAATCGCTACGGGCGGAAAGGCCTTGGCCAATTTTTTGTTTTTGCCTGTCGCTTCCAAGGCAGAACAAAGGTCGCCGATTCCGTCTCCGCAAAAAACAAGGGCGTCGCATCTCTCGCCAAATTTTTCAACGATAGCCTTAAGAACGTCGGACCTTCCGTGCGAGTCAGAGATGACCAATAAAGACGCCCGTTCCATTTTGGCAAGAGCCTTTATCGCGTCGGCGCTTCCAATGCTTCCGTCGGCGTGTTGCTTAAGCTCAATCATTTTTCTTCGATTACAAAATGGTTGATTGACTGCAAGCCGCTTTCCGCGTCAACGTAGCGCGAAACCTTGTAGTTTTTTCCGACGATGCGCGAAACGTGCGCAATCAGGTCTTCGTCTCCGGGGAGCGGAGCCTGGGTCAAAAGCATGTATTCAATCGCGCTGTCCAAAATTTTGTCCAAATCCTTCACTTGCGTTTGGACAACCTCTTCCTTGTTCGTCTCGTCTTCGGCGGAACCGCTTCCTTCCATCGCGCGGTCAACGACAAAATTCGCGGTGGCTTCGATTCCTTGCACGTCGTCTTGCGGAAAGAACGCGTAAACAGGATAGGGAATCATATTCTCTTGCGAAGAGTACTCGTCCTCCAATTTAGCGATCGCGTAGTTTGTGTTTTCCGGAGCGCCGACAACAATCAGGCCGGCAAGCTCGCGCTCTCCGATAAGAGACGGAAGGCGGCTTATGCGGCCCGACGGAAAATCGTTTGGAAATACAAGAGGAAAAAGCAAGCCGCCTTCTTCCGTTCCATCGTCAAGCCCGTATTTTTTTGAAAGGCCGTCGACTATTTTTTTTACATAATCTTCCTCGTTGTAGCCGTAGCCAAAGACAACGCAGATTTTCTTTTCGGACGGATGCCATGAAGGCGAAGAAACTGCTGATTTTTTTTCTTCCGAAACTTCCAGCTCAAAAGGATCCGCTGAGTTTTTATGAACGTCTTGTTTTTTGCAAGAAAAAAGCGCCAACGAAAAAAGCGCCGAGCAAATCAAAATTGTTTTTTTCATAATAGAGCATTTTATCAAATCCGAGGATTTTTTTCAACATTTCGCTTGCCTTGAATATCAAAGCCGTTTGCGCTATTATAAAAAGCATGAACTTTGTCACAGGCCTTTTGCAATTAATAGGCTCGCTTGCCTTTCTTTTATATGGAATGAAATTGATGAGCGACGGCGTCCAAAAAAGCGCCGGCGAACGCTTGCAGCGCGCGCTTTCCGTAATGACCGGAAATCGCTTTAAGGGCCTTTTGACCGGCCTTTTCATAACGATGGTAATCCAGTCGTCAGGCGCCACGACGGTGATGGTGGTCACCTTTGTCAACGCCGGCCTTTTGACCTTGCAGCAGTCGGTTGGAGTGATTTTTGGCGCCAACATCGGAACGACAATCACGGCCTGGATTGTTTCAATCTTTGGCTTTAACTTTAAGATCGCGGCCTTTGCGATTCCGATTTTCGGCGCGGGCTTTTTTCTCACTCTTACAAAACGCAGCCTTAACAAAAACATCGGCCAAGCCCTTATGGGTTTTGGCCTTTTGTTTTTAGGCCTAAGCATGCTAAGCGACTCCCTTTCCTTTAAGCCGGAACAGCTTTCGCGCTTTTCTTGGATTGACGACATTCAGTCTTGGGGAGTCTTTTCGCTTGTCATCGCGATTATAGTCGGAATCATCGTAACGACGATTTTGCACTCGTCAAGCGCCTTTAGCGCGATCGTCATCACGATGGCCTACAACAATTTGATCACTTGGGAATTTTCGGCGGCGCTGATTTTGGGAAGCGGAATCGGCTCCACAATCGACGCGATTTTGGCCGCATTTGGAACAAACGCCGACGCAAAGCGCGCGGCTTTTATCCACGTGTTCTTTAACGTCGCCGGAACGATTTTAGTCCTGATTTTTTACTCGCCCTTCTTGCGCTTAATCGATGTCATCACGCCAAGAGCCGCGAACATCGCGATTAAAATTTCAATCTTGCAAAGCGCCTTTAAAGTGCTTTCGACAATCTTGTTCCTGCCCTTCACAAAGCAAATCATCGCGCTCAGCAAGCGCTTCATTCCTGACGACGCCAAGGGCAAGAACAACATTTACCGCCTTGACTTTATCGAAAGCGCCCTTGTAAAAGAAAACGTCGGCGCCTACATCATCCGCGCCGAAAAGGAAATCAAGGACCTTACCGACTTGGCAACCGACATGTTCGACTTGATTCAAATCGGCCTCAAAAAGCGCGACCAGACTTTCATCGACGAGCACTTGGAAGAAATCATGCAGGCCGAAAACTACGCCGACCAAATGCACGAGCAATTGACGCGCTACATCGTTCACATTGAGCGCATGGCCGTAAACGAAAAGCAGTTGGACAACCTTTCATTGATGCTATCGATTATCGGCGATTTGGAAAGCATGACCGACGAATGCCTCAACATCGCGCTGCTCCTAAAGCGCTCGATCGAAAAGAGCATGAGTTTTGAAACCGAAGACACAGACCGCTTGATTCCCTACGTTGAATTGGTCCGCCAGTTCTTGCAGTTCATCCACATCAACATCAACAAGCACTTGGATTCCGACAAGCTTTCGATGGCGGAAGAGTTGGAAAACCAAATCGACATGTTCAGAAAGAATCTCAAGAAGATCGCCCGCAAACGCTTGGAAAATGGCGCCGACGTAAAGGCCGAGCTTTTGTACATCGACATCGTCCGCCAAATCGAAAAGATCGGCGACCGCGCCTTTGGCATCGCCGAAGCCCTAGGCCAGACACAGTAGGAACGGTCAAGGCACGCTTCGCTCAAGGCCTTGACTCGTTCCTTTTGCGGCGCGAATGCAATTTTCGCGTCGCAATAACCCACTTTGGCGTGCTTCGCTAAAGACGCGCGAAAACGACGCGTTTTTGGCCTTCTAGGTCTAGGTCAATTCCAACATCGACATAGCCGTTGGAGCTTAAAAATTCGGCGGCGGTGTCGGCGTTGTATTCTCCGGTTTCGCACAAAAAGATTCCGCCGGGATTAAGGCGGCTTTTCGCTTCCAAGGCTAGCCGCCTAAAGACTGCAAGGCCGTCGTCGGTTCCGCTAAAGTCGCCAACCTCGTTTATGTCGCCGTCAAGCGCCAACAAGGGCTCGCCGCGGCCGTCGGACAAAAGCTCGCGCGCCTGTCCATGCGGAATGTACGGCGGGTTTGAAAGGATTATGTCAAACCTAAACGGGACGTTGTCAAACAAATTGCTTTGAACAAATTTCACTTTTTGCGACTCGCCGGGCGATAAAAGCGCGCGAGCGTTTTTTTTGGCTACATCAAGGGCGGCGGCGCTTATGTCAGCCAATATAAAGGTCGGCAATTGATCAAGGTCTACGCGCTCGTCATCGACTAAAGCGCGCAAAACGCTTAGGGCGACGCAACCGCTTCCGGTACACATGTCACAAACCGCAATTTGGGGCTTACAAAAATTTTCGTCGATTCGATCGGCCAAAAGCTCAACCGCGCGCGCGACCAAGATTTCTGTGTCGGGCTTTGGAATCAAGACGGATTGGCTTACATAAAAATCCAGGCCGTAAAATTCCTTATGCCCCGTGATGTAAGCCACCGGAAGGCCTTTTGCGCGCGCGTCCGTCCATTCGTCAAGGCGCGCTTTTTGTTCCGCCGTCAGCTCAATGTCGCGGTTTAGCAAAACAAAAGTTTTGTCCTTTTCCAAAAGCGCTTGCAGCAAGACGTCCGCGTCCAATTCGGGGCTTGCGCTTGAGGCCTTTATTTTTTGAACGATGTTCTTTTTTGCTTCTTGAAGGGTCACTTAATTTTCCGGAGCGATCGAGCGCAAAAGTTCGACAGGAACAATGTTGAAGAAAATCCAGCGCCTGCCGCCCTTTCCGTCAAAGACGCGGCCGCAGGCTCCGACTTGACGCAAAGTCTCGTCAACGCTTTCAACGCGGAATTTCACCAAAATCAAATCTTTTTCCTGAGCCTGTTCCTTGATTTTTTCAATCGTTTGCTCCAAGTCTTGCTCGCAAACAAATTTTGAAAACTTGTTCTCAAACTTATTCTCAAACTCTTCCTTGTCGTAACCGAACATATCGTACAAAGTCGTGTTGGTTGAATAAAGCTTGTCGTCGGAAAAAGTCGCGTCAATTCTTAGCGCGCCGCTAGGAAGCTTGTCCAAGTCGCGCTCGGAATACACCAAAGTGTCTTTTAGAGTGTTGGCAAGGTTTGTGTTAAAGGTGCTTTCGCGCAAGTATTGGATGCGCGCGTCAAAGCCGCTCCAATTGACAACCTTGGCGCGCATTGTGTAGCAAGTGGACTCGCCCTCTTTTGGAAAAATATTCTTTGAAACAAAATCGTGGAAAACGCCGTCTTCCTTAATGCAGAACTCGCAAGGCTGGTCGCGGCCAAACAAAACCTTGTAGCACTTGTTTCCAATGCAGTCTTTCTTTTCCCTTCCGCAAATCTTGCACGCGACTTTGTTGACGTAAATCAAGTCGTAGCTGTCGGCGTAACAAACGTAAACCGCGTCCGAGAACTCGTCCAAAAGCCAGTCCATGTTCCTGTAAAAAACGTAGGACGGCAAAACGCTTTGGCCGGCAAAAACATTGAATTGGTTCTTTCCGTAACGCTTGGCCGCCAAAAGCGCCATGTCGGAATTGTTGTACAAAGTTTGATAGTCCATTCCGTAGTCGGGAGCGACGGCAACGCCCATCGAACAAGTCACTTTCAATCTGTCAACTTCAAACTGTAAAGCGGAGTTCAACTCGGTAAGCATTTTGTCCAAGTCTTCCTTGGAATACTTTTTTGGAATAAAGACGGCAAACTCGTCGCCGCCCATTCGGCACACGCAAGTTTTTTTGTCAAAAAATTTAGAAAGAATGTTGGCGACCTTTTTTATCGTGTCGTCGCCAGTCATATGGCCAAAGGTGTCGTTGATCGTTTTAAAGTCGTCAATGTCAAGGCTGATGAACACCGCGTCGTAACTTGAGCTTTTGACAAAAAATTCGCCGACAGATTTTTCCAAAATCGTGCGGTTGTCCAAGCCTGTCAAAAAGTCCGAATGAGCCTGCCGCTCGATTTCCAAAAGCTTTTTGGTAAGAGTCTTTTCCTCTTCCAGCTTTTTCACAAAGGAATGGGCGACAACGTTTCGCACGCGGTGGCGCATGATGTTGGCGTTATAAGGCTTTTGCAAAAAGTCGTCGGCGTTCAACTCAAACGCTTTTTGCTCGCTGTCGGAATCGCCTTGCGAAGTAACGATAACTGGCAAAGCTTTTGTCCTGTCGTCGCCGCGAATCTTTTTAAGGACTTCATAACCGTTCATCACCGGCATTATCAAGTCCAAAAGGATGATGCTGATTTTTTCGTAATTGGCTTCGATGTATTTCCACGCCTCGGCGCCGTTGGCCGCTTGGGCGATTTCAAATTCCTTTTTAAACATTTCGGACAAAATAAGACGGCTTGATTCAATGTCGTCAACAACAAGCATAACGCCATTTTGTTTTTCGGAAGAAGAAAAAAGCGCTCCCTCTATGTTTGCCTTTGTAAGATTTTCCACTCCTTCTGTTACAGGAGCGTTCATGTCTGCAACTTTTGACTTTCTTAAAAGCGAAAAGAATTCCTCGCGGTCAAGCGGCTTTGAAAAATAATAGCCCTGAACGTACGCGCAGCCCATGTCCTTTAGCTGCATGACTTGCGCTTTTGTCTCAACGCCTTCGGCCACAACCTTTAGGTTAAGCCAATTTGCCAAACTGATGATGTAGCTTAAGATTCCCTTTCCGTTTGTCCTTTCCATTTCATTCTGAACAAAAGTCATGTCCAACTTTAAAATGTCGATTGGCATCTCGCTCAGCATATTCAATGAAGAATAGCCGGAACCAAAGTCGTCCATTTCGATCAAGAACTCGCGCTTTCTAAGCTCGTAAATGATTTTCAATATTTGGTCGGGGTCTTCGGTGTAAGCGCTTTCAGTAATTTCAAGATGAAGGTATCGCGGCGGAATTTTGTACTTTTCAACAAGGCCAGTCAGCGTCGAAACAAGATTTGGGTTCAACAAATCGGCGCGAGAAACGTTCACGCTTACAGGAATGACTTTATTTCCAGTCGCAATCCAAGAACGCAAGTCGATGCAAACGCTTTCCCAAATGTACATGTCCATTCTGGTAATAAAGCCGTTCTTTTCAAACAAGGGAATAAAATCCGCCGGCGACATCACTCCCATTTCCTTGCTCTTCCAGCGGACAAGCGCTTCCGCTCCGGCAATCGTTTCTGTAGCCAAATCGTATTTGGGCTGGTAGTAAACCAAGAACTCGCGGTTCTTAAGCGCGATTTCCATGCTGCCGGCGATTTTTTGTTCGCCGATCATTCTTTTGCGGATGGAATCGTCGTAGTAAGAATAATACACTCCGTAATGGCCCTTGATTTTTTCGGCAGCCATCTGCGCTCTGTCGCACATTACGGAAATCGGAACGCGCATATTGTGAATTTTGTAAATGCCAAAAACCAAGCGCAAGTGCAAGTTAAAGCGCTTGGCCTCCTCCAAGGAATTCAAGCGTTCAACCAGCGCCTTAAAGCCGTCGTCGGTAAAAGACTCAGGCCGCTCGCTCAGCGCAAAGAAAACATCTTCCGAAAAATGTCCTGCGATTCCGTTCCACTTTCTGGCCTCTTCCAAAATCAATTGGCCAAGATTGCGCAATATTTTGTTTCCGATTTCATTGCCGCAAATGTCGTTGACCAACTTAAAGCGCTCTATGTCGATGCAAATAAAGTCGTAGTTTTTTTCGCCGCGGCTTTCAAGAATTTTTTGCGCTTGGATCAAAAAATACGGCTTTGAGTAAAGGCCGGTCAAATCGTCGCGGCTTACAGTGTTCATTGTGATCGAAGTCTCGCGCATTCGAATCACGTTCTCAAAGCGGCGCAAAATTATTTGTTCGTCGTAAGGTTCGTGAATAAAGTCGATGGCGCCGTTGTCCATCGCCTCCAATTCAACTTTGTCGGAATGCCGCTTGGCGCTTACGATAATCGGAATGTGCGAAGACCAAGCGTAAGAGTTTACGCTGCGCAAAAAATCGACAAAGACGCTTTGCGACGAGCTTGAAACAGATGATTGGCCCAAGTCCGCCGAAACGCAAACGGCGCTTACAAGGTTTGGATTTGTTTTAATGAATTGCGCCGCCTCGTTTGGCGATGACGTGAACAAAATAAAAAATTTCTGTTCAAGTATTTTCTTTAGGTTAGAGAAAGTGTCTTTTTCATCGTTCAGCAATAAAATTGTAGGTAAAGTCATTACGCTCCAAGTTCGCTAACGTCTGCCTTTAACTGTTCTTCCTTTGCGTATACATTAAGCGCGTCAAGCATGTCGTCCATGTTGCCCATCATAAAGCCGGGCAAGTTGTGCGCGCTGTAATTTATTCTGTGGTCTGTCACGCGGTCTTGCGGAAAGTTGTATGTGCGAATTTTTTCGGAACGGGCGCCCGAGCCTACCATGCTTTTTCTTGCGTCGGCGCGCTCGGCGTTTTTCTTGCTTTCTTCCAACTCAAACAAACGGGCGCGCAAAACTCTCCACGCCTTTGCCTTGTTCTTGATTTGGGATTTTTCGTCCTGCTGGATTACAACGATTCCCGTGGGAATGTGAGTCAAGCGGACGGCCGAGTCGGTTGTGTTAACGCACTGGCCGCCAGGTCCGCCGGCGCGCATTACGTCTACGCGAACATCGTCGGGCTTGATGTCAATGTCGGTCTCTTCCGCTTCGGGCAAAACGGCCACAGTCGCGGTTGAAGTTTGCAAGCGGCCTTGGCTTTCTGTTTGCGGAACGCGCTGAACGCGGTGAACGCCGGACTCCCAGCGCAAAGTTCCGTAAACGAATTTTCCGCTGATTGAAGTTACGATTTTATTAAAGCCGCCGACTTCGGTCTCTTGCGCTTCCATAGTTTCGGTTTTCCAACCGCGGCGTTCCGCCAAGTGGCAGTACATTTCCCAAAGCTCGCGGGCAAAAAGGCTGGCTTCGTCTCCGCCGGCAGCGGAACGGATTTCCAAAATGATATTTTTTTCGTCAAGGGGATCCGGCGGAATCAACTTTACCTTGATTCGTTCCTCAAGTTTGGGAACTTCTTCTTCCAAAGCCTTGAGCTCTTCGCGGGCCATTTCTTTCATGTCCACATCGTCTTCTTCGGTGATGATTTTTTTGTCGGCTTCGATTCCGTCAAGGGTCTTTTTGTATTCGTCGTAAAGCGCGCAAACTTCGCTCAAATAATTGTTTTCGCGCATAACCTCTTTGTACTTTTTTTGGTCTTTTACAAGGGCGGGGTCAAGAATTTGCTCTTTTACAGTCTCATAGCGCTTGGCGCAGTCTTCCAATTTCTTTAGTAAGTCCATAATCAAAAAATTATAGCGCTTCTAATAGATTTTTTCAACTGATTTTGCTATACTGAATTTACTATGGAAGAAAAGAAATGCGCCCTGGTCGTGATTATCGGCCGTCCCAGCGCCGGAAAATCGACATTTTTGAACGACGCTTGCCAAGAAAACGTCTCGATCGTCTCGCCCATTCCGCAAACAACAAGGAACGCGATCCGCGGAATCGTAAACACTTCGCTGGGCCAATTGGTTTTTGTAGACACGCCCGGCTACCACAAGTCCGAAAAAAAGCTAAACTTAATCCTGCAGCAAACCGCCAAAGACCAGCTTGAGGGAGCGGACGCGGTCCTTTACTTGATCGACTCAACCCGGCCCAGCGGCGACGAAGAGGCCTTGATTGCCGAGCTTGTCCGCCCCTACGCCGCAAAGACAATCGTCGCGGCCAACAAATGCGACCTGCCCGAAGCCAACATTTTGGCCTGCAAGGAATTTGTCGCCAAAACGCTCCCCGAAATTCCTGCCGACCGCTTTTACTCCATCTCGGCCAAAACCGACGCCGGCGTCGAAGACCTTTTGCGCGGCCTTTACGCCCTCGCCCCAAGCCAGCCCAACCTTTACCCCGAAGGCTTTTACACCGACCAAGAAGTTGAGTTCCGCATCGCAGAAGTCATTCGAGGCGAGGCTATCAACCGTTTGGAGCAAGAAATCCCCCACGCGGTTTACGTTGAAATCGCCGACGCCGAATTCAAAAACGACGGCAAAAAACTTTGGGTCCGCGCCTTTTTGTGCGTCGAGCGCGAAAGCCAAAAGGGAATCGTTATCGGAAAAGGCGCCTCGATGATTAAGACAATCCGCATGGAGTCGCTAAAAAAGTTGCGCGAGATTTTTGAATACAAAATCGACTTGGACTTGCAAGTAAAAGTTGACAAAAACTGGCGCCAAAAAGACGATCGCCTTTCGCGCCTTCTAAAATGAAAAATCCGGCTCGGAATGAAAGCTCATTTCCTGGCCAGTGACCGGATGCGCAAAAGTCAAATCGCAGGCATGCAAGTACAGGCGGCTTTCTTGGCCTTTTTCCTGACCAAGATTGCGGCCGTACAAATTGTCGCCGACGATTGGCGCGCCCAACGAAAAGGCCGCGGCGACGCGCAATTGGTGCGTGCGTCCGGTAAGGGGACTGAACAAAACGCTTGTGGCTTTTTGTTCTTTTCCATCCGCGCCGCGTCTCGTCCAAACTCTAAGGCGTTTCCATTCAGTGACGGCAAGCTTTCCGTAAACATCGTCCAAAATTTGCCGCGGCCGATTTTCAAGGTCAACCCGATGTTTTAGTTCAACGCGTCCTTCCTGGTCTTTTATAACTCCGTCCAATACCGCGATGTAATTTTTTTTGACTTGGCGATTTTCAAATTGCGCGTTGAGGGCGCGGTGGCTCGTCTCGTCAAAGGCAAGAACCATAAGGCCGCTTGTGTCCATGTCCAAACGATGGACGCTTGGCTGCTCTATCATGTTTGGAAAAAGGCGGCGGGCGCGATTGACGACGCAATCCTGCTTGTCCGGCCCGCGTCCAGGAACGGACAAAAGGCCTGACGGTTTTTCGACAACCAAAATGTTTTGGTCGCGGTAAAGTATTTTTAATCCCAAAATAGCGGGCAGTATCAAGGCGCACTTTTCGTCGCAGGGCGGATAAAAAGTTTTTGGCTCCAGCCTTGTGTTGGGCTTTCCCCAATAAAACTCCGCCATGCTTATAGGAAGCAAATCTTTACTAAAAGCCAGGCTCAAAAGTTTTGGAGCGGAACAGTCGCCGGTGCCGGTGGGCAAAAGCTTTCCGTTGGAAATGTCGCTAAATGTCCGCCATTTTTTGTCAGCGCAGCAAAAGCTGTATAGGGAATAAATTTTTTCTAGCGTTTGGTTGCAAAGCGCAAGCCGCTCTTTGTCGCGCGCCGCTTTTTGTTCCGGCGTCTCGTTTTGAGGAACTTCGCTTAGTTCGTGGATTTTTTTGTCATTGGGAAGAATCGCGGCTTTGTATTTTTCTTCGTCAAAAAGCGGAGGCGCCCAACCGTCGCGGTTCCACTTTCCGTCGTAGGAGCCGCTAAAGGCGCGAAGGACGACTTCGTTCCCCGCCGCGTCAAGGCACACAAGCGCGCCGAACATTCCTGTCCATGCGCATTTTTCGCGCTCCAAGTCCTCCATCATTTTTTGGCAAACTTGGCGCGCCTTGCTTTCGTCAAAGGGAGCGAACATGGCCGTCTTCAGTGGCTACAAAAACCATCGGGCGGTTTTTTGTAAAGAAGCCGTTTTCTACAACTCCAACAATTTCGTTCAATTTCTTTTCCATCGCTTTTGGGTCAACCGGCTTTTCCCACAAAACGTCAAGTATTTGGTTTCCGTTGTCGGTGATTACCGGGCCGGCTTTTTTTACGCCCTGGCGCAAGACGCATTTTCCGCCAAGTTTTTCTATCGCTTTTTGAACGGGAACGCGAGCGTCGGCGATTATCTCAACCGGCAATGGGAACTTTGTTCCAAGCGACTTTACGGCTTTTGAAGCGTCTCCAATAACGACAAAAGTCTTGGCATTGTATTCGACGATTTTTTCGCGAAGGAGCGCCGCGCCGCCGCCTTTTATCACCGCCTTGTCGGGAGCGATTTCGTCGGCGCCGTCAATGGCCAAGTCCAACTTTCCGCCGATCGCCTTGTCGTTCAATGAATAAACGGGGATTCCAAAATCTTCGCAAGCCAACTGGGTCTGGAAGCTTGTGACGACGGCCTTAATGTCGCGCAATGTTCCGTCGGCGATTCGCTCGGCCAAACGGCGGACCGCAGGCATCGCCGTCGAGCCGGTGCCCAAACCGATTTTCATTCCGCTAAAAATTTTTTTCTGTTCGATAAGCGTGTCGATCGCCGTCCGCGCCACAAGTTCCTTTTGCTCATTCTGACTTAATTTCTTCATAATCGACTCCGGTGAATATTTTGAATTGTTCGTAAGCTTGGTATTTTAGCATCGCCTCGCCGTTGCAAACTTTGCAGCCCGCTTCTTGCGCGCGCTCCATAATCGGAGTGACCTTGGGCGTGTAAACGATGTCAAACAAAAGTTCGTTGCCCGTCCAACGATAAAAGTAAAGGGGATCGTTTTGCGAATTGCTCGGCTCGCTTGAATTCATTCCGGCGGAAGTGGTTTGTATAATCACGTCGGAATATTTTTCAATCAAAGGAATCGCGTCGGCCGAAAGCTGCGAGTATTCAAAACCAAACATATCCGCGACTGACTTTGCGCGCAGCGGCGTTCGGTTAAAGACGCAAGCCTTGCCGCCAAGCATTTTCACCGCGTAGGCAATCGCTCGGCTGGCTCCTCCCGCTCCGATAATCGCAACCCTTTTATGCCTTAAATTCTTGAATCCAGTAAAATCCAAAAGCGCTTTTGAAAAGCCGGAACAATCTGTGTTGTAGCCGTACCACTTGTCGTTCTTGCGGACGATCGTGTTGGACGCGGAAATTTCGCGCACCCTGTCGTCAACTTCAAAAAGCTCGTTTACAACCGCTTCCTTATGCGGAACGGTGACGGACATTCCCTTTACGC
Organism: Treponema sp.; assembly: GCA_016290995.1. GTDB lineage: Bacteria > Spirochaetota > Spirochaetia > Treponematales > Treponemataceae > Treponema_D. The sequence goes on along the minus strand of JAEEVR010000009.1, from coordinate 68,248 downwards.
CTATCTCGTTTGCAAATTCAATTGTTTGGTGGATGTCCGCCGAAGGAATCGGAATGTAAACCGCGTTCATAAAATGGTTGACGTAGCCCTGGTTGTGCAAGAACGGGCTGTCGGTTTTTACAAGCGGCCAACCGGTGATTCCGTAAATCGAAGTTTTGTCGTTCAAGTCCTTAAAGTGGTAGACTTGATTCATCATAATCGGATCTATATGGCCGATCGTCTTCAACTCGTTGCTAACGCTGTCGGCGGAAGTGTATGTCAAAAATGAATGGGTTTTGTAGGCCAAGATTCTTGAAACGATTCCCATCGGCCCCATCGCGCAAAGAATGTGCTCGTACTTGGTAAAGTCGCGCGTTTCGTAAAAAAGGTTTTTCACGTCGGCCAAAGTTTTTGGCATAAAAGCGATTTTAGGAATTTCGTAGCCGGTCTTTCGCATCTCGTCGCAGCGCTTGATGATGTCGTGAACCGGTTCGTTCATACAGTGAAGGCTGCGAATGATTTTCGTTCCAAAAGCGAGCGCCGCGTCTTGCAAGCTTGGAACGTGAAAGTCTTCCTCAAAGTCTACGTATTGAAAATTGCGTTCGGGATTTTGGTCGTCGGCAAAAGCCATCGCGCGCGCAAAAAGCATCGTTCGCGAACTTTCGCCGGCAACGTATTTTCCGCCGTCAACGCGGCGGCGGATTGTCAAAATGCAAGGCATCTTTGCCAGCTCAGGAAATTTTCTAACATGAAGGCTTTCGTCTTCGTCAAGAAAGTCGGCGCGCAGCTCAAGCAAGTCAACGTAAGGCCTGTAGCGGCGAACCAACTCCAAATTTTCTTTTATCGTTTTTCCTGTAAGGGTCAGGCAAATTTTAGGACTTTGCATTTTTTATTGAACGGTAAGCCGCTCCTTTTCTTGGTTCAAAACGCTAAGCGCAAGAGTCGTTCCGTGCGGCACCGCGTATGGAACAGTAATCTCGCCTCCAATGTGGTTGAACGAAGCGACAGTGTACGACGCTCCCTCCGGCGGAAAGGCTTCCAACTTTACGGGAACGGCAAGCGGATAGCGCGAAACTTTTGCGGAGAAAATTCCGTTTGTCCATTTTGAAGAATCGGTTTTCTTAACGCCGGCAACTTCGTCTTCGGTGCGGCCCTTGATGTCGGCGTCAACGATTGTGTCTCCGCTATAAGCCGTGTTCAATTCGGGCAAGGCAAACTCAAGCGATATTTTTGAGTACTCGTCGACCTGGGAATTTTCCGGCTCGGACTGGCTTACAACCGTTCCGGGAATTTCGTCGCCGGTAGCGATGTGGCTTGTAAATTCAAAAAGCAAGGGAGTCGTTCCCATTCCTTCCAAAATCTCGGCGATTGTTTTTCCAACGTAATTTTGCACTGACACTCGGGGAGCGGTGGGGCCGCTAGAAACGATAAGCTGCAATTCCACCGGCTGAGTGATGGGAGTTCCTTCCGGCGGATCCTGCTCCAAGATTGTTCCGATCGGAGCGGCGTCCATTTTAAAGACTGGAGTTCCAATTGTTATTTGCGGAGTTTCAACGCCGCCGTAAAGCGCGTCCAACTTGTTTTTGAGCGCGTCGAGATTCGTTCCGACGTAATTGCCGATGTGGTCGATCATAACGCCGCGGCTAACGACAAGCGTGATTCTGCGGCCGGCCTTTACGATGCTGCCCGCGCGGGGATTCTGCGAAAGAACCTGTCCGGCCTGGCCGGGAAGGTCGCTGTAGCGCAACTGCAATTTTGGATAAAGCTCTTTTTCCTGCATCTCAAGCAAGGCGCGAGTCAAAGTTTTTCCCGTAACATTGGGAACCAAAACCTGCTCGTAGCCCTTGTTGGAAAAAAAGAAAACGGCAAGCGCCGTGATAAACATCAACACAAAGGCCGCGATTGTATAAGCGGCAAAAGCGGGCGCGCTTTTCTGCAAGTCCGCTTCCATTTCGTTTAAAGAGATTCCAGCGTCTTTTATTTTGTTTTTAATGTCCATGGGAACGATTTTAGCGCAAAGACAAAGCGTTTGCAAGACTAAAAGGCGCGGACGCCCTTAGACCAGCCGCGTTCCGACAAAGTCGCGGGCGCCGTTCATAAAGTCTTTGTAGCCCATCGCTTTTTTTTGCTGGCGCTGCAGCTCGGTGACGCAAAGAACGCCTTGGCCGCACTTTATGAGAATGCCTTGCTTTTTGTCAAAGGCCGCCACAGTTCCGGCGGGCAACGAAGCAAAATCGTCAGCAAGACCGAGAGGCGCGGCTTTTAAAATCTTTAGCGTTTCGCCAGTCTCGCCGCCGATTCTTGTCCAAGAGCCGGGCTCGCTTGTGTAGGCGCGGACAGCCGCCGCGATTTTTACGGCGGAGTCGTTCCAATTTATAAGGGCGTCGTCTTTTGAAATTGTCTTGGTGTAGCTAGGCTCGCCTTCTTGCGGCTTTCCTTTTGGGAAGGAAGATGCGGCGGCAGTGTCGCGCAAAAGGCCTTCAAGCAAAGCGGCGGCGATTTGGGCGCTTTTGTCCAAAAGGCTGTCGGTGGTTTCCGTTCCGTCAAGCGCGATTTTTTCTTGCGCCAAAATTTCGCCTTCGTCCATGCCCAGCGCCAAAGTCTGGACTGTTACGCCGGTCTCTTTGTCGCAATTTAAAATCGCCGCGGGAACGGGAGTGGCTCCCCGGTACTTGGGCAAAAGCGACGGATGCACGTTGACCCCGCCCGCCATAAAGAGCGACAAAAATTTTGGCCCGAAAATTTTCCCGTAGGCAAAGCAGACAAGCGCGTCAAAGCCTTGGGCGGCAATTTGTTCCCGCGCGGCCGCGTCCAACTTTTGCGGGCAAAAAACCGGAATGCCACGCTCGGCCGCCAACGCTCCGACGTCGGTCGGGACAAGCTCTTTATGCCTGCCCTTGGCGCTGGGCGGATTGGTCAACACGCCCGCAATTTGCCAGCCGTCTTGGGCTTGCCTGTCAAGCAAGAGGCGCAAAGTTGTCGCGGCTGGAGCCGGACTTCCGGCGTATAAAATTTTAAGCATTGTTTTTCTTGGCTTCCTTGGCCGCTTTTTTTGCGGCGATCTTGGCGGCGATTTTTTTTGCCTTGGCTTCTTTTTCGGCGGCTTTTTTTTCGGCCCGCTCGGCGCGCTTGGCAAACTGTTCCGCGGTCTTCTTGGCAAAGTCGGCGTCTCCGCGGTCGATGAAAATCACGCCGTCAAGATGGTCGTTTTCGTGCTGAACGATGCGCGCCAAAAGGCCTTCCGCTTCAAGCGTGAACTTTTTTCCGTTTTGGTCTTGCGCCTGCACAGTCACTTTTGACGGACGCATTATGTTCTCGTAAACTTGCGGAACGCTAAGGCAGCCTTCCTCGTAAGGAACGGAGTCGTCGGAAGTGGCGATGATTTGCGGATTGATAAAAACGCGCCTGACGTCGTCATCAGCCATCGCTACGAACATACGGATGTTCTTTCCGATTTGCGGGCAAGCAAGGCCCACTCCGTTGGCGGCGTCCATCGTCTCAAACATTTCTTCGGCAAGAGCGCGGAGTTCGTCGTTGATTTCTTCGTCCTTAATCGGAACGGATTTTTGGCGCAAAACTTCTTCGCCAAGCTTGTAAATCTTTAGCATATTCTTATCCTTGCGGCGCGCGCGTGGGCGGCCAAACCTTCGGCGTCGCCCAAAATGCCGGCGGCCTTGGCGCTGGCCAAAGCGCCTTCCTTTCCTTCTATCGTTCTAAGAGTCGTTACAGTTTTTATAAAAGCGCGGACGCTTAAGCCGCCTGTAAATTTCGCAGAGCCGCTTGTGGGAAGCGTGTGGTTCAAACCGGCCGCGTAGTCGCCAAAGACTTCCGCCGCTCCATGCCCGATAAAAAGCGAGCCGTAATTGTGGACAAGCTTTTTTGCCGCTCCCAATTTTTCGCCGGCGTCCATCGCAAGCTCCAAGTGCTCCGGCGCTTTTTTGTTCGCGATCTCGCACGCCTCTTCTATAGAAGACGTTACGATTATTTTTCCATAAGTGTCAACGCTCTTTCGCGCGGTCTCCGCCGTGGGCAAATCTTTTAGCTGCTCTTCGATTTCTTCCTGAACGGCCTTGGCCAATTCCTCGCTGTCGGTTGCAAGGAGCGGTTGCGCGACGACGTCGTGCTCAGCCTGCGCGAGCAAGTCTGCGGCAAGCCACTTGGGATTGGCGCTTTCGTCGGCGATTGCAAAAACTTCGGTGGGGCCGGCAAGCATGTCGATTCCAACCGTTCCGTAAATAAGACGCTTGGCTTCGGCGACAAACTTGTTTCCAGGTCCTACAACAACGTCAGCCTTGGGAATTGATTCCGTTCCAAAAGCCATCGCTCCGATGGCCTGCGCTCCTCCGCAAGCGTAAACTTTGTCAGCGCCGCAAATGCAGGCGGCGGCCATGATTCCCTCGTCGGCGTAAGGCTTTCCTCCGACAAAGGGCTTTCCCGGAACGCCGGATCCTTGCGCCTTGGCGTCCTCCAAATCGTCGGGGTGAACGCGGGGCGGAGTGCACATAACCACTTGGCCAACGCCCGCCGCCTTTGCAGGAACGACTGTCATGATTACGGTTGACAAAAGCGGAAAGCGGCCCGCCGGAACGTAAACGCCCGCGCGGTCAACGGGAATGTTTTTTTGGCCGGTAAAAAGTCCGGGAGCCAATTCAATTTCAAATTCGTCAAAAGACTCGCGCTGGCGCTCGGCAAACTTTTTGGCCAAGTCGCGCGAATAGCAAAGGGACTCGTAGAGGCCGGGATTTTCGCGCTTCATTTTTTCGGCGGCGGCCTTAAGCTCGTTTTGCGGAATCTCAAAATGCGAGGGAGCGGAAACGTCAAACTTGGCGCCGTAATCTGACAACGCCTTGTCGCCCATCGTCTTAACGTCGCGCAAGACGTCCTTGACCACGTCAATGGACTCGCCAAAGTCGCGCCCCTCAAAAAAACTTTCTTCCAACTCGGATGCTTTAACAATCTTTATCATTTTGGATTCCTCGCGTTTTTATTATACTCAAAAGAAAGGTTTTTGCAACCACAGACGCTCCCGCAAAAAACACTAGCGCATTTGCTTAAAACGCGCTATAATCTTCTATTATGAATTTACCTGAAAACAAATGGTTGCGCGGAGCCATCCCCGCGCTGCTCTTGCACTGCTCCATCGGAACAGTTTACTGTTGGTCTGTTTTTAGCCAGGAAGTCGCCGCCTACATCGGCAGCCCCAAAAGCCACGTCGAGTGGGCCTTCTCTTTGGCGATTTTCTTCTTGGGAATGTCGGCCGCCTTTTTGGGCGACTTTGTAGAAAAAGACATTCACAAAAGCTCTTTGATCGCGACGATTTTCTTTACAGTCGGAATGGTTGGAACTGGAGCCAGCATTTTGGCCAAGTCCCTCCCCGGCGTTTTGATTTGCTACGGCGTGATTATGGGAATCGGTTTGGGAACCGGCTACCTTTCGCCCGTAAAAACCTTGATGCTTTGGTTCAAGGACAAAAAAGGCTTGGCCACCGGCCTTGCTGTCGCAGGCTTTGGAGCGGCCAAGGCAATCGCCACTCCGATCATGCAGGCGATAGTCGCAAGGTGCGACGACAACCCGGCCTATATGTTCATGATTATGGGCGGCGTTTACTGCGTGATGATGTTCATCGGCCACTTGCTTCTTAAAAAGCCGGCCGGCTGGGTCGAAGCCCACGACAAGCAAACGGTCGGCGAGTTCCTCAAAAAGTTCGGCTCAAATTTCAAGACTTGCTTTTCAAACCGCGAGTTCCTTGGCATTTGGATTATGTTCTACATCAACATCGCTTGCGGCTTGGCTCTCATCTCGCAGGAAAAGCCGATTTTGCAAACAACGGGCCTTGGCTTTATGACAATCAGCGCGATTGGAACGGTAACGGCCATCGCCAACGCCGCCGGACGCTTGGGCTTTAGCGCGGCCGCCGACGGACTCAAGGACCGCAACACAATCTACAAGTGGATTTTCGCGCTTTCGATTTTGTTCACTGGAATCATCATCGCCACACGCGGCATCATAAACGGAACCGAGCCTGTCCTTATGGCCTTGTGCATCGCGCTTCTTATCGTAGTCAACGCGGGCTACGGCGGCGGATTTTCAAACGTTCCCACTTTGCTCAGCGACCACTTTGGAATGAAGAGCATTTCTTCCGTCCACGGAATGTGCCTTAGCGCCTGGGCCATCGCCGGCTTGACCGGAAACCAAATGGCCAGCTGGATCGTGCGCCACACAGGCGAGTTCACAGAAAAAGTTTTGGCCGACGGCCGCGCCGTAAAGGTAAACCCAGTGGGTTACCAGAACGTCCTTTACGTCACAATCGCGCTTTACATCGTTGCGATGATTGTCTGCTGGACAATGGTAGGAAAGCCGCATAAAGACGCGGAATAGAATCGCAGCTTTATTTGTAAAACGAAGAGCCGCCCAATCGGGCGGCTTTTTTTTGCGCTTTTATGGCTTGCAAAAAGTTCGCGGCTTACTGAACGCGATTTACAAATTCCATCCGTTCCGAATCAAACAAACCCAAGTCCGTAATCTTCAACTTTGGAATGACAGGCAGCGCCAAAAACGAAAGGGTCATGTAAGGCGCGTTGAGCTTGCAACCCATCATGCGCGCCCAATAGCAAAGGTCCTCGTAGTCGCGCGCGACTTTTTTGCACAAGCGGCTTGTCATAAGGCCGGCGACTTTCAGCTGAATGTCGTGGACGCGCACTCGGTTGGCCACCGCAAGCCCGCCCTTGTTGCCAATGATCCTATTAATGCACTTGACTATGTACTTGTCTTCGGTTCCAACGCAAATTATGTTGTGCGAATCGTGCGCCACGCTGCTTGCAAGCGCTCCGGCCTTAAGGCCAAAGCCGTTGACAAAAGCGACGGCGGGCTTGGCGTCTGGATTGTAGCGGTTTACGCAAACCAACTTTAAAACGTCAGTCTTTGTGTTGGACTTTAAATAGCCTCCTTCCAAGCTGGCGTACATCAAGGCGCTTTCGGTAAAGACTTCCTTGTCGATGGCCTTTATCGTTCTTACTTGCGCGGTGTCGGAACGGACGGCGATGTCGGCGGCGGTGATTCTCTTGCGGTTAAAGTTGTTTATGCCTTTCGCGCTTGCGGGCTTAAAGTAGGAACGGCTTCCGCTCACAACGATTTGTCCGTTTACGACAACCTTTTCAATTTTCATTTTTTTGATTCCGCTGACAACGATAAAGTCGGCGCTGTCGCCTTCCTGCAAAAGGCCAACGTCAAGCTTGTAATGCTTGATTGGATTGTAGGTGGCCGCGCGCAAAACGTCAAAGGAATCGTAGCCCTCGGCGACAAGCTTTCTGACCAAGCTCCAAAGAAGGCCTTTTTCCAAATCATTGGGATGCAAGTCGTCAACGCAAAACATAAGCTTTTCGGGCGCCAGCTTAAAAAGCGGAGCCAGCGCCTTTAAGTTTTTTGCGGCGGAGCCTTCGCGGATTTGAACGAACATTCCGCATTGAATTTTTTCCAAGCCTTCTTCGTAAGAGGCGCTTTCGTGGTCGGTTGAAATGCCTGCCGCCGCGTATTTTTTTAAGGCCTCGCCGCTAAGCATCGGCGCGTGTCCGTCAACGGGCTTTCCCAATTTTTTTGCGGCGGCGAGTTTTGCCAAAACCTCTTTGTCGCCGCCAAGCACGCCCGGAAAATTCATCATCTCGCCAAGGCTCACCACACGCTTGTTCTTTAAAAGGCGGGCGACGGCGGCGGAATCCAAAACCGCGCCTGACGTTTCAAATTTCGTGGCGGGAACGCACGACGGAACGGCAAAGTAAATTTTCATCGGGGAGCGGGCCGCGTCCTTTAGCATAAAGTCAAAGCCCGCCGCGCCGCAAACGTTCGTTATTTCGTGGGGGTCGGCCACCGCCGCGATGACGCCGTGCCTAAGCGATTCGTAGGCAAAGTACTGGGGCGTGACCATGCTGCTTTCTATGTGAACGTGGGAATTCACAAAGCCGGGCACAAGATATTTTCGCTCGGAAGTTTGGCAGCGCTCGATTTTTTTTATGCGGCCGTCTTCGACAAAAACTTTTCCGCCGTAAACTTCCCGCTTTACTACATCAACAATTTTTCCTTCAAATATTTTCATAATCCGCTATCCTTGATTATACCATACAAATCTTGATAAAGGGTCGTTCCGCTGTAAAATTTTTCGCGCGGAATTTCCAAGTCAACAGGAACGCCGGCGTCAACGCAAATGCATTCACTTCCGTCAAAGGCGACCATTTCCATGGCGCTTGACGTGCGGAAAAGCGCTCCGTCGGCGCTCTGCGTATTTTTTACGACTGACGCTCCGCCCGCGCTTTGAATGCCAACAATTTTTGCCAAGCGCTGGTATTTGCATTGCGCCGGAAAAGCGTTCCCGCAAGAAAAAGAAATGTCGCTTGTCAAAACGTAAAAGTCGTAATTTTTTGTTACAAGCTCATTAAGCTTCTTGTTGTTTTCATCCCGAATGTCAAAATAAAATTTTGTGATTGAATTGTCCAAAACGTTCCTTACAGGCAAATATAATTGATCGCAATCTTTAAGAAAAGACAGAGCGGCGACGCATTGTTTTACAGAGCCTCCGCCGTTGCAAGAAAGGTCCAATACAACCTTGTCGACGCTTGAATGGTTCGCGATGTCGACAAAGGCCGCCTTAAAAAAAGCGTATGTATTCAATTCGGAAAGTTCGCCCCATTTATCCGCGGGCGGAGGATTAGGCACAGACGAATGATCTTTTTCCTCAAAACCATCAAAAGCCAAAACAGCCATTTTCTCCAAGCTGCCTTCCTTGACATAATAAAGGCCTGCTTTTCCGCCGGCGCTTTCCCGCAACTCCTTTATTCTATCTTCCACGACGCGCATTCTCTGCTCACGCGGGCCTGCAAAGTCACGCATGACATGAATATAATAATAATAAACTTGGGAATGCGGCTGGTACAAGGACGGAGCGTAGTAAGCTGTATGGCTGTCGTCAATATAATTCATCAAAAATCTTCCCAAAGCCAAATCATAAGTGTCCGTGTCAGTACTAAGCAAATCAAAGCCCAGACCCGCGGCAAAAATGCTGTCGTTAAAGCGCTCGATATTTGCCTTCTCAACCACAGTCCGCCTGTCTTTAAGAGAATAGTTCAAGTCAAAAGTCATGCACAAGGTTCTGTAATTGTATTCGGCCATAAGCTGGCTGCGCGACGAACTGTTCTTGCGGCCAAACTCGTAGGCCTTTTGAGTGGCGTAATCATCGCCAGCGTTCGCAACTTCAAAGTAATAATCCGTTCCGCTAAAACTGCATGAGCCGATTGGCAAAAAAATTGATACGAGCGGCTGGAAGGGAATGTACAAAATGTTATCAATGACAAACATTTTTAGCCCGTAGTCGCCAAGCCTAATCTCTGTTTTTTCTTTTGCCTTTACCTGCGTTGTAAGGCTGGACCCCACAACTTTAGGCGAAAGCGCGCTTGCTTGCTCGACGGACATGACAGGCATAATTCCTATGCCATTGTTCAGAGAAACTGTTGAGGTGATGACCCTGCAAAAGTCGTCGCTGTAAACCGTTTGGTTTTGGGCGTCAAAACAAAGCTCGTCGGTATCCCAAGCGGGAGGCCAATAATGGCCTAGGCCGTCAACGCAATTATCCGGATTGTACTTGTATTTGTAAACCGAACCTGAAATTTCAGTTTGCCAGCCTCTGTCGTTTGCGCCGGCAATAAAAAGGCAAACGTCTTCAAAGCTCAAAAAAGGAACGTCTTCCCAGCCCTCAAGGTAAACCGTCTCAAGCTGAAAATAGCTGTGCCCGTTCGCCAAATACAAATTGGACTTAACCCTGCGCGACACCGCGGTCGCCTCGGGGAAATGGTATTCGCCAATGCCAACCTTATTGTTGGAATTGACAACGTTCTCGCAGGAAAAAAAAGCAAGAACGCAGGCTAAGAAAAGCGCCGGTGACAAAAAGGCGGCGTGGATTTTAACAAAAACTTTTTTCATTTACGTCGAACTGTAAACCTCGTCTTTGGCGCCTTGTTCCGTTCCGCCCGCGCCTTGTACTCGTTGTAAAGAATTTCTTGGGCGCGTTTTACAGGCTCGCCCGCCTTTGGCTTTAGGGCAACCCAAGAGCCGTCGCTTTTTAGTTCGTAGCTGTTGATGTTGGATTCAAAGTAAACGTCAAGGACATGCTTTATTTCTTTGAACGCGGCGGCGTCCAAAATCGGGAACATCAATTCTATGCGACGGTCAAGATTGCGCGGCATCCAGTCGGCGCTGGCCAAATAAATTTCGGGCGACGCTCCGTTCTGAAAATAAAATACGCGCGAATGCTCCAAGTAGCGGTCAACGATGGAAACGACGCGAATGTTTTCGCTCATTCCGGCAACGCCCGGCAAAAGCATGCAAATGCCGCGAACGTTCAGCATTATGCGCACTCCCGCCCGGTTGGCGCGGTACAAGGCGGCGATCACTTCTTCGTCCGCAAGCGAATTCATCTTGGCGATTATCATGCCGGGCGTTTGCGGAGTGGACAATTCGATCTCGCGCTGAATCATCGAAAGCAGTTTGCTCTTTAAGTCTACAGGCGCCATGCTAAGGTACTTCATCTTTTGCAAGGCCGAGTAACCGGTAACGATGTTAAAGAACTTTGTCGCGTCGTTTGCGATTTCGTGGTTGGCGGTAAAAAGCGAAAGGTCAGAATAAATGCGCGCGGTTCTTGGATTGTAGTTTCCGGTGGCAAGGTGAACGTAGCGCTTAAAGGCGTCCTGCTCGCGGCGAATCACCATCAATATTTTTGCGTGCACCTTAAGGTTTACCAAGCCGTAAACTACAAGAACGCCGGCGCGCTCCAACTCTTCGGCCCAAGCGATGTTGCGCTCCTCGTCAAAGCGCGCCTTAAGCTCGACCAATACCGTGACTTGCTTTCCGTTGCGCGCCGCTCTTTCAAGCGCGGAGATTATCGGCGAACCGCGGCCGGTTCTGTAAAGCGTCATCTTGATCGAAAGAACGTCGGGATCGTCCGCCGCGTCGTTCAAAAATTTTACGACCGGATTGTAAGACTCGTAGGGAACATGCAAAATTACGTCGCGGCGCTTTATCGCGTCCCAATAAGGCTCGTCTTCCGGCAAGGCGACATTGGAAAAATTCTTCCAGCTTTCGTTTCGCAAATGGTCGGTGTTTTCCGCGTCGCCGATTTCGCACAATGTGGCGGGATCGACCAAATTGTCAAAGGCGTAGATATCCTCGGACTTAAGGCCCAGTTTTTGCGCCAAAAACTTTTGCAGCTCCGAGCTGGACTTGTCGCAAACCATTCTGACGGCAAACGAAGATTGGCGCGCCACCAAAACTTCTTGCATCGCCTGAACGATGTCATTGGCGTCCTCGTCTACCGCAAAGTCCGCGTCCAAGGCTACGTTGAACAAAAGCGACTTTGAAATTTCATATCCATCAAAAACCTGCGAGCCGTATTGCAAAAGCAAATCGGCCACAGTCGTAAAGTCTTTGCTTTCTTCCTTGCCGCCCGGAAGCCAAATCAAATTTGGGATCGCGTCGGGAATCTGAACCACAGCCACGATCGGAGCGCCCGGCTTTGCGGCAAATTCCTTGTTGACGATTTTAATTCCGGCGATCGGCTTTAGCAAAAACGCCGCGTGCCACTTGAGGTTGGCGATTTTAGGAAACTCGTCGCTGTCGGTTCTAAGCGGCGTAAGGAGCGGCAAAATTTGCGCCTTGAAAATTTCTTGGGCAAATTCTTTTTGGGCCACGCTAAACTGCTTGGGCCGCTTGTAGACAAAGCCTTCTTTTGCCAAGGCGGGAATTATTTGCTTTTGAAGCGTCTCTTGCTGCGCCTGCATTACTTGGCGGGCGCGCGAAGAAATGTCCTTTAACTGCTGCTTGGGCGTGCGGCCGGAGATGTCTTTTCCGCCGGGAGCGTTTTTAAGAAGGCGCTTTACGCTGGCGACGCGCACTTGGAAAAACTCGTTAAAGTTGCTTGTGACGATGGAAAGGAAAGTCAACTGTTCCAAAAGAGGAATGTCGCGGCGCAAGCCTTCGCGCAAAACGCGGTCGTTAAATTCTATCCAAGAAAGCTCGCGGTTTAAAAAAATGTCCTTGCCCGCTGTTTTTGCTGCCGCCATTTTGTTCCTCCAATAAATGCGAATGCCGCTACGACAAAATCACCTTGTAGCCAAAGACGCTTTCGAACATTCCGCCCTTTTCGCCCAAAGCCTGCCGCTCCAAAACTGTGTTGTGCTTGTTTCCTGTATGAACAACCAAAGAATCTTTTTGCTTGGTGATTTTTAGCTGGGTAAACTTTTGCGTGTGCGAACGGTCGATGGCGTCGGCGATGCGAATGATCGCGGTAAGCTTTAGAATCGTCATGCGGCTGGCGCGCGGAAGCATTTGAAAATGATCGTCGTCCTGCGGGTTTGAATGGCCGCGATGGTATTTGGCGATTTGAGAGACGATTGTAATTTCGTTTTGGGTAAGGCCAAAAAATTCCGAATTGCTTATGATGTAGGCCGAATGCTCGTGGTGGTTTTCCATGCGGATAAAAATGCCGATGTCGTGAAGCATCGCCGCCACTTCCAGCAACACGCGGGAACGCTCGTCAAGCGCGATCTCGCTTTTTAGCGCATCGAATATTTTTAGCGAAACGTCCGTTACAAATTGGGCGTGGCCTTCGTCGCCGTGGTACTTGCGCAAAAGGTTCAAGGCGCCGGCGGTAATTTGCTTGTAAAAGTCGCGCTGCAAGTCTTCGTTAGGAGCGGCAAGCTTGTTGATCAAAGCGCCTTCGCGCAAGTTTGTTTCAGGAACGATTACGTTGGCCACGTTCGTAATCTCTACGAACATCTTGTAAATCAAAAGGCCGATGCGCAATTGCGCCGCGTCGGAATAAGCGATCTTAAAGCGCGCAAGGCATTCTTCAATCGAATACTCTTGGATTTCGTCAACAAATTCTATGAACTTTTGGCGCGGCATCTCCCACAAAAAGGTCGAGACGGGATGGCCAACGTTAAGGGCGGCGATTTGCGCCTGCTTTCCAACGGCGATGACGCTCTTTAACTTTAGCGAGCTGAATTCTTCGTTTAAAAGATTTTTTGAGTTAAGGATGAACTGTTGGATAAAGCGCCGCGCCGTGTCGCTCTCTCCGCTCTGGCCGATTTGGCCTTCAACGCGAATCGTTCCCAAGCGAAATGAGTGCGCGCTTACAATGCTTCCTTTTTTTAGAAGCATCATTTCGGAAGAGCCGCCGCCGGCCTCCAAAATCATATAGTCGTCGCTTTCCAAACTGAACTTGCTGTCCTTAAAACATTCGCGCACGGCAAGGTACATCAAACGGTTTTCTTCTACGCCGTCGATGACGCGGACGACAAAACCGGTGCGGATGAAAATTCTGTCGATGATTGAATCTTTGTCGCGGCTTTCGCGCAAGGCGGCGGTGGCGATGACGCTTGTGTCGGAGGCCACGATTCCCCAGGACTTAAGCTGTTCCTTGTAGCGGCTTAAAATTTGAATGCATTGGGCAATAGTGCTTTGCTTGACGGAACCGCTAGTAAAGATGTCCATTCCCAAATTGACAGGCATGTCGGAACGGTCAAGCGTGTTCCAATGGCCGCTGGGCAAAATCTCAACGACGCTTAGACGGATACCCGTGGAGGCGATTTCAATGATTGCTTCCGGCCTGACTTGCGGAACTTGTTTTTTTTGCCTTGCGCTCATTTCCTATAACTTGTCAATCAACATAGAGCAGCGGCCAGAAGGAATCGGCAGCGTCTTTTTCTTTTGCTCAAGAATGTTGATTGTAAAGTAATAAAGCTTTTCGCTTTCCATTTGGATTTCCCAACCGCGGTTGGACTTGTTGGAAAGAATCGTAATCAAGTTGCGTTTAAGCGAAAGATTTTCGATTCCCATAATTTCCAAGTTGGGAATGATCCAGTCAACCGTTTTGCGCGGGAGGCTGATCAAAAGGCCGATTACGTTTTCTATCATCAAAGCGATTGTAGAAAGCGCGACCGTTTGCAAGTAGCGGGGGCGCGGGAAATTTGACTTTCCCTTAAGCGAGGCCTTTCCTTCTTTGCAGGGAAGGTAGGCTTCGTACAAGTCGCCCTTTTCTTTTTTGCTTTCGGGAGTGAGAGCTTCCAAAATATAGTAGAGGTGGCGGATTGAGCATTCGCGCGCCAAATCGTATCGCTGGTATTTTTCCAAGCCCTTGATGACCATAAAGTTCATCGCCGGGAATACGCTTCCCTTGTAGCCTTCTCCGCTTTCCTTAAAGTCGCGGCTGTCGGCGCTCAACGACGGGAACGGATGATCCGTTCCAAAAGTCTTTTTGTTAGTAAGGTGCGCGATCAAAGTTTCGGCGCGGTCCGCGTTCGGGATTTCGGCAAGCAAGGGCCAAAAGCCCGCGATCGTCTTTTGCGGAAGAATCTTTTCGTCTTTGTCAAGGTCGTGGTAAAAGCCTGTCTTTTGGTCCCACATCATGCTGTTGATTCTGGTCTTGAGCGAGAAGTAGGCCTTTTTGTACATAAAGCTCAATTCCTTGTCGTTCATAATGTCGCCAAGGGCAGAAAGGTGAAGCGCGTTCAAAGCCATGGCCGCGTTAAAGTCAATCGGGTAAACGCACTTGTCGCGCGGGCTGTTGAACATTCCGCTGGCAACCGCGGGAGCGGCGTAAAGGCCGTTGGGCTTTTTGAACTTTTTGTCAATCCAGTTGACGTACTTTACAAGGCTGGGAATGACTTCCTTTACGCGGCGCTTGTTGGCCAATTTGTGGTAAAGGTTGAACTCGGCCCAAGCCAAAAGCGGAAGAGTCACGCCCTCAGGATTTCCCTTTTCTGAGATCGGCTTTCCGTTCTTTAAGTCGTATTTAAAGCGAATGGCGCCGTCACGTTCCTGGCGCGAATATAGATAGTCCAAATTTTTGCTGGCGGAATAATTGCGGTTTGAATAAACCAAAAAGAAAGAAGAGAAAATCGCGTCTAAGTGGTTTAAAACGTTCACGCCGTCTTCGGGGTACACAAAACACCCGTCATTTGTCTTGGCGCCCTTTTTAGGGTCGATCCAGAAATCGGCGATCCAGTTCCACGTTTTGTTGTAAATATCGACAAAATCCTGGTCGTAAAAATGGATTTTGGGGAAATCTCTTTTGTTCATAGTCTTTTCATTATAGCACAGATTTTTAAAATCGAACAAAAAAATTTAAAAAAATTCGCGATTTTTTTTGAAAAAAAGACTGGTTCCAAGCCCAAAAACGGGGCCGACATCTTGACACTGTAAAGATTATGCGCTAATCTAGACAGTGTAAAGATTACCCGAGAAAAAAGGAGGCGCGGAGTGGACACTTACCACCACAAAAACTTAAAGAGCGACTTGATCGAGGCCGGCATCGACTTGGTGGCCAAGGAAGGGCTTGACGGCTTTTCTTTGCGAAAGGTCGCTGGCCTTTGCGGAGTCTCGCACGCGGCGCCATATTCCCATTTTGGGAACAAGGACGTTCTGCTGGAGGAAATGCAAAACTACGTGAGCGACAACTTTTCCGCCCAGTTGGAAGGAACGATAGCGCAGTGCCAAAACAAGGATTCCCTTTTGATGGAACTGGGCAAGGCTTACCTAAAGTTTTTTACGGCCCACCCCAACTACTTTGCCTTTCTCTTTGGAAAGTCCAACATCGCGCTGGACTTGACCGAGGGAGCCGACCCGCAAAAAAACTACAAGCCCTTTGCGATTTTTAAGTCTGCGGCGGAACAAGTCTTGGCGCAAAAAAATTGCCCAAAAGAAAAATGGAACGACGTCACGATCTCGCTCTGGGCCTTTATCCACGGAATCACTTCTCTTGCCACAATGCCCGGCGTAAAATCCGCCTGCAACTGGGAAGAAAAGCTTCCAGATTTTTTAAACGCTTTTAATTTTTAGGAGACCATAAATGAACGTAATTTATTTTAGCGGAAGCGGAAACACAAGGCGCTGCGCGGAACTATTCGCCGGCGCGACAGGCGGAAAGGCCGTCTCAATCGAAAGCTGCCAAGAGGCTTCACAGACCATAACGGCGGCGGCAGAACTAGCGTTAGCCTACCCCACCCATTACAGCGACGTTCCAAAAATCGTAAAAGACTTTGTCGCGCAAAACGGAGCCTTGTTCAAAGGCAAAAAAATTTTTGTCATCGTGACGATGGGACTTTTTAGCGGCGACGGAGCGGGAGTCGGAGCAAGGCTCTTAAAAAAACAAGGCGCCAAAATTCTTGGGGGCCTGCACCTAAGAATGCCCGACGCGATCGGCGACGTTCCGATGCTCAAAAAACCGATGGCGAAAAACCTTGCGACCATAAAGCAAACCGAACAAAAAATCGCGCGCGCGGTTGAGTCCAGCAAAAACGGTCGATATCCCAAAGACGGCCTTTATTTTTGGAACCATCTTGCCGGCCTTTTTGGCCAGCGCTTGTGGTTCATCCCGACGGTAAAAGCCTTACGTTCAAAGCTTAAGATTGACGCAAGCAAGTGCTCCGGCTGCGGAGTCTGCGCTGCGGGCTGCCCCACAAAGTCAATCGCAATGCAAAACGGCAAGGCCGTCTTTGCGCCCGGCTCTTGCACTCTTTGCTATCGTTGCGTAAACCACTGCCCCGCGCGCGCCATCACCCTTATCGGTAAGCGCGTCCTGGAACAGTGCAGGTACGACATTTACGAAAAAGCTATGAAGGAAGCGCGATGAAAAGACTTGCCACAATGGCGGCGCTTTTATTGGCCTGCGCGCTTTGCCTAGCCGCGCCGGGGTTGCAGGCGCAAAAACGTTCCGTCCAAATCACGATAACAAACATAAGGACAGCAAGCGGAACAATCATCCTTAGCGCGCACGACAGCGAAGAAAGCTTTAAGAAAAAAAAGCCCGTCCAAACCGTCCGCATCCCTGCAAGCGTTCCGTCCGTAACGATAGAACTAAGCCTTGAGCCCGGCGAATGCGCCTTTTGCGTTTTTCACGACACCAACAGCGACGGCGACCTCAACGCGGGCTTTATGGGAATCCCCAAAGAGCCCTTCGGCTTTTCAAACTACGACGGCAAAGGCCCGCCCGGAAATTTCAAAAAGCACAAGGTCGCCATTCCCGCCGGAACGGAAGCGTTGACACTAGAGATTCCGTTGGTTATGTTTTAGGGTTAATCAGAACAGAAAGGCTTTACTGACCTTAACTCAGGCGGCGAAAAGCGCTAGACTAAGCGCATGACAAAAGGAAGGTTCGCTCCGTCGCCCAGCGGAAGAATGCACTTGGGAAACATTTACGCCGCGCTCATCTCTTGGCTGTCCGTAAAAAAAGACGGCGGCCAATGGCTTTTGCGAATCGAAGACCTTGACCGCCAGCGCTGCAAGCGCGAGTACGCCGACCAACTGATGGACGACCTTTTGTGGCTGGGCTTGGAATGGGACGAAGGCCCTGTCTTCCAATCCGAACGCGACGAGATTTACCAAAAATATTTTAGCGCGCTGGAAGAGCGCGGCCTTGTCTACGACTGCTTTTGCCGGCGCGCGGACTTGCTGGCCTCCTCCGCTCCGCACGCAAACGACGGAACTCCAATCTACGCAGGAACTTGCCGCAACCTTTCGCCCGCAGACCGCGAGCGGCTTTTAAAGGAACGCGAACCCGCAAAAAGAATCCGACTCCCCGACCGCGAATCGATTTTTGTTGACGGCCATTACGGCCCGCAAAAATGCAAGCTCGCGCGCGACGCAGGCGACTTTATTCTGCGCCGCGCCGATGGAAATTTTTCATACCAGCTTGCGGTGACCGTTGACGACGCGCTTATGGGCGTGACGCAAGTCGCGCGCGGCCGGGACCTGCTTGCCTCAACCCACCAGCAATTGTTTTTGTACGACGCGCTGGGCTTGCAAAAACCGCAGTTCCTGCACTTTCCGCTATTGGTTGACAAAGAAGGCCGCCGCCTTTCCAAGCGCGACAAGGACTTGGACATAGGCTATTTGCGAACGCGCTTTGCGCCCCAAGAAATCATCGGAAAGCTGATGTTTTTGTGCGGCATGTCCCCGTCCTGCAAGCCGATGGATTTGCAAGAGGCGGCGGCAATATTTGCCTGGAATAAGTTGCCGCAGGAGGATATTGTTGTGGGGGAAGGAAAAATCTATTTTTCGTGATTCCGCAAGATCGCGCAAACCTTCACTGCGGCAAAAAAATCGTCTTCAGAAATTCCAAGAGCCTCAATGTCAGGCCAGACAGAGGCTTTGTAAAAGTCCACGGCCTCTTTTGCAAACTCTTCAAAAATAACGTAGGTGCGGGCGTAGTCAAAAACAGGCGGGGCGAGGCGCGCGTTCATCCAGTCGATGATTGTAAAATCGATTTTGTCGGCGACAAGGTCGGCGCCGTCAGGAATCATGACGTTCAAAAAGTGCATGTCCAAATGGCAGACGACGCTTTTGTATTTTTTGCAAAGGCGCTCGATTGTCGGAAGAGCTTCCAGCTTTTCTTTGTCGGTGAGCGCAAGGGAAGCGGTGTCAATTAGCGGCGGAATGTCCGTTCCCTCGGCGTTAGCTGCGTGAACAAAGCGAAAGGCTCGCGCAAGGAGAGCGAAGCCCTGTTCAGGATTTTTTAGAACGGACTTTTCCAACTGGCCGCCTTTGACCAAATCCATTTTGATTATGTGGGGATCGTCGGTGTCGTAATACTTTACCGGGCAAAGGCCGGCCGCGTTAACAGCCCGCTGCTGGCGCTTTTCAAAAGCGATCCATTCAGCGGGATACGAGGCTTTGTAAACTTTGTAAGCGAATCCCTGATACAAAAAGACTTCCGCTTGGGCGCCTTTTCCTATCAGTTTTTGACTGCCGTCAAAATTCACTTTAAAAGTTCCCTAGCCCGCGCCAGCGCCAAATCAATGTTCGCGCAAACGTTTTCCTTTCCAAGCTTGTCCAGCATTCCGGTTTTTTCGCAGAGCATGTAGGGCTGGGTGTGGATGCCCGAAAGGACAATCGTGACGCCGCGGCGGTCGCAGGCTTGCTTGGCTTGCTCCAGGGCGCGGATTCCGCCGGCGTCCAAGTAAATCGTGTTCCTCATGCGCAAGACCAAAACCTTGTAGCTGACTTCGGCCTTTTCGACGGCGATGTCAAATTTTCGTACGGTGCCAAAAAAGAGCGGGCCGTCGATTTCGTAAACCATCGCGCCCTTGGGAATGTCCAAGGTCTCTTGGTTTTCTGACGAGCCGCTTATGCCTTCGGTCAAGTTTTCGCGCTTGGCCTGAACGTTTGAAAGGTCGCACATTTTTTTGATAAAGAAGAAGGCGGCCAATCCAAGTCCGACCTCGATCGCCACGGTAAGGTCGATGAAGACCGTGATTAAGAACGTAGCTGCAAAAACAAAGGAGTCGCTCTTTTGGCCTTTGACCAAGGCGCGTATGCTTCCAAAGCCCGCCATATTCCAGGCGACGTTTATCAAGACCGCGCTCAAGGCCGCCATCGGAATGTAGACCGCGAACCTTCCCAAGAAAATCAAAATCAACAAGAGCGTCAGCGCGTGGATGATTCCGGCAACGGGAGTCTTGGCTCCGTTCTTGATGTTGGTGGCAGTGCGCGCGATGGCGCCTGTCGCGGGGATTCCTCCAAAGAGGGGGCTTGCGATGTTGGCGATTCCCTGCCCGATCAATTCCATGTTGGAATCATGCTTGCTTCCGATCATGCCGTCAGCGACAACCGCGCTCAAAAGCGATTCGATGGCCGCGAGAACGGCGATGGAAACCGCTGTCGGGAAAAGCGCGCGTATTGAAGAAAGGCGCAAGTCAGGCAATTTAGGAAGCGGAAGCGACGAGGGTATTGAACCGTAGCGGCTTCCGATTGTGTCGGTGATGAGGCCGAACTTTTCGCGCGCGATGACAGAAGCGAGCGTTGCCAAAATGATTACGATAAGCGAGCCTGGAATTCTTTTTGTGACGCGCGGCCACAAAAAAATCAGCGCCAAGCTGACCGCGGCGAGCGCGAACGAGAACCAATTGACTTGGCCGATGTTAAGGCAGTATGTCTCAATCTTTCCAACAAAGTCGCCGGGCATTTTGTCAAAGCCTTTGGGAAAGGCCGTGATTGTCAGGCCCAAAAAGTCTCCGATTTGTCCGGCAAAAATGGTGACCGCGATGCCGGCGGTAAAACCTGTTACGATTGTATATGGAATAAATTTTACAAGGCCGCCCATTTTAAAGGCGCCCAGCAATATCAAAAGGACGCCGGCCATGATCGTCGCCGTCGCAAGGCCCTCAACGCCAAACTGCGCGACGACTCCGTAAACGATTACCGCAAAGGCGCCAGTCGGTCCGCCAATCTGCACCTTGCTTCCGCCAAAAGCGGAGATAAAAAAGCCCGCCACAATCGCTGTGAACAAGCCGGCCTCAGGAGGAACGCCGCTCGCAATTGCAAAGGCGATGGCCAAGGGCAAGGCCACGATTCCGACGATAACGCCAGCGAGCGCGTCGGAGGCGAATGTTTTTGCTGAATAATTTTTAAGGCTAGAAAAAAGCTCTGGTTTTAACATAGTGAGCGCATTCTACCGCAAAGACAGAAAAAAGACAACACGCGCAAAAAAAACGGCCTCCCCGAAATAGGGGAAGCCGTTGTCATTGCCGCGCGCGACGCGGCAATCTTTTAGGCATTGCCTTCTCGTTCCTTGCAGAAAAACTACTAAAACTCGCGGATTGCCCGGATATGGTTAGGGTTTGCTTTGCTGTAAGAAAGCAGAGAGACATCGGGATCTGAGCTTTCGCTTCTTGCGAGGCTTTCGCTTCTTGCGAGCCAGGCTTCGAGTTTATTTCCTGAAACCTGGCTTGAAGACCAATAATAGTCCTCTGAGCCAAACGCGCTGATTATTGTCTTTCCGTAAACATCGCTAATGCATCCGTTTACCCATCCGACCTTCTCCAAAAGATACGTCAGCTCCGCGATCGTCGGCAAATACCAGCCGGTTTGATATTGTTTATCCTCAATCCATTTGAGGCGGCTTCCATCCTGGTCTTTGTATTCCTCGCAATATTTGAACGCTTTCATTTTTTCTAGATGAAAATCATTTCCCAGGTAGTTTCTTACTTTAGAAAGGTTGTTGGTTCCTCGGATTTGTCCGTCCGTCTCTCCAGTGAATGTTACCTCTCTTTCCCTTTTAGGATAACCAAACACAGGCACTTCTTTACCGAACTCAGCGTGCGTTACAGGCTCGCCCCATCTTATCGGGTTGGCGGTAATTTCAGGGATTTTTATATAAGACGCTGTTTCTGTCTGGTAACACCAATTGCCAATGCCCTCGGCCAGTCCTACGCCAAGCACACAGTTGCCTAAATCAGTGGACGCCTTGCCGTCGTAAAAAATGACCGCAATAGAGTGCCACCTTTGTGTTTCTGAAAGCTTGCTCCTATTCTCATAGGCAACAGCCGTTCCGTCTTCAAGCACAATATCGCCAATTGTATCGGGCTTTGGCTTAACGGGCGCTTTTACATTTATTTCTACATGCGTTTTACAGTCCGGCATGACAAAGCTATAGTCTGTATCCGTACGGGAAGTAAGCTGAATATCCTTACCCTGATTCCATAGTTCAGGATGCTCCGTAACATATTCTGTCACGTAGACTGAACTAATCACGTATCCGGCAGGAAGGCCATCAGACGTAACGACTGTTCCAGGCGCAATGTTACTGCGCAAGCGTTCTGCAATAGTTTTAGACGTGCCATCCAACTTAATCCAAACATATACGTCTTTTTCTTTTCCGCTGAGGAATGTAGCGCTTACAGAAACGTCGCTGTCTGGCATTATAAAGGTATTGTCGGAAACAGCAACTGCCTCCGAACCGTTTTTTGTTACGGTAAAACTATTAAGTTTATAGCCGCTGGCAGGAGTTGCCATAAGCGCAACCGTGGAACCGGGCATAACTCCTGTCGTTTTGGCGCAAGAAACGGAACCGTTATCGCTTGGGTTAATCGTAATTGCGCGCCCTGTCGCGTTGGAAGCAAATGTCGGTTTAATCGTAATGTCCGCTTTAGGCATCTCAAAGCAGTAAAAGTCGTCGAGCGTCACACTCGCGCCTGTTATGGAAATATTGCTTTTATTTGAAAGCTTATATCCATCGTCAGGCGTTACAAAAAGACGAATTTTTTGGCCCAGATGATTTCCGCTTGAGTTAAATCCCGTTATCGAGCCGCCTGTAATGTTATCGGCCAGCTTAATCGAATATGTTTTTTCCGCAAATTTCGCTCTTACTTTAATAGCGGTGCTGGCATCAGGCACGGTAAACTTAACTTGTCCTCCCGCCTTGTCAATAGGAATGAGGATTGTAGACCAATTGTACTCCAGGCAAAGTTTTTCAACAGCATAGTCTTTTTCGCCTGCTCCGCCTGTTGTTGGCGTTACCGTAACCGTTACTTCGTCTCCTTCTAAAGCATATTGTTCAGCAGGAGAAACCGTTCCACCTGTATTGCATTCCGTGCCAATATAATATTTAGATCTTTGTTCGAATGTCGCGCTTATCGTCACATCGCTTTGCGGCATGACAAACGAATTCTTTTGCTTGCTCGCGTCAATTCCTTCAACGCCGTTAATGGCAAAAGACTTAAGCTTGTATTTGTCTTCTGGTACGGCGTCGTATACAATCGTTTCTCCGGCAAAGGCTTCTACGGTTTGAGCGCCGTCATTTGTTGTCCATCTGCCCCTTGGAGTTACAACGCCGATATTTCCGTTTGTCGGTTTGTTTATTGTTATCGTGTAGATTTTTTTGAAAACGGCGCTGACGGTAACATCGCTTTGCGGCATTTCAAAAGCGTTTCGCTGCGTCAAAACATCATTACCAGAGGCGTCCTTTACCGTAAGGGAATCAAGGACATAGCCGCTGTCAGCCGTAGGGTTAAGCGTCACTGTCGTTCCGGCCGCAACAGACGTTCCAGGGCTTGCCGTCACCGAGCCGCCAGTCATTGTTCCAATTGCCACTGTATATGTTTTTATCACCGGCTTAAAAGTCGCGCTTACCGTAACGTCCGCTTCCGGCATTGCAAAAGCGCTTCCGTTAATTGTCAGATTGTTGCCACCCGCGCTTGCCGCAAGCATGTCAATTTCGTAGCCTTCATTTGGCAAAACAAAAATTGTGACCGTCGTTCCTTTTGCGGCCTTGCATGTATCCTGCGGGTCGGAGCCGTTTGCGGAAAACTGAATCTTTCCGTTTTGCGTTTCCGAAGCCGAAACATTGTATAATGTTATGGTCTCTTTAAAAGAAGCGCCGATGTACACGTTTTTGTTTGGCATGACAAACGAATTGTCCGTCACGTCAATGTTTTTAGGAATATCGCTCCCGTCATAATACTGGCAATACAGTTTGTCCAATTGGTAGTTATTTTCAGGCGTTATGGCAAGAGAAATTTTTTCGCCCTGGGCGATGCCTTTAGTCTTGCTTGGGGCCACCGTTCCATGCGTTTGTCCTGAGCTGTCTTCGATATAAGAAATTTCAATTGAGTAACCGCTAGGCTGTGGGGTATGCGTTGGCGTTGAGCCTCCAGCGCTATTGCTGCATGAGACCGCCAAGCATAAAACGATTGCGGAAAAAATTGAAAAAATTGTTTTGTTCATACACACCTCCTATCAATGTTTATGATGCGGAAAACCTTTGTTACGAGAAGGGAATTTTTGTCCTTGAATTTTTGCCAACGAAAATGGCCCGCCAAAAATATGCGGGCATAGTAGTCGCTAGCGATGCGATGCGATGCGATGCGATGCGGATTTTATCCGCAATTTCAACTCTCTCTTCCACGGCGTTGCATTATAGCGCATTTTTGGGGAATTGTCAAAATAAAATGGCTTATTTCTTTATCACAATCCTGCCCGAGCCTTCAGGCTTTTCGTAATTCAAAAGATAATTTTTGTAAGAAGCCAGCGGGCTGTTCGCGGAAGAAATCGACGCCATGCCGTCCGTTCCCTTGGCAAAGGCCATGGCGTAATTTGCGGCGATGATAAAGTCTTCGCCCGCGTAATTTTTTATGGCCTTGACGTTTTCGAACATGGCAAAGCCGTCGCCCATCTCGCGCAGGGTAAAGCTAAGGCCGGCCACAGCGTAGCGCTTTTCCATGTCGAGCGGAACGTAAGCGCCGCTTTTTTTGTCGTAAACTTGAACGTCAGAAACGCGGTAAGGGCCGGGGCTTGAAAGCCAAAGCTCTTCAGAATTTGTCTTTACGGCTGTGGGAATTGTCGCGTCAATTTTATAGCGCATGCCGGCCGCGTGCATAAAGCCTCCGTTGTCACCAAGGCCGACAAAGCGCGCGCCGAATTCCAACGCGTCAAAAATTTGGCGGCCGGTCAGTTCCACAAGGCAAACGTCATTTCCAAAAGGAAGGACTGTTTTAACGGCGCTGTAAGTCACGTCGCCCGCGGGAATGTCGCTTCTCAATCCGCCGCCGTTTTCAAACGCCAGGTCGCAGTCAAGGCCTTCAACAAAATTAAAGTGCCAATAAAAAGCGTCGGAGACAAAATCGCCCAAATTGCTTTCCTGCTTTCGGACAAGGCGCTCATGATTTCCAACCGGCGAATTGGCGCAAAGAGGAAAGTCGCAGGACGCGATTTTTGTTCCCATGTGTTTGTCAACTTGAGCCATCCAATCGCTGACAAGCGAGTCAACTTTTTCGTCTGAAGGTTTGTAATCTTTTATCAAGCGCGAAGACTTTTGGTCGCCATTCAATTCCACAAGGCCAATCGCTCCAAAGTAGCAGCCGGTCTGCGTCAAAAGAACGTCCTGGCCTTTGTCGTTTTTGACAAACTTTTGTTCCATAACAGTATGCGAATGTCCGTCGATAAAAGCGTCTATGCCGTGCGTGCGCGCGATGACGTCTTCGCTTCGCCAAGGAGCGGAACTTTCGTCAACGCCCAAATGGCCAAGGGCAACGACATAGTCGGCCTTGCGCGCGGCCTGGTCGACAGTTTTTTGAACGCTCTCGTAAAGGTCTTCCTTGGCGTCGCAGCCAAGAATCTTGTAAAGAAAAGTCTTTCCGTCTTTGTCCATAAAATGTTTGGGCGAAGACTTTGACAACGTGTCGGGAGTCATGATTCCCACAAAGGCCACGCGCGACTTTCCAAGACGCAAAATTTTATAGGGCGCGACAACAGGCTTATTGTCCTTTGCGTGAATAAAGTTGCAGGCGACAAGAGGAAAGGCCGCCTCTTTTATAACGTCAAGCGCCCGCTCCATTCCGTAATCAAATTCGTGGTTTCCAAAAACGGCAAGGTCGTATCCGGCGGCGTTCATAAACTTGACGACATTGGCGCCCTGGTCCATAGCGCCGTAAACCGTTCCTTGTATAAAGTCGCCCGCGTCAACGAGCGCGACATTTTTTCCCTGCGCAAGAAGATCTTCTTTTAGCGCGGCCACATTGCCGTAAGCCAAGCCCTTATTGATATAAGTATGAACGTCATTCGTGTAAACGATCGTAACGTCACCGCGTTGTCCGCATGAAACGAGCGCGAGCGAAAACATAGCGACAAATAAAGCGAATAATTTTTTCATAACTTCCTCCTATTTTTTTCGAGCTTGCTCGGCCAGCGAGTTTCGCTCCCAAAAAACGCCGTCGGCGTAGCCCTGGATGCTCGCGTCGTCTTCGACGCGGTCCAAGCGCTTTTGCGCCCACAAGCAATATTCTTCGTTAATTTCTATTCCGCAAAAGTTTCGGCCTAGTTTTTTGGCGACGACGGCGCTTGTTCCGCTCCCCAAAAAGGGGTCGAACACCATTCCGCCTTTTTTGCAAGAAGCCAATATCAACTTGGCGTAAAGCTTTTCGGGTTTTTGCGTCGGATGGTCGGTATTTTCGGGCATCGACCAAAAGGGAATCGAAATGTCGTCCCAAAAATTGCTGGGATGCGTAAGCCTAAAATTGCCGGCCGCGTCGCTCTCCCAATCTTTTGGCTTTCCATCCTGCGTGTAGGGGGCCAAAACTTTTCGCTTTAGCTTCACGGCCTCAACGTCAAAGTAATAGTCGTCGGGATTCTTTACCGCAAACCAAATGTCTTCCATTCCGTTTTTCCAATTGCTTTTTGCGCCGCGGCCTTTTTCGCGCTGCCAAGTGATTCTGTTCATCACCGTCAACTCTTTTTGGACCGCGCGCTGCAAAGCCGACGAGCACTTCCAGTCGCCGCAAATGTAAAGGCTTCCATTGGCCTTTAGCTTTCTGCAAACCGCGGGGAACCAAGACGCAAGGTATTCGTCGTAGGCGGCGTCGGAGCGCTCGTTGAATTTTAGACCGCCAAAATTTTTGCTAAGATTGTATGGCGGATCTATGATTATAAGGTCGGCGAAAGCGTCCGGCAAAAGCGGAAGGGCCTCGAACAAATCAGCGTTTATGATTTTGTTTTCGGTTGCAGTCGCGAGGACGCCGCCGCTTTTTAGGCTTGTTTCCGCGCCAGAAATCGCGGCCGCGCGCAAATCCGCATCGGTCAAAAGCTTT
The DNA here is from genome assembly GCA_016290995.1 of Treponema sp. Taxonomy (GTDB): domain Bacteria; phylum Spirochaetota; class Spirochaetia; order Treponematales; family Treponemataceae; genus Treponema_D. Next base: position 41,870 of record JAEEVR010000009.1, on the reverse strand, counting down.
GAGCGCAAGGCTGGAATCTCTTCCTCGGTCAAAGTGAGAGTGCGATTGTTTTTGGCGCGTTCCTTTTGCATAGGCTAAAGCGAGCCGCCTTGCTCTTGCGACTTTAGCGCGGCGAATTTTTCGGTCATCGTGGGATTTCCGCGAGTCAACTTTTTTATCGAAAGGTCGTCAAGCTTGTTGTTGGCAAGGCGCAAATTGTTTTCGCTTCCAAGAAGCGCGTCCTTTATTTTTTGCAAGTGGTCGATCGTCTTGTCAATCTCGTCAATCGCCGTTTGGAATTTGTCGCTGGCCAGCTTGTAGTTTCTGTCAAAGCCGGTCTTAAAATCCATAAGTTTTTCTTCAAAGTTCGTGATGTCGATTGACTGGTTCTTTGCCACTTGCAATTGTCTTTGGTATTCCAAAGAATTGCGCGCGGCGTTGCGCAACAGCGTGATGAGCGGGATAAAAAATTGCGGGCGGATCACATACATCTTGGGGAACTTATGCGAAACGTCAACGATTCCGCCGTTGTAAAGCTCGCTGTCCTTTTCCAACAAAGAAACAAGAACGGCGTACTCGCATTTTTTTTCGCGGCGGTCCTTGTCCAATTCCTTAAAGAAAGATTCGTTTGTATGCTTGGTGGCTGTCTCGTCCGCCTCGTTTTTCATCTCGAACATAATCGAAATGTATTCAAGGCCGTCCTCGCTGTCGCGAAAAATAAAGTCGCCCTTGCTGCCCGACGCGCGCGAAACTTCGTTGTCCTTTTCAAAATAAGCTGAGGGCATGACTGGCCTAAGGAATTGCTCGAACAAAGTTTTGCAATGGACTTCAAGAGATTCGCCGATCATCTTGGTTGACATCTTGGCCTTGAGGTCCTTGTAGTAGGCGATTTGCTCGTCCTTTAATTTTAGCTGGCTTTCAAAATTTTGCTTTAAGCTGTCCTCGTTAAGCTTGGCCTTGCTCGCCGCGTTTTCAAGCTGGTTGGAAAGTTTTTGAAGCTCAAGCTGCTTTTGCGATTCTCCCGCTACAAGCTTTTGCTTTAGATCGGAAATTTCAGAATCTTTTTTGGAAAGCGCTTCGGCCACCGCAAGTTTTTTTTCGTTTTCAAATGAAGAAATTTTGGCTTGGAGTTCCGCGATTTGTTTTTGGTTATGCAATTCAAATTCGCTTTTGGCCGCCTTAAGCTTTTCTTGGTAAACCTTGTCGGCTCCCGCGGCCAGCGCCTTTTCAACCAAGCCCGTGTCCACGGAATTGATTTGCGCCAAGTCTATCCAGTCGCCCTTTTGGGCGTCCTCGTCCAGCACCAGCTTGTTCTTGCTTTCTGCGATTACGCGAATTTGCTTCATGCTTGTTCCTTTGCGTTATTCCGCGGCTTCTTCTTCCTCGTAATCCTCAACAACGTCGCGATAGTAAAGACGGATGACTTCGTTCTGTTCGCGGTGGCGGCTCTTGAGCAGCAATGTTTGCGCGGCGGAACGGTAGATGTAGCCCGAAGAATTGTAGATTTCAAAGCGCGGGTCTGTGCGGAAGTCCATGTTGTAAATTTGTATGCGCAAGAAAGGCGTGATTCCGCGGACGAACATGTAGTGCGAAAGTCCGACAGGGAAATCGATGTTGAGCGAAATCGTCAAGTTTTCGTCGCGGTAGTATTGGATGTTCGAAGCGATTGTCCACGCCCAAACGTTCTCGCCTTCCATCGTCTTAAGCAAAACGTAATGCGGATAGAAATTGTTTCCGTGAACCAAAACAGGATACAACTCCGCGGTGGCGCGCAAGTCCAAGGCGGCGGTGTCGCCCGCGTAAGAGTTTACGATCAAGTAACCGCAGTTTTCGATCGCGCTTTGTCCGGAAGCCTTTCCGTAAACCGCAAGAGCGTCGCCGGCGGTCGCCGCGCTCAAGACGGAAATCGGCGCGTCGTTTTCGATAAGCAAAACCTTTTCGCCGTCAAGCGAGCAAGCCTTGACGATTCTTTGCGCGCACAATTCAAGCACAGGCTCCAAAGGCTTGGCAAGCGAAGAGTCCTGCGCGGCAAAGTAAGCCCAAGAGCGCAAGATTCCGGCGGCCTGTCCCACAGTCAAATTCAATTCGGTCATAGAAGCGGGAATCGCGGCAAGCAAGGCGATGTTTCCGCGGTTTCCTTGCGTGTACATGTAGGCCGCCAAGTTGTCCACAGTCCAAATGTCAAGGCTGCGTTCCTGCACGGCGCGCAAAATCATGTTGTTCAAATTGTCAACTTGCATCGTAAGCGTCGGAAGCAAGTCGGCCATCGATCCAAAGAAGGGCGCCGATTGGTAAGTGCGGCGGTTGCCTTTTACAAACACTTCGGGAACGGAATTAAGCGCCTCGTTGTAGCGGCCGGCCTGCGCCATCGCGGCGACGAACGAAATGACGCTTTGCTCGTTGACTGTCATGGCAAAGTTGGCTTCGGTCTGCGAGGCGGAAATGAACTTGTTGATGATTTCGCGCGACAACGAGCTGATTGTCTGGTCGTAAATGTTCTTTGAGGCAAAGGCCAAGTCGCCGACCTTGTCCAAGCTAAAGTCGCTCTGCTTTGTCATCATAGAATAGTGGGCCGACTTTGAATTCTTTTGGAAGTGAATTTTTCCGGCGGCCAAGGCGGGAGCGATCAAAGAATAGGAATCGATTTTTCCAGTGAAAATCGCGGACTTGGATTTTAAGTCGCTTACAGAAAATCCTGAATACGGAGCGTAGTTCACTTTTACCGCGCTGGCGTTGGCAGGCATTTCGGCGGCCACCCACAAAGAGGCGGAGTCGGAATCGTCGCTCAAAGAAAAAGTCAAGCGGACGCCGTTGGTAAAGTCAAGGGCGTAAGAAAGCTTGTCCGGCTGGCTGTATGAAACGAGCGTTACGGGAACGTCCTGGCCCGAAGAGGTTGAATAAACTACAGGCTTCTTTTCGTCCGCGCTAAAGGCAATTCCGTTAAAGCTTACTTGAAAACTGTTTTTTAGAGCCGATCCGCCCTTGCTGTCATTCAGCTCGGCGAGCGTAACCCTAAGGGCCCTAATGTTTTTTCTTATAATAGAGTCGCTTCTAAACTGCAATACAAAAATACCGACAATAATAGCGGCATAAAGGACAATGAGTCCAAACATCTTACGAATAGATTTTTTAAGCATATTGAATGATTTTATTCAAAAAAGCGCTTAAATTCAAGAGCGTTTTTTGCTATAATCGTTCTATATACTAAAATGGAGAATTTGCTGTGAAAACCATAAAGACCTTTTTAGCCCTAGCCCTTTGCGCTTCTTTGGCGGGCAACATCTTTGCGGCCGACGTAAAAATCAACGAAGACCAGGAAAAAGCCGCGGAACAAAACAAAAAGGCCCCCTCGGAGGAAGCGGGATTCGCGCTGCAATTGCAGGCCGCCCTGCAAGCCGGCTCTTTGGAAAACGCCATAGCGCTTTTTGACTCAATGCCGGCCTCGCTTGCGTCAAACGCCGACTTGCAAAAACTCCGCGCCTCCCTTTTGATCAGCGCCGGAAAAACCTCCGACGCGCAAAAAGTCATAGCCGAATTGGAGCAAAAGAATTCCTCCGACATAGAAATAAAAGAAATGAAAATAGTCTTGGCAAAAGCTTCCAACAACGCCTCCGCCAAAAGCGCCGCGATAAAGGAAATCCTTGCCCTTGACCCCACAAACCCCAGCGCCAACGTTGAGTTGGGCGGAGAGCGCGTTCTCAAGAAAAAATACAAGGAAGCCAGAAACTACTATATGACCGCCCTCAAAGGCGACGAAAACAACCAAGACGCGCTTTTTGGCTACGGACAAACTTCCTACTATATGAATAAGATCGAAGACGCAAAAAAAGCCTTTGACAAAATTTTGCGCATCGACCCGACAAACGCCATCGCCTACGCTTACAAAGGAAAGCTTTACGCCGAAGACGAAAACTACAAGCTGGCCGAAGAAAACATCGTAAAGGCCATCGAATTGGATCCGACTTCATACGACTTTTACATGGACTGGGGAACCTACTCAAGAATGCGCGGAAAGTTCAAGCAGGCCGAAGAAGCCTGGACGCGCGCGACTCAAATCAACCCCGACTACTTTTTGGCATACGCATACCGGGCCGGCTTGTACGACGAGCAAAATATGTACGCCAAGGCCTTGGACGACTACCGAATGGTGATCAAGACAAACCCCAAGTATTATTTTGCATACGAAGCCTTGGGAATTCTTGCCTGGCACGAAGAAAACTACGCCGAAGCGCGCGCCTCATTTGAAAAGGCTTTTTCTTACTACCCGCAAAACATTTCGTATCCGCTAATCATCGCGGCCTGCATGTACAAGGACAAGAAAGGCTTTGAAGTTAAGCCCTTCTTGCAAAAAGTTATGAAAAATTACGGCGACCACGAGTCTTTGGAATACTTGATGCTGCGCCTTTACCACGACCTTGGACCATCCAACGCCGAAAACTTGATCACGCAAAAAATCATCAAGGAAGACAATTCCACCAAAAAAGGAAAGATGAGCTACTATATGGGCCTTTACGACGAAATAAAAGGCCGCGAGGAACTTGCCAAAAAAATGTACAACGAAGTCGCGGCGCTACAAAGCCCGATGTTCTTTGAATTCCGCCTGGCAGAATGGCGCGTTAAGGAAAAATAAAAATGGAAGCATCTTCTACAAAAAAAGTTTTGGAACTTGCGGGCCGCAAGATCACCCTAATCGGAACGGCCCACGTTTCCGCCCAATCAGTCGAAGAAGTAAAAACAGAAATACAAAACAATCCCCCGCAATGCGCCGCGATAGAATTGGACAGCGCCCGCTACGAGTCGATGTCTAATCCCGAAAAATACAAGGACTTGGACATCATAAAAGTCTTAAAGCGCGGAGAGGCGCTTTTGATTTTGGCCAACTTGATTCTCAGCTCTTTCCAAAAGCGAATGGGCCAAAACATCGGCGTAAAGCCCGGCGACGAAATGCGCGCGGCGATCGATGTAGCCCAAGACAAAAACATTCCCTTTGAGTTGGTTGACCGTCCGATTAAAGTTACGCTAAACCGCGCCTGGGCAAAAAATTCTTTTTGGGGAAAATGCAAGCTTTTGGCGGCGCTGATAAGTTCCGCCTTTACAAAAGAAGAAATCAGCGAAGAAGAAATCGAGTCCCTTAAAAAAGAAAACGAAATGGATTCGATGATGGGCGAGCTTTCGGAATACCTTCCAAAAGTAAAGGAAGTTTTGATCGACGAGCGCGACCGCTATTTGGCCGCCCACATTTGGGAATGCAAAAACGAATACTGCGACCAGGCAAAATCCGTCACCGCGATTTTGGGAGCGGGACACCTTCCAGGCGTTCAAAAACATTTGGAAGCGATCGCCGCCGGAACGGAAACGACGGACACAGAAGAAATTTCAAAAGTTCCGCCCAAGGGAATCGGTGGAAAAATTTTGGGCTGGACGATCCCGGTCCTTATCGTCGCGCTTATCGCGGCCGGCTTTTACTTTGGCGGAAAAAAGATGGGCGGCCAGTTTGTCGGCTCTTGGGTAATTTGGAACGGAGCCCTCGCGGCGATCGGAACGATAATCGCGGCCGGCCATCCCCTTACGATTTTGGTAGCCTTTTTGGGAGCGCCGATCACTTCGCTTTGCCCGCTAGTCGGTGTGGGCCTTTTGACTGGAATCGTACAAGCGCTTGTCAAAAAGCCAAAAGTCCGCGACATGGAAAGCTTGTCTGACGACGCGGCGACAGTCAAGGGCTTTTACTCAAACAGAATCACCCGAGTCCTTTTGGTCTTTGTACTTTCTTCGTTGGGAAGCTCAATCGGAACTTTCGCGGCCGGCGCCGCAATCGTAAAAGAGCTGACCGCAAAAATCATGTCGCTTTTTTAGAGCCGCTCTTGCCGCTGAACATCGCCGCGACAAGGCCCTTTACGTCTTGGACAAAAAGCGCGCCCTCGCATTTTTCGGGGGCGACAAGCTTGTCGTAGCCCAAACTTTTGGCGGTCTTTACCCTTTGCTTGATTCTAGAAACAGGCCTGATTTCGCCGGCCAAGCTAAGCTCGCCGACAAGCGCGCTGCCGTTTGGCAAAGGCAAATCGCTTCTGGCCGAGTAAAGCGCCGCCGCCAAAGCCGCGTCAATCGCGCTTTCGGTAAGGCGGATGCCGCCGGCCACGTTCACGTAAATGTCTTGGTCGCTGAACCTAATGCCCGCCCGCTTTTCCAAAACGGCGGCCACGCGGCTTACCCTGGCGCTGTCAATCTTTTCTGAATAGACGCGGCTTAACGAAGCCTTTGCGGGAACCGTGAGCGCTTGGATTTCGACCATAAAAACTCGGCTTCCTTCAAAGACGGCGGCGCAGGCGATTCCGGCCGGCTGGTCTCCGTCGCGGCGGGTTATGAACATCGCGCTTGGGTCCTTTACCGGAAGGAGGCCCTTGGCGCCCATCTCAAAAATGCCCAGCTCGTCAACCGAGCCAAAGCGGTTCTTTAACGCCCGCAAAAAGCGCGTCTCGTCGTTGTTGCGCTCAAACGAAAGAACGGTGTCCACCATGTGCTCCAACGCTTTGGGGCCCGCGATGTTTCCGTCCTTGGTGACGTGGGCGGTCATAACCAAAACCGAGTCGCGCTCCTTTACCCAGCCGATAAGCTCGTTGGAGCAATACTTGAGTTGGTTGACCGTTCCGGGAATGATTCCGCCTTCGACAGAATAAACTGTTTGAATGGAGTCAACGACGACGAATGTTGGATTCAATTTGTCCAGCGCAGCCAAAGTGTCTTCCAGCCGCATCGCGCAGAGTATTTCTATTTTTGACGTGTCCAAGCCAAGGCGGTCGGCCCTGCTTTTTATTTGGGAAGCGGACTCCTCGCCGCTAACGTAAAGGACGCGGCCCGCTTGGTTTTGGCTTACATTGGCCGCCGCTTGGATTAACAGGGTGCTTTTTCCGATTCCGGGCTCGCCGCCAAGCAAAATCGCGCTGCGCTTTGTGGCTCCTCCGCCCAAAACGCGGTCAAACTCGCTAATGCCGCTTAAAATCCGTTCCCCCTCCGACGCCTGAACCGTAGAAAGCGGAACGGGCTTTGCCATTTGCGCCGAATTTGAGCCCCGCAAAGAAGCCGCGACGGCGTTGGGATCCTCAATGGATTCTTGCATCGTATTCCATTGGCCGCATTCAGGGCAACGGCCCAACCACTTGGGCTGGCTGTAGCCGCATTCCGAGCACTTAAAAACTATCGTTCCTTTTTTTGCCATAATTCCTCTGTATATATCATACAACAGTTACGCGTTTTTTTGGTGATTTTTTCAACAAATTAGAAAAAAAATTTAAAAAAGACTTTTTTTTGCGCCATTTTATATTGACTAAATTTCACGCTCAATGTATATTGTACTCAAGCTTGTAAATAAGCTGATAAACTCTCTCCGATGTCCAGCTTGCTGGACGGCAGAGCTTCTTGGCAGCGGTGCTGTTGGGAAGCTCTGTTTTTTTTAGTTCTTTGTTCCGGGCGGAACGGATTCGATTATCCAAGAGTTTCCGGCGATGACGCTGCCCTTTCCGATAACAGTTTGGCCGCCCAAAATCGTGGCGTTTGAATAGATGATTACGTCGTCCTCGATTGTCGGATGGCGCTTTTTGTTTTGCAAGTCTTTTTGAAGGCTAAGGGCGCCCAGCGTCACGCCTTGGTAAAGCTTTACGTTGTTTCCGATTACGGTCGTTTCGCCGATTACGATGCCGGTGCCGTGGTCGATAAAGAAGGATTCGCCGATTTCGGCTCCGGGGTGGATGTCGATTCCGGTCTTTCCGTGGGTGTGCTCGGTCATGATTCGCGGAACAAGGGGAACGCCGTTTTTGTAAAGAAAGTGGGCGATGCGGTAAACGATTATCGCCTCAAGTCCTGGGTATGACAAAATAACTTCTCCCAGGGACCTGGCGGCGGGGTCTCCCGCAGTTATGGCGGCCGCGTCTTTTTGGATTTTCGCGCGCAAGTCGGGAATGGCGGCGATCAAGGCCTCCACAGTCTTTTGGGCCAAATTTGAACAGTGGGAATTCCTAAAGTTTTGCGCCCGCTCCTCCGCCTGCTCTTGGCCGTCGCAGTCCTGCGAAAGAACGCACAAAAGCGCCTTTTGAATCTCGGGCGTAAGGATTGAAATTACTCGGTTGACGTGCTTTGCGACGACATAGCGGAGATTTTCGCTGTCCAACTGTTCGTCGTACTTAAAGCCGGGAAAAATCAAGGCCTGCAAGTCGCTTAAAGCGCTGACAACATTGGCGCGGTTTGGAAGGTTTTCCGCCCCGCTGCGGTTTATTCCGCCCAACTCGCTGTAAGAGTCCATTATGTTGTCAATCAGCTTTTCAAATTCCATACGCGAAGATTAGAAGGCCAGCTTAATCAAATCAAACAAGTCGTCGCTTGTCATGCTGCGCGGCAAATAGTTGACCATGTCCAACTGGCCCGCGTCTTCGGCGGCCAAAGTCAGTTCGTCAACGCTAAGCGACAAGTCCTTAAGGCGCGCCGGAAGGTTGGCCTTGGCGATTCGCTCGCGGATGTTTTCCGCGTAGGCGGCGCAGGCTTCTTCTACCGTAGCGGTTTCGGGAGCGGCGCGCAAAATCTTTGCAAGGCGGGCTATGCGCTCGCCCTTAAACTTGGCGTGGTCTTCTATGATATAAGGGAACAAAATCGCCGTTACAAGCGACTGCGAAATCTTAAACTTAGTGTTGATGCTCAAAGCCAAAAGCGTGGCCGCTCCCTGCGAGGCGATTGAAGACGCCAAGCCCGCCATGCAGCCGCCTTGGCTAAGCAAGACTTCGCTGGGAGTGGTGATCATAAGGCTGGGCGCTCCGTCGCGGCCGTAGCCTGTAAGCTCCACCGCTTTTTCGGCAACCATGTCGCTAAAGAAGGAGGCCTTGGGCGAAAGGTAAGCTTCGGTGGCCAAGCACAAAACTTCAAGCGCCATCGAAGCGATTTGGTTTTCGGTAAGCGAAACGGTCAAGTTGGTGTCAAAGACCGCCAGCTTGCAAATTGAGTTTTTGCTTTTGATGATTTTTGTAGACTTTGAGCGCGAGTCCACAACCGGCGTAAAGGTTGAGAACAAGTAGGGGCTTCTGATTGTCGTGGGAACGCAAATCAAGGGAAGCGGCGCGACGCCGGGAACGGCTCCCTCTACAAATTCGTACAAATCGTGGCTTTCGTAGTAAAGGCCGCAAACGGCTTTTGAAACGTTCAAAACTTTGTTTCCGCCGATTCCGATCACTCCGTGAACGTGGGCCTGGCGAGCCAAAGTCAAGGCTTGCTCAATCGTCTTTGTGGCGGCGCCTTCGCTCAGCTCCTCAAAGACAAAGTATTCAATGCTGTGGTCGTCCAAAGACTTTGTCACCTTTTCAGCGATTCCGACTTCGCGAAGCATCGGGTCAAGAACAACCATAAATTTTTTTCCGATTTCGCCGGCAAACTGGCCAAGGCGGCTAAGCGAATATGAGCCCAAAACTATGTTGGGCGAAACTTTAAATATAAAGTCTGCCATTTTTTTCCCTACTTTATAAATCTTAAAAAAAAAGGCGGAATGTAAATTCCGCCCTTAATTATCAATTCAGTCTAAAGCCTTAAGACTTTCGGATTATATCCCGTAAGCCTGCATGATTCGGTCGGCTGTGGCGCTAATTGTCTGCGGATTGAGATAATTGGCGTCCTTAATCTTTTCTTTGATTTGGGCAACCAAATCAGCGCGAACGTCAGGAGTCTCGTCGGCGATGCCTTTGAGGTAGTAGGCTTCGGCCATCTCCTTGGCTTCGGCAGATACAGTGATTGAGTCGGGAGCTGATTTTACGCTGCCGGTGTTCTGTGTCCGCTTTGTGTTCTGAACGTTGTTAAGAGGATTGATTCCTCCAAGTTGATCTATTCTCATATTGCACCTCTACAAATCTATTAGCGCCATAAAACAGCCCTTTTGGGGTTATTTTAAGCCTTCTTACTAAAATTATCGGCCGTTTTTTTCGCCAAGTTGAGCGTTTTTTTGCAAATTTTCGCAAATTTCACGCTACTCGTCGTCTGACGGCCTTCCCTTCCCTAGAATTCCGGCGACAAATACGGCAAATTCGCCCTTTATGGACTGCCTTGCCGCAAAATCGTCCCTAACTTGAGCCGCCGGTCCGTCCACAATCTCCTCATGGAGCTTGGTAAGCTCTCGGCCTACAACAACCCTGCGCTCGCTATCAATATCGGCAATATCCGCCAGCAATTTAACAATTCTGAACGGCGATTCGTACAAAACAAAGGCCTTTTGCGCCTCCAAAAGCTCCCGCAAACGCTTGCGGCGCTTTCCGGGGCTTGGCGAAAGAAAGCCTTCAAACACCAAAGTTTTTCCGCCAGGACCGGCCACGCTGACCAAGGTGGCAAAGGCGCTGGGCCCCGGTATCGGAACCACGCTAAAGCCGGCCTGCCTTACCTTATAGGCCAAAACCGAGCCTGGATCGCTGATTCCCGGCATTCCGGCGTCGCTGGCGTAGGCCACGTTTTGCCCTTTTTTGAGCAAATCGATGATTTTGTCGGCCGCGACGTCCTCGTTTTGGGCCCGGCAAGAAAGCATCGGCTTTCGTATCTCAAAGTGCGTCAACAGTTCCAACGTATGCCGCGTGTCTTCCGCCGCCACCAAGTCAACTGAACGGAAAGTTTCCAACGCTCGCATAGTGATGTCGCCCAAGTTGCCTATAGGCGTTCCAACAATATAAAGGACTGCCACGATTCTTCCATTATAAAGCATATCCCGCTTTTTTTCAAGGGAAATTTAGGGGGAAGAACGTGGACAGCCCCCAAAATCGCCCCGCCCTTGCGCGGAGACGGTGTTGGCGCTACAATAACTAAAAATGGACATCGCCGCCAAATTTAAGGAAACCGCGAAGTCGGTTTTCCCGGTAATTTTAATCGTTCTCGCTTTGGGGCTTACAATCGTGCCGCTGGAAAAAACTTTGTTGGCGCGCTTTGCCTTGGGCGGCCTTTTTTTGATTTTTGGTCTGACCGTATTTTTGATGGGCGTGGGAATGGGAATCGAGCCGATGGGCGAGCGTTGCGGCTCGGCCTTGGTGGCAAAGAAAAACTTGCCGCTTTTGTTGCTTTGCGCCTTTGCGATTGGCTTTATCGTAACGGCCGCCGAGCCGGACATACAAGTTTTTGGCGACCAAGTAAAAAGCATTTTTCCGTTCGTCAACAAGCTGGCCTTTACGTTCGCGATCGCAGGCGGCGTCGGATGCTTTTTGCTTTTGGGCCTTTTGCGAACGATTTTGAATTTTCCGATTAAGATTTTTTTCTTCATATTTTATTCGCTCTTGTTCGCGCTGGCCTTTTTCGCGCCGCAAAACTTTTTGCCGATCGCCTTTGACTCAGGCGGAGCGACTACGGGCCCGATGACCGTCCCTTTCATAATGTCGCTGGGCTTGGGCGTGTCGGCGGTGCGCGCGGCAAAAAACAGCGACTCGTCTTTTGGCCTTACTGGAACGGCCAGCATAGGTCCGGTCATGGCTGTCTTGGCCTACTCGATTTTTTTGCGCGTTCCGCAAAGCTTTGTCCAAGAAATCGCGCAAGTTGAATTGGAAGACGCTGCAAGCGCGGGATTTTTCGCAAAAACATTCTTGCCGTTCGCAAATCTTTTTCCGATCTTTTTGCGCGAGTCGCTTTTTGCGATCGCTCCGCTTTTCGCGCTCTTTGTGATTTTCCAATTGACGCTTTTAAAGATGACAGTTCGCCAAAGCGCAAGAATCATCGTCGGCTTTGTCTACGCTTATTTTGGCCTTGTGATTTTTTTGACGGGCGTCAACGGCGGCTTTGCCGACGCGGGAAACCAGCTTGGAAAAATTCTTGGAGAGTTGGCTAGCCAACGCGGCCTTGCCGGAACAAGCGGAACGCCATGGCTTGTCCTTTTGCTTGCGGTCGGACTAATTTTTGGCGCGGTCATCGTTTGCGCGGAGCCGGCGGTTTGGGTTTTGAGCGAGCAGGTGGAACGCGTCTCTGGCGGAACGATAAAGCGCAAGGCCCTTTTGTTCTTTCTTTCGGCTGGAACGGCTCTTGCGATCGCGGTCGCGCTATTGGCCAACGTCTTTAACTTTAACTTAAAATGGATTTTGGCGGCAGGATATTCGCTCAGCATGCTCCTGATGATTTTTTGCCCGCCCCTGTGGACTGGAATCGCCTTTGACTCAGGCGGAGTCGCTTCCGGCCCTCTTACCTCGACTTTTATTTTGTCCTTTACAATCGGAGCGGCCGCGGCAAATCCCGCCGACTCCTTTGGCGTGATCGCGCTTGTGGCCATGATGCCTTTGAGCGCGATTCAAATTATGGGAATAATTTACAAGGCCAAGCAAAACAAAAAGGAGGCCAAATAAAATGTTCAAGCTGTTGACGGTCATAGTCCCAAGCGGCCAGTGCGACGCGATAAGCCAAGCGGCCAAGGCGGCCGGCGCTCCTGGCGGAACGATAATTCCAGGCCGGGGAACCGCGCCCAACAACATACTTTCGCTCTTGGGTTTTGGCGACAGTTCAAAAGAAATTCTTTTGTCTGTCGTTCCCGAACAAGCGGAAGAAAAAATTCGCTCCGCCATCGCGGAAGAATGCCAGAAGAAAAAAGGCCGCGACGGCGTTTTGTTTTCGATAAAAGTCAACTCGTTTATAAAGAGCGGCAGCAAGGCCGACCTATGCAAGGAGGAAAAATCCATGTCCGACAATTCTTTTCAATTGATTACAGCGATAATGAACAAAGGCTACGCCGAAGACGCGATGGCAGCCGCAAGAAGCGCCGGAGCCGGCGGCGGAACTGTTCTTGGCGGACGCGGAACGGCCCGCGAAGGCGACGCCAAATTCTTTGGCGTTGAAATCGTTCCCGAAAAAGAAATGCTCATGATTTTGGCCCCCGCGGACAAAGCCGCTCAAATCGCCGACGCGATAAAAAGCCTTGAATGTTTTTCCAAAGGCGGAAGCGGAATCATCTACACCACAAACGCGCAAGACTTTTCGCTCCTTGGAAAGAAATGAACTTAATTCATTTTAAGACAATCGATTCCACAAACGCGGAGGCCCTGCGCCTGCTTGAAAGCGCCGGACAAAAAGGAGCGGCCGCTTTGCGCGACCTTGACCAAACCGTAATCGCCGCCTACGAGCAAAGCGCGGGCCGGGGCCGCCTTAACCGTTCCTTTTATTCGCCCGCCCAAACAGGAATTTATTTTACCGCCATCCACGCGCCAAAAAATCCAATCCAAGCGCCGGCCAGGTTGACAGCCGCGGCCGCTGTCGCTGTCTGCCGTTCGCTAGAGGAACTTTTTAACGTTGACGCAAAAATAAAATGGGTCAACGACATTTATGTTGCAGAAAAAAAAGTTTGCGGCATACTGGCGGAAGGCCACATCGGAGCGCAAGGCAAAATCGACGCGGCCGCAATCGGAATAGGAATAAACATTTATACAAGCGATTTTCCGGCGGACATCGCCAATCGGGCCGGCGCGGTTCTTGGCAAGGAACAAAATTGTTCGCAAGCCCAAGATGCGGCCGCCTCAACCGATTGCAAGGCCTCAAATCGGGCCGCCGACATTCGCCTTGAATTGGCGCGCGACATTTCGCAAAAACTTTTTGGCTTGCTGCAAAGCGGCGAACAAAGCGAGGCCGCGTGGCAGGCGACGGCCGCGGAATACGCCGAACGCTCCTTTATAATCGGAAAAGAAATAACGGTGATTCCAATAATCGGCGACGACAAATCCGCCTACGCGGCCACAGTCCTGGGCATAGACAAAGAAGCGCGCCTGCTAGTCCGCCTTGACGACGGAAGCGAGCGCGCCCTTTCCAGCGGCGAAATCTCTATTAGGATTTAAGCGAAGCGTGCCTTGGCCGTTCCTATTTCTCTTTGTGGCGGCGGTCCAACTCGTCAAGCACGTCCTTCCAAGAAACCTTTTCCTTGTACATCAAGACGCTGACAAAGTAAAGCAAATCCGCCGCTTCCCAAATCGCTTCTTCGCGGTCTGGAGCTTCGCACAATTCGCCGGCCTCTTCCATAACCTTTTCGCGGACGCGCTTGTCGTCAAGCGTCGCGGTGTAAGAGCCGGGCTTGGGGTTGGCAAAGCGCTCGCTGATTGTTTGGTACAAGCGCTCAAGGCTAGAGGCTTCGTCGGCTTCCGCTCCAAAGCAAGTAAAGCTTCCTGTATGGCAAACGCCTCCGTGCGGAACGACAGTGGCCAAAACCGTGTCGCGGTCACAGTCGACGCGCAATTTTTTTACTTCCAAAAAGTGGCCGCTCGTTTCGCCCTTGGTCCAAAGAACGTTTCTTGTGCGGCTCCAGAATGTAAGTTTTTTTGTGGCGAACGTTTTGTCAAAGGCCTCGCGGTTTGAGTAGCCCATCATCAAGACTTGGCCGTTTACGCTTTGCGCGATGACGGGAACCATTCCGTCCACTTTTTTCCAATCAAGGCATTCCATAAAAGAGTCTTTGAGCGAAACCTTGTTTGTGTAAAGCGCCATTCCAAGCTGAACGTCGCAGCCCAAGCGCTCCAGTTCCGCGATTTCTTCAACGGTGGAAACTCCGCCGGCGACTACAACCTTGCAGTTTACCGCCTCGCGCAATTCCTTGGCGGCCTGCATATTCGTTCCCTGCATGCAGCCTTCTTTTTCGACGCAAGTCCACAAAAGCTCCGAGCAGTATTGTTCGGCGGCCTTGGCGGCGGCGACTAGCGGTATGTCAAGCGTTTCTTTCCAACCGTGAACGGCAATCTTTCCGTTAATGCTGTCAACAGAAATTATGACGCGCTGCTTTCCAATCGCGTCGCAAAGCTCTTGCAAAAATTCTGTATTGAGAATGTCGCTTTCGCCCTTTGCCTCTTTGTTAAAAGCGGCGCTTCCAACGATTACTTTTTCGGCGCCAAGACTGATCAATTCCCTCGCGCGCTTTACGCTGCGAACGCCGCCGCCGGTCCTTACGTTGCCCTTTCGCAAAAGGCTTTTTAAAAGCGGCGTGTTGACGGTGTTGCCCTTAAGGTCTGTGTGGCCCATCGCCGCGTCAAGGTCGATTACGGCGACGTCTCCGTAAAAATTAAAGTCGTTGATAAGCGCGTCTGCGTCGTCGCGCTGCAAAACCAAATCCTTTCCGTTCTTTAGTTGAACAACATGACCGTCTTTTAAGTCAATAGATGAAATAACCATAATTATTTTTTCTCGTTCGCCTCGGCCAAAGCTTGCTTAAGGCGAATTTCCTTTTCCTTTTCTTCCGTAATGTTTTGAGTGGCGCAAATCGCAAGCTCAATTTTATTGTTTCTGTCTTTTGAAACAACGATCAAATGGCAGCGGCACCACATTCCTGTTTTTGTAAAAAAGTCGAACGTAAGCAAGTTGGAATTTGGCAGGCGCTTGTCGATGTCGCGGGGCTCCAAAAACTTTGCGTAGCTTTCGGCGTATTCCGGCGCGACCAAATTTTGCGACATCATTTGAACCGTTTGGCGCAAGTCTCCGTTCACCTTGACCACAAAATCCTTGTAGTCTTCGGGCGCTTCGATGATGTGGACCAACTCCGAATTGATGTCGATCGAAAACGAAATAAAGTAAATGTTCTTAAAGGCGCGCAAGATTGACATTTCGCGCTTAAGGCGGGCGTTGGTTATCGTAAGCTCTTCGCTCATTTTTTCGCGCTCGCTGATAAGGTCGGTGATGTCAGTCGTTGCGATTACGACAAAGCGGACTTCTTCGCCAGGCTGCATGCAAACGGCGGTCAGCGCCATTCTAAACCAGCGGTCAACGCCTTCAATCTTTCGGCAGTAGTCAAACTCTTCCAAGTGGCCGTCGGCCAAATTTTCTTTAAGCCATTCAGTGTCCAAATGCTTTTGAACCAATGCTCTGTAAGGATCTTCGTTGTCAAACTTAGAAAGGAAAACAGGAAGCGCGTCGGAAATTTTTCCGTCGTTCTCCCAAAATCCGGGCGTAGTTCTGGCTACGCTAAAGGCGTGGTACTTTCCGGTCTTAAAGTCAAAAAGATATTCGCTAGAATGAAGCCGATGCACGCCCTCGCGGTAGGCCTCATAAAGATACAACTCGTCCAAATCGTCGGAGGAACTTCCAAAAGGCCTTTCTTGATTTTCTTCACTCATGATCAAATTATATTATATTTGTTTTATGATTGCAAGCAAAATCGCTCCGCTAAGGTGGGCGGCAGTCTCCTCGTTAAAGGTATAGGTCGTCTCCTCGTTGTCGTCGGCCATGTCGCTAAGGGTGCGGATGATCACAAACGGCGTCTTGCACAAAAAGCAAGCGTGAGCGATTGCCGCTCCCTCCATCTCAACGCAAAGAGGATCGCAGTTTTTAATTATATTGGCCTTGATTTCCTTGTCCGCGATAAACTGGTCGCCGGAAGCGACGCGGCCAACCGCAAGCTTGTGGCCCTTTGCTTCGGGCAGCGTCGGGAAAATGCTTTGAATCGCGTCAACCATTTTTTTGTCGGCGCTAAAAGTGTAGACGTCCATTTGCGGAATCTGGCCGACCTTGTAGCCCCAAGCGCTTGCGTCCATATCGTGATAGATCGCGTCGCTAGAAACAACCACGTCCAAAACGCCAAGCCCCTTTCCAATCGCGCCGGCGATTCCTGAGTTAACGACAAAATCCGCGCCAAACTGCAAAATCATTCTTTGAGCGCAAAGGGCCGCGTTCACTTTGCCGACGCCGCTGCGGGCCAAAACTATTTCTTTTGAGTTGATGGAACCTTCGTAATAAACCGTTCCTCCAACATTTGTTTCCTTAACTTTTCCTTCGGCCTTAAGCGCGTCAAGAATAATTTTGTTCTCCACTTCCATCGCGCCGATAATTCCAAGCTTTTTCATAATTCACTCCTTCGTCATATAATACCGCTGTTCGCGCGAGCCGGGTTGCGAGCGCGAATGTTGCGGCTCATGCGGCAATCGTCCATTCTTGGGCTTGACTCCATTTTCATTGCCGCTATGCCGCTACACTTCCACGCTGTCGACCGCGGCCTTCAATTCTTCGTCTGTGATTTTTTCGGGGAACGTGTCCAAAACCTTCTGGTAAAAGGCCACCGTTCGTTTTCCGTAAACTTCAAGCGAAAATCCTTTGGCGACTTTTTTGCTGCATTCCCCAAAGGCCTCGCGCTTTTTTTTGTCCGCCGCCAAGTCCAACATGTAGGCGTCCATTTCTTCGTCAGTGTCGGCCATAAAGCCGTTCTTGCCTTCAAAAATCGTGTCGCTAAAACTAGTGTCGCGCCGCGCGACAATCGGAAGCCCCGACTGCAAGGCTTCCAAAATCGTCATCGAGTGCATTTCAGAAAGCGAGGCCGTAATGAACACGTCGCCCAATTGGTAGTAAGAATGCACTTCGGTCCAAGGAACGTAGCCTGTAAAAATAATCCGGTCGCTGACGTCGCGCGACTTTTTTTCCAACGCTTGGACGGCCGGTCCCGCTCCGACAAACAAAATTTTTATCTTTGCGTTTTTTTGAATCACGCGCATGCAAACGTCAAGCAATTCCTCAACGCGCTTTTCCTCGACGACGCGGCCCAAAAACAAAAAGACGATGTCGTCCTTTTTGATTCCCCATTGCTTTCGCACGGCCTGAATTTCCTTTTCCGAAATCGAGCATTGCAAAAACGAGTCGGAGTCAAGCGCGTTTGGGATTATCGCCGACGGAGTGTTGGGCAGCATAAAGGGCATCTTAAAGTAGTCGCGCGCTTTTTGGGAGACGTTGATCAAGGCGTAGAATTTTTTGTACAAGCGCTTTACGATTTTTCTGATAATGCGAACGGGTATCAACCTTCCGCCAAAAAGATAGTACTTGTAAAAGTCTTCCCAAAGGGTATGGGTCGTCGCAATTACAGGGATATGCAATTTTTTTCCGGAAAGTTTTGCCGCGTGGGCCACAAAAAACTCCGTGTGCGAGTGTATAAGCTGAACGTTGTGCTTTATCAAGAATTTTAGGATTTTCTTTTCGTGCGGAAATCCCACATACTGGTCAGGAAAGCCGAACCATTCTCCGCGGACGGAGCGGATGCGCAAAATGTTTTCGTCCTTGTCGCGCTGGGCCAAAGCCTTTTCCTCTTCCTTTGTGTTGACGGTAACGATGACAACATGGTGGCCCATGTCCTCAAGGATTTTCCGCAACTGCAAGACGACGGTGACAATTCCGCTCTTTGTGGGCAAGTAGGAATCAGTGAATAGCGCGATGTTCATTCTACAATTATATAGCGGAAGCGCGGGAAAATCAAGGCTCTAGTCAAATCACAAAAAGCGTGATATAATAAAAATATGGGACAGACATTAATCCAGAGATACTCAAAAAACTTTGCCGCATTGAAAGAAAATTCTGTCGCGGCAGCAAAAATTGACGAATCAAACATTTACCAGCCGGCCAACATTTCAAACCGCCCGATGATGTGGCAAATCCTTGACGAAAACTTGTTGCCAGGCTCGGGACTTGGAAACCTTGAAAACTTTAAAGACTTTTACGAGCAAGTCAAGGCGGGAAAATCCGGCTTGATTTTGTCGGAGCACTATACAAACCTTGACCTTCCGGAAATCGTATATTTCTTGGAGAAACAAGGAAGCGACTGGGCCAAGGAATTTTCCGAAAAAATCGTCGCCGTGGCCGGAATGAAATTGAACGAAGCCGACCCGGTTGTCCGCGGCTTTACCGAAGCCTTTACCCGCGTCGTAATCTACCCCACCCGCTCGCTGGACAAGCTTAGCCCGGAACAAAAAGCAGAAGAAGAGGCCCGCGCTCGCAAAATCAACTTTGCCTCAATGCGAGCGATGGACGCTTGCAAAAAGCGCGGCGAAGTGATTTTGGTTTACCCGGCGGGAACCCGATACCGCCCCGGAAAGCCAGAAACAAAAAGGGGCTTGCGCGAAATCGACAGCTACTTGCGCTTGTTTGACATAATGATTTTGGTTTCAAACAACGGAAACTGCCTGCGCATCAACCCCGAAAATCCCGAGAACATGCTCTTTGACCTAGTTGAAAAAGACTTGGTTTTGCACACCGCAAGCCCCGTAATAAATTGCAAGGAATTCCGAAAGAGCGTTTTGGATTCCCTTCCCGCCGAGGAGCTTGACCCCAAACAAAAGACAATCGACCGCGTCATGGAACTCTTGCAAGAGCAGCACGACAAGGTTGAAGAAGAAAGATTGAAGAAGTTGAAGAAATAGAATCGAAACTTCAAACTGACAAAAAAAGCGGCCGCAGGGCCGCTTTTTTGTTTCACTGCAATAGGATTCGGTCACTGTTGAGGTCGCGCTTTTTTATCGCGCGGAACTTTTGGACAAGCGAATCCATCGTAAGCTTTTCCTTTTCCTCGCGGCCGATGTCAAGAATCACCTCTCCGCCGTCCATCATCAAGAGGCGGTTTCCGTAATCCAAGGCTTGCTGCATATTGTGGGTGATCATCATTACAGTAAGGCCGTACTCGTCGGCAAAGCGGCGGGTAAGCTTCATAACTAGGTCGGCGTTGGCGGGATCCAGCGCGGCCGTGTGTTCGTCAAGGAGAAGAAGCGCGGGCTTTGACATAACCGCCATCAGCAGGGTAAGCGCCTGGCGTTGTCCGCCTGACAAAAGCTCAACGTTGTCGTTA
Source organism: Treponema sp. (assembly GCA_016290995.1). Taxonomy (GTDB): domain Bacteria; phylum Spirochaetota; class Spirochaetia; order Treponematales; family Treponemataceae; genus Treponema_D. The sequence continues at coordinate 22,342 of JAEEVR010000009.1, read as the reverse complement.
AGGCGGTTTTCCAAATTCATGTCGAGCGCTTTTAGTTGCTCTCTAAAGGCCGCGCGAAGTTTGTTGTTAAGGCTGATCTTAAGGGACTTGGAACCTTTTTTTGAGCAAATGACCATGTTGTCTTCCAAGCTCATTTTGCCGGCCGTTCCCAAAAGCGGGTTTTGGAAAATGCGTCCGATGTAGCGGGCGCGCTTGTATTCAGGCTCTTTGGTCACGTTCTTTTCTTGGTAGAAAATTTCTCCCGAGCTGGCCTTGTAGGTGCCCGCGATTACGTTCATCATAGTGGACTTTCCGGCTCCGTTGGAACCGATGACAGTGATAAAGTCGCCTTGGTTTATTTTTAAATTTATGTTTTTAAGCGCGCGGTTTTCGTCGGGCGTTCCCGCGTGGAAAGTCATGCAAACGTTTTTAAGCTCAAGCATTTTGGCCCTCCTTTGCAGGGCGAGTCAAATGCTCGCGCAAGAATTTGGCTATGTCGTACTTTGAAATTATCAAGCAAAGAATGATCAAAAGGCCTGTAATCAATTTTAAGTCGTTGGAATTCATTCCGATTACGTAGCCGTAGCGGCGTCCAAGGAACATAAGGGCGCGGTAAATTATCGAGCCGATCAAAACGCGCAAAAGTTGGAGCGAGATTCTGTTGGACCTTAAAACAAATTCTCCAAGCATAAGCGAAGCCAGGCCCGAAACCACGACGCCCGTTCCGCTTCCAACATCGGCAAAACCGGAATACATCGCAAAGAGCGCGCCCGAAAGAGAGGCCAGCGCGTTTCCAAAACAAATGCCGACGCCGCGCATATACTTTACGTTGACGCCCTGGCTTACGACCATTTGCTCGTTGGCGCCAAGAGCGCCCATCGTAAGGCCAAAATCGGTGTTGTAAAACAAGTTCAGCAAAACGCAAAGGACAAGCACGACGGCAAAAACGTAAGCGGCGATGGCCCATTCGGGCGAAAAGGCCGCTTGCGCTTTTTGAACGGCGGAAATTATTTTTGAAAATATCGTTGGAATTTTTAAGAACGAAACATTGGCGTGGTTTGACATGATTCTCAAGTTGACTGAGTAAAGCATTGTCATAACCAAAATGCCGGCAAGCAAGTCCGGCACGCGAAGCTTTGTGTAAACCAATGTTGTCACAAGGCCCGCGCAAATGCCGGCGGCGAATGCCAAAAGCAAAGCGATTGAAGGCGCGATTCCGTGGGTAAGGCAAGCCGCCAAAACGCAGCCGCCCATCGGAAAGGAACCGTCAACGGTCATGTCGCAAAAGTTGAGCGCTCGGAAAGTCATGAACAATCCGAGAACCATTATTCCGTAAATCAAACCTTCAATTAAAATGCTTGCGAGCATAATGTCGTTCCGCGCTTATTTTTTTGTAAGCTTTCCGTCTTTGATGATTTCGTTGGCGCTGTCAAGCAAATCCTGGGGAATAGTGATTCCGCAGGCGGCTGCTACGTCAAGGTCAAAGAGCAAGTCGCTGTCGCTTGGCTCAGTCATAAAGCGAACCGGAAGGTCGGCGGGTTTGGCTCCCTTCAAAATCTTTACGACCATCTCGCCTGTCGCGCGGCCGGCCTTGTAGTAGTTAAAGCCGCTTGCCATCAAGCAGCCGCCTGCTTCCGCGCCTGTAACGTCGGCGCTGAAAATCGGCTTTTTGGCCTGGCCAAAAACCTGGACCAAGCTGCTAAGGGCGCTGAACACTGTGTTGTCTGTCGTCAAATAAATTCCGTCAACGCGGTCAACGATCGCCTTCGCGGCGGCCTGAACTTCCGACGAGTTTGTGATGGCCTGGGTTACCAATTCAAGTCCGGCTTCTTTGCAGCCGCGCTTTACCTGCTCCAAGGCGCTGATTGAGTTGGCTTCGTTTGAAGTGTAGATGTAGCCCAAAGTCTTGAGGCCGGCAACCTTCTTGAAGAGCGCGATGTGCTGCTCTGAGGGAATCGCGTCGCTCATTCCGCAAACGTTGTTCTCGCCTTTATCGATGGAAGAAACAAGGCCGGCGCCGACGGGGTCGGTTACCGTTCCGAAAACGATCGGAATGTCTTTGATAGAAGTGGCCAAGGCAAGGGCAACCGGAGTCGCGATTCCTACGGCGACCTTTACGCCTTCGTCCTTGTACTTGAGGGCGATTTGGGCGGCGGTGTTTACGTCGCCGTTGGCGTTCTGCAAGTCGTACTCGGCGTTAAAGCCGTTCTCGTTCACGACGTCCATAACGCCTTTTTCAACGGCGTCCAAGGCCGGGTGCTGGACGATTTTGGCGATTCCGATTTTTACAGTCTTTGAAGACGAATCTTTTTTGGCGCAGCCAAAGAGCATGGCGCAAGCGGCAAAGGCCGCGGCGATTTTTACAATTTTCATAGTTTTCTCCTAACGGCACAATGATACTATATACAGAAACATTTTGTCAAGTCCGCCGACGCTGCTTCTCCGCGGGGATAAATTTCTTGACCGAGCAAAAAATCAGGTTTATAATAACAAAACATTCTTTATTAATAGAGGCAATAAATGGACGCATCTTCTATTCTTACAACGCTCCTAAGCGCAAAGAGCGTTTCTGGCATCAGCAAGGCGACTGAAACAAGCTCCGCCGATGTAACAAACGTTTTGGCCGCGGCCCTTCCCGCATTGCTAAACGGAGCCGCCAAGCAAACAAGCGGATCGACGGCAAAAGGCTTTACGCAAGCCCTGGCCGACCACGCAGGCGAAAACTCGTCAAACCTTTCGGCTTTCTTTAAGAACGTTGACTTGGACGACGGCGCTAAAATCGTATCGCACTTGTTGACGGCGACTGACAAAAAGAACATCGCCAAAGCGTCAAACACTTCGGCCAGCGCGGTAAGCGCCATCCTTGCCGCGGCCGCCCCGCTTTTTATGAGCTTGTTGGGCCAGCAAACATCCGGCTCGTCTGCCGGCGCGATTGGAACTTTGCTTACCGGCCTTGCCTCCAACGGAAACTTGACCAGCCTTTTGGGCGGCCTCTTGGGTTCCGCTTCCGGCTCAAAGCCTGGCTCCAAACCAGCGGCTGGCGGATTGGCCAGCGCCCTTATGGGACTTTTAAAATAATTTAGGCTTTTATTTTTTACATAAACAAAGGAGAAATTTTATGGCAGAAAACATGTCAGACAAAAAAAAGGCGGCCATCGCAAGCGCGGCGGCTTCTAGCGGACAGTCAACGGTTGGACTTAGAGTTGGAGCCGTTGTACTTTGGGTATTGGCGATTGTTTGCGAATTTGTGGCTTTGGCCGTAATCACCGAAACAAAAATCATTCCCTTCCTTACAAGCGTTCCGCCCCTTTACCAGGGAATCGCTTTCCTTGCGATTGACTTGGTTCTTGTAATCATCGGCGCTCAGCTTTGGAAAAAGGCCAACCACATCAAGCCCGCTTCCGAAAAGAATCCGCTTTTGTTCTGGCTTTGGAACAACATGGGCGTCATCGTTTGCGCCGTGGCCTTCTTGCCCTTTATCGTTTTGCTTTTGAAGAACGAAAAGGCCGACCAAAAGACAAAGACAGTCGGAGCGGTGGCCGCGGTCATCGCGCTTTTGATTGCCGGAGTCGCAAGCTATGACTTTAATCCGATCTCGGCCGAGCAAGTCGAGCAGTACACCAAGTCCACAGTTTACTGGACAGAGTTTGGAACTCGCTTGCACACTCACAACGACTGCCAAGCCCTTAGCCGCACCGTTCCAGAAAACTTGCACAGCGGAAGCGTAGCCGATGCCGAAGCCGCCGGCCGTTCCACCCTTTGCAAGTACTGCGAAAAGCGCGACCAGTCGCTTATCGTTCAGATGCCCGACAACAAGCAAGACTTGCCCGCCGCGGTGAACGAGTAAACGAGGCAATATGGCAGAAATCACTCTTACAACTGAAAACTTTAAAGAAGAAGTCTTGCAATCAAACGTTCCGGTGTTGGTTGACTTTTGGGCGACTTGGTGCGGCCCTTGCCAAATGATGGGCCCTGTCGTTGAGGAGCTGGCCAACGAAAGCGACGGAAGCTACAAGGTCGGCAAGGTGAACGTTGACGAACAGGGAGAGCTTGCCCAGCAATACGGAATCATGAGCATCCCGTCCTTCTTTGTATTTAAGGACGGAAACGTTACCGCAAGCACAATCGGAGCGCAAAGCAAAGACGCTCTTCTTGCAATGTTAAAGTAAAACCAAACGTGCGCTGCTACAAATGCTTCCGGCCGGACGGCTTTTGCTTGTGCCAATACACAAAGCCGCCGGTCCAATCTGGACTAAAATTTATTTTCCTCATGCATCCAAAGGAAGCCAAGCGGCAGCGCACCGGAACCGGCCGCATCAGCCACTTGTGCCTTCCCGACTCCGAAATTTTGGTCAGCTTGGATTACACAAAGGACAATGTTCCCGGCCGGCGGCTTTTTGAACTTTTGTCCGATCCCAAATACCTTCCCCTTTTGCTCTATCCCGGAGACGACGCATGGAACGCGGCCAACCCAGACTTTAAGAGCGCGGCTCGCGGAAAAATCTTGATGCCGATAATCGTTGACGCAACCTGGTTTTGCTCGCGGAAAATTTTGCAGCACAATCCTTTTTTACTAGAACTTCCAAAGATGTCCTTTGCCGGCAACTACCGTTCAATATTCACGTTCAAGCACGAGCCGCGTCCTGAATGCGTTTCCACGGCGGAGACTTGCTACTATCTAATCAAGGAATTGCAAGAGGCAGGACTAGCAAATCCAGAGGCCAATCCCGAGCCGCTTATGACAGCCTTTAAGAAAATGATCAGCGACCAACTGCGCGCCGAGAACGAGCGCGTCCAAGGCCTGCGTCCCAGCACCCACGGCTACGATTGGAAATACACAAAGATTAAAGAAGACCCATTCGCGCAAAAATAAGAATTGCTTGCAAGACCAAAAAAGCCGCGGCCAATTAGGCGCGAGCGGACAGTTCGTCCCAGCGCGCGTATTTTGCGTCCAAGCCGGCGGACAGCGTTTGGTACTCGTCGTTCCAGGCGCGGATCTTTGCAAAGTCGCTTTCGCCGCTGGAAAGCGCGGCCTCAAGCTCTGCCTTGCGCGCCTCAAGCTTTTCTATGTCGGCTTCGAGCGCCGCGAATTCTTTTTGCTCTTTGAACGAAAGCTTTTTTGGCTTGGCGGGAGCCGCAGCGTTTTGGTCTTGCGAACCGTTCTGAGACGGCGCGTTTTGGTCTTGCGAAGCCTTTTGGTTCGCCGCGCTCAGCCGTTCCTCCCGCTCGCGTTCCTTTAATAGCTCGATGTACTCGGAACACTTTCCGACAAAGCCTGACACGCTTCCGTCGTCTTCCAAAATGAAAAGCGTGTCGCAAACCTTGTCCATAAAATACCGGTCGTGGCTTACAATCAAAAGGCAGCCCTTGAACTGCGCCAAAAAGTCTTCCAAAATGTTCATCGTCCAAATGTCAAAGTCGTTGGTTGGCTCGTCAAGGATGATGAAGTTGGGATTGGAAATCAAAAGGCGGACAAGGTAAAGGCGCTTTCGCTCGCCGCCGCTTAACGACGAAACCGGCGAATGCTGGATTTTTCCTTCAAAGCCAAACTCGTTCAAAAAAAGCGCGGCGCTTAATTTGCGTCCGTCGTTAAGCTCAATCCATTCGGCGGCTTCTTCGATGTATTCAAGCGAGGTCATCGACAAGTCTTTAAAGGTCGGATTCTGCTCGTAGTAAGCGATATGCGTATTGACGCCAAGAACGATGTTTCCACTGTCGGGGGCGAGGCGTCCGGCGATCATGTTGAGGAGCGTCGTCTTTCCGCTTCCGTTGTTGCCGTAGATTCCGATTTTTTGCCCTTTGCTAAAGGTGTAGGAAAAATCTTTTAGGACAGGCGATTCCTGCGCGGCCTCGGCAAAGCCTTTTGGATAATTCTTTGACAGCCGGTGAAGCTCCAAAATTTTTCCGCCCAGGCGCGTTTCCTTGGTCTCAAAAGTAAAGCCCTTGTCTTCCTGGAATTTTTCGTGGGCGATCAATTGCTGGTCGCGCTGGATTCGCGCCTTTGCCTTGGTTCCGCGGGCGCAGGGGCCGCGCAAAAGCCAGTCGCGCTCAAAGCGCAAGACAGACTCTATGCGGCGGTCGGTGTTCTTGGCGATCTCGATTTCTTTTTCTTTCTTTTCCAAATACTCGGAATAATTTCCGTGGTAGAGCGTAAGCCGCCCGCGTTCCAGCTCGTAAATGTCGGAGCAAACGCTGTCCAAAAAATATCGGTCGTGCGTGACCATAAAAACGGCGCGGTCTGTGTTCCGCAAATAATCTTCCAGCCAAGAAATCGTCTTTATGTCCAAATGGTTTGTCGGCTCGTCGAGCAAAAGAATTTTTGTGTCCTCGACCAAGACTTGGGCCAGCGCGACTTTTTTTGTCATTCCGCCGCTAAGGGTTTTCATCTTGCGGTCAAGGTCGTGGATCCCCAGCGTTGAAAGTATCGAAGAAATTTGCGCCTCGTAGTTCCACAAGTCGCCGTCATTCATTTTCTTTTCAAGCGCGTCGTAACGTTCCGCTTGCGCTTGGTTCAAGCCGCCCAAATTTACGCAAAGGCTTTGGTACTCGTTTATGATTTTTAGTTTTGGGGAATCGCTTTTAAAGATGTGGCCGCGGATTGTGTCCTCGCCGTCAAAGGAGGGCGTTTGCGCAAGGTAAGAAAAGCCAGCCTCTTTGTTAAAGACTACGCTTCCGTTGTCGGGAGCGATGACACCCGCCACGCAATTTAATAAAGTTGATTTTCCTGCGCCGTTCTTTCCGATAAGCGCGGCCTTTTGGCCTTCGTCCAAGCCCAAGGTGACGTCGGTAAAAAGCGGAGCCTCGCGGCCGATTTTTGTGAGGCCCTTGATTGAAAGCAAGTTCATTGAGCGTCGCTCTCGCCTTCGGCAAAGGCCTTGGAGTAATCTTCCTCGTCGCGCGGGCGGCTCTTTATGATTGTATGAATGTCGCTGTCAAATTTTTCGCGGATGTAATTGTGAACCAACTCTTTTCTTTCGCCTATAAGAGGATTCTTAAAAAGCAAGACAAGCTTGGCTTCGTTGTTCATCGGAAAAACCGCGTAGACCGCGACTTCGCCGACAGGAATTTGCTTTCCGCCCAAAGTAAAGTTCACCGACGGGATTACCGTTCCCTTTGGAAAAACAGAGGCGAGCTTGGCTTCTACCGAGCAAGCGGAGCCCACGATGCTTATGTCGTGCATTTTGAACTTGAAAAGGCGGCCGTTAATTTCGGCAAGCGCGATGGCCTCCCTGTCGGCGGAGCAAGAAACGCGCACGTATTGGCGGCGGCCCTTGGCGTTTTTGTCCTCAAGCTGCTGCTTTATGGCTTGAATCATAAAGGGAGTTCTTGAATTAAGCGCTATCATTCCATGGTAGCAATTCTGGGCCTGTTCCAAGGCCTTCTTTTCCTTTGAGACAAGCTCGCTAGTCAATAGATAAAAAAGCGTGGAATTTACGGAATCGTCCTTTGAGCAAGAAAGGATGAAATTTATCACCTTGCGCTTTGTCGTGCCGTCGTCCGCGTATATAATGCAGATGGAACTTTTGTACTCGCGCAAAACCGATTTTGCGTCGCGGTAATTTTCGAGAAGATAAAATTCGTATTCGTTTTCCCTAAGGTCCTTAAAAACGTCTCCGTGGCCCGGAAAATCGGGGTTCAAGAAGATGACTTTGTGGCCAAAATCAGCGGGTGTCTGTCCTTCTGACATAACTTAAATTATAAACCGCGCCGTCATTTTTGTCTAGTCAAAAATCACATCTTGCGCTAGAATAGATAGAATGAAAACGGTTTTGATAGAACTGTTGGCCTTTGTCTTGATTTGCGTCTTTGGAACTGCGGCCGGCGGCTTTTTGATAATGCTCTACCACAGCGTCACCTCTTTTGTCGTAGGCTCGCAAATTTCTATTTTTGACGCTCAAATTTTTATAAACGGAGCGATAGTCTTTTTCCCGATTCTTTTGCTTTTCGTTCCGATGTTCCTCTTTCTTACCCTGGTTAGGCACCCCCGCTACAACAAAGTCTCTGGAGCGATAACAATCGCGGTCCTTTCGTTGGCCGCCTGGATTTTCGCCGCTCCGATTTCATACAAAACTGTCCAGCAAAAAAGCGTCGCCCTAGAGGAAAAGCCCTCGGAGCTAACCGCCGGTTATTTTAGGACTATCGACAAAAGGCTTTACTATTTTACTTTTGTAAGCGGAAATTTTGTAAACGGAATCAGGATCAACGAGGACTACTTTACAAGCGTAAGAACAAGCCGATCGGTAAAGAAAATTTCAAACACGCCCCTTAACTTTAAAAGAGACGCCTTGGGCTTTTCGGATCCGATCATCGGAGAAAACTTGACGCCGCCGCCTGTCTTGATGGCGTTTTTGGGCGGAATCGGAACAGTCCAGCAAAAAGCCTACGAAGCCTGCTCGGAAGGAATGATTCCATGGCTGCTCTTTTCTTCGCTTATGGCGGCGCTTGTCGCTTTGGGAGCGATAGTTTCGGCCAGCGAATGGAAGTTGGCCGACGCCTTTTACATCACCTTTGACACCTTTGCGATCATCACCCTAAACTGCTTTTACTTTTTAGGCCGCTTTGACACCTTTGTCAACGCGATAAACAACGTCGGCGGCTTTGCCTTGATCATCGGCCAACACTTCCAGTGCGCCATGAACTGCGCGATCATTTTGCTTTTAATTTCATTGGGAACCTTTAAGGCTATCGTCCACGCCGGCAAAAAAAGAAGGAGAGGCGAATGAAAAAATTTCTTCCTTCGATTTTAGCCTATTCCATTTTTGCCGTGGCGGCGCTTTGGACCGCGGGCCTTTTTCTTTTGCCGATGGATAGCGTCGCGGCCGGCTCGGAGTTTGCCTACAAAAGCGCCAACTCCTTGTCCCTTGTTTTTGACGCGCTTCCTTCGATTTTGCTTACAGGCTTTTTGCTCGCCTGCTCGCTTGCCTTTGCCGAATACGGAGAAAAAGCGCAAGGCCGCTTTAGCCCGGAGATCGCCCTTCTCTTAAAAAAGATTATGGTTGCCGCGCTTGTAACAACATTCATCGCGTCAATCGGAACCTTGATTCTTTTGCCTTTTGAAAATTCCAAGAAAAAGTTCATGCACGAGATTCCGGGCTTGATTACAGACTACTTGCGCTTGGCCGACCAGTACCGCTTCCAAAATAATCCCGAGGCCGCCATTCAATACGAAAGAAAGGCGCTTGCCCTGGACCCCAACAACAAGGAATTAAAGGAACGCGAGCGCAAAACCGAAGCCAAGCTTAAGGAATTGGAAGCCAAGCGCCGCGAAGAGCGCAACAAAAGTTTTTCGGAAACAAATCTAAACGACCACGGAAAAACTTTCCAAGGCTTTGACGAAAGCGAGATGACCGTTTTGGAAATGCTCCAAAAGGCGCGCGAACTTTTTGCGGCCAAAGATTTTTTTGGCGCCCACTATCTTTCGGTAGAAGCGGAACGCCTTTGCGGACCAAACGACCCCAACATTTTTGAGGCAAAGGACATTGCAAGCCAAGCTTGGAACCGCTTGCAGTCAGCCCAAAAGGAAGAGCTTACAGCCGGAAACCTTTTCTTTAGAAAAAAATGGGAAGGCTACAAGGCGCTCAACAACGGAAACTTTGAAGAGTCCTATTACATTTTCAACGACCTTGCGATGGAAGACGAAAGAAAGGCCCGCGACCCTGACGTTATCCGCTACCTAAAAATTTCCCGCGACAGGCTTTTGGAGCAATTCTTTTTTATCGACGAGACTTACGACGCAAGCCGCTTTGAAAGCTCAAAGAACGTTTACTTTTCAATCCGCCATCCAACCGGCGGCTACGACATCATTTTGATTCACGGCGTAACCGAAGTTGACGGAACCGGCGGAATGGTTAGATACCTCCGCGGCCTTGAGCTTTTTTCGTTTGACGAATATGGCCAGTTCAAGTATTCCGTTTCCACCCCATACGCAAAGATGAAGTCTTGCGACACAAAATCGCTGGGCCTTTACGAAACCCAGCGGCTTGAAATCAATTCTTCAATAAAGTCGATTCCCTACATCATGCTCCGCTCCGTAAGCAGAAACTCGCGCGAGCAAAAGAACGAGCCGGTTTACGAATACGCCGGAACGCAAGAGTACACTTCAATCTTGTCAAAGAACCAGCTTTACCTTCCGATTCCTTACGAAGACATTTCCTTGATTTTGCTCTCCGCCGCCGGAAAAGGAAACTTAAACCCCTTCTCGCTTAACCGCTTGGCGCGCAAGGCTCCAGACTACGGCTACTCAAGCGAAGTCTTTAGCGTAGAGTCGCTGAACAGAATCTTCTATCCCTTTATGCTTTTGATAATCTTTATCTTTGTCGCAAGCATCGCGTGGAACTACAGGCTTGCGGCGGGAGCGATATTCAAGTTCAAGTGGGTTTTCATCCTGCCGGTTTTGAACATCGTCTTCTACTTCTTGGAACGCATGATTGAATACACAATCAAGGTTTTAAACCTTGTATTTATCGCGATGGCCGGAACGAGAATGGCGATTTTTGCCGGCATCGGCGTTTACGTCGTCCTTTTGCTTGTGGTCAGCGTTGCCTTCCTGGCGCGCAAGAACGACTAAAAAAAGCGGCCCATAGGCCGCTTTTTTTTCACTTTACTTCGACGCACTCGATATGCGCGCCCAAAGCCTTTAGGCGCGGAATCAAGTTTTCGTAGCCGCGTTCAATCTGGTAAACGTTGCTAATGGAACTTTCGCCGCGCGCTATCATCGCCGCGATCACCATCGCCATTCCGGCGCGAACGTCGGGCGACACAAGCTTGTCGCCGTGAAGAACGCTGGGACCGCTGACAACGGCTCGGTGCGGATCGCACAAAGTTATGCGCGCTCCCATTCCGATAAGCTTGTCAACAAAGAACATTCTTGACTCGAACATTTTTTCAAAAATCAAAACGTTGCCTTCGACTTGTGTCGCCACAACCGTCATGATGCTGGTCAAATCCGGCGGGAATCCCGGCCACGGAGAGTCGTCGATTTTTGGAATCATTCCGCCAAGGTCAGGGTTTACCTTCATGTCTTGGTTGGCGGCGACTTCTAGCGTGTTTCCGTTTATGTTCCAGCGGATTCCAAGCTTTCCAAAAGCGATGCGCAAGGGCCGCATGTCCGGCGGATTGATGTTTTCTATCGTGACGGAACCGCGAGTGGCGGCGGCCAATCCGATAAAGGAACCGATTTCCATATAGTCCGGGCCGATCGCAAAGTCGCAGCCGTGGAGCTTTTTTACTCCATCGATTATCAAAATGTTAGAGCCAACGCCGCTAATCTTTGCGCCCATCGCGATGAGCATTTTGCACAAGTCCTGAACGTGAGGCTCGCTCGCGGCGTTGGTGATTGTCGTTCGGCCCTCGGCCAGCGCCGCCGCCATCAAAGCGTTTTCGGTGGCGGTAACCGAAGTTTCGTCAAGGAATATGTCGTCGCCCACAAGCTTGTTGGCGCTAAACTCAAATTTTCCGTCAATGTCTACGCGGGCTCCTAATTCGGTCAAAGCCAAAAAGTGAGTGTCCAGGCGGCGGCGCCCAATTACGTCTCCGCCAGGAGGCATCATGCTGGCCTTTCCCAAGCGGGCGATTAGCGGGCCGGCGAACAAAATCGAGGCGCGGATTTTTTTAGAAAGCTCCGGGGGAATCAAGGCCGTCTCAATTTTTTGCGCGGTGACTTCCCAAACGTGCTTTTCGATTTTTTTTACGGAAGCGCCGAGGCCTTCCAAAATCTTGAACATAACGCCCGCGTCTTCAATCTCGGGGATGTTTCTAAGCGTTACTTTTTCGTCAGTCAAAAGTGTCGCCGCAATACAAGGAAGCGCGGCGTTCTTGTTTCCCGCGGCGGTGATTTTTCCCTTTATCGGAAATCCGCCTTCAATTCTGTATTCATGCATAAATCGCTCCTAGGCTTACTATAATATCGGCGGCGGCCAGCATTTGTTCAAGGCTGACCCATTCCCGCTCGCTGTGATACTCGTGCGCTCCTGTAAAAATGTTGGGGCAAGGGATTCCCATTTCGGTAAGGCGCGAGCCGTCCGTGCCGCCGCGAATGGGCTTAAAGACAGGCTCGATTCCGCTTTCCTTATAGGCCTTGACCAAACGCTCTTTTACATAAGGCGCCTTTTGTATTCCTTCTTTCATGTTCAAGTATTGCTGGATGTGCTTTACCTTTACGCTAGCTCCGTAAGAGGCCGCGGCGGCTTTTGCAAGTTGGGCCACCGTTTTTTTTCGCTCATCCATTCCGGCGCTGTCAAAGTCGCGCAGCAAAAGAGAAACGCGGGCGCTTTCCATCGTTCCGCTGATTTCAAAGGGAGCGTAAAAGCCCTGCATGCCGTCGGTGGTCTCGGGAGCCTCGGCGCGCGGAAGCGACTGGACGAACAAAGTTGCCGCTCCGATAGCGTTGACCATTCCGGCAGCGCGGGCGTCGCCTGTGTGCGCCGCCTTTCCCGTAAAGAAAACTTCGCTCTTATACGCGTTGAAGCATTCGCACTCCAACTCGCCGATGTGGCCGCCGTCAACCGTGTATGCGGCTTTGGATTTTATCAAGTCAAGCGGAACGTGGTCCATTCCGTGGCCGGTTTCTTCGTCGGGAGAAAAGCAAATCTCGATTTTTGGATGCGCGATTTTTTTGTTGTCTAGCAAATAATGCAAGGCGGTCACAATGGCGGCAAGTCCTGCCTTGTCGTCTCCGCCCAAAAGCGTCGTTCCGTCGCTTGTCACGATAGTCTCGCCGTCGCGCTTTTTTACTTGCGGCTTTACATTTTTGCCGGAACATTCTTCCACCGTGTCCAAGTGGGCCAGCAAGCAAAAGGGCTTTGCGGCCGTTCCCGCTAGATTTGCCGGAATATAGGCGTAGACGTACCCGTACTTTGTGACCTGTACGCCTTCAAATCCCAAGGATTTTAGTTCCGCGGCAATCTTATTGGCAAAGTCGCGCTGGCATTCGGTTGAAGGCTGGACGCCATTGTCAGCGGCCGCGCTTGAAGAAGTGGAAAAAGTTTTTGCGTAATCTATAAAGCGCGCGAGCAATTCCTTTTGCCACGCGGAATCCTTTTTGAGATATTTCATCAATATAAAGATACAAAATTTTTAGCAATTTTACAAGTCTAATGACAAAAAGGCAAAAATGCGCTAGTATAGGCGGTATGCGATTTACAAGCACGAGAGACAAGACAGTTGACACAAGCTTTTTGCAAGCGCTTTTGGACTGCATGCCGGCGGACGGGGGTCTTTACGTTCCAGAGGGGAACGCCGACTTGCGCCGCTGGATTTTGTACACAAACGAAAACACGACATTCGACTCAATTGCCGGAGCGCTTACAAGCGCCTGCATAAACACGGAATTTTCCCCAATCATTTGCGAAACGATAGCCACAAAGGCATTTCCCTTTGAGCCAAAGCTAAAGCGCCTTGACGACAATTTGTTCACGCTGGAGCTTTTCAACGGCCCGACAGGAAGCCACCGCGACTTTGGCGTTTCATACATGGCGGCCTGCTTGGAAACGATTTTGACATTGAACGGAAAGACCGCCACATTCCTTGACTTGACGAGCGGCCCGCACGGCGCGTCGCTGGCAAGGGCCTTGCGCGGAAGCAAAAAGTTAAAGTCGGTCCTGCTTTATCCAAAAGGAACAGTCCGCGGCTTAAGCGAATCCGACTTTGTTTGGAACGGCGGGAACATTTATCCGATTGAAATCGACGGCGACTTAAAATACTGCCGCGCCTTGATCCAAGAAATTTTTTCGGACCGCGCGCTTGTCCAAAAGTTCAGCTTGACAGCGTCAACGACGGCCAACATCGGCCGCCTTTTGCCTCAAGCCTTTTTTTACACCTACGCTTTTTCGCGCCTAAAGGAAAAAGTTTCGGGCGACATTTACTACGCGATGGCGCCCGGAAATTATTCCAACTTGGTGGCCGGCCTTTACAGCTGGCGCCTTTGCCTTCCGCTGAGAGGCTTTATCGTTCCAACAAGCGGAGCCTTGGGAGCAGACGTAAAAGGCTACCCGATAATCACCGACGCGATAGTAAGCGTAAAGGACAGGCCGCCGGTAAACGCAAGCGACCCGTCAAACTTGGAGCGCCTGGAAGATTTCTTTACCGACTACTCGGCGATGATAAGAAGCTTTGTCTACCCCGCAAAGGTTGACGAGGCCGCGACGGAAGAAGCGGCAAAGGACTTGTACAAAAAATACGACTTGATTTCCGACCAAGAAACGGCGGCCGCCTACGGAGCGGCGCAAAAGCGCAAAGACTTGATTGACGGCGCGGGCGACGCGGTGGTATTGATCCAGCGCGATCATCCGGCCTACTCGGCAAGCTTTGTTCAAAAAGCCTTGGGCGAACGGATTGAAGTTCCGCAAACGATTCAAGAAGTGCTTAAGCCTTTTGACCTTAAGCGGCCCCTTGCAAAGACAAAAGAAGATTTAGTCAAGGTTTTGGAACAAATCCAATAGCTGGTCAAAGCGGTCAACCTTGGCCGCAAATTTCTTTACGTCCCCAAAACCGTAACTGGCAAAAACAAATTTTACTCCGGCCTCGCGGCAAGCGTCCGCGTCGCCTTGCGTGTCGCCCACGTAAACCGGTGCCTTTATTCCGTTCCTGCGAACAAGGTCGCGCAAGTTGTCGGCCTTTCCCATGCCTGTATCGCCGTAACATTCATGGTCTTTGATGAAATCCGCGATTTTGTTTTTTTCCATCGTCAACTCTATGTAGCCGCTTTGGCAGTTTGAAACGATGTAAAGCTTGAACTTGTTGGAGAGCGCCTCTATCGTTTGGCGGACTTTGGGATAAGCGATGTCCTCTTGGTTTTCTTTTATCGCTTCCTGCTCGCGCTGGCAGCACTTTTCCATCAAAACGTTTTTTTGCTCTTGCGTAAGGTTGGGCCACAGGTCGTCGGCGATGACGTTCATCGGCTTTCCGAATTCTTTTTGCAAGGAGGCGGGATCTGTCAAAGCGGCGTCGTATCCGCAATCGGCTATCGCCTTGTTCCACGCTCCCGAAACCACGCCGGTGGTGTTCCATATCGTTCCGTCAATGTCCAAAATAATTCCGTCAGTTTTTATCGCCATTCCGCCATAATAAAATAAAACTGATTGAAAAGCAACACGTCTTTCGCTATAATTAAAGAATGAGCGAAAATGTCCAAAACGAATACGACTTTATTTCTATCGGAGCGGGAGCGGCAGGCCTTGCGGCCGTACAATACGCGGCGCGCTCGGGACTAAAGGCGCTGGCGCTGGACCTTTCGGTCGCGGGCGGCCAAGTCCTAAAAATCGCGGGCTTGGAAAACTACCCCGGCGTTTTTCCCGCGGCAAACGGCTTTGCTTTTATTCAAACGATGCAGGAACAGGCCAAAGCCTTTGGAGCGCAAATCCAAAGCGCCCAAGTAAAATCAATCGACAAAATCAAAGATAAATTTGAAATCGAAACTTCAAAAGGAAAATACTCCGCAAAGGCTGTCGTTTTGGCGACCGGAGCGGAACACAAGAAACTCGATGTTCCCGGCGAGAAGGAACTTGAAGGCCGAGGAGTCAGCTACTGCGCCGTTTGCGACGGCCCGCTTTTTAGGAACAAAACTATTTTTGTAATCGGAGGCGGAGACGCCGCTTGCGACGAAGCCAACTATCTTTCGCAGCTGGCCGAAAAAGTTTTTTTGGTCCACCGCCGCGACCAATTGCGCGCCCAAAAGGCCGTCGCCGACAGAGTTTTAGCCAACCCAAAAATCACGGTATTGTGGAACAGCGTTGTCCAAGAAATCAAGGGCGGCCAAAGGGTTGAGTCAATCGTTTTAAAAAACGTCCAAGACGGGTCACTAACCGAAATGCCCGCCGCGGCAGTTTTTGTCAGCGTGGGAATGCTTCCTAAAAACGAATTGATCTCAATGCTAAAAACGGACCAGGCCGGATACATCGTCACCGACGAAAAAATGCAAACCACGATTCCCGGCCTATACGCGGCGGGCGACGTTCGTTCCAAACCCTTCCGCCAAGTTGTCACGGCCACAAGCGACGGAGCGATCGCGGCCTTTGAAGCGGCGGAATACATTCGGAGCCTGAATTAAAAATGAAAGCCGCCATAACAAAAATGTCCAAAAGCAAAAATTATTTCCAGGCCAAAAAAACCGCCGCCTCGTTCGCGACGGCGCTTGCTTTCGCGTTGGCGCTTTTGCTTGCGTTCCCCAAAAACGCAGCCGCGCAAGACGACATAAACTTTTGGAGCGACTACCCCAACGAAGAATTGGCCGACGCGCTTGTGGCCAGAATGAGCGACGAAGAATTATATTCGCAAATCTTGATGTTCGGTTGGGCGGGCGCGGAGCCGAGCGACCTTTTAAACGAATGGGTCTCGTCGCGCGGCTTGGGAAGCGTAAAAGTTTTTGGCTGGAACACGGACAACACGACGCTTGTTGCGCGTTCGGTTAAAACGCTGCAGCAAAAGGCGCAAAAGCGAAAGCTGCAAATACCGCTCTTTGTCGCCACCGACCAAGAAGGCGGCTGGATCCGCCACGTTAAGGGAAACACATCCATCACGCCCGGCAACTTGTCGATCGGCGCGAGCGGCTATCCTTACGACGCGTATTACTCCGGCTATTACATCAACCGAGAAATCGCCGCGCTTGGCATCAACATGAATTTCGCGCCGACAATCGATTTGTACACTGACAAAAATTCCACGATCATCGGAACGCGCTCCTTTGGAGAGAACGCTCGCATCGCGGGAATCCTTGGGGCGGCTTGGGCAAAGGGCTGCCTAGACGCCGGCGTGATTCCGACGGCAAAACATTTTCCGGGCCACGGCGACACGCAAAACGACTCGCACCTGTTCCTGCCCAGCATCAACATCGACCAAAAAACTTTTGAGAACCGCGAGTTGGTTCCGTTTAAATATTTGATACAAAACGACGTTCCGGCGATAATGAGCGGACACTTAAGCTTTCCGCAACTACGCCCCAACGGCGAGCCGGCCAGCCTTAGCGAATACTTTTTGACCGAAATTTTGCGAAAGCAGCTGGGCTACAAGGGGCTTATCATCACGGACGACATGATGATGAACGGAGCCACAATGTACGCGGGCTCGGTCTCCCGCGCGTTTAAGATGGCGATCGACGCGGGAAACGACATCGTGATTTCTTCCACCACCGCGCAGCTTGACGAGCCGCTTTGGACCGGCGTAATCGCTTCGATGAAGCGCGACACAGACTTTAGGCAAAAGGTCGTGACCGCCGCCCGCCGCGTAATCCTTGCAAAGCTGAACTATTACAAGGGCAAGAACACCGCTCCCCTTTACCCTGACGAAAACCAAATCGACCAGCGCATCCCCGACAAGGAAGGCCAAAAATTTTTCTTGGACCAAGCCTGCCGTTCCATCACCGCTCTAAAAAAGAAGTCGCTTCCCTTTACAAAAGAGTCCGCGGGAAAAGTTTTGCTTTGCGGAAGCGAGCCGCAATTTTTTAAGGCTGGAAAAGAGCGCTGGCCCAATAGCGGAGAGTTCCGCTTTAACTACGCGATGGGCCCCAACGAAACTCAATGGGCCGCCGAAAACATCTTGTCAACGGCGCAAGGCTACGACACAATCATAATGTGCGTGGCCGACCAAAACAGCGCGGCCGTCGCCAAAAGCCTAAGCGCGATCGCCGGCAGAAAGCGCGTCGTCATCTTTGCGATAATGTCTCCGGTGCTGGTAAAAGACTTTGACTGGGCCGACACAATTCTTTTGGGCTACTCCTATTCGCCCTACGCGTTGGAAGCCTTGGTCGGAGCGGCCGCCGGCGAATTCGTTCCGCCGGGAACGGAACCGATCAACTAACCAAAGCTCGGCTACGTTCCGTCAGCGAGCGCAAAAGGTCAAAGTCCGTCGCGCTTGTAAGCAAAACCGTTATCCAATGCTTTTTGTTCATATGGTAGGCGGGAAAAATCGTTTTATTGTCAACAAGATCCGCGACGCGCTCAGGATCCGCCTTTAGGTTTACCGAAAAAACTTTTTTGTCGTTTGGAAGCCCCAGATTTTTGTAACTGATTTCCATCACAAGCGCGAACCATTTTTTGTTTGGACAGCGGAAAACCGCCGCGTCGGAATAGCGCTTTCCCGTTCCGTCTTGTTCCGCCCACGGAAAATCCGCCTTGCATTTAAATTGGCGCTCGATAAAGTCAACGTATTTTTTGTGGATGTCTTTTGACTCAAAGCAGCGCGCGCAAAAGTCGTCAACGATTTTTTGGACTTCTTCCCTAACAGCCGCGACAAAAGCTCCGCGGGCCCTTGCCATGTCAAAGGGAGTGTAAAGTTCGTCCGTGGCGGAATCGTAAACTTGCGCTGTCAAAGTTTCTCCGCAAATCGCAAGCGTCGCGTAAAAGTCGCCGCCCGCAATAGTCTTTTTGCAAACATAAGAGCCCTCGCGTTTTTTAAATCCAAAGTCCGCGAACTTTTCTTTTAGCGGCTTTGCGGAAGAAAAAATGTAGCTGTAGTCCATAGGAAGTTACGCGGTAACGGACGCTTGCGCTTCTTTTTGAAGCTGCAACACTTGCTCAAGGGAAAGGTTGAGGGCTTGAGCGATTTGTTCTGGAGTCAAAACATTCATGGCAAGAAGATTTTTGGCGCTTTCCAAAGCATGCTCTTCCCTGCCCCTGTTATATGAGCGAGTCTTTTCGCGTTCCCAGTCCATATACTGCTTCCTCCATTGAGTGTTGCGCTTGGCGTTGTCCACAAGCTTCTTGACTTTGTCCGTAAAAGCGTCGCAACTTTTATTGCTTGCGACCATTTGCAGAAACGCCTTTTGCCTTTCATTCAACAGTTTATCACAGTTTTGGGAAATAAAAAAGTATTTGTAGGCCCTGTCGTTCATTTTTATTTTTGGATCTTCACGACACAAATTTTCAAAAGTGTACTTTGCAAGCCCTTTGTCAAAAACATCGTCAATACAAATAAATACGATGAACGAAGTCCTAAGTTCCTTGTAATCCTGTCCAGATTTTAACAAATCCACATCAATCACGCCTTGATAATAGCGGGCGCGCTCAGGCAGTTCCTTTGTGTCAGGATTGTTGCTCATTGCCAGTAGTCCGCGTGAGCGGACACGTAAATATTACCACTAGCAAAACGACGCGTAGCGGCGTATAACTTTGTAGAAAATAAAGTTATTTGCGATGGTGGCTTTTTCCCACTTTTCTTCAGGCGTCTCTTCGCGCGCATTTTCCATATAAACTCCTTTTGCTTTACGCAATGTTTTTTCATACATATAGATAGAGTTTTTTTTAAAGAGTTTGGCTTTTTTTTGAGGAAAAATTGAAAAATTTTTATTTTTTCTTGACGGGAACGGAATTTTGTATTATATTTTGATCAAAGGCGTAAGAAAGCCGCAAATATGATCTAAAATCATTTTGAATGTCGCGTGTCGATGCAAGTTGCGCGCAGCAATCAAGGTCTTCTTAGTTCTCCATTTTCTGTTTTCTTAAAATGCCAATCGTCAGTTAAATTTCTCAAAAAATAATGCTGATAATAGCATTGCGCCTAAATTTACTTTTAGGAGTTCTTTATGAAAAAAGAAACTTTTGATTCTGAGACTATCCAAAAACAAATTGGATATAATTTTAAGAATGCAGGACTGCTTAAACAAGCATTCACGCGCAAATCATACGCGCAAGAACACCCTGGCATTGCCGACAACGAAGTTCTTGAATTTTATGGCGACGCCGCGCTGAATGCCTACTTATGCCAACGAATGTATAACGCTTTTGGAAAAGTTGAAAAAACAGAATACATATCAGAAAAAAGCGAAGGGGAACTTTCTGAAATTCGTTCATGGTTTGCTAGAAAAGAGAACTTAGCCAACAGCATAAAAAATTTGGAACTTGAAGAACTCCTATTCATAAGTTCTAGCGATGAGAAAAACGAAGCGCGAAAAAGCAATTCTGTTTGCGAAGATTTATTCGAAGCAATTGTAGGCGCGGTTGCTATCGATAGCAATTGGAATAATGAATACATCAAAAATGTCTGCGAAAAACTTTTTTCTACGTCGGATTTTTACGAAAACTACGTAGAAAAACTTGAGGAGGAATGCAGAAAGCATGGTTGGGAGCTGCCAATAGCAAAAGATGATTTGCTATGGCCGCGAATGCAAGTCGAAAACTTACAAAACTGGAGCCTGCCGTTACAAGAACAAGCTATCCACATATCGTTACCATACCAAAATCCATTTGGATTAAACAACAAAATCTACCCTCATGAAGAAAGATACTCCTTTGAGATTCGTAACATAAGAACATCACTATTTTCTTATAATCCAACATATAGCGCAACAAAACCCGAATCAATAAGATATGCTGCAAAATTGTATTATGAATGGATTTTGCGCCGTGACAAAATAATTAAAGTAATTTCAAAAATCGACCCAGAACACGCCGCCAGCCAACTTCATGAATTACAACAAAAAGGATTGATAAGAGAACCCTCATTTGAGTTTTCAGAAACCCATGATAAAAATGGCAATCCTATCTGGCGATGCACATGCAAATTAGTGGAAGCGGAATGGCCAATTCAAGAGAGCGACATTTCAAAAAAAACAGCAAAACAAAAAGCCGCCGCTGAGGCGTTGTCCTACTTTATCGGTGAAGAAATCACTCTCAACAAGAACAAGGAGAAAAAATAATGACTACACAAGACATAAACAACTACACACAAGAAAAAATTTGCGTTTACAAAAATGAAACTTATTCAGTCCGTGACAACGGAGCGATTATGCGACATTCGGGAGAAAATGCAAGAAAGAGAAGAAACGATAATGAATGGACCTTTGGAAAGGTAGACAAGAACAATGGATATTTGCTTCTTTCTGGTGTCAGAGTTCATAGAATCGTTGCAACAGCATTTCATGGGAAAGCTCCAACAAATGGACATATCGTAGACCACAAAAACACAAACAAACAAGATAACAGACCAGAAAACTTACGATGGGTTACAAAACTTGAAAATATAATTCTCAATCCAATCACTTGTAAAAAAATTATGCAACGGACAGGAAAAACAATCGACTATGTTTTACAGCACATTGAAATTTTACATAACCTCAACAATTTACCGTCAGACATAAGTTGGATGCGAACTGTTACTCCGCAAGAGGGCAGAAACTGTTATGAAAATCTTCTTCATTGGGCAGAAGAAGACACAATTCCAGCAACAGAAAAAAGAGGAAAAATTGGCGAGTGGATTTACCAAAGACGATTCTTTGCCGACAACAACAAAGACAATCATCTGGTCTACACAGAGACAGAAAACGCAGTTCATGATAAAACGCGAATGAGACTTCCGTCCAAATATCCTTGTTGCCCCAGTGGAAATCACGAACACAGTTTAGAGGAATACCTAGCCAATCTAAAACCTGACGCTTTGTTTTTTGAAACCAAATATTCTCATTCATTGGTAGCGGAAGCTGCAATTCACAACGATAAAATAATCGTAAGAACAAAATCAGCGGTGGAAACAATAAAACCGTATCATGTTATGATTATCTCTCTTGTAAACAATACATTTGTCCATGAGTTATACAGATCCTGTTTCCATGAAGACAGCTCACAAAAGTATTTTACAGTACTGCAAGGTAAAGAATGGACTGGCGGCCAAGTTTTTGACGACCTGTGCTGAGAAGGATAAAAGGAGGAAATAAAAATGGCTAAAAAAATACGTTGGAGCAAATGCCTCGTTGCCGAATGGGAAACTCTTAGAACTGTATGCAAAAAGATGCATTGGACAGAATACCAAGGATTAGAATACATAGGAAAACAAACACTTTTATCACCTCAAAACAACTACAATACTGTATTGCAAACAAATCTATCATTACTCCTTAACAATGATGTAACAGGTCGAACCTTACATCTATATTTTATGGACAAAAAGCTTAGAGATTTCCTTTGTGGTTGTGACCTTATGGATTACAATGACTTAAAATCCTACATAAAAGAAAACGGCAATTTCTATCCTGTTTCAGATTGGTCAGGTGAGCACCAATCTGAAATAATCGATTTTCCATTTTGTATACATATTCCTTATGAAAAATATGGTTACTCATTCAATTGTCAAATAATAAACGGCAGTTTCAATCTTGTTGCTGAACGAGAAAATGCCCTTATGTTGACAGAAGAACAATTCAACCACTTATTAAAAATGCCTGCCGAAAAAATTCGTGATGATCAAAAACTGGCAATGAAATTTTATCGTCTTGCATTTAACACCATAGCATACATAAATTGCTTTAAGGAATATGTCAAAGATGGAGCTCCCAATATTCCGTTTGAAAAAGATGAAAACCCAAGGATAGCAAATACAAAATCGGTTGAAATATCTAAAGAATTCCATGAAGAGATTGAAGAGTTTCTGAAAAACCCAT
>JAEEVR010000028.1 GCA_016290995.1 Treponema sp. | reverse complement strand
ACTTTTAAGTTTGTGTCAGGGCTGGAAACAAAAATTATGTCGTCGTTGACTCTAAAAAAATCCGCAATCAATGAAGCTCGGACCTCTTGGCTTGCTTGGCCTCCTTTTTTGGCCGGTTCCTTAATTTTTGAAAAAGCGTCAAACAGTATGTAGGAATTCTTTTGAGCGTTTGTAAAAGTCTGCTGAACGGTTTGCGCGGTCCTGGCGTTAATCGTGTGGTTGTTTTCTTCGGCCTTGCGCCTGTCGTCTCCGCGGACAAGGGTGGAAACAAGAAAGGTCGTCAAACCCAAGACAAGAATGATAAGAAATGAAAACAATAAAATGTGCTTAAGCGCGATTGGAAATTTAATCTTTTGGTCCACTTTTTTCTCCATATTTATTATAACAGAGCATTTTGCAGAACGCAAGGAAAAATAGTCGGAGAGGCTCGAAAAAGCGCAAAATTATAACAAATCATTATTTGACATAACAAAAATTCGCTTTTATACTTTAAAGATATAGCTCAAAAATATGGAGGAGTATATGAAGAAAATCGGACGCGCTCTTTTTTGCGCGGCTTGCTTGTCGCTCTTGGCGGCCAGCCTTTACGCCGCCCCAAAAGCAAAGGCGCCAAAAGACATTTGGGTTGCCAAAGAAAAAAACGGAATGTTGGTGACAACAGACGCAAACGGCTGGGCCCGAGTGGACTTAGGAGAGGAAGTGGATCTTTCCGGCTACAAGTATATGCAAGTTGAATGTTCAAGCCCCGACGGAAAAAAATTCTCGCACATTGACTTATACTTTGGCTTTGTTCCAGAAGAAAACGAAGACTATGATTGGGATCAGTCGGCAAAAATTAGAATTTACGACATCCAAAAAAAGCCCGCGCTTTACCAAGGCATAGTTTATGGCCCCAACATGTGCTACGAGCATTGGGAAAACGGAAAGAAAATTTACAGAAACCCGGAAAAGGCTGTCGCCGACCATTTTGACATAGGCGCTTATGACGCAAACTGGAAAACAATTCCGAACATAAAAATTTTCGTAAAGAAAGTGACCGCCACAAACAACGCGATTGGCCAATTGCACACGATTGACTTTGGCAAGGCGCGTTTCTTTGCAATCAACAATCAAGTCACATGGGACGACGGAAGCAAGCACTACAATTATTGGGCGGACCTCGAAAAGATTTTGGGAACGACTCCCAAAGCCGGCGACATCGTTCAGCTAAAACTAAAAGGAACAAACGCCTATGACTTGGGCAATTTCAGCGCGAATGTTTTTGACGATTCAGGAGAATGGCAGCCAGTTTCAGTTGAATGCAATGGACGCGGATTCGCAAAAGGCCAAAAAGTCAACGACACTATTGACTTGCCGATTCTAAAAAACGGTTCAAAGTTGACGCTCGAAATCATCACCTTTGAAGACGAAAGCGAGTTCAAAGGCCCCTACTTGATTTATTCAAAGTAAGAGAAAAAGCTTAAGGAGAAAATTATGAAAAAGAACAATAAAATATTCTTGGGCGCGCTTTGCTTGGCCTTTGCCGCGGCCAGCCTTTACGCCGCTCCCAAAACAAAAGACATTTACGTTTCGCCCGAAGCCAACGGAACTCTTTTGACCACCGACGGCGAAGGCCTTGCCTCGTTGGATTTGGACAAGCCCATTGACTTTAGCGGCTACAAGTATGTCATCTACGAATGCTCAAGCCCCGACGGAGCCAAAATCGCCAACCTTTACATCAACACCTACTACGGCGAAGAAAACGAAAACCACAACGCTCCCAAAAGCAGCACGGTTTGCATCGGCGACATTTCAAAAAAGATCTCAGCCTATCAAACATTTGTTTACGGCGCCGTAAACAAATGTTATGACTATGGCTATGTTGACGGAAGGTGCGACATCCGCCCCGCCGACAAAACGATTTGCGAGCGCTTAGGTGTCGCCGTCGCCGACAAGGACTGGAACTGGCTTCCTGGAATCAAGATTTACATCAAGAAAGTCACCGCCACCAACGAGCCGCTTGGAAAGGTCGTTACAGTTGACTTGTCAAAGGCGCGCTTTGCCGCGGCCAACGACGGGGACAATTCCTACTATTGCCACATTCCCCTCAGCGACATTTTGAGCGTTCAAGCCCAAAAAGGCGACGTCATTAAGTTTGCGCTAAAAGGAAACAATGTCTATGGCGTAAACACTCTTCAAGTGAATATTACGGAGGAAGTTAAAGGCGGATACGCGTACAGGCCTGTGTCTCAGTCTGTCCAAGTAGGAGACATTCCAGCCGGCCAAATCAATGTGCCCGTGGAATTTGTTTTGAACAAAAACGCTTCAAAAATTAGGCTTGAGCTTGACGCCTACAAGGGCGACAACGACGGCCCCTTCTTGATTTTGTTTGAATAGTTCGCAAGACTAAGAAGCCCCGCCGAAAGGCGGGGCGTTTTTTTTGGCTTGCGATTGTTTTAGGCAAGCGTATTACAAGCTGATTCGGTAAACCTTGGAGCCGCGCTCGGGGTTCCAAAGCTTTTTGCGCTCAGGCGGAATCGAGTCGATTGAGTCGGGCGCGAATCCCAGCTTTTCAAAAAAGTCGGCCGTCTGCGTAGTCATTACAAAAACAGATTTGACGCCCTTCGCGCGGGCCTTGTCCAGCAAATAGTTCACAATCTTGGGGCCGACGCCCATGTTTCCGTAAGCGGGATCGACGGCAACCGCGCAAATCTCCGCTTGGGCCGAAGCGCCCGACTCTTGGTAAACTTTGAGCGCGGCGCAGGCGTGGATTCCTTCGTCAACGTTGTAGACGATGTAGTTGTCCAAGTCGGCCTTTAACTGCTTGGCCGTGCGTTCCAACAAAATTCCTTTTTGCACAAAGGGATTCATCAAAGACAAAACGCTCGGTATGTCCTGCGACTGCATCGCGCGCAAGTCGCCGTAGCCGTTGTTGTAGACCATCGTTCCGCTTCCGATGCCGCTGAAAATTTCGCAGGGCAAAATTCCGTCAACATTTCCGTTTAGAATGTGAACGCGGTCAACGCCTTTTTTGCAAGCGTCTTTTGCCAAACTCAAGAGCGAAAGGATTTGCGCGCGGTGTTCGTTTGCCGCCGTTCCGCCGCAATCGACGCCGTTCATGCGCAGCATCTCTTCCGCCTCCGCAAGATTCATCGCTGGAATGTTTCCGTCGTCGCTAAGGTGAACGGTGTCCGGCAGCGAAAATTCCTGCTTGGAAATTTTGGGGTCGGGAAGAATGTAAAAAAGCTTTTGCGCCTTTAGGCCGCAAGCGATTTGCTGGGCCAGCTCCGCGCTGGAAATATTGTAGGGCTTTCCCAAATCGTTCCAGCCGATGCATGGAAAAATCGGAATGAAGCCGTCGTCCAAAGTTTGCTTTATCACGTCGATTTTAAGCTTGTCGATTTCGCCGGCCGTTCCGTAATCGGTTCCGTCAAGAACGCCCTTGGCGCGGGCCTTGACCCAGTTGCCGATGACTGCGGTTCGGTTTTCGCCGGCAAAGTGGTTCATGATTGTGTTGGCCACGTCAAAGGCCGCGGTCTTGATTAACGGCATGGCGGATTCGGGCGCGACGCGCGAGCCGTTTTGAATTTTCCATTCGATTTTGGCGCCGTCCAAAATTTCGCTGATTTGCTTTCGCGCACCCGGAGCCACGATGACTTTTAGGCCGGCCTGGTGAATCAGCGCTATGTCGTGAATCAGGCTGGGCAAGAGAGCTGAGTCAATGATTTGGTCGTCAATGTGTATCACCGCCAAGGCGTCTTTGAAAATCTTTATGTAGTTTATTACGTCGCGAATCTGCTTGGCGCTTTCCGATAAATTTTCCATCGCCTTTTATTTTTCACTTTTTGCGGGTCTTGTCAAGGGAAAAAATTTTTACAAAAAGCGCTTGACAAATATTGTTTCGGCGCGCTATAGTTAATTTATCAGAAAACCTAGCGGAAAACTAGGTAATATAAAACAAACAAGGGGGCTTTTTATGGCAGACATTAAACAGAGCGCGTTGGAGCTTATTGGAAAAACTCCGCTATTGCAATTGAACGGATACTCAAAGAAAGCGGGAGTCGCAAACGCCACAATTCTCGCAAAGCTTGAATACTTGAATCCGGCGGGAAGCGTAAAAGACAGAATCGCCCTCGCGATGATAGAAGACGCGGAAGCCAAGGGCCTTTTAAAGCCCGGCGCCACAATCATAGAGCCCACTAGCGGAAACACAGGAATCGGCTTGGCCGCCGTGGCCGCTGCAAAGGGCTACCACGCCATTTTGACCTTGCCCGACACGATGAGCGTCGAGCGCCGCAACTTGCTCAAAGCCTACGGCGCCGAAATCGTTCTGACCGAAGGCGCCAAGGGAATGAAGGGAGCCATCGCCAAGGCCCAGGAACTCCACGAGGCCACGCCCGGCTCAATCATTCCCAGCCAGTTTGACAACCCGGCCAACCCCGCGGCCCACAAAAAGACCACCGGCCCCGAAATCTGGGAGCAGACAGACGGAAAAATCGACTTTTTCGTCGCCGGCGTAGGAACGGGCGGAACTTTGACAGGCGTAGGCGAATACCTTAAGGAAAAAAATCCCAACATAAAGGTCATTGCCGTAGAGCCCGCCACAAGCCCTGTTCTTTCAAAAGGAACGGCCGGCGTCCACAAAATCCAGGGAATCGGCGCGGGATTCGTTCCCTCCGTCCTTAACACAAAGGTTTACGACGAAATCATTCCGATTGAAAACGACGACGCCTTTGCCCAAGGAAGAGCCTTTGCCCAAAGCGAAGGAATCTTGGTCGGCATTTCTAGCGGAGCCGCGCTTAAGGCCGCGACGATTTTGGCCAACCGCCCCGAAAACAAGGGAAAGACAATCGTAGTCCTTTTGCCGGATTCTGGCGACAGGTACCTTTCAACTTCCCTTTTTAGCGGAAATTAAGGCGGAACGGAAGGAACGTCCGTAAGAGCGGGCGTTCCTTTTTGCAAGAAGAGGCGGCGTTTTTTTGCAGTAAAAACCTAGTTTTCAGATAGGTTTGATATCTTTTATAAAGGAGGAAGAACATGGCTCTTTCATTTTCTGAACTTGAGGAAAACCATCCCTGCTTTGGCCGGCATAACGCCCAAACAGGCCGCGTTCATCTTCCCGTTTGCCCTGGCTGCAACATCGCCTGCCGCTTTTGCGAGCGAAGCCTTAACCAAACTGAAAACAGGCCCGGAGTGACTTCAACAGTTCTAAAGCCCGAGGAAGCCGTTCCCCTTTTAAAAAGAGCCTTGGAGCTAAGCCCAGAAATCCGCGTCGCCGGAATCGCGGGCCCGGGCGACAGTTTGGCCAGCGACAACGCGCTAAAAACATTCGCCCTCGTCAAAAAGGAATTTCCCGGCCTGATAAAGTGCATGAGCACAAACGGCCTTTTGCTTAGCGAGCGGGCGCAAGAAATAATCGACGCGGGCATCGACAGCCTTACCGTAACGGTCAACGCGGTCGATCCAAAAATCGAAGCCGAACTAAACGACTATATCATCTGGCATGGAAAAAAAATCGAGGGGGAGGAAGGAGCGCGGATTCTTATAAAGAACCAGCTTGAAGGAATTAAAAAAATCGCGGACGCGGGAATCACGGTAAAGGTCAACACGGTCTTGGTTCCAAAAATAAACGGAAGCCACATAGCGGACATCGCCCGCGCCGTGGCCGAAGCCGGGGCGGAATTGTACAACATCATTCCGCTGATTCCATGCGCCAAGCTGGCCGGCCAAGCGGCTCCGACTTGCCTGGAACTGGACGACGCGCGCAGGGCCGCCGCTCCTTACATCGAGCTGTTCTTGCACTGCAACCATTGCCGAGCGGACGCGATTGGCGTTCCCGGAAAGACGGAATTGTCGCGGCAAGTCTACGCGATTTTCAAGCGCGCAGCCAACGTCAGGGAAAATTTTTCGCACGGCTAAACAGCCGCATGCAATCAATAATAAACGCAAAGGAGATCTTTATGGCAGAAATTAGGCAAATCGCGATTTACGGAAAAGGCGGAATCGGAAAATCGACGACGACGCAAAACTTGACCGCGGGCCTTGTAGAGCACGGAAAAAAAGTCATGGTCGTGGGCTGCGACCCCAAGGCCGACTCCACCCGCTTGCTTTTGGGAGGCCTCGCGCAAAAAACGGTTTTGGACACCATTCGCGACGAAGGCGAAGACGTCAAGCTTGACCGCATCATGCGAACAGGCTTTGGCGGAACCCGCTGCGTTGAGTCGGGCGGACCTGAGCCAGGCGTCGGTTGCGCGGGCCGCGGCATCATCACTTCCATTAACATGCTGGAAAATCTTGGCGCCTACACCGACGATTTGGACTTTGTCTTTTACGACGTTCTTGGAGACGTAGTGTGCGGCGGCTTTGCCATGCCGATTCGCGAAGGAAAGGCCAAGGAAATTTACATCGTCGCATCGGGCGAGATGATGGCCCTTTACGCCGCCAACAACATCGCCAAGGGAATCAGCCGTTACGCCAAGGCCGGCGGCGTCCGTCTTGGAGGAATCATTTGCAACAGCCGAAACGTCGACCGCGAGCTTGACCTTTTGCGCGCCTTTAGCAAGGAACTGGGAACCCAGCTTTTGTATTTCGTTCCCCGCGACAACATCGTTCAGCGGGCGGAGATAAACCGAAAGACCGTCATCGAATACAAGCCGGACTCAAACCAAGCCAAGGAATACAGGAACCTTGCTGAGGCGGTGATCAACAACCAAATGTTCACGATTCCGACTCCGATGACGCAGGAGCGGCTTGAGCAAATCTTGCTGGAATACGGCCTTATGGACATGGCCGACGACTACAAGATTTAAGGAAGGCCAGATGGCGTACTTGATTGCGGTCGCGACAAGCGACGGAAGCAAAATCGACTTGCATTTTGGCCAGGCGGAGAGTTACTTGGTTTACGAAGCCGACGGAATTGAATGGCGCTTTGCCCAAAAGCGCGATTACGTTCCATCGGATAAAGGAGGCGCGGAAAATGAAGGATGCTGCGCGCAAGCGGGAGCGAAGGTTGAGCTTTTAAAGGATTGCAGGGCTGTCGTGGCGGCGCGGATTGGATTTAAGGTTCAAAAGGAATTTTCCAAATTGGGAATTTCCGTTTTTGACGAGTTGGATTGTTCGGTTGAGGAAGCGTTGAAAAGCATAACCGAATATTTTTACAAGGCGGACAATCATATTGCCCAAAACAAAATATAGGAGTTAAAGATGAAAAAGATTTTAGTGTCAGTTGCCGCGCTTGCGTTGGCGTTTGGATTGCTTTCTTGCTCAAAGAATGGAGCGGGAAAATCAGGAAAGCAAAAGATCAAAATCGCATTCGCGCAGGACGAAGGCATTTGCAGCTATGTCGACGAGAACGACAATCTTGCAGGAGAGGAAGTTGAGGTTTGGAGGGAAATCGCCAAGCGCCTTCCTGAGTACGACATCGAATTCATTCCGACAAGCCAGGACGACCTTCGCGTGGGCCTTCAGACCGGAAACTACGACGGCTCAGTCGGCGACTTTTTCCTTTCGCGCGAGCGCATAGAAAAGTTTGAGATTCCCCGCGAGCCGCTTGACTTCACTTGGACTGGAATGTTGATTCGCAAGGAATTCGCCGACGGCGTTTCTTCTTTGTCGGACCTTGCCAAAAAGCAAAAGGACGGATTGAAGGTGGCGCCGCAAAACTCAGGCTACGGCTCAACCTACATCCTTGAAGTTTACAACGAGCAGAACCCAGACAACAAGCTGGAATTTGAAACCACTTCCGAGCAGACTTGGAGCAGCACGCAAAACTACGTGGGCGTTGGCCGCTACGGCGCGACTGTCGCGCAAAAGACTGACTTCCAAACAAACTTTGTTTCGGAGGACGGCGCCTATCATGAGTACGTTGACCAAGTCACTTGGGTGCCCACGCAGAATGTCGGAGCCTACACGCTCTTTAAAAAAGGAGTGGACAAGAAATTCCTTGACCGCTATGTGGAAGTCCTAAAGCAAATAAAGGCCGAAGGCATCGCCTCTGAGATTTCGCGCAGAGTCTACGGATACGACGCCTATTCCGGAGAATACGTGGACTACGCAAACTAGGAACGGTCAAGGCCCGCTTCGCTTAAAGCCTTGACTCGTTCCTTTTGCGGCGCGAAGAGAATTTTCGCGCCGCAATAATAGAAAAACAAACATTTAAAAAAGTAATGCCGTTTTTTTAAGAAAAAAAAGACTGGCGCAAACAGCAAAGGAGAACTTATGGCAATAAACATATCGTCCGCGTCGCCTGAAATCCGCGAGCGGAGGCTAAACTCAATAACGTCGTTCAAAGGCTCCGCCAGCGAACTTCACGAAAAGTCAAAGACAGGAAGCCTAAAGACGCAGCCATCCTGTTACGGCCAGTGCAGCGACTGCCAGGAATTTTGCGCCAACACGCTTTTGACTTTCATTCAGGACGCGGCGGTTGTATGCCATTCTCCTATCGGCTGCTATTCAATCCAGGCGGTCAGGGACAACGGCGGCCACGCTTGCGCGAGGGACCGAAAGCTTCCCGACTTTAAGTGCGAGACTATTTGCACCAATATCCAGGAACGCGACACAATTTACGGCGGCGTGGAAAAATTAAAGAAGGCGTGCCTTGAAGTCCACAAGCGGGCCAAGCCCAGCGCGATTTTCATCACCACTTCTTGCGCTTCCGGAATCGTTGGAGACGACGTTGAAAGCGCCGCGACAGAAGCCGCCGACGAGCTGGGAATACCGGTCATTCCTGTTTCCTGCGAAGGATTCAAGTCAAAGATTTGGTCGACCGGCTTTGACGCGGCTTTTCACGCCATTGCAAAGCATATCGTAAAGCCGGCCAAGGAGCGCAAGAAGGATGTTGTCAACGTCTACAACTTTCAGGGAAGCGACGTGTTCACTCCGCTTTTGGCAAAGCTTGGCCTAAAAACGCAATACGTCGTTCCGATGAACAGCGTTCCGCAATTGGAAAAAATCAGCGAGGCCGCCTGCTCGGCCACAATGTGCGAAACCCTTTCCACTTATGTCATAACGGCTTTCTCGGAGCATTTTGGCGTTCCCGAAGTAAAGGCCGTTCCGCCATACGGAATCAAATGGACCGACGCCTGGCTTAGGGAAGTGGCCCGCCTTACCGACAAAAGCGGCGTCGTCGAAAAAGTTATTGAAGAAGAGCATAAAAGAATAGAAGGCCCGTTAAACGAATACAGGGAGCGCTTTAAGGGAAAGACAATTTATGTCATCGCGGGAGACGCCTTTACCCACAACTTGGCCAACGCGCTGACGGACCTTGGCCTTACAGTAATCGGTGTCAACGCGCTTCACCACGACCAAAAGTCCGACAGCGAAAGCGTCGACACACTTGGAACTTTAATCGAATCCGTCGGCGACATAAAAAGCTTCACCGTTTGCGCGAAGCAGCCCTACTTAATCCTAAAAGAAATCAAAAGGCTAAAGCCGGATTTTTTAATTACCCGGCACGAAGGCTTGACTATCTTGGGCTACAAGCTGGGCATTCCCTCCACCTTTGAAGGCGACGCAAACCTCAGCGTAGGCTACGACGGCCTGCTCCGCTTGGGCGAGCGCCTTTGGGAAAACTACATAACACGAAAATTCAACAAAAACATTCAGGAACATTCGTCGTTCCCCTACACGGATTGGTGGATGAACCAAGAAGGAGACGCGCTATGAGCACATTGATTTCACAACCAAGATTTTCTTGCGCCCTCGCCGCGCAGCAAACGGTTTTGGCGATTCCGGGCGGCGTTCCAATAATTCACGCGGGGCCGGGCTGCTCGTCAAAGCAATACATTTTCGCCGCCACCCAGTCGGGTTTTCAGGGCGAAGGCTACGCCGGCGGCATTCACGTTTCTTGCACAAATTCCAGCGAAAAGGAAGTTGTCTTTGGCGGCGAAAAAAAACTGTCCGCGCTCATCGAGGGAACGCTTAAAGTAATCAAAGGCGACCTTTACGTGGCGATGTCAGGCTGCACGGCCGGCATCATCGGCGACAACGCCGGCGAAGTCGCGGGAACTTTCGCAGAGCAAGGAAAGCCTGTAGTCGGCGTTGACTGCGCGGGCTTTAGAGGAAACTCTTACTTTGGCCATGAAGTCGTGGTAAACGGAATCATCGACCAATATGTTGACGGCTTCTACCAAGAGGAGGCGCCGCAAGTTCAAAAGGGCCTGGTGAACGTCTTTGCGTCCGTTCCCTACCAAGACAGTTTTTGGCGCGGCGACTTGGAGCAAATAAAGGCGCTGTTGGAAAAGCTTGGCCTTAAAGTCAACATCCTTTTTGGCTATTCAAGCGCCGGCGTCTCCGAGTGGAAAAATATTCCAAACGCGGAGGCCAACATTCTTGTAGGCCCTTGGTGCGGAAAGAAAATCGTTGACCATCTTAAGGCAAAGTATAAAACGCCCTACATACAATTTCCTTACTTGCCTGTTGGCGCCAAGGCGACGTCGGCCTTTCTTAGAGCCGTCGCGCAAGGCCTTGGCTTGGATTCCGCTTTTACGGAAAGCGTCATAAAAAAAGAGGAGGACCGTTTTTACAACTACTTGGTTTCTTTTGCGGACTTCATCGCGGAATACAAGGGAGCGGTCCCCTACGAGCTTTATGTCGCAGGCGACGGCCTTTACTCGCTTGGCGTGGCGGACTTTTTGGCCAACGAGCTTGGCTACATTCCAAAAGGCGTTTACCTTGACGACGATCCGCCAAAAGCGGCGGAAGAAAAAATCAAGGAAGCGTTTAAAGCGGTTCTTCCTGAATACGAAAGCGCGCTAAGCTTCCAAGCCGACGGCGAATTGATTGTAAAGGACATCGACCAAAAAATCGGAGACTCCAAAAAAGCCTTAATTCTTGGCTCCTACTGGGAAAACCAGTTGGCCAGAAAGAAGAATGAATTCTTTGCAAGTCTTAGCATGCCGGTAATCACCGAGGTTGTGACAAACGGCTCATACGCGGGATATTCAGGCGGCCTTTACTTGTTGGAAAAAATTTACGCCAACACCTTCAAGCAGGCTAGGTCGGCGCAAAACAATAGCGGTAACTAAAGATGCATTTTAACATAGAGCGGTTCTTTTTTTACATTCCAAAGCTTCTCCCTTATCTAAAAACAACTTTTGTCTATGTGGCCGTCGCCCTTGGCATAAGCTTGCTTTGGGGAGCGCTTTTGACAGCCTTTAAGCTGGGAAAAAACCGGCCGCTCAAAACTTTTGGCGTGGCATACACGGCGACATTCAGGTCGGTGCCGCCGGTAGTGCTTTTGTTTTTGGTTTACTACGGCCTTCCGAATCTTGTCCATGTGAATCCGCAAAACAGAATGTTCTATGTTTGCGTAACGCTCACGCTTCTTTGTTCAGCTTCTATTTCGGAAATAATGCGCGGCGCCTATCAATCCGTTCCCCATGGGCAATACGAGGCCGGGGAAAGCGTCGGCATGACGAACTTGCAAATCATAAGGCGGATAATGCTTCCGCAAGCCTTTTACTTTGCCCTGCCAAATTTGTCAACGATAATCATCGGCCTTTTAAAAGACGGAAGCCTTGCCTTTACAATCGGCTTGGTCGACGTTTTTGGAAAAGCCAACTTGTTGAACAACACAACGTTCAGCAAATACGTTTTGGAAATTTACGCGGCTCTCACTTTGATTTATTGGGTTTTAGCCGTCGCCATAGAAAAAATTTCCGCCTTGCTTGATTCCATTCTGTCGCAGGAAAGAGCCAAGAAAGCGCGAAGCAAGGGAGGCGCTAAATGAATTTTGACTGGAAGTTCGCTTGGCAAACGATAATCATCGCGCTCAAAGGCCTCCCTGTGACATTGCAAATTGTTTCAATCATTTTCGCGCTTTCGTTTTTCTTTGGCTTTCTTCTTGCGGCCGCGCGCCAAGAAAAAAATTCCGCGCTGGCGAAAGCCTTGTCGCTTTATGTAAGCTTTGCGCGCGGAACCCCATTCATGGTCCAAACCTATCTTTTTTACATCGCGATTCCGACGGCGATCCAAAAATACTTGTTTGACAACAACATTGACTTTAACGTCAATGTAATCGGCGGCTTTTGGTACGCCTACGCGCTTTTGTTTTTTTATTTCACCGCATTGATGTCCGAAATGTTCAGGGCGGGAATCAGCGCGGTAAGCAAAGGTCAGCTGGAGGCCGCCTACTCTGTCGGCCTTACAAAAGCGCAAGCCTACCGCAGAATCATTTTTCCGCAAGTGGTAGAGCATTGCCTTCCCGTCCTTTGCAACTACGCGACGGGCATCGTAAAGATGAGTTCGCTGGCCTTTGTCTTTGGAGTGCCTGAAATCACGGCGCTGGCCAAAACCAACGCGTCGCGCAATCTTGGCTATGTCGAGGCCTATTTTGTAATCGCGGTTTTTTACATAGCGCTTAACATCGGCATTGAGCGGCTGTTCAAATTCATCGAACGGAGGAAAAAATGTTAAAAGTCACAAATGTTCACAAGGCTTTTGGAAGCAATAAAATTCTAAAAGGCGTTGACCTTGAAGTTAAAAAAGGAGACGTCGTCGTAATCCTTGGCCCTTCGGGATCTGGCAAAACGACTTTCCTTCGCTGCCTTGACTTTATGGAAAGCGCCGACCAAGGCGAGATGGAATTTGACGCGATAAAAACCTCGCTCCGCCACGCGCACAAAAAAACTATTTTGGACGTCCGAAGAAAGACCGGCTTTGTTTTCCAAAACTTCAACTTGTTCAACAACAAAACCGCGCTTGAAAACGTGATGGAAGGCTTGGTCACCGCCAGGAAAATTCCCAAAGCCAAGGCCAAGGAAATCGCCGAGCGCGCGCTGCAAAAAGTGGGCCTCTTGGACAGAAAGGATTTTTATCCTTCGCAACTTTCAGGCGGCCAGCAGCAGCGCGTGGGAATCGCGCGCGCGATCGCTCCAAATCCTGACGTGGTTTTCTTTGACGAGCCTACAAGCGCGCTTGACCCGGAATTGGTCGGCGAAGTCCTTTCGGCGATAAAGGAGCTTGCGCGCGAAGGAATGACGATGATTGTTGTCACGCACGAAATGTCATTCGCCGAGGAAGTCGCGTCGCAGGTTGTCTTTATGGACGGCGGCGTTGTCGTTGAAAAGGGAACGGCAAAGGAAATCTTCAACAATCCCAAAGAAGAACGAACCAGGCAATTTTTGCAAAGAACGCTAAAACGCGTTGAATATGTAATTTAGCGAGGTGTCAACATGCCGCTTGACTTTGAATCAAAATGCGTTCACTTGGAGAACGCCGCCACAGACGCTTGCAGCCATTACGGCTCCGTCAGCTTTCCAATCTATCAAAGCGCGACATACTCGCGCGCCGCTGTAGGACAAGGAACAGGCTTTGACTACAGCCGCCTTCAAAATCCAACAAGGGAGCAAGTTGAAAAGCTTGTCTGCCAACTGGAAGGCGGAATCGACGCATTCGCGCTTTCTAGCGGAATGGCCGCCGTTAGCCTTGCGATGGAAATCTTTTTGCCGGGCGACCACATCATCGCCGACACGGATTTATACGGCGGCTCCATAAGGCTTTTCAACCACGTTTCCCAAAAAAACGGAATACAATTCACAAGCGCCAACTGTTCCGCAGAGAACATTGAGCCTTTGATAAGGCCAAACACAAAAGCGGTTTACATCGAAACGCCGACCAATCCGATGATGAACGTGACGGACATCGCGGCCGTCGCGAAAATCACAAAAAAGCATAACGCGCTTTTAATCGTCGACAACACTTTCATGTCGCCATATTTTCAAAACCCGCTGGCGCTTGGAGCGGACATCGTGATTCATTCCGGAACAAAATACCTAAGCGGCCACAACGACACACTCGCGGGCTTTGTCGTGACAAACCGCGCAGACATCCAAGAAAAGCTGCGCTTTTACATCAAGACGACGGGAGCGGGGCTCGCTCCCTTTGACAGCTGGCTTACGATTCGCGGAATAAAAACTCTCGCGCTAAGAATGGAAAAGGCGCAAGCCAACGCAAAAAAAATCGCGCTTTGGCTAAAGGAGCAAAAAAACGTTGAGCGCGTGGTTTACCCAGGCCTTCCCGACCATCCTGGCCACGAGACTCAAAAAAAGCAGGCGCGCGGATTTGGCGCGATGCTTACGTTCAACTTGCAAAGCGAAGAGGCGGCCAAAGCGCTTTTAAGCCGCGTCCGCTTGATTAAATTCGCCGAAAGCCTTGGAGGCGTCGAAAGCCTCATCACATATCCGACGACGCAAACCCACGCGGACGTCCCGGAAGAAATCCGCCTTAAAAACGGAATCACGCCGCGCACGCTCCGGCTTTCTGTCGGCATAGAAAGCGCGGACGACTTGATCGAAGACTTGCGGCAAGCGATGGAGGCCCTATGAAATATGACTTTGACAAAATCATCGACCGAAAAAACACTTTTTCGATAAAGCTTGACCTTGCCGCCGCGCGCAAGAAGCCCGCCGACGCGCTCGCGCTTTGGGTGGCCGACATGGATTTTTCGACCGCCCCTTGCGTTAAGCAAGCTCTTGCCGAACACGTGGAGCGGGGAATCTTTGGCTACAGCAGGCCGGACGCGCGTTATTACGAGGCTTTAAAAAATTGGTTCAAGGCCCGGCACAACTTTGAATTGCAAGACGAATGGGTGGTGAACACGCCCGGCGTCGTTTTCGCAATCGCGGCGGCGATCCGCGCCTTTACAAAAGAGGGCGACGGAGTCTTAATCCAAAAGCCGGTTTACTATCCCTTTTTCAACACGATAAATTCCTTGGGCCGCCGCGTGGTGAACAGTCCGCTCGCTTACAAGAACGGCCGCTATGAAATCGACTTCGAAGGCTTTGAAAAAAAGGTAAAAGAAGAAAAGCCTAAAATGTTTCTTTTGTGCTCGCCCCACAATCCAGGCGGCCGCGTTTGGTCGCGCGAAGAACTTTCGCGCCTAAGCGAAATTTGCCTTGCCAACAATCTGATTGTTGTAAGCGACGAGATTCACTGCGACATAACTTTTGGCGCCAGCAAGCATACGGTTTGGGCAACGCTCTCAAAAGAGGCGGCGGAAAACTGCGTCGTCTGCTCGTCGCCCAGCAAAACATTCAACCTTGCCGGCTTGCAGTTTTCAAACATAATCATTCCAAACAAAAATCTCCGCGCCGCCTTTAGTTCCCAAGTCGAAAAGACAGGCTACGACGAGCCCAACCTTATGGGAATCGCGGCCGCCACCGCCGCCTACAAGGACGGCGCGGATTGGTTTGACCAAGCCAAGGCCTACATTTGGGAGAACATTCAGTTTGCCAAAAAATTTTTGGAAGAGCGCTGCCCAAAAATCCGCGCGGTAGTTCCGGAAGGAACTTACCTTTTGTGGCTGGACTTTACAGCCTTTACGGAATTGAGCGACAAAGAAATTTCGGAGCGCGTTTTGAACAAGGCCAAAGTTTGGCTTGACGACGGAAGAATGTTCGGAAAGGAAGGCGAAAAATTCCAGCGCCTAAACTGCGCCGCGCCGCGAGCGCTTTTGCAAGAAGCGCTAAAAAGAATTTGCGCGGCCTTTTAGCCTTGCGTCCGCGCCCTTTCTATGTTTTGTCTTGAATATATGCATCCACAATAGTCTTGCCTGTAGAGGCCGTACTCTTTTGACAGCTCTATGCTGCGCTTGTAGCCGTTCTTTTTTTTGAAGTCGCTGTAAAGGAATTTTGGCGCGGATTGCGCGATTGGCGCGGCCGCATTTTGGTCTTGCAATGCATTTTCGTAAAGTGCGCGGCCAATCTCGTTTATCATTCGCGCGTCTTTGTGGGGGCTTATGCTTAGTGTCGTGGTGAACCAATCAAAGCCGTTTTGCCGCGCGTATTCGTAGGCCTTTTCCATTCGCAGTTGGTAGCAGCGGCGGCAGCGCTCGCCGCGTTCGGGCTCGGTTTGCAAATTGTCGCGTTCAGCTTGAACGGCGTCAAAAAATTCTTTTGGTTCGTAATCCGTTTTTTGCAAGTCAATCCGGACGTCTGCCGCCGCGGTCCCGGCCAAAGCGTTTTGATTTGCCAAAAATCGCGGCAAAAAGTTTTCCAACTCGCTAAGACGGCGCTCGTATTCCTCCGCCGGGTGAATGTTTGGATTGTAGTAATAGATAGTTATGTCAAAATACTTTAGCAAGTATTCCAGCGTGTAGCTGGAGCAAGGCGCGCAGCAAGCGTGAAGCAATAGGCGCGGTTTTTTGCCCTTGCAATCGCCGCTTGAGATTCCGTTCAATATGTCGTCGCACAAAGCTTGCCAGTTGTCTTTCATTTTTGCAAAAGCGTAAAGACGCCGTCCTCTGGATTAAAGGCGACTCCTTCGTTGTCTTTTTCTTGCGGATAAGTTCCTTTTAAGAAATAGTCGTCCAAAAGATGAAGGTAATATTTTGCAACATTGTCATCGGCCCTTTTCTTTAAAAGCGCTTCAATGCCTTGCTTTGATTTTTGCCAGTCGCTCGCTTCAAAATCTTTCATCGCGTTTTCCCAAGCAGCAACATAATCCAACAAATCTTGGCCGGCTTTAGACTTTTCTTCCAAAAGCTCGTAGAGCTTTATCGGAGCGTTTATGTTCACAACGCGAACCCTGTCCAAAGAACGAACCACAAAATCGTCGTCCAAAAGATTTCTTGTCGCCTCGCTTATCATGATTCCGCCGGTATGGTATTGCTTGTTGACGCCTTCCAAGCGGCTGGCAAGGTTTACGTTGTTTCCCATCATCGTGTAATTTTTCTTTCGTTCCGAACCAAAGTAACCCGCGATCATCTCGCCGCTGTTGATTCCGATTCGTGTAAAAATGTTCTTTTTGTTTTCAATCAAAGTCTTAAAGGCGGAATGCAACTCCTCTTCCATCCAGGCGGGCTTGGGATTTTGCGCGTAGTTGATTATGTCCTTGTTCATTTGGACTTCGGCTTTTTTCATTTTTATTGCCGCTGCGCAAGCCCGCTTTGCGTGGTCGTCCATTTTTACAGGAGCGCCGACAAGCGCCACAATCGCGTCGCCTTCGTATTTGTCAACCGTTCCTTTTTCATCGATGATGATGTCAGACATTTTTGTCAAATAAAAATTCAAAAGGCAGCCCAACTGGCCCGCGGTCAAAAGCTCGCTAAAGGAAGAAAATTTTTGTATGTCGGTAAAAATCGCGGACATCTGGAATTTCTTTCCGCCCAAAGTGAACGACGCGGAATCGTTTATGATTTGGTTCACCACGTCCTTAGAAAGGCACTGGCTAAAGGCCGAGCGTATAAAGCGCTTTTGCTTTCCTTCCACTGACAAACTAAAAATTATGCTGGCCAAAGCGCACAAAATAAAGGCAAAAAGCGGAGCCACAAGACGCAGCCAAAAGCCCGCGTTGAACAAAGCGACCGGAACAAAAAGACAAAGCGCAAGGCCCGCGACGATTCCAGCCGAAATCGTAATCGAAGAATATTGCGCGAAATAACTTTCGCACAAAGCCACAATCGCCGAAGCGAAAAGGCAAACAAAGAGCGCCCACGCGACATTTACCCAAAACGGAATCATTCTCATAAAGTCGCCGGACAAATAATTGTCCAAAGTCGTTATGTGGATTCCAACTCCGGGATAAACTTTAGAAATCGGCGTGGAGCAAATGTCAAAAAGACCCGGCGCGTAATAGGCGGTAAAAACGTACAGGCCTTCAAAATCTTCCGGCGCCAACGGGCCTTCTTGTCCGGCCTTCCAAGCGTCGTAGCTTTGCAAAATGTCTTTGGCGCTGTAAGGAAAATAATCGTCAATTGAATTTGCAAAGCGCAACAAAACCGATCCGTCTTTTAATTTTGGAACGTCAGAAAAAT
This sequence comes from Treponema sp., assembly GCA_016290995.1. Taxonomy (GTDB): domain Bacteria; phylum Spirochaetota; class Spirochaetia; order Treponematales; family Treponemataceae; genus Treponema_D. The sequence continues at coordinate 11,768 of JAEEVR010000028.1, read as the reverse complement.
CGGCGTCGGGATTTTCCAAAAGGACCGGAGCGATTCCCAAAGACGGATAGGCCGTTCCGTCGTATTCGTAAAAAAGCCGCGAGCGCCTAATCGTGTCGTCATCGTCCTTTGCGCTGGTGATGTTTCCCAAAAGCGCAGCGCTTTCTTTTATCGGCGGAACGGGAAAAAGCGCCTTGTCGCAATCTTCTTCCGAAATAAAAAATGTTTGAATTACCTTTTGACTTCTCGCTTCCGCCGCGCCCAATGCAATGTCGTCCCGCTCGCCGTAAATCGACGGCTCGGTGTACAAAATGTCAAAGGTTATCGAACTAGGATCTCCGGCGGAAACAAAGTCAATGATTCTTGCGTATGATTCGCGCGGCCAAGGCCAAGACCATCCGTACTCTTCCGACGCAAAGTCGATGCTTTCTTGGTCCACGCAAATAAAGGCGATTTTGTCGCAAGGCCTTTTATGCTTGGACGCGTTCATCATTCGAATGTCGTAAGTCTTGTTTTCAAAGTATGAAAAGACGCCAAAAAAATTCAGCGCCATCGCGACAACAAATGACGAAAGGGCGATGATTAATGATCTTAGCCAAAGCTTGCGCGTTTGTTTCATTTCTTAAAGTCTTTCATGTAGCTCTTGTATCTATTTGAACGGACCGAAGGATCCGCTCCCTTATATTTCATACTAGCGCAAAGCTTCTTTACTTTTGCAAGACGGTCGGCAGGCTTTGGATGTGTTTTTGTCCAGCCGCCTTGTCCCGCGCGGTCTTTGTAGCCGGCGTCCAATTTTTTAAGCATGCTTTCCATCGCGCTTGGATCGTAGCCCGCGCTTTCCATCAACTTCAACGCTTCGGCGTCCGCCTTGAATTCCTGCTCTTTTGGATAACCGGTTTGCGTCAATGTGCTTACGGCGATATTGTTGGCAAGCGCAAAATCGTGGAACAAGGCTCTGTCCTTGCTGGACATGTCGGAATAGTTTCCAACAACGTCGTCGGCAAGGCTAACGGAAGAAACCGCCAAATCCTTTTTGCGGTTTGCCTTAATCACGTTGATTGAATGTTCAAGCTGGATGTGCGCCATCTCGTGCGCGATGACAGCGGCGATTTCATCTTCAGATTCTGCGGAAGCCAAAAGGCCGCGCGAAATCAAAATTATTCCGCTGGAAGTTGACAGGGCGTTGATTTCGTCCGAGTCAAGAATGCCCACGCAGTACTGCTTGTAGATTACAGGAACCGGCGAGTTCATCGCGATCGCGCGGCAAATTTTGTTGGCGTAACCAGTAGCCATCGTTGACTTGTAAAGCGGATAGGTGGCCAACAAAGACGCCGCTACCGTTCTTCCAATAGTGTACGCGTCCTTTGGAGTTATCGGCTCGGTGGCGCGGTCAAAGGAATCGATTACGTCAAAGGTCTTGTTGCTTGTATTCATAATCTTTTCAAACTTGTCTTCATTTGCAGCCATGTCCTTTATAAAATCAAAGGGGCCGGCAAAAAGGCTGGCTGTCGCGGCGCAACAAATCGCCAACGCGGCAAAATAAATTTTAATCATGCGTTTCATTCTTGGCCTCCCAAAAACAGCTCGCCCTCTTTTATGAAATCAATGGTGTCCATATCGTTTGAGGCAAATGTTTCAACCGTGTCCACGGCCTTGTAGTTGTAATCTTTGGGCGAACTCTTCGCGATGTCGCTTTCGTAGCCGTCAGACCATCCTTTTCCGGCAAGGGCAAGCTCGGTGGCGTTGGCAGAAGTTTTCTTTTCCGACTTGACTTTTACGATTAGTTTTTTTGTCGTCAGGGATGAAGCGGGAAGCCAGCCTTCAGCCTTTCCGTCAAGCGACTTGATTTTTGTCCAAGCCTTGTCAACCGACACAACGCTCACTTCGTCGCCGTATTTCAAGGCCGCCACGGTTTTTGCAAATTGAGACGGCTTTGCTTTTACCTGAGCCGCTTGCACCGACACATACTGATTTTTGTTTCCAGCCGCAAATACAAGCTCTAACGTTCCGACAAAAAGCAGCGCGATAATAATACGCTTATAAAAACTTTTCATTCCTTAAGTATAGCGCGGTTTATCCATTCACGCAAATTTATTTTTGTTCATCGGCGGACAGTCCGTATAACAGGGGTACTAGAAAAATTCCGTTTTTTTCTATAGGATTTTGCTTTAGGAGCAAATAATATGAAGAGAACGGACATCAACAAAGTTTTGATTATCGGCTCGGGCCCGATTGTTATCGGTCAGGCTTGCGAGTTTGACTATTCTGGAACGCAGGCTTGCAAAGCCCTTCGCGAACAGGGCTATAAAATTGTATTGGTAAATTCAAACCCGGCTACGATTATGACCGACCCGGTTATGGCCGACGCCACCTACATCGAGCCGCTTAACGTTGAGCGTCTTTCTCAAATTATAGAAAAGGAGCGTCCCGACGCGTTGCTTCCCAACCTTGGCGGCCAGACTGGCTTGAACATGGCGATGGAATTGAACAAGGCCGGCGTTTTGTCCAAGTACGGCGTGCAGGTAATCGGCGTCAACCTTGACGCGATCGAGCGCGGCGAGGACCGCGAAGTCTTTAAGGAGACGATGAAAAACTTGGGCATCGACACGCCGCGCTCCGGCATTTGCCACACGGTTGAAGGCGCCGAAAAAATCGCCGAAGAAATCGGCTACCCGCTTGTCGTTCGTCCCGCTTACACGATGGGCGGCCAGGGCGGCGGCTTTTGCTACAATGTCGAGGAATTGCGAACAATAGTCGCGAACGGCTTGGATTTGTCGATGACCCATCAGTGCTTGATCGAGGAATCGATTCTTGGCTGGGAAGAGCTTGAGGTTGAGGTTGTCCGCGACTCTAAGAACCAAATGATCGCGATTTGCTTTATCGAAAACATTGACGCGGTCGGCGTTCACACAGGCGACTCTTTCTGCTCCGCTCCCTTTATGACAATCGACAAGGATTTGGAGGAACGCCTCAAGCGCGACGCCTTTAAAATTGTCGAGTCTATCGGAGTTATCGGCGGAACGAACGTTCAGTTCGCGCACAATCCCAAGACAGGTCGCGTGGTCATCATCGAAATCAACCCGCGCACAAGCCGCTCCTCGGCTCTGGCCTCAAAGGCGACGGGCTTCCCGATCGCGCTTATTTCAGCCAAGCTTGCAAGCGGCATGACGCTTGACGAGATTCCTTACTGGCGCGACGGCACTTTGGAAAAATACACGCCGGGCGGAGCGCCTGACGGAGATTACGTCGTTCTTAAATTCGCGCGCTGGGCCTTTGAAAAATTCCGCGGCGTTGAAGACTCGCTCGGCACTTCTATGAAGGCCGTCGGCGAAGTTATGTCTATCGGAAAAACATTTAAGGAAACATTCCAAAAGGCGATCCGCGGCTTGGAAAACGGCCGAAGCGGCTTGGGCTTTGCAAAAGACTTTAACCGAAAGAGCGCCGACGAGCTTTGCGAAATGCTAAAGACCGCTTCCAGCGAGCGCTACTTCCAATTGTACGAAGCGATTAGAAAGGGCGTTCCGCTGGACAAACTTTACGAAATCACTTACGTCAAAAAATTCTTCCTTGAGCAAATGAAAGAGCTCGTCGACTTGGAAGAGGAAATGCTCAAAAATCCCGGCCGCGTTCCCGCCGACGATTTGCTCATCAAGGCAAAGAAAGACGGCTTTAGCGACAAGTACCTTTCAAAAATTCTTAAAGTCGCGGAAAAGGACATCCGCGCCCGCCGCAAGGAACTTGGCGTTACCGAAGCTTGGCTTGCCGTTCCTGTTAGCGGAGTCAAGAACGCCAACTACTACTATTCGACATACAACGCGCCCGACAAGTCCACCGCCAGCGACAACAAAAAGAAGATTATGATTTTGGGCGGCGGCCCCAACAGAATCGGACAAGGAATCGAGTTCGACTACTGCTGCTGCCACGCCGCGATGCAGCTAAAGGAAATGGGCTACGAAACAATCATCGTAAACTGCAACCCCGAAACCGTTTCAACCGACTACGACACCAGCGACAAACTTTACTTTGAGCCGGTCACGACCGAAGACGTTTTGCAGATTTACGAAAAGGAAAAGCCCTTTGGCGTGATCGTTCAGTTTGGCGGCCAGACTCCGCTCAACATCGCGCGCGAATTGCAGGAAAACGGCGTTAACATTTTGGGAACTTCAATCGACTCAATCGACATCGCCGAAGACCGCGACCTCTTCCGCCACATGATGGAAAACCTAAAAATCCCGATGCCCGAAAGCGGAATGGCGATCAACTTTGACGAAGCCAAAGCGTGCGCCGACAAGATCGGCTATCCGATTATGATTCGTCCGTCGTTCGTTTTGGGCGGACGCGGAATGGAAGTCATTTACGACGAAGCGACGCTTAAGGAATATGTCGAAAAGGCCGTCGGCGTCACTCCCGACCGCCCGCTTTTGATCGACCGCTTCCTAAAGAACGCTCTTGAATGCGAAGCCGACGCGCTTGCGGACAGCAATCACGTTTACATTCCTGCTGTTATGGAGCACGTTGAGCTTGCGGGAATCCACTCCGGCGACTCGGCTTGCGTCATTCCGCCTGTGTCGATTCCGGCGGACAACCTTGCGACAATTAAAGAATACACAAAGAAAATCGCGGAATCCCTGCACGTTTGCGGCTTGATGAACATGCAGTACGCTATTGAAGACGGAAAGGTTTACGTTATCGAAGCAAACCCGCGCGCAAGCCGCACCGTTCCGCTTGTGTCAAAAGTTTGCGACACGCAGATGGCGCGCCTTGCCACTCGCATGATGCTTGGCGAGTCTTTGGAATCGCTTGGCCTTAAAGACAAAAAAATTCCGTATTTTGGAGCTAAGGAAGCCGTTCTACCTTGGGCGCGCTTCCCAGGCGTTGACCCGATTCTTGGACCGGAAATGAGAAGCACCGGCGAAGTTCTTGGCATGGCCGAAACTTTCCCGCTGGCCTTTTACAAGTCGCAGGAAGCCGCCGGCTCCGAATTGCCGCACGCTCCCGCCGCTTGGGAAAACAAGAAAGTGCTTATCTCCCTTTCCAACAAAGAAGGCCAAAAAGAACAGGTCATTAAAATCGGCAAGACGCTAAAAGACTTGGGCTTTACTCTGGTGGGAACGAAAGGCACCGCCGACTTCTACAACGACAACGGCATAAAGTGCGAGGTCGTGAACAAAATCGGCGCCGGCCGCCCGGACGTTGTTGACTCAATCATGAACAAAGAAGTTTGCCTTGTAATCAACACGCCCAAAGCCCAGCGCAATTACGCCGAAGACCGAAAGACAATCCGAAAGGCGTGCCTAAAGTATAAGGTAAGCTACATCACTACGCTTGCCGGCGCCCTTGCGGCAGTGCAAGGAATCGCGGCAGTAAAGAACGGAAACGGCGGCGAAGGCGGAGTCCGAAGCTTGCAGGAATATCACTCGCTGATAAAGTAAGTCTTCATAACGCCCTTGCCCTTGATTTCCATTTCAACCGGCTCGGAATAAGCGATGGCGTCTTTTATAAGCGCCATTGTTTGTTCCGAAACGTGTATCTTGGACGTTTCGCCGGAGCTTTCCATTCGGCTGGCAACGTTGACCGTGTCTCCCCAAATGTCGTAAACGAATTTTGTCTTTCCGATTACGCCGGCGATAAGGCTTCCGCTATTGATTCCTATTCGCATAAAAAGCTTGACGTCGCTAGAAGCGTTAAAGTCCTCGATGTCCTTTAACATTCCGCGAGCAAAGTTTACGATTGCAAGCGCGTTTTTCTGGGCCTCTTCGTTTCCAAAAAGGCCGGACGCCGCCATGTAAGAGTCGCCGATTGTTTTGATTTTTTCAATGCCCTCGCGCTTGGCGCGTTCGTCGATGCGCGAGTAAAGCGCGTTCAAAGCGCCGACTACTGTGTTGGCGTCAAGGCCGCTTGTGATTTTTGTAAAGCCAACAATGTCGGCAAAAAGCACCGAAGCGTTTTCTATCTTGTCGGCGATTCTGGCGTTCTTGTCTATGGCAAGGCGCTTGGCCACTTCTTCCGGCAAAATGTTCAAGAGCAAAGCCTCTGAACGGTTCTTTTCTTCCTGAAGTTCCTTTGTGCGCTCCTTGACGGTGTCTTCAAGCTTTTTGTTCTCTTCCTCTACGCGGATAAGCTTTCCTTCCGTAAACGAAACTGTGAGAGAAACGATAAAAAGAACCGCGAGCAAAACAAAGCCAACGTCAAAGCCGATGTACGACAAGGGCTTGAGGACGCCTTCGTACGTCAAAACCATTTTTGAAGTCAAAGGCGAAAAGCCTTTTGGCGCGTACATAATGCAGCCAAAGCCAAGGTTCTTTGACGGATTGACCCTGTAAAAATCAACGCCGTGAATGTTTTCCTTGTCGTTGATTTGCGGTTTTCTAACCCTCAACTCGTTTCCGCCAAGAGAAAAATTTCCGTTCCACGGGCCTGGATCAATCGAGCAGTGGTCTGGAACTTCTATGGTAAATTTCCAGTCGGTGATAACCGTGGCTCGCGTGTTGTTATAAAGCACTCCGTTAAACTGCGCTCCAAATATAGTCGGGTCGTCATCTACAAACCAAACTTTTTCCGGGTCGCGCAAAAAAGTCACGCACACAGGCTTTGACTTTACGTTTTGAACGTAAGGAGTGTGTATGACTTCCGTTCGCTCGGGAATGTTGATTCCTGTAATAGAAAGAATCACAAGCACCAGCAAGAGGCCGCCGGAAAGCGCGCAGATGACTTGCCACAAATGGCTTCTGGCGATTCTCTTTTTCATTTCTGGAATTGCATCCGCTTGTTTGTAGCTTGGACTTAAGCGAGGGCCGTCCTTTTTGTCAGCGTAAAACTCCAACTCCATAAGTTTTATCGACGAATAAAAAAGATGCAGCGCGCCGATTCCGTAACCAAGGTCTATCCAAGAAATTCCATAAAAAGCCAAGGCAAGAAAAATTCCAAGAATAGGAAAGAAGGGATAAACGACAAGAGAAACAAAAACATTTTGCGGCAAACGCTTTTTGGACTGGAAAATCATCGCCAGCGTGATAAGGCCAGGCAAAAGTCCAAGGACAACGCTCAACGAATACAAGGAGCTTCTGTGGTAAAAGCCTTCTTCGTCAAAATAGTAAAAGAGATTTGTCGGTTGGCTGATAATTGTAAGAACGATTCCAGCAAGACAAATGTATGAGACGACAAAAAGATGAACCGGAACGCCGCTTTTAACGGCCGCGCGGGGGGAACGGAATATTTTAAAGTCCAAAAGGTCCGACTTGATGAACTCGGCGGAATAAAAGCAAAACAAAAAAGTGTTTACATAATTTAGCGCGAAAACCATAAAGTTGCTTGCGCGAACAATATAAAATCCGATTTGACCTTCGACTCCCCTAAAGACATACGCGCAAGCGTCAAACGCAAGCAAAAGGCCTGTGACAAACTGCAGCAAAATCAAAGTCCGGCGGCTGTTGTCCTTTAGCTTGTGGCCGGTCAACAAAAAGACTCCGACCTGCAAACAAAAAAAGGCCAAACCAAAAAGCGTCACAATGCTTACAATTCTAACTGTGTCGTTCATATATAGATTATATTTTATAAAGCTAGATTTGTCCATAAAAAAATTCCTATAGCAAAATTACAAAAAGCGTGATATAATGTATTTATGGGCGGACGACGTTCCGCTCAACAATAAAACAGGAGAATAAAATGAAAGAAAATCAAGGCGCCTTGTGCGTGTGCGGATGGATCATCCAAAACGACGACGATTGGAAAAAAATCACAAGGCAGTTGAACCCGCAAAAATATCCTTACCAAAACGCTTGGCAGGAAGACGTTGGCGGAGATAAATTTTCTGACGTGGTGGAAAAGGCTTTTACCACTTTAAAGAAGCACTTGGAATTTGAAAAAATCACAATCACTTTTGAGCATAAATTCGCCGCCGACAACAGCCTCTTGTTCGGAGTTTTCGCCGAGGAAGGAGCCGTCGCCGACAGCTTTATCGAAGAAGTCCAAAAGAACAAGGACGCCTATAAGCGCGTTTCTTCGTTCTTGGGCCAGGCAACATTTCACATTAAGTAGGAACGTTTAAACACGCCACGCTACTACGATCAGTCATAAAAAAAGCCGCCAGCATTTGGCGGCTTTTTTTCTTTTACGCGTTCAACTTTGCCAATTCGGCCTTTACAATCTCGGCGGCCTTTGCGGCGGCTTGGTCGGCGGGAACCAGCTGCGCGTCGCTTTCGGAGCGCAACTTCATTTCCACGTTTGGAAGGTTCTTGTCGCCAACGACGATGCGGAGCGGAATGCCGATCAAGTCAAAGTCCTTGAACTTAACGCCGGGACGCTCCGCGCGGTCGTCAAGCAAAACGTCAACGCCGGCGGCAAGCAAGCCTTCGTAAATCTTGTCGGCCGCCTCTTTCATCGCGCCTTCGTACTTTATCGGAACAACTACAACTTGGAAGGGAGCCACAGTCATCGGCCAAATGATTCCGTTGTCGTCGTGGCGCTCTTCGATTATGCTGGCGAGCGTTCGGTCTACGCCGATTCCGTAGCAGCCCATAATCGGAGTGGCGGCCTTTCCGTTTTGGTCAAGGTAAGTCACGTTCATGCTCTTTGTGTACTTGTCGCCCAACTTAAAGATGTGGCCCAGCTCGTTGCCTTTTTTGCTGTAAAGCTCGGCGCCGCATTCCGCGCACTTGTCGCCGGGAACGACTGTCCTAAAGTCGCCGCAAGTCCAAACGCTAAAGTCGCGCAAGGGCTCAACATGCTTTGCGTGGAAGCCTTCCTTGCTGGCTCCGATGTAAGCGTCGTGCATAAGCGAAACAAAGGCGCCGCTTGCGTCCATGTCGATGACGCTCTTGTCGGCGATGACAGGGCAATTGCAGTTGAGCGGGCCGACAAAACCGTGCGGCGCGTTGGCGTACTTTACGATTTCGTCGTCGTTGGCCAAGCCCGCTTCGCTTGCCTTTAAGAAGGCGGCGAGCTTTGTGTCGTTCAATTCCAAATCACCGCGAATCAAAACCACAAAGTAGCTGAGCGGATAATACTTTCCAGCGTTGTCCTCAACGCGCTTAAATGATTCCGCTCCCTTGACTCCGCTCAAATCCAAAGCGCAGTTTGTGACGCGGCAGACAATCGCCTTGATGAACTGATTGCTCTTGGCGCCAAAGAATTTTTCCATGTCCTCAATGCTAAAGACATTGGGCGTGGCAACTTCTTCCAGTTTTTCGTTTGTCGGAACGGAGCCGTTGGAGTCGGGCTTGCAGGCCGCCTTTTCAACGTTGGCCGCGTAGCCGCACTTTGGGCACAAAATCAAAGTGTCGTCGCCAACCGGAGACTCAACCATAAATTCTTCCGAGCCGGAACCGCCCATGCTGCCAGTGTCGGCCTTGACGGAAATTATGGATAGACCCAAACGCTTGTAGATTTTTCTGTAAGCGGCGGCCACGTTGTCGTAGCTTTGGTCAAGCGACTTTTGGTCCGCGTCAAAAGAATAGGCGTCCATCATCGTAAACTCGCGGCCGCGCATGACGCCGTAGCGGGGACGAATTTCGTCGCGGTATTTTGTGTTGATTTGGTAGAGCGTCATCGGAAGCTGCTTGTAGCTTTCCAAGCCGTCGCGGACCAAAGCGGTAAAAGCTTCTTCGGCCGTAGGGCTTACGACCATGTCCTGGCCGCCGCGGTTTTGGGGAGTGAGCATTTCGCCGCTCATCTTGTCCCAGCGTCCGCTTTCTTTCCAGATTTCCGCGGGCTGAATCACAGTCGGCTTCATTTCAAGGCAGCCGGCCTTGTCCAATTCCTCGCGGATTATGTTCATCACTTTTGTAAAAGACTTAAAGCCAATCGGCATGTATGAATAAAGGCCGTTGCCCAATTTGCGGATCATTCCGCTTCGCATCATCAACTGGTGGCTTGCAATCACCGCGTCGTTAGGAGAGTCGCGGAGAGTGGAAATAAGAAATTTTGAAGTTTTCATGGTGCGAATATTATATAGAAAAAGTTTGAAGAATTCAATATAATGTTTTGCATGAGTTTCTTGAAATTTGAAGACGTTCACTTTGCGTATCCGCCTGTGGAAGGCGACGTTGACGAGGACGGAAAGCAAATCCAGCCGCCGGTGATTTTTGACCATTTTAGCGCGGAGCTTCCGTCGGGCTTTGTAAGCTTGGTTGGCCCCAACGCAAGCGGAAAGTCAACCTTTATGCTTTTGGCCGCCGGCCGCGTTTTGCCGCAAGAGGGAACGGTTCAATTGCTGGGCCGCGACACCCGTTCCATAAGTGAAGAGGAACGCGACAAACTCGCAAGCTACATCTACCAAAACATGGAACTGGACACCGACCAAGAAGTCCGCGAGCTGCTGGATTACGTTTATACAAACGGCTCTCTTTGCGGAAAGGCATCTGGAGCGTTGGATGAAGTCAAAGAAGTTTTTGAGCTGCAAGATTTGTTGGACAAAAAATTCAACGCGCTTTCAAAAGGCCAACTGCAACGCGCGCTCGCGGCCTTTGCCTTGCTCTACGGCTCAAAGTCGGTTTTTATGGACGAACCATTTTTTGCCTTGGAAGAGCGCCAAAAAGAAAGCGCCGTAAAGTACTTAAAAGAATTCTGCGCGGCAAAAAACGCGACGGTTTACATTTCAATGCACGAATTGGATTTGACAAAAAAATACGCGCAAACCGTAATGCTTTTTTATCCCAACCACGACATCGACCTAGGAAGCGCCGACGAAGTTTTGACCGACAAGGCGCTGGAAAAATCCTACGGCGTTCCCGCGTCAATGCTAAAGCAAAGCGAAGAGCTTAGCCGCGAACAGATCGCGCGAAGGCTAAACTTTTAGCGCGCCGTTTTCTAGCGCAGTGAATTCCGTTCCGTCCTGATACTTAATCACAATCGTCGGCTGGCGGACGACGCCGTCAAGGTGAATCAAACTGGGCGCGTCGTCGTCGTAATTGCAGCCGATTGCAAAGTGGCAGGTCTGGAAGGCTTTTTCGTCCTCAAGCATGTTGCCGCTAATCGTGGCGGATGGGTTAAGGCCGATGCCTAGCTCTCCGATGTTGCGAGCGTTCCTTTTGTAAACTTCGCCTTGGCCTTGGGGTAGCGCGCCCTTCTTTTCCATTTGAATCGAACGAGCCTCCGCGTCGCTTATCGTTTTTAGCAAGCGTTTGGATTCGTCGCCGCCGGAGATGTCGGTCGCAAAACCGCGCTGGACTTTTACTGCAATCGGCGTGTTTATGATTGAGTCGCCGTCTCCAAAAGTCATCGATCCGTCGTAAACGATTGTTCCCTCCGAGCCTTTGTCAACGCCGTTTCCTACAACCGGGCTTATGAAGACTTCTCCGGCGGGAATGTTTCCGCCAGTTCCGGGCTTGGAAAAATCGCCGTCGTCGCTTAACGGGACGCGTCCTTCGATTGGAATCGTTAAGTCCGTTCCGCCGGGAGCCGTGACGCGGACAGAGACCGCGCCCTTGAATTTTGCCATAAGCTTTTTGCAGCGCTCGCCCAACTCGTCGTAGTCGATGCAAGCCGTCCGCTCGAACATTTCGGGCGTAAGGCCGGGAGTCCAAATCGCGCGGATTGTTTTCTTTCCTTCAAGCAGGTAGTCAAAAGCGCTGTCGTATTTTACGCCGTTCTCTCCGACATAAGGATTTGCTTCCGCCTCAGCGTCGTGGCCCAGCTTTACGCTGGAGATAGACATGATTACGTCGGGAGCGGTTTTTATTGCGGCGATTACGCTAGGCTCAGCGTTGTCCAGCGAAGTTTTTTCGCGCTGGTAGATCAACACCGTGTCCGCCTCCGCGTCGGAAGCGGCCGTGTAAAGGTCTTGCGCTATT
>JAEEVR010000048.1 GCA_016290995.1 Treponema sp. | reverse complement strand
CGCGCCATCTTGCTCGGAAAAGGAATTCTGGCCTCCGCCAAGGTTGCTGCAAGAAGCGATCAAAAGACAAATCGCGGCCGTATATAAAACAAACAATCTCTTTTTCATAAGCCTCTCCTAAAACTCCCGCGTTAAGTCAATGTAATAAAACAGTCCGTTAGCGCTTGCAGGACGCGCGTAAACCTCTATGTGAATCGTACAGCCCTTGGGAATGTCGTTCACGCTCTCTACGGCAAGCGTTCCGCCTTGTGCCGTAACGCCGTTGTACAATTCCGCCGACTTGTTGTCCAAATACCATTCAAATTCAAGGCTGTCGGACGAAGAGTAAGCGGGGTTGTTGACGGAGGCCAAGAAGTAAAGGTTACCCCTTGCCTCGCCGACCTTTACGGTCATGTCATCGTTTACTATGTCGTAGTCTTCAAAAGTCATTTTCGCCACAGGCGGAATTTTTGAAACGTCCGTTCCGATGTTCTCGGGAAAAATCTCAATGACTTTTGGATCCGATTCCTCTAGATAGCCGTCGTCAAAAATCTCTCCCACAGCGGATTTTCTGACTTTGATTTTAGTCAGTCCGGTCGGGATTTGGATTTCGCTTCCGGCCTCGTAAGGATGCCATTCATCGTTGACAATGCTGTAGTCAAACATAATCTCGGCGTCTTCAAAGCTTACGCACCCCCTCTTGATGTTTTCGATGTCGGTGGAAAGCTCAGGGACTTCGTCGTCGCTGAGGGTTTGCTTGACTACTATGTACTTGGTGTAGACCATGCTTGAGTAGCCGGGCTTTGTGACGAGCATAGTGTAGTCGCCGGAATCGTCGGCAAAGGCCTTTTCCACCGTTCTTGCGTAATAAACGTCGTCGCAGTCTTCGCTGGCGTAGCGGATGTCGGCAAAGGCCACCTCCGCGTCGGAAAGATCAAGAACGTCTTCTCCAGACATGACCGACGTAAGCTCCAAGTCTTCGGACCTCAAGGCGTCGCCGACATCGCAATTGTCAACGCACTCGACGACAGCATTGTCCAATGTTCCGAGAATTTTTTCGGACTGGACTTTGCATTCGACGCCTTTGTAGGTGATTACGGCTTCGATGACCATGTCTTTGTCGTAGGCCTCGTCGTAAATATAATAGGAGGCGCCGTAATTAAAGATTTCCTCTTCGTCGGAACCGTCGGCCTCCTTTCGGTACCAGCTGTAGTCCAAGGGCTTAAGCTCGTCGTCGTCGTCGCCGTTTGTGATAATCTCGCCGTCTTCGCCCTCAATCCACGCGGCAAAGGCTCCGTTGATGAAGGACATTTTGGCCGTGTACGGAAATTCCGGCGGAACGGGAGCCGGGCTCCCTCCTCCGCTAGAGTTAGCGCAAGTAGCGCATAAAAAAAGCGCCAATATAACGGCGCCAATAAAAAATAGTTTCTTCATGGCAGAACCCTCTCCAAAAATAAATACCAGCCCCTACCACTTTTTTTCTTTCTTTTTATTATAACATATCATTATCGAAAAGTCAAATTTTTTCGCCTTGCGCATGCGGTATTGAAAGGCATCTGCATTTTCACTATAATTCTTGACTATGAGTAAAATTCAAATGAAAAACCCGATCGCCGAACTTGACGGCGACGAAATGACCCGCGTTCTTTGGGCTGTCATTAAAGACAAGCTTCTTCTTCCCTTTGTTGACTTAAAGACTGAATACTACGACTTGGGCCTAAAAGCCCGCGACGACTCGGACGACAAAATCACCTACGAAGCCGCAGCCGCAATAAAGCGCTTGGGAGTTGGCGTAAAGTGCGCCACAATCACTAGCAACGCCGCGCGCGTAAAGGAATACAACCTAAAGCAGCTTACCCCTTCCCCCAACGGAATCATCCGCGGCGAGTTGGACGGAACGGTTTTCCGCGCTCCGATTTTTGTCAAGAACGTCCACTGCAACGTGAAAAGCTGGACAAAGCCGATAATCCTTGGCCGCCACGCTTACGGCGACGTTTACAAAAACTGCGAGATAAAGACCCCCTGCGCCGGCAAAGCTGAACTGGTGTTCACCGGTTCCGACGGAAAGGAAATCCGAAAGCTAATCAAGGAAATGCCCGGGCCCGGAATCATCCAGGGAATCCACAACCTTGACTCTTCAATAGAAAACTTCGCGCGCTGTTGCTTTATGTACGCGCTTGACCAAAAAATCAGCGTTTGGTTTGCCACAAAGGACACAATCAGCAAAACCTACGACGGAAACTTTAAAGAGATTTTCCAGCGCGTTTTTGACGCGGAATTCAAGGCCAAGTTTGACGCGGCTGGAATCGAATACTTTTACACGCTGATTGACGACGCGGTGGCGCGCATAATGAAGTGCGACGGCGGAATCTTGTGGGCCTGCAAAAACTACGACGGCGACGTGATGAGCGACATGATCGCATCAGCCTGCGGAAGTCTTGCGATGATGACAAGCGTTTTGGTAAGCCCCACCGGCGAGTTCGAATACGAGGCAAGCCACGGAACGGTTCAAAAGCACTACTACCGCTGGCAAAAGGGCGAAAAGACTTCGACCAACCCGGTCGCCTTGATTTTCGCCTGGACCGGCGCGCTCGCAAAACGCGCCGAAAAGGACAACACGCCCGAGCTTGCGGCCTTTGCCAAAAAATTGGAAGAGGCCACCCTTGGCGTAATAGAGGACGGCGTAATGACCGGCGACCTTGCCCGCCTAGCCTCCCCCGCCGCCAAAGAAATAGTCGACAGTTGGCAATTTATAGATAGGATTGCGGAACGGTTGAATTAGAACAAGACTGTTCGCAAGACTAAAAAGCCGCCGCGCTAAAAGGTCGCAAGACCAAAAGCGGGCGGCCTTTTTTTGCGCGTAAATTAAAAAGAACGATGATTGGAAAATTCTTATGCAAGTATTTTTCTACATCTGCACAATTGGGCAACCATTCATTCTTGCCCAACGAATGACTCCGTTAAGTCTCGTTTGATATCCTTTGCCAGCGGACTTAAGCCACTCAAGATTATCTTTATCAATATTTGTTGATATTTTTTCTTTTTTGATTTTTAAAGCATTTGCATAATAAAACTGGCCGTTTGAAAGAGTGTCGTCGTTCTTTTTGCAGTATGAAATTTCGTTGGTCATAGGCTCGCACAGTCTATTCCTCAGCCAACAAATCAATCACATCACACGATTGCTTTTCTTTATAAAAATTGATCTTTTTATAAATCCAAATATCGTTTTCTTTTTCGGCGTCCACATAAACTACAGAAATTCCGTTCTGTCCTTTTATTTTATAAGAAAAATACGCGCTTCCCATTCCGTTCGCATTTGATTTTAATGAACCGCTTATCATTCCCGTTTGGCGGTAATCTTGGCCTAAATATTCTTGTATGATTGGATTGCTTTCGATCAATTCCAAAGAATGCTTGTACGGCTCGCAACTCTTAAATGACGCGGCTACAGAAAACATAGTCACAAAAACAAAGCAAAGCATTATTCCGACAACAATGCAAACAGCCGCGATTGTTTTCTTATTATGCTTTTTCTTTTCTTCTTGAATTTCTTCCTTTGTTTTTGCGGAGAATGTTGTTTCTGTGGCGCAGTAAGGGCAAACTCTTGAATCGGCCGGAATTTTTTTCTTGCACTTTTCGCACACTTGCAAAGGCTTAAGTATCAACATAATAATAAAAACCCACCAGCCAACGCCGGGCCAAATCCCAAGCCAAAACCAATGGGGCGAACGGTTCTTTTTTCTTGCCACGACCACGCCAAAAACAACCGGAACAATCCACACAAAAACCAAAATCAACAACGAGGCGATTCCGCCGCTCGCTTTTCTCACCATATTTTGCCACCTTCAGAAATTAAGTCATGTAAATTAATGTATGAACAATTGATATTATTAAGCTAACAAGGCCAGGCAACAAGCATATAGAAAATAGAATCAAATCTTTTTGATATTTTCGGAGCGTCATTTATTTTGCCGCGTCTTTCAACACGCCGCCAAAAGACTTTAGGTAATCGGCAAAACTTGCGTAAGAAAGCAAAACGCAAACGGCAAAGACAACGTTCCCCGCAACTTTAAAGGCGGCCATGTTTGTTCCCCATGCGGCGGAAAGGCCCGACAAGGCCAAAAAGTTTTGGACAAGAACGACAAAGCAGCTTGCGACATAGAAAACGGTTTTTATCTTGCCGCCTTTTTTGGCCGCGATTGCCGTTCCGCTTTTGGCCGCGACCATGCGCAAAAAGTTTTGGCTGAACTCGCGGTACAAAATCAAGACGAACAAGGCTGGATGCATGTAGCCTGTAAAGACAAAGCAAGTGAACATCGAAAGGTGCAAGAAAACGTCGGCGAAGGGATCGAACATTTTTCCAAAGTCGCTGACCTCGCCGTGGGCGCGCGCGAAGCTTCCGTCAAAGTAGTCGGTTATTTCCGCCGCCGCCAAAAGGGGAATCATAGCCGCGGACAAAACAAGGCTCGCGGCCGCACCTTCAGCAAGGCCCAGCCAGCGCGGCAAAAAGTAAAGTACAAAAAGAATGGGAGCGGCGATTATTCGCGCCAAAGTGAATTTGTTCGACGTTTTCATACTTACTAGAATACAACTTTTTTTGCGTAAAATCAATACAAAGAACACGAGGGCTTAAATGGCGGGTCCCAGCGACGAAAAAAAGTCCTTGGCGCCACCCGTCCTTCGCTCCGGCTTGACGCCTACGGCCAAGCCTTCGCTGACGGGCCCCTCCAAGTCTTTTTTTCTGCGTCCCGCCCCGTTTTGCCCTCGTTTTATTGTTTCCCAAAAAATTATATTCTACAATTTTACATAGGTTTTGCCTTCGCCGCCGTCTTCGGCGGGAGCGAACGAAAAGTCTTGGACGGCGGGCGCGGCCTTGAGGTACTTTTGGACGGCATCCTTTAGCGCGCCGGTTCCCTTTCCGTGGATGACGCTAAAGTGGTCCAAGCCGTTAAGGACGCATAAATCGATTTGGCGCTCAAGCGCCTTTACCGCTTCGTCGGCGCGCATTCCAAGCAAGCGCAACTCGTAGGCGGGCTTGTCCACTTGGCTGGCCGCGCCCGTTTTTGGGCTTGAAGCAGTTCCGGCCACAACGTATTGCCAGGACGGAATAGTTCTTGCGGCGGTATTTTGGTCCAGGCGCAAGTCTTTTTCTTTAGCCTTGATTTTAAGCGCGCCAAACTGGACTAGCCATTCGCCGCCCTTTTCCTTGCGCAGCAACACGCCTTCCGCTCCGGTTGCCAAAGAATGAACCTTGGCGCCTTCCTCAAATTTTTTGGCCGCTTCCTCGACGATTTCCCGCTTGGCGAGCGTGGGAGTCGCGGTCTTTAGAGCGTCGGAATTTTTTGTCTTTCCCTTTGTGGGCTTGTTGCTCTTGTGGGAATTCTTTTTCTTTTCAAACTTTTCTTCGTCGCGCAAGAGGTTCTCTTCTTCCGCCTGCAAAATGTCGGAATGAACTTTTTCCGCCGCGGCAAGGTCTTCCTTAAACTTCTTGGCGGCCAAAGTTTTTTCGCGGGTGACCTCCCCTTCCTTTAGCTCGCGGATAAGGTTTTCCAACTTGCGGCGCGACTCGCGCAAAAATGCGGCCTCTTCCTTTGACTGGGCGGCCTTAAAGTCGTGCTCGCGGCGGCGCAGCTTGATTTCCTTTTCTTCGTTCTTTAGAGCGGCAGCCTCAAGCTTTTCTTCGCGCGCCTTTTGTTCCTGCATAAGGCGGTCAAGCTCCAAGTGCTTTTGGTTAAGGCCCTTGATCAAGGCGCTTACGTCCGCCGCCTGGCTTTGAATGTAGCCCCGCGCCTTTTGAACGATTCTCTTTTGCATTCCGGAACGGTCGGCGATTTCAAGCGCGTGGCTTTCTCCGGGAATTCCCATCACCAAACGGTAAGTGGGCTTAAGCGCGTCCATGTCAAACTCGACGCTTGCGTTGCAGCAAACGGGATTTGTCCAGCCGTAATTTTTCAAAACGCCGTGGTGGGTCGTGACCAAGACAAAGGAGCCGCGGTCGATCAAGCTGTCAAGCGCGGCCATCGCGATCGCGCTTCCTTCCAGCGGATCGGTTCCGCTTCCAAGCTCGTCAAGAAGGACAAGGCTTTTGCTTGTGGCTTGGTTCAAGGCAAGCGCGATGTTTTTCATATGCGCGCTAAAAGTCGAAAGCGAAGCGTCGATCGACTGCTCGTCGCCGATGTCCGCGTAAACCGCGTCAAAGCACGGAAGGCGGCTTCCTTCGGCGGCGGGAATCGCAAAGCCCGCCTGGTTTAGCAAAGAAAAAAGCGCGAATGTTTTTATGGCGACGGTTTTTCCGCCGGTGTTGGCGCCTGTGATTATAAGAACGCGCTTTGCGTCCATA
>JAEEVR010000027.1 GCA_016290995.1 Treponema sp. | reverse complement strand
AAAGAGCGCCATCAAGCCGATGATAAAGAGGTTGACCGAAATCGGAAGCGCCGCGGCCAAGTTTCCGCCCGCATCGCCCAAGGATTCAAAGGCGCCTTTTGCTATTACCATAGGCAAGAAGGTTGTCGTCATATTGTAAGCGGCAAAGAGCGCGAAGACCATTATGCGTATGTAGTAATGGGGGAAAGTTTTTTCGACCTTTTCGCCGCGCGCGATTTTCTTTTCCTCGTCCATTTGAGCTTGGGATTTGGAAAGAATGTAAGAAAGCGCCTCGCCCATCGCAAGCCAAACAAAAATCAAGGTGACTACGATTCCAAGCAAGACGTTCTTTTTCATGTCGCTGATTTGGTCGGTCAGCATAAAGTTTTCGGTCATTACCGAAACGACACCGCAAACGCGGCCAAAATCGTTCACAACCGGAACAGAAACATAAGTGTATGACGCCGAGCTGTCGTCCTTGCTTGAGCTTACCGAGCGGGATGTTTCGTAGATTTGCTTTATCTCTTCGGCCTCGCCCTGGGTCAGCGGAAAGTAAGTTCCGATCGCTTGGTCAAGGTAGGCGCAAGCGTAGGCACCCCGCTTTTCGTCAAACTTAAAGATGTCGCAGTAAATGTTTTTGTTTATGTCAAGCGTGGGATCGATGATGCTCTGCATGTTCTGGATCATCTCGCGGTATTCGGGAGAAGCGAAATCTGCCGCGCTTTGAATCGAATCCAAAGTGGAAGGCCTGATCGTGTTGGCGACGGAATAGGCCATGTTTTCCATTTGCGCCAAAATCTGGACGCGCATTACTTTTGAAAATTCGCCGGTAAGCTTGTAAGTGATAGTTCCCGCAACAATCAAAATTACGATGGTTACGTAAACGCTGATGCGCTGGATTACCTTTATTTGGCTTCTAAAGAAAGAATAAACAATCTTGATTACGAGCAAAAGCGCGCTCAAAAGGAAAATGGCGAGGGCGGCCAAAAGAGCGGCTTCAACCTTCATCATTTCGCCGTTCTTTTTTGGCGTCTCCATGCTTGAAAAAGAAACGGGAGTCACAGTCACAGAGCCCGCGTTGTCAAGCACAGTCCTCTTCTCGCCGTTTTGCAAATCCAATTCCACCACTCTGTCGGAATAGAGTTCGGCGCACAAAAGTTTTTCGGCCCCCGAAGGCTCGATCCAGTTTAAGTATTCGTCGTCATTTCCCTTGTAAACGCGGGCAAAGCCAATGTCTTTTCTAAGAACAAAGATTTGTCCGGCCTTGTCCAAGAGGCAAACGTTTCCTTCTCCGTCCAAGGACATGTCGGCCACAAAGTCGTAGGCGTTGTCAAATGGATATTCTTCTTTCGCTTTGTTTCCGCTTTGTATGTCGAGGGTCGTGATAGAAACGGTTTTGCTGTTTTTAAATGAGCAAACTATTTTTCCGTTTTGAACGGAAAGCAGCATCATCTTGTGCTTGTTGGTCACAGCCGAATGCTTGATGTCAAGGTAAGTGGCCTTGTAGCGGCCCTCCTCGTCGTAAACCAAAACGGCCTCGCGCGAAATTCTGTTTCCGTCCCAAGCGCCTTCCTTTACATAGACCCAGCCTTTTTCGTCGACCATAAAATCGTCGGCGTAATAAAAGCGGTCGGCGTCGTCGTAGCCGCGCGGCAAAACGCATTTCACTACATTCGTTTTCTTTTCAACAACGACGATTCTTGTGCGCTGTTTGTCCAACACATAGCGCAAGTTGCCCGCGTCGCGGACAATATACGGCTCTTGGAATGTAAGCTCGTTCTTTAATGGGAACTCGATTCTGTCCCTGTTCAAAAAGGACACGGCTCCAAAGCAAAGGGTCAAAACCGTCAATACAAAAATAAAAACTTTGCTCTTAGCGCTTTCCATAATCTTCCTTCTTTATATATTCTTTGTACTGCAACTCAGTTGAGAAAATCGAACGCCAGCCGTCGGCGCTGATTTTTATCGGATACAAAAGCGCGCTAAGGTTCATCTGCCCCTTGTGCATTTTGCGGCACTTCCAAAAAGAGTCGGTCTCGCCGATGTAGTCCACTTCGAGAACGTTCTTGATTCCCAAAAAATAAAAGGGCAAAGCCGGAAGCGTGATGTAATCCTTTACCGACTCAATCTTTTCTTGTATGCCGGAAATTATCCTGCGAGTGGAAGGCTTGTCAACAAAAGGCGCGCGCTTGGCGTAATACTGCGAAAGCAAGTCTCTGTCCTCGCCGGTCATTATGAAAGTTTCTTTTATGTTGGGATATTTTTTCTTTAGCGTGTCAAAAAGATCGCGGTACATTTGTATAATCGGAGCGGCGACTCTGCGGAACTCTTTTCTGGCGCGGACGCGAAGCTCTATCGAAAGCGGCTCCAGCATCGAGTCCAAGTATTTTGCGTATGAAGCGTCCACTATCGGAAGCGTAAGGGAACTGCCTGTGGCGTTGGCAAGCTCAAACAAATACAAAATGCTGTCGTACTCTTCGGTCGTCAAAAGCTCCTTGTGGCTTACAAACGAAACGTCAACAACCTCATCGGCGTTTTGCTTGGTAAACTCCGCCTCTAACGAAACCCTGTCGCCCGCGTTCCTTCGGCGCGTCGTAAAGTCGTAGACCTTTTGGCTTCCATCCTTAAGGGTAAAAACCAAGTCAACTTCGTGCTCGCCAAAAAAGCAGGGGCCGCCCGTAATCGCAGTCGGCTCGCCGCGAGCGACGGCGGCGGCAAAGTCTTCCAAGCCGGCGGTAAAGTAAGGCATTTGCTCTTTGCATGGCCACTTGACTTCCTTGAATTGCGGAAGCTTTTCTTCCACCATTTTGCTGTCGTTTATTTGAACGAAAGTTTTGTACACAAGCGAAACGGACGAGCCGTCCAAAGCGAGCGCGGCTTTTGCAAGCAATTCTTTTTTTTGCGCGCGCAATTCCTTGATGCGGTCTTGGTTGGCGACAGTGTTGCCGGAATCCTTGTAGCCCTTTATCTCGGCGTTGATGCGTTCCGCCAAAATCTTGTCGTCGCCCTGCAAGGCGCTTTCCAACTCCGCGGCGTCGGGAGCCTTGTCCGAAACCGCCTCAAAAAAATCGGCGGCGCTAAAGGGCCAGCGGATAAAGTCGTTGGAAGAATTTTTGTAAATCGTGTCCTCCTGCTTTACGCCGAGAGACGCCAAAAGGCTTTGAGTGGAATAAACGTCTTTTCCGTGAACGTAAAAATACTCTTCGTTGTGCTCTCTCTCTTCAATCTCTTCCATATCCGTCACCATTTCTTTTCTATCGTAAGAATGTTCTTTTTGTCTTCGTACTTGTATTTTACCGCGTCCATAGTTTTCTTTACGATGTAGATTCCCAAGCCGCCGATTTTTCTTTCCTCGGCGTTAAGGGTCACATCGGGGTCGGGCTTTTCCAAGGGATTGTAGGGAACGCCCCAATCCTCAAAAGTTATGGCCACCGTTTGCGGCGCGGGGCTTTCCACGCTGACAACCGCTTGTCCGCCAGCTTCCGGGTAAGCGTAAGAGGCGATGTTGCAAAACAGTTCGTCCACCGCGATGTTGATCTGAGCCAGTTCCTTCATCGGGCATTCAAGCTTTTCAAGCTCTGCCTCTACAAAAGCGGAAACTTTGGCTGTGCTGGCCTTGTCGGCGTCTACGGTTAATGTTGCCATAATGTTCAATTATACTCCGCAAAAGCGTTATTTGCAAGGTTTTCGTAAAAGGAACGGATGTCAGGCTCCATAAGCGAGTCAAAATTAAAGTGGATTTCGCCCGCAACGTTCTTTAGCGTTTTGTTCAACTCCAGCTGGGCTTTCAGCTGGTCCGTTCCAAACCAGGGGCTTTTTTCATTGCCGGACTTGATCGCCGCGGCGGCCTTGTAGTCGGCCATTCCTATGTATAGAGTGACGCCGCTCCCCTCCACCGCTTGGTTCCACCAAGAGGCAAGCTCGGCGTAGTCGGCCACTTTTAGGCCGATGTTCCAGTATATTTGCGGAACGATATAGTCAACGATTCCCCTTTGAATCCAAGTGACGGAATCGGCGCAATGCGCGGAATAGGACTCCGTTCCGCCGGTGGCCGAACCGTAAGGATTGGCGGCGCTTTTGTTGCCCCAAATGCCAAAGGGCGAAACGCCAAAAAGGGCGCCGGGCCGAATTTCGCGGGTCAAGCAAAAAAGCTCCTTTATCAAAAGGGTCGCGCTTTGCCGCCTAAAGTCGTCCAAGTCCATTCCGGCGCCGTATTTTTTGTAAGTCTCCGAATCGTCGATTCCCGTTTGCGGGTAAAAGTAGTCGTCCAGATGAAGGCCGTCCACAGGATAGTTTTGCAAAATTTCGCGCGCGCCGCGGACCACAAGCTGGCGAACTTTTGGCTGGCCGGGATCAAGGTAAAAGTTTCCGTCGGAGCTGGGATGGATGAATTTTTTTAGCCCAGCCATTTGGGGACGAACGGAAAGCAATTCGTCAAGGCTTTGGCCCTTTTTGGCCTTGATTCTGTAAGGGTTTATCCAAGCGTGCAGCGCGATGTTTTTTTGGTGGGCGGCCTGGCAAAAGTACGCCAAGGGGTCAAAGCCGTCTTGGGGAGCGACGCCTTCAGCCCCGCAAAGCCACTGGCTCCACGGAAAAACGCTGGAAGCGTAAAGCGCGTCGCAAGAAGGCCTTACTTGAAAAAAAATCGCGTTAAAGCCAAAGCGCTGGCACTGGTCAACGATAAAGTCAACGTCGGCCTTTAATTTTTGGGCATCGCTGGTCTTTGCGCGAGGATAATTTGAACTGATTGTCGCAACCCAAACGCCTCGCAATTTGGGAGCGTTTTCCGCCGGAGAATACACGGCGGCCGGTTGGCTGTCAGAAACGCAAGAAATGACGACAAGCGGCAAAAGAAGCGCCAAGCATGCAAGAATCGCGTTTTTTTTGCCGTTAAATCTATTCAATTGAGAGAATGTTGATAAAGCCGGTCACTTCAAAGACTTCGCGGACAACGTCGTTTACGCCGGTAAGCTTCATAGATCCGCCGGCCGCGCTGATTTTCTTTTGGGTGTTCAGCAAAATGCGAAGTCCCGCCGAAGAAATGTACTCGATTTTGCCAAAGTCAAAAACCAAGTCCGCCACGCCGTCAAGCGCGGAGGCAAGAGCTTCCTCCAACTGAGGGGCTGTCGTTGTGTCCAAGCGGCCCGAAAGCGCGATTGTCAATTTGTTTCCGTCTTTTGTTTGTTTAATATCCATAATTGCTATTTTACCACAAATTTTCAGTCTGCGCAATGCTTTTTATAGTGAAGAACTATCGTTCCGCGCTCGTTTAAAACTTGGCTGTCGGCCAGGGTCCAACGGCTTTCTAGCGGCTCGTTCAAAAAGCGGATTCCGCGGCCGATCGTCACCGGCTCCACCGTCAAATATATCTCGTCAACAAGGCCGGCGCGCAAAAACTGCAAGTTGGTGGAAGGGCCGCCCAAAAGCGCGGCTTTCTGGATTCCGCGAGCCTCAAGTTTTGCGCAAATCTCCTGGGGCTGGCCGCAAAGGTAAACGCGCTCAAAGCCGCGCTCGTTCGTTCCGCACGCGTCCTGGACTTGCGAGGCCTCCGCGCCGGCCGGGTCGTGGGCTTGCAATAAATCGGGGTCGTGGGTTAGCACAAAATTGGGCACGCCGAAGACCCTAAAAGAACCGGTGTTTTTTCCCATAATCACCGCTTGGCAAGACTTGGCTCCGGCCAAAAAAAATTCGCGGTCTTCGGGCGAGCCGTAGCGCTCGATTCCGGTTTTGCTGTCCAAAGCCGCGATTCCGTCAATCGAAACGGCCGCGTACATAATCAAAGTCACAGCTTGACTCTCTCAAAAAAGGATTCGCGCAAGGCGGCGTCCTGGCTTAGGACTCCCCTGTGGGCCAAGGTAGAGGTGACCACTCCGGGCCTGTTCACACCTCGCATCGACATGCACATATGCTCGGCTTGGACAAGGACTATGACGCCCTTTGCCTTTAGGCCGGCCATCAAGGAGTCGGCGATTTGTTCGGTCAAGTTTTCTTGGATTTGCGCGCGGCGGGCGTAAACGTTCACCAGGCGGACAAGCTTTGAAAGCCCGACAACCTTTCCGTCGGGAACGTAGCCAATCGCCACCTTTCCAAAGAAAGGCAGCAAATGGTGCTCGCACATGGAGTAAAATTGAATGTCTTTTTCTATTACCAAGTCGCTGGCGGTGGAGTCAAAATTCTTTGAAAGGATTTGGCCGCCATCTTGCTCGTAGCCGCCGAATATTTCCTTGCAGGCGCGGGCGACGCGGGCCGGAGTTTCCTCCATTCCGGGCCTGTCGGGATTCTCACCGATTCCCTCCAAAAAAAGCCTCATAGCCTGCTGTATTTTTTTCTCGTCTATCATAAGAACGTTATTTTACATTAATTCGCGCAAAAAGGAAAGTGGGGGCGGGCGGGAAATCGACATATACAATGGTAGCTCGCGGGGTAGTTTTTGTCAATTTTTTTGCGATTTTTTTCAAAAATAAACGAAAATTCGCGCAACTATTTATATCTTATAGGTAAGGAAAACGCGCCGCGTTTTTCAATTATTGCATATAAGGAGTCATACCATGAACGAAAGTCAAATGGCGCTCACGCCGCAGGAAAAGTGGGAGCAGGCGACAATCGCCAACAACTTTATTTTCTACAAGGTAATGAGGAACAACCCCGATGTCTGCAAGGAGCTTTTGGAAATCTTGCTTGAATTCAAAATCGAGCGGATCGAGATGAGCCAAGAAGAAGTCGTAGACATCGACTTTGCAAGCAAGGGCATCCGCATGGACGTCTACGCAAGGGACGCGGACGGGCTAAAGGCCTACAACATCGAGGTTCAAACCACGGACACAAGCGAACTACCGGAACGAGCCCGCTACTACCAAGGCGTGATGGACGTGGACCTTTTGAAGTCCGGCCAGCAGTACAAAGAGCTAAAGACAACCTACATCATTTTCATCTGCCTTGACGACGTATTCAAAAAAGGCCTGGCCAAATACACTTTTGAGAACCTTTGCCTTGAAGACACGGAAACAAAATTGAACGACAGGGCTCAAAAAGTCTTTTACATTTGCAAAAACTATGATAAACTGTTGGACGCAAGGCAAAAGGCCTTTTTGCGCATGGTCACGCAGAACTCAAGCAGCGACGACTTTACCCGGCGCGTTGGAGGCCTTGTCGAGAACGCCAAGCGCAACACGCAATGGAGGCAGCAGTTTATGGAATGGGACAGAGAAATGGCCTGCATGCGGGCCAAGGGCCGCGAGGAGGGCCTTGCCGAAGGCGCGCGGCAAAAAGCCGTGGAAGACGCACGAAGCTTTTACGCAAACGGCGCTTCATTGGAGCTTATCGCAAAATCCTTGAACATGACAGAAGAGCAAGTCAAGGAAATTGTTTGCGAAAGCGCGCAAGCCGCAAACTAAGTCCGCGCCCACCCTAGTCATGCCAAAGCACTTTGTAGCCATTGGAATTGTTGGCGCCCGAAACTCTATACCCGTTTGACCTGTACCATGTCGCGGCTGTCGCTGGATCGCTAAGGTTGCTTGAGTCTACGGGGGTGGCATCGGCCTCGACGGGGCCTAATTTCCAACCAGTTGGGTCGGCAAAAGTAAGCGAAGTGAAAGAAGCGCCATTGCTGAACGCTTCATTCGCTATTGTTTTTACGGTTGACGGAACGTTGATAGACTCTATCGAAGTGCCCCAACAAGTATCCCAAGCGATAGAAGTGACTCCCTCCGGCAATGTTATGTTCTTAAGGCTGCTGTTGCACGAGAACGAATGTCGCGGAATGGTCGTCACGCCGTTCGGAACGACAAAAGACGTCGCGGTTTTTCCGCCGGGGTAGAAGAATAACGTCGTTTTGGGCTTGTTGTAAACAATACCGTCCTCCGAGACAAGGCCGCCGTTTGCCATTGGCGTCGCAATAACATTCTTGGCATTTCTAATCGACGTAGCGAATGTTTGGCTGGTAAACTTGGTGGCATCAAATTTAGGCGGAAGAATTATGTCAAAGGGCTGAGCAATGCTATTGTTTGACCAACTAAATCCCAAGCTTGTAAGGTTTGTTGCTTTTGAAAAGTCAAGGACAGAGCCTACCCCCACTTTCTTCTCGCCTGTGTTTATGGTTCCGTGGTATAGTTTTTCCGTAAAATCTCCGATCTGAGTGTTATTAACGCTTGCGTCAAAGACATAAATGACCTTGTCGCCTGCGTTAAAGTCAGCCACAGTAAAACCATCAATGCTTGTCCCCGTCAACGTCGTCTTCTTGGCCAAATATCCGTCGCCGGCGACCGCCCATTCTTGCGCGGGGCTTGTTTGCGGGGTGACGGCGAACTTGTAGCACTCCAGCGGGAAGTTTACGTCCGTGACGCCGTCGGCAAGCTGGAGGACTTGGCGGTCAGAGCTGTACAGGCTAGGCGTGATTCTGGCGACGGGTTCGCTTCCTGTAAGCTTTCCTTCAATATACAATGAGGGATATGCCATATGAGTAGCCGAGTCGTTAAAGCTTTCCAGCCAGATGTCATTCTTTTTCGGGCCGTCGCTTGGAATGGAAACAGCGCCTTTTAGGAAAGTTTCCGGCGTGCGAGTCGTGTCGCTATTACCGATAATGCAAATCGCGCCGCCGCCCCCAGAGCTGTCATAACATTCATTCCCGGTGATTGTACAGCCGTCAAGGTAAAGTTTGGCGCAGGAGGTCAGGAAAACCGCGCCGCCGCCGGCGGCAGAAGACACGCCGCTGGCTCCATTCCATTTGATTTCGGCGCCTTTCACGGTCAAGTTACCGCCCTGCAAGGAAAAGGCGCCGCCGAAGTCTTGCGCGCAATTGTAGGCGACGGTTCCGCCGTAAAGGTTTATATTAAATTTATCAGAGCCGCCCGAAGTATTGGCAAAGCAAAAGGCGCCGCCGTTACCTTCCGTTTTGTTTGACTTGGCGGACGTCCGCGTCGAATCGCCGTATTTGGCGGCTAGGGTTATCGAAGTCGAATCGTCCCCTATCACGCCGCCTGTCATGGTGAACGTTCCGCTGGAGCCACAAATCGCGCCGCCGCTAACTCCGGAGACGTTTCCGCTTATGCGGCCGCCGCTCATAGCGACATCTACAGGAAGTTTGCCAAGGTAAATTCCTCCCCCATTCAAGGTTGCCCGATTCTTTTCTATCAAGGCGCCGTCATAAATGTTCAGCTTGCAGCTTGCGCCAGTGGCGTCAATATCATATATTGCGATTCCTCCGCCACAGCCGTTGCTTTCCGCGCTGTTATTTGACACCACAGAGCCGTCCAAAAGGTTCAGTTCGCCCGGAGCGCTTATGAAAACTCCTCCGCCATAGCTGTTCTTTAAACTGCTGGCTCCAGCGCTAGCATCCGCGCTGTTCTCCGACACATAGGCGCCTTTCCCAAGGGTAAGGGAGCCGCCTGCGGCGGAAAGATAAATTCCTCCGCCACAAGCATTTGAGGTTGTAAACATACCATCCATAATGGAGACTTCTTTTATCGTCCCCGTTCCGCCTGTAATCTTTAGATTTTTTATCGTTACGGGAACTGTCGTCGCTATTGTAAGGGCGGAGGTTCCGGCCGCGCCGGCCGCGTCAATGCTGTCCGTGGGAACTCCGTCTTCGGGGTCGCCCGCCCCGCAAAGGGTAAGGCTTTTGGCGTAGGTGTTCCCGCTGCCTGTTCCCGAATTTTTCAGCGTGTCAGGAATCGTCTGGGGGCCAATCGTTCCCTTGATGAAAATCGTGTAATCCTTGCTTGCGTCCTGCAGCATGGCCAGCGCGTCGGTGAACGACCTCTTGGGGTTGAGGAAGGTTCCGCTTTCCGTTGTGGTTGCGGCGTATGGGTCAACGTAAATGTCGGTAAGCTTAAAGCCGTCGACCATAGCGCTGGTGATTTTGCAAGCGATGCCGGTACCGCTGGGGGTTAGCCAAGGCTCGGAACCATTCTTTACCCAAGTGTCGGTCACAAGCCTGTCAAAAACGCTTACGTTCTCCGTGAATGAATACAATAGGTTTTCGGAACTTTCCGCGCCCGAATAAAATTCAAATATCATAGTATATTCGCCGGACGCAATGGCAGAAATCGGATCGAACTCGCCTTCTTCAAATCCTACGGAAAAAACCCGCACGTTGCCGCCTAAACCGGACGAGCCATATTCACTTATTGACTCCGTTGAGCCTTTTGGTTTGTAAATCATCTTGGCGGTGGACACGTCCAAGCCTTGTACATTCACAGTAAGGTTCACACCGCCCTTGTCTGTCGCGGATTGTTGCGCGCCAAGAGCTATGTCGCGGCTTGTGTAAAATTGTTCCGCGTCTGTCGTAAAGTCCAAAAGCGCGCTCTTTCCAAAAAGAACTTCCACGTCGCCATCTTTGGCCACCGCGTGGACATAGTATTTTTTTCCGCTGGTCACGGGGATTCCCACGGAGTAGCTTTGCTTGTCGGCGGCGACAGTTCCGTCATAGCGCAGTTTTGTATCGCTGTCCGTCACTTCTTCGGCGTATACAGAGATTGCCAGGCTGCTTGCGTTTGGCGTTTTGGGAAAGGCCGAACGGGATGCGGCGTCGCCGCTGTCGCCAAGCGAGTTGTTGACGAGCGCCGCGATTTGAGTTGGCATGGCGCCACTAAAGCCCAGCGAGCCGCTTACAGTGACCACGGCCTGCCCTTGCGCGCCGTTTTGTCCGCCCGCAGTCGCGCCATTCGAGTTGGCCGCGGCTCCGGCGTCCGCTCCCATATTGGAGCAGCTGACAAAAAGCGCGGCAAAAAGAGAGGCGGCGATTAAAGGCAATGCAAAAGTTTTTTTCATCATCATCTTTTCTCCCCTCTCCTTAGCGAACTGTGCGGACCACACGGAAGCCCACTTCGTTACTCGACTGATACTGATACTTTTGGTAATCCGCTCGGTACGAAACCTCACTCTTCGAATTCATTAGACCCCAACTGCCGCCGCGATAAATCTTTTTCGCGCCGCTAGCGTAGTCTGGGCCAGTGTACGGAGTGCTATTTGACGGCGCGCCTTCCCAGTCCCAACACCATTCGCAGACGTTTCCGCTCATGTCGTAAAGGCCAAGGCCGTTGGCGTTGTTCTTGCCGGGAAATCTGACTGTCTTAACTTCGTGAGTTTTACCATCAGCGGTTGCGTTATACCAACCAACCTCATTGATTGAGTCGCTTCCGCTGTACTTATAATCCTCTTTGTTGGCGGCGCGGGCAAGGTATTCCCATTCAACCTCGGTGGGCAGGCGCCAGCCGTCCGCGTTTTGGTCAAAGACTATGTTTATCCAATTGTTCTTGACACTCTCGGTCAAGGTCGTGGGAACGCAGTATTTTCCGACATATTCGCCAGTCCCCTCCGTCACGCTTCCACTTGTCTTCCACATCAGCGGATTTGTCGCTCCGTCAAGGCTGTAAACAGGCGTTAGGCCGTCGGCGATGCTTTTTAAGTTGCAGTAAACAATAGCGTCGCACCAGCTTACATAGTAGGCCGGATAGTTCGCGCCCTTGCCCTTCGATTCGCTAGGAAGACTGGTGTTGTAGTAACAGCAATACGTTTCGTATTCGCCTTGCGTAACCTCGTGGTCGCACGCGATGATGACGGGAATCGCCACGCTTCGTCCGTCTATGAACACATTTGAAGGAGACTTTGTTCCAACAGCGCCCGTAACGGTTTCGCCGCCGGTTATGACATAACCCGTCGGAACAGTCGCGTTTTCCATAATCCTTATGTCAAAGCTGGCGCTGTAGGTCTTTCCGCCATGAACGCCGGTGACAAGCAAAACGTAGTCGCCTACCGGCAGCTTGCCCTTGGAGCCGCTAAATTTGACGGCGTTGTTTCCGACTTTAGAATAATATCCGGCGGCAGACTCTCCGTGTATTTTGACGTCAAACTCAAGGGTCGTGTAGTTGGCGCTCGTGGAGTCGTCAAAGTCCATCGGCTGGCCGTCTATCGTTCCGCTTACAGTAATTTTGTCGGAGCCGCCCTTTTGCGCCCAAGTCTTGTCGGCGCTAAAGGTTACGTCGTCGTGCATCGGATCAATCGTAATGCCGCCGCCGTTGGCTCCAAGCGCGGCTTCATCGCCGACAAGCGCCACGCCGTATTTGTCGCCCTTAAAATAAACGCCGGGCGCTACGACCGCGCCATTGTTCGTGTTGTTTTCCTTGTAGCCGCTGGTTATCGGCACGGTTTCGCTTATCGTAGGCTCGTCATAGGTGGACACCCATATTTCTGCCGACCCGTGTTCATCTCCAAGCTTGCCTATAACATTTATAGTTTTTTCATGCGGAAGGAACAAGTTGCTGTCGCCGATTACAGCGCTGGAGTTGACTTTTTTGTTGTCCTTGATAATGACATTGTATTTGACGTTTAACGTTCCGCCTGCGTCCACATAAACGCCCGCGCCGTGTCCCGTGGCGTAGTTGTCCGTCACGCTGGTATAGTCGCGCAAAGTCACTTCCGCGCCGTCGTCAACCAAAATTCCTCCGCCAGCGCCGTCCACTTTTCCGCCTTTTATCGCGATTCCCTCAAGCGTCACAGGAACGTCGCCCTTTACCCAAAGCGTTCTGCCGGCGGACGATTCTAAAGGCGTGGACGCGACGCAACCGCCGTCCAAAATGCCAGTCGCCATATTTAAATTGTAGCAGCCGTCGCCCATAAGGAGCAGGCTTTTTGCGTTGGCTTCTTTTGTTTGCGTTATTTCCACATGGTCGGTGATTGTTCCACATATGTAAATCGTATAGTCCTGGCTGGGGTCGTTCAAATCATCAAGGGCGTGGGTCACAGTCAAGTACGGCGCGCTCTTTGTGCCGATGTTGTCGTCGCTTCCGGACGGCGAGAGTGTGTCGGGCGACACGTAAATCGGAGCCTTTATTTTTACCTGCTTGCCGTCGCTCGAACCATATGTCGCCCAGTCGTCGCCGCTCTCGTCCGCAAGCGCAAGATAGCCGTTGCCGCCTGTCGGGAGCTGGCCGCCGTTCTTGCCTTGCGCGATGACAGTTCCGCGCTTCCAAATGTATGGCGTGATTGTGGCGTTGGCGCCGCTGGCTCCAGTCGGACGGCTTAGCGACGATGCAATTGTTATGCAACAGTTTTCGCCAAGCCAAACGTCGTTTTTGCCCTTGCCGCCGCCATATGGAATCCAGGCGCTTCCGCCCATCACAAAGTCTTTTGCGTTGTAGACCGCGCCGCCATCTACCGCCGCCTCGTTGCTCTCGATTTTTCCGCCGGTCATTTCCGCGGTCTTTGAGTTGTAGATTCCGCCGCCAAAAGAATCCGCGCAGTTTCGGCTTACGCTTCCCGCCGCCATATGCAATTCAGCGTCGTCATCTGAAATATAGATTCCACCGCCTAGGCTGGCGGTGTAATTGCGGTAAACTCCGCCAGTCCAAGCGTCTGCTCCTGTGGCTACGGTCAAGTCTTCTTTGTAGCCAAGGTAAACGCCTCCATGATTACAATAAATTCCTCCGCCATAGGAGGCTGCGTAGTTGGAGCATTTTCCTGTGGCTATGTCCGAGCCTGTAGCTGCCGCCGCTCCGTCCTCGCCTACGCGCGCGTCTGCGTAAACAAAAAGTTTTCCTTGCTTAATGTAAACGCCGCCGCCCCAGTGGGCTTTGTTTCCCGCAATCAAAGCGCCCTTGGCAAGGCTTATGTCAGTGTATGACGCGCAGATTCCTCCGCCGCTAAGATCGCTGCCAATTACAATGTCAAGACAGTTTCCGCCTGTTATCTTTAGGTCTTGGATTGTCGCGGATATCTTTGCGTCTGTGTTTCCCCTAAATTTAAGGACTGGGTATTTGCGGCCGCTCGTGGCGCCAAGTTTGTCCGCGTCAAGAATGTCTACGGCGTTGTTGCCGTTGGCGCCTCGTATTGTCACAGAGCCGGTCGTGGCTCCTGCAAATTCCGCGTGGGCGTAGTCGTAGCCCTTTATCGTTCCGTTTATAAGAATCTCGTATGGAACGGTATTGTCGTTAAGTTCGGCGATTTGGTCCGTAACTTGGCTCATCGTGGCGTAAGGATAAGACCTGGTTCCGCGGGCGACGGCCGGGTCGTCGCTGGGCTCTCCCCAGTTTTTTCCGTCGCTGTCAGTCGCCGTTCTTGTTGTGTCGCTTGCCGCAACGCAGAAGGGCGCGTTTATGATTCCAACCGTATTGTTCGCCCTTACGTCAAAGTCCACGTCGGTTGTCGCAAAGCGGCCGATGTTGTTGGCTATAAGCGCTTTTGCGGACGCGGCGGGAATGCCGGCGGGCGCGTTTATAACTGTAAGCCCGCGCTTCCAATGAGTGGGAACGATATAGGCGTTCTTTTTTGAGGCGTCTCCGCCAGGCGGAATGAGCGCGCCCGCGATTGTTATTTGCGCGGCACCGTAAGTATAAGCGCCGGAAGCGGCGTCATATGTAATCTTTCCGACCAAGACCGGCGTGTTTTTTGAAATTACAGCGTTTCCGCTCATTTTTAGCGCGCACGTTTCCGACTGTACTTGAACGCCAAACTCTTTTTGCGTGTCGGAATAGACACTTCCCCCTGTCATCAAAAGCGTCGTCTGGTCAAAAAGCAAAAGGTCGGAGCCAAATTTGCAGTTTGTCGTCACGCCCGGCTGGACATTATAATAATCGTTGTCATGGATGCTTCCGCCCGACATCACCGCGTCGTTAG
Organism: Treponema sp.; assembly: GCA_016290995.1. Classification (GTDB taxonomy): domain Bacteria; phylum Spirochaetota; class Spirochaetia; order Treponematales; family Treponemataceae; genus Treponema_D. Next base: position 16,498 of record JAEEVR010000027.1, on the reverse strand, counting down.
TGTTTTGCAGGAATATTCCGCCGCCGCCGTCACCGCCAAAGTTGTGGTGAATCTCGCCGCCTGTAAAAGAAAACTTGGCGCCGTTGACAAAAATGCCGCCGCCACAAGCGTTCCAGTTATAAAGCCCGTCCTTCTGAGCGCAGCAATTATAGCGTATTTCGCCGCCCTTGATCGTCAATTGCGAAGTTGATTGGTAAGAACCAAGATCGCAGTCGATTCCTCCGCCTCTAAACGAATAATTGTATGCGATGATTCCGCTTTTTATGGCGACTTTTCCGCTGGCGGTAAAGTAAATGCCGCCGCCGTCAGAATCCCAGAAAGTGGTGCGATTTGAATTATCCGAGATTGTCGCGTGCTCAGTCTTGCTTGCGTCGCCTATGACGCCGCCGTCAAGGGTAAAGCTTCCCTCAACATAAACGCCGCCGCCTTGGCTATATGCCGTGTTGTCCGCGACCACCGCGTTTTCTTTTAGCGTAACGTCCGCTCCGCTGGCCACGTAAATGCCGCCGCCGTTAGTGGCGTTTCCGCCGGTAATTTTTATGTTCTCTAAAGTGACTGGAACCGTGGTAGAAACAGTAAGCGCGGTTCCACTTCCGTCCGCGTCAATCGCCGACATTGGCGTTCCGTCATCGGCAAGCGGGTCCAAGCCGCAAATCTTAAGCGAGCGCGCCTTGGAATTGAGCGCGGCAGGAATCTGAAGTTTGTCTTTTGGGAGCGTTCCGCTTACATAAACTGTGTAAGGGGTAGCGCCGTTTCCATAAACCGCGATTTTGTCAACAGCCGCCTGCAAGGTCTCGAGCGGCTCGTAAGCGTGGCCGCTGTTGCTGTCGGACGCGTCGATGCCTTCCACGCTAGAAAGGTCCTTGTGCACGCCTACATAAATGGCGGAATCCAATTGGCTGTTTGCCAAATCTTGGGTTACATAAAAATCTCCGCTGTCGCTGATCAAGCCGGTTCCGTCGGGCAGCCACTTGTTTGTTTTCATGTAGTCAAACACGCTTATGGTTTGAACGGTTGAAAAAACATGGCGTCCCTCTTTTAAAAAGCAAAAGGTGATTTCATAGTTTCCGCTTTGTATGGGATCGATAATAACAGGAATGCCCCCTTCGACCAGCTCCTCAGCATGCGCCATTGGCTCGCCCCACGCGTCCTTGAACCTTTCGTCGGAGCACAAGAGGATCAACCGGTCGGCTCCAAGGCTTGGATCGGACCCAACATACAACTCTATGGAGCCAGCCTTATCCGCGTCGCCCGATTGGCTTGGAACGATGGCAAAGACGTGGCTTATGACCGGCTCCGACAAGTCTACGGTCTTTTCGCAATAGTCCGAAAGAACGGTTACGTCGTTGGCCTCGTCTCCGCCCATTTTCTTTTTTATGCCTGTGGTTATTTCCCAATGGCCCTGGGCCAGGCGCAGCTCAAAGGCCAAAACGCCGCCTTCAGCGCTAAATTTGTCTTGGTCGTCTCTTCCTATGGTGTATCTTCCGCTTCCGTCAGTTTGAACGGCAGTGACAAATTTATAATAATTGGCTGTGTTTATGTCAGGAAAGGCCGAACGAGAGACAGAGCCGTTTGCGCATGTCAAAGGAGACACGGCCGCCGCAATTTCGGCCGGCAAGGCTGAGTTTGCGGAGATAGTTCCTTTTAAGATTACAGTTCTTTGGCCGGCGCCGTTTTGTAACGTTCCGCCGGAGGAGTTAGAGACGTTGTTGCAAGAAAAAAGCGTTCCAAAGCATAGCAGGCATAGGAAAATTATGGAAACGTTTTTACTTGCAGCATGTATAGCGTTCCTAAAATCTTTCCACTGCAACATTTTTTTACTACTTTTATAGTATACAACACTTTCCCCGTAAAATCAAGAAGGTATTGCGCAAAGTCCGCAAAAACGCTAGTATATATAACAAAGAATTCTTTTTTAGGAGATGCAATATGGCAGACGTAAAAGTTGCTATTAATGGTTTCGGCCGCATTGGCCGTTTGGCTTTCCGCCAGATGTTCGGCGCGAAAGGTTATGAAGTAGTTGCCATCAACGACCTCACGAGCCCCAAGATGCTCGCCCACCTTTTGAAGTATGACACAGCCCAGGGCGGCTATGCCGGAAAAATCGGCGAAGCAAAGCACACTGTAGAAGCCCACGACGGCGAAGGCGAAGACAACTACATCGTAGTTGACGGAAAAAAGATCGTTATCTACAAGATGCCCAACGCTGCCGATCTTCCTTGGGGAAAAATTGGCGTAGACGTAGTTCTTGAATGCACAGGTTTCTACGTTTCTAAGGAAAAGAGCCAGGCCCACATCACAGCCGGCGCCAAGAAGGTTGTAATTTCAGCTCCTGCCGGAAACGACCTCCCCACAATCGTTTACAACGTAAACCACAAGTCACTCAAGAAGGGAGACAACATCATCTCTGCCGCTTCTTGCACAACAAACTGCTTGGCCCCGATGGCCAAAGCTCTTAACGACGCTTTCCCGATCCAGTCTGGAATCATGTCTACAATCCACGCCTACACTGGCGACCAGATGATTCTTGACGGACCGCAGCGCAAGGGCGACCTCCGCCGCTCACGCGCCGGCGCTCAGAACATCGTTCCCAACTCAACAGGAGCCGCCAAGGCCATCGGTCTTGTAATTCCTGAGTTGAACGGAAAGCTCATCGGATCTGCCCAGCGCGTTCCGGTTCCGACAGGATCTACAACAATCCTTACAGCCGTTGTCAAAGGCAACGACGTAACAAAGGAAGCCATCAACGCCGCCATGAAGAAGGCCTCTGATCCCGAAACATTCGGATACAACGAAGACGAAATCGTTTCTTCTGACGTAATCGGAATGAAGTTCGGCTCACTCTTTGACGCCACTCAGACAATGGTAACAAAGATCGCCGACGGCTTGTTCGAGGTTCAGGTTGTTTCATGGTATGACAATGAAAACAGCTACACTTCACAGATGGTCCGCACCATTAAATACTTCTCAGAGAACTGCTAAATTAGGCTGACCGATTAAAAACTCCGCCTCACGGCGGAGTTTTTTTTTGCTGTTTTCATTGTCATTCATTTTCACAGGTCGCGTTGTCGCTTTGCGAAACGCTCCCGCGCAAGGCTCCGCACTGCTCGCCTTGCGGGTACTCCAACGACCCGAATGCCGCGTGAGCGGCAAAGTTAATAATTTCCTTGCAGAGCCCGACGCGCAACGCGCGGCGGATAACAGCTACACTTCACAATCAAACAGTCCAAAAAAAGCGGCGCGAAGGAGCGGTCGCCATGCGAAAACACTCTGTTTGCGCATGCCGCGATAGCGGCATCGTAAATAGTTTCAAGGCGTAAACAGCGTGTAGCGACGATATCGAGCGGTTTCGCTATGGCGAACGCGACTGGGAGACGCTTTTTTTGGACTGTTTTCATTGTCAAGTTAATTCGATATAATCATTGCATGTACAAATTGGCATTGTTTGACTTGGACGGAACGTTGACGCAGTCGGAGTTTGGGATTTTGGCTTCGGCGAAATACGCGCTTGAAAAATTCGGCATTTACGAGGCGGACCAAAAAAAGCTCAAGCGCTTTATCGGCCCTCCCCTTTACGTTTCATTTTCTGAGTTTTACGGACTGAACGGAGCCGACGGCGAAGAAGCGGTTCGCCTTTACCGCGAAGTCTACGAGGCCGAAAATTTCAAGAACGCTCCGGTCTACGACGGAATCCCTGACGCGCTTGCGGCCCTTAAGGACGCGGGCTCAAGGCTTATGGTCGTAACTTCAAAGCCGCAGGACATGGCGGAGCGTGTCGTGGAGCATGTCGGCCTAAAGCCCTTCTTTGACGCGATCGTCGGTCCCGGCCGCGAGATGCATACGCCAAGCAAAACTGTTCTGATAGAAAGGGCCTTGTCGTTGGCCGCGTTGGACAAAAAAAATGCGGTCATGATTGGCGACCGCAAGTTTGACATTGAAGGAGCCGAGGGAGCCGGCATAGACTCAATCGGAGTCCTTTACGGCTACGGCTCCAAAGAAGAATTGGAAAAAGCGGGAGCCAAGCTTTTTGCAGAGACCCCCGCCCATATTTCCAAACTGATTATCTAAAGATGATGATCAAAACCTGCGAAACAACTACAACCGCAACAAGCGCGATCGGATAAGTTGAAGCGTAGGCGCCGGCAACTTTTTCCGTTCCGGCTGTAGAAATCAAAGTTCCCAAGGCCGGTGTTGACGTCATGCCGCCGCAGATCGATCCAAGGTTGTTCAAAAGATTCAACTTAAGGACGAACTTGGCAAAGAAGAAGCCCGCGATCATCGGAACAAGCGTCATGATGATTCCGTAGATAAAGTATACCCATTCAAAGTAGCGCACAAAACTGGCTCCGCCGGCAACGCCCGCTCCCATCAAGAAGAACATAAGGCCAAGCTCGCGGAAAACTTTGAGAGTTGACTCGTGCGGAGTTACCGACACGTTTCCGATTTTTTGGAAGTGGCCGAACACCAAGGCCAAAATCAAGCAGCCGCCTGTCGTTGTAAGAGAGAAATTTCCAAACTTGAACGATCCGATAAAGATTCCCAAAAGGGCGACGATGGAGAAAATGCAAAAGCCAAAAACGTCCAATTCCATTTCGCTTCCGTTCAACTTTTTGGGAGCTTCGGGAGCGGACTCAGAAAGCTTTGCGCGCTCTTTGTCCATGTCGGCTCCGACAAATTTGGGAACGAGCTGCACAAAGAGAACGACTCCGATAACGCCGAACAAGTAGGCGATTCCGTGTCCTACGGCTACGATTGACTCAAGCTGGTCGGCGGTAAAGTTTGCCGAATCGATGACCGTCGCCTTTGCGGCTGAGAACGCCGGAGTTGAAGTGAGCGAGCCGGAAAGCAAGCCTACCAACATGGCTCCGACCTCTTCCTTAGAGCGGCCAAAAGCCTTAATGTCAAAAACGCAGCAAGCGGCGCAAGCGATGCCGCCGACAGCGATGATAAGCAAGCCCAAAAGAATGTAAGACTTAAAGTTTTTCTTTAGGTCGCCAAAGAAGCTGGGGCCGGCGATAAAGCCTACGCTAGTTACAAAAAGCACAAGGCCGATGTTCTCGACGATTTTAAGCGCGCCCGAAACGTAGCTTGCGTGCAAGACTTCGTTCAGGTTAGAGCTTGTAACCTTGACAACAAGCTGGTTTCCAAGCGGTGTGTAAAAAAAGGCTCCGAACAAAAGGGCGATGATGAAAACGCCCGCCGTTCCCAATGAAACGCCGTTGATTGTAATGCGGCCAAGCAAGTAACCTACAGCGGCGATTGCGAACACGCTGAATGTAAGGAATACGATTGCTTTGATTGAAAGAAGTCCTCCAAAAAGAACCATAATTAAACCTCGAAAAGTTTTAGAATAGTGCGAATATTATATAGAGACCAATGATTTTATTCAAGACCTTAACTGCGGCGGGCGGCCCTAAAGGCTTTGCAAGGCCTAAAGGGCCGCCACGCCCGGCCTTTCCGCCCCTCTAGCTGTTGTGCCTAAAATTAGTGTCGGTAAGGACGCGGGCTGCTATCAAGCCCAGCGAAAGCGCGGCCACGGTAAGCGCGGCCTTTAGAAGCCACAATGAGCCTTCGGAAACGTTTTCCAGCGCCAAAAAGTAGATTCCCCGGTACATAAAAAGGCCGGGAACCATTATAACGATAGAAGGAACCGTAATCGTAAGCCGCGGGTAGCCCGTGACTCTTTTGGTCGCCGAAGCCAAAAGGCCGGCCAACAAGGCCGCCAAAAAAGCCGCCACCGCAAAGGGAATCTTTGTATAATCCAAAAGCTCAAGGCGCAAAACGTTGGCGGCCATTCCGATAAGGCCGGCGGCTGCCGCCATTCTCGGCGAGCTGTTGAACATAATCGAAAAGCCAAAAACGCCGCAAAAGCTTGCCGCCAAGCGCAAGGCGATTTTTAGCGCGGTCGAAAGTTCCAGCGGAGCGAATTGGGCGGGCCAAAAGTCAAAGGCGTAGGCGCAAAGCCAGCCGGTAATCGTGGCCACAAAGACAATCAAAAGCGCGTACATAATTCGCTCGGCGCCGCTTCGCAAATCCAGCTTGGCCAAGTCAAGGCCGCCGGTAATCATAGGAAAGCCAGGGATCACAAAAAGCATCGCGCAAATGTATCCGGCCTGGTGGCTGTGAGAAACGCCAAAAAGCGCTTCCGCCAATTTTTCAAGGCCGATGTAAACCATGCAGGCGGCGGCGACTCCAAGGGCAACGTTGGCAAAAAGAGTTATGTGGCGGTCAAGAAGCTTTTTTCGGACAAAGTTTCCGATTCCCGCGCCAAAAAAAGCGCAGGTCATTTCGACAATTCCGCCGCCAAGCAAAAAAGTAAAGGCCGCGCAAGCCGCCGCCGCCGCCAGTCCTAGGAGTGGAGCCGAGTAATGGGGAACGGAATTTTCTATTTCGTCCAAGGCCTTGAACGCGCCCTGAATCGAAACGCAGTCGGACATTCGCTCAAACTCGTCAACAAAAGCGCGCAAGTGGTTAAGGCGGTCGGTGTTGACGCCGGTTCTGCTTAGCGAAATCGCGTTTGAAAAACTTTCGCTTCCGCAAAAGCAAGTGTATTCTATTGAAACAAGCCCGATGTCTGCCGCGCAAACGATTCCCATCGCGCGGCTGGCCTTGTTCATCGCGGCTCTAACGCGAAAGGCTCCCGCTCCGACGCTAAGCATCATAAGGCCGATTCTTCCGACAAGCGCGGATTTTTCAGGCAAGCTTGCGTTTGTGGCGGGCAGGTCCGTTCCTTTTCCCGCAAGCGCTTCCCAAGAGATTTTCATGTGTTGGTTTCTAAATTTGCTCATAGAGAAATCGCTCCTTTTGACAAATCTTTAAGGCGGACGGCAAGGGCGTCGTATTGGTCTTGCGGAACTTTCGCGCTTGCCCTAACTTTGTCGGCAAAATCTTCTTTAAGGTCATAAAGCGAAAATTCTTCAAAGGCCCGCTTTATGTTTTTGTACAAAGCGTAATCGCACTCAAAAGATAATTCTTTTTTGGGAACGTATTCCTCAAGCGCGCCTGTTTCCTGGCATGCTTGCAGCAATTGCTTGGCCGCTCCGCCGTAGGCCTTTACAAGGCCGCCGGTTCCCAATAGCGTTCCTCCAAACCATCTAGTCACTGTTAGCATAAAGTCAGTGGCGCCGCTTCCCTTTAACGCGTCAAGAACCGGCCGGCCGGCCGTTCCGCCCGGCTCTCCGTCGTCGCTCATCCCCATGACTTCGCCCGACTTTCCCAACACAAAGGCGTGGACAACGTGCGTCGCGTCATTGTACTTTTCTTTTTGGGCTTTTAAAATAGCGCGGGCTTGGTCTTGCTTTTGGCAAGGGATGGCCTCTGCCAAAAATCTTGAGCCTTTTACGACAATCTCAGTTTGAACTTGCTTTGTTAGTATCTTCATTTAATTTGTCGTAATAAAATTGAATTGAAAGGATTACCGAAGCGGCCGTGTAAAATGTCAGCGCGAACGAAGCAAAACTTATCAATGAGCCCAAAGAATAAATGTTGGAGCTGGACTGGTATTTTTTGTAAATAAAGGCGTGCAAAACATTGAACGCCAAAATAAAAAAGGCCTTTCTAAAATGACAAACAAATTCAAAGGCCAAAAAGCCAAAGACGTTCTTTGCAAAAAACTTCAATCCTTGCGCAAGGGACTTTAAGAAGTTTTGCTTTGTGTTGTCGTAAACAAAAGACCAAACAAAAGTAAAAGGAAAGAAAACAATAAAAAGCAAAGCCAAGAACATAACATAGCAGCGCAACAGTTTCCTAAAGCTGTCAGGATCGTTCTTTATAAAATCCATGAATTGTTCCGGCGTTTGGAACATCGGCAAAGAAAAGAACTCAACTTGGCTTGTGACAACCGCAAAAACCGCCATGCACAAAATCAACGGAAAGATAAAAAAGGCCGCTCCTCTTCTTGCCCTTCTTTGCCTTAATCCGGCGAACAAAAAGTTTAGGGCCACCGGCTGGTTCCTTACAAAGCGCAAGTTGCACAAAAACAATCCGTAGTGCAAAATAAAGATCAAGGCCAAGGACAAAAGCTCAATCAAAAGAAAGACCAAAATCGAAAACGACGACGCGCCCTGGTATCTCAAAAAGAAAGAAGACACCGTTATGGCCAAGCCCGTCATCGCGGAAGAAAGGAACGCGCAAAAAAAGCAGTATATCATTAAGATAAAAACAGCGCGCGGAACGGCAAAGCGAGACGAGGCAGAAAAATTCTTGGCAAGCTCTAGAGTCTTCATTCAACTTCCACGCTTTCAACTTCTTTTGTAGAAAGCTTAAAGCCCTGCGCCTTAAGGCCGCGTTCGATGTAATCGTTGGTCTTAAAAGCTTCTTTTAAAACTTTGGCGCGGGCCTTCTTTGCGTAATGAAGGGTAAACTTAAAGTTCTTTCTTGTGTCAACGTGCAGCACTTCCATTCCATCAGGCGCGATAAAGTAGTCGCGGTTCATAATCCAGCTGGGAACGCGGCAGCGCTTTACGTAAGCCTGCTTTGTTTTTGGATCGCGGTAAATCGCGGTGAACAAAACGTCGTTGATGATTTCTTTTTCGGCGTAGTTTACGTAAACCATTCCCGCGTCAACAAAGAGTTTTTGCGGAACGTCGCAAACCGTGTAAATGCCGCTCTTTCGCATTACAAAAATTCTGTCGTAAGGAGTTACGCGCAAGACTTCCGTTCCGCCCGAAACTCCGATTCCGATATAGCCTTTGTCGTCGTAGCGCAAGGGCGTGTCGCGGGTCGCGACCGTCTTGACGTCAACGGCGCTGAACTTGGCGATTTGTGTGTGGCGCTCCAACTCCTCCGGCTTGAACTTGTCCAACATTCCGCTAAGGTATTCAACAGCGCAGTCCGTCAAATGCTTGAGGCGGCGGGCGATTTCCTTAAGGCGGCCGTTGATCGCGGCAACCTCGTCGCGGTTTTTGTTGATGTCAAAAAGCGAGATGCGGCGGATTGGAATTTTAAGCAAGCGGTCAACGTCTTCTTGCGTGATGTCGCGGAGCAACTCTTTCTTAAAGGGCTTAAAGCCGTCGATAACAGCCTTGTTGACGCCCTCGGCGGTTTTCATTTGCTCGATCTTTTTGTAAATGCGCTCTTCGATAAAGATGCGCTCCAAAGTTCTTTGGTGCAGCTCTTCCATCAACTGGCCGCGCTCGTACTCCAACTCGTCCTTTACGATTGCCACAAGTTTTTTGGCGTAGTACTTGATGATCTCGGTGGCCGTCATAACGACAGGCATGTTGTCCTTGATTACAAGCATTTGGCAAGAGATTGACTTTTCGCAGTCAGTGTAAGCGTAAAGCGCTTTTTCAACGTCCTTTGCGTAAACGCCGCGCGGCAGCTTTATTTCTATCTGGCAGTGGTCGGTCGTAAAGTCGTCGATCGCGCCGATCTTGATTCGGCCGGCGCGGTAGGCGTTTTCGATTGAGTTAAGGAGAGCGTCGCTTGTCGTGTCAAGCGGAAGCTCTGTGATTACGATTTTTTTGTCGTCGCTCATGTCGAACTTGGCGCGCGACACGATTTTTCCGTTTCCGTCGTTGTAGTTTGAAACGTCGATCAAGCCGCCGGTCGGAACGTCAGGGTAAAGCTCAAAGCTCTGTCCCTTAAGCGCCTTGATTTCGGCCTGGATTACTTCCTTAAGGTTGTAGGGCAAAATCTTTGTGCTCATTCCTACGGCGATTCCTTCCGCTCCGATGATCAAGGCGACCGGAATTTTGGCGCGGTAAACTTCCGGCTCGGAAGAACGGCCGTCGTAGTTTGGTATGTAATGGGTCACGTGAGGGTTTGTCACCAAAAATTCTTTTGCCAATGGGTGAACGCGGCATTCAATGTAACGGGGAGCGGAAGCGCCGTCGCCGGTGAACATGTTTCCAAAGTTTCCCTGCTTTTCGATAAAGATGCCCTTGTTGGCCAAAACGACAAGCGCGCCGCCTATCGAAGCGTCTCCGTGGGGATGGTACTTCATGCATTCGCCCACAACGTTGGCCACTTTTTGGAAGCGGCCGTCGTCCATCTTAAAAAGCGTGTGCATGATGCGGCGCTGAACCGGCTTTAATCCGTCTTCCAAGTCGGGAATCGCTCGGTCGCGAATTACATAACTTGCGTACTCGATAAAGTTTTTGTCAAAGAGATTTTTTATGAATGCCATTTTATTTCCACCCTAACATGATTATAGCAGAAAAAACTTTTTTTGTCTTTAGTTTTTTGCGCAAAGGGGAAAAATTCTTGCCCTACAAAACGGCGTTTAGAAATTGCTTTAAGCGTGGGCTTTGCGGATTGTCAAAGATTTGGCTGGGAGTTCCCTCTTCCTCGATAACGCCGTCGTCCATAAAAAGAACGCGGTTGGCGACCTCGCGCGCAAAGCCCATCTCGTGGGTGACTACAATCATTGTCATTCCCTGCTTGGCCAAGTCCTTCATAAGCTGCAAAACTTCGCCGACCATTTCCGGGTCCAAGGCGCTTGTAGGCTCGTCAAACAAAATCACGTCGGGCTTCATCGCCAAAGAGCGAACGATCGCGATTCTTTGCTTTTGTCCGCCGCTAAGGGAATCCGGATAAACATGCGCCTTGTCGGCCAATCCGATTCGTTCCAGCAAGTCCATCGCGATTTTTTCCGCCTCCTCCTTAGTCTGGATTTTAAGCGTAAGGGGAGCCAAAGTTATGTTTTGCAAAATCGTCAAATGCGGAAAAAGGTTAAAGTGCTGAAAAACCATGTTCATCTTTTGGCGGATTTTGTTTAAGTCTGCGTTTTTGTCCGTAACGCTCTGGCCTTCAAAGATGATGGAGGAGCCGGCGGCGGGCGTTTCCAAACGGTTAAGGCAGCGCAAAAAAGTGGACTTGCCGGAACCGCTGGGGCCGATGATTACGACTTTTTCGCCCTTTTCTATTTTTGTGGATATGCCCTTAAGGATGTTCAGGTTGCCAAAAGAAATGCTAAGGTTATTTACTTCTATCACTTCTGGCCATCCTTCGCTCGCAGAAAGCGAAAAGCTTTGTAAGTCCAACCGTAAGGCACAAGTAAATCAAGGCGCAAGAAAGCAAGGGAATCCACGCGTTGTAGGTTGCGTTGCGGATATTGTCGCAAGTCTTTTGCAAATCGACGACGGCGATAAAGCTGGCCACCGACGTTTCCTTGATCAGCGTGATAAATTCGCTTGTGTATGTAGGAAGGACTGTCTTAAAGGCTTGCGGCAAAATAATCTTTACCAAAGTTTGCGACCATGACAGGCCAAGGGAACGGCCCGCCTCCATTTGCCCGCGGTCAACGCCTTGAATTCCCGCCCTGAAAATTTCGGTGCAATAAGCGCCGGAATTTATTCCAAAGGCTATAATCGCAACCAAAACCGCGTTGCTCAAGCCAATTGGAGAAAAGACGACAAAGTAGAAAATCATCAACTGTGTCGCCATCGGGACTCCGCGAATGACCGTAGTGTAAGTTTCGGCAATAAGCTTAAGGGCCTTGCTTTCTGAAATCTTAAAGATGGCAAAAACGCAGCCCAAAACGGAACCGATCAAAATGGCGCAAAAAGCTATAAGCAAAGTGGTTCCAAGGCCCTCCGGAATCAACATCCAGCGGCCATGGCTTATCATCACGTCGTAAAAAGTTTGGAACATAAAGTCAATTACAATTCTTCGGGCGTAACAATCTTAACGTCGCCGTCCAAAGGCATATAGGCTTCCAACATTTTTTGATAAATGCCGTTGGCCTTGATTGTTCTGATTGTATTGTTGATAGAGTTCAAAAGCTCTGTGTTTCCCTTCTTTACGGCGATGGCGTATTCATCGGTAAAGAAATCGTCGTCTACAATCTTAAGTTCGGGATTGCTCTTTACGATTTCCTTTGCGGGAAGCTCGTCGATGATAATCGCCTCAATCGCGCTGTTCTTAAGGGCCAAGGCCGCGTCGATTACAGTTCTAAAAGACTTGACGTTGGCTCCGTCAATTTCTTCAGTGGCGTAGATTTCGCCGGTTGTGGCGGCCTGAACTCCGATTACCATTCCCTTCAAATCGGCGACAGAAGAAACGCTCTTGTTGCTTACGCGCACGATGATTGTCTGCTTTGAAGAATAATAGGGATCCGAAAAGTCAACGCTCTTTCTGCGTTCGTCAGTCGCCGTCATGCCAGAAGCGATAAAATCAACCGAACCGGCCTGAAGGGCGGCGATAAGGCCGTCAAAGCTCATGTCAACGACTTTGAGAGTCTTGCCATAGTCGTTGGCGATAAGGTTGCTGAGCGTAACGTCAAAGCCTACAACTTCTTTTCCTTCGACCCATTCAAACGGAGGGAACGCGGCGTTTGTTCCCATCTTTATAACTGTTTCTTTCTTTCCGCAAGAAAAGCTGAACAATGAGCTAATTGCGATTAATACAAACAAAAGTTTTTTCATTTTAAATTACCTCGTTTGCATTGTAGCGCATTTCGCTCTCTATTGCAACAACACAAGCGGATTAAGCGTCGATGTCGGCGTTAGAAAGCAAGTGTTTTTCTATAAATTCGCGGCGTTCCGGCGTGTTTTTGCCCATGTAAAAGCCCAAAAGCTTTGGAACCAACTTAAGCTGGCTGATTTCCACCGGCGTAAGATGCATAGTCTCCGGCTCGATGAACTGGCGGAATTCGGTCGGGTTGATTTCTCCCAAGCCTTTAAAGCGGCTGGTCTCCGCGCTCTTTCCAAGCTTGGCCTGGGCCTTGTCGCGCTCGTCTTCGGAATAACAGTAAATGTTTTCTTTTTTATTGCGCACGCGGAAAAGAGGAGTTTCCAAAATAAAGACGCGGCCGCTTGTGACCAACTCTTCAAAGTAGCCCAAGAAGAACGTCATGACCAAATTGCGAATGTGGTAGCCGTCGTTATCGGCATCGGTCGCGATTACGATTTTTCCGTACTTAAGGTTTGAAACGTCGGTTTCAATTCCAAGCGCCATCATCAACTGATAAAGCTCGTCGTTCTTGTAGATGTCGCTCTGTTTTTTGCCGTACATGTTCTCCGGCTTTCCGCGCAGGGAGAAAATCGCCTGGTAGCTTGCGTCGCGCGAGTGCGTCATCGTGCCGCTCGCTGAGTCTCCCTCGGTGATGAATATCATCGAGTTTTCGCCCTTGGCTCCGTCGCTTACATGGAACTTGCAGTCCTTTAGCTTTGGAATGCGGATGCTGATTTTTTTGGCCGCTTCCTTGGCCTTTGTCTTTACCGCGCTAAGTTCTGTGCGAAGCTTTTCGTTTGTTTGAATTTTCTCTTTGATTTTGTCGGCGGCCTGCGGATTGTGGTGCAGCCAGTTGATAAGGCCGGCCTTTACTTCTTCGACAATCCATTGGCGGATGTCGGTGTTGCCCAGCTTGTTCTTTGTTTGGCTTTCAAAAACCGGATCCTTAACCTTTACCAAAACGGCGCTGGCCATTCCTTCGCGAACGTCTTCGGCCTTAAAGGATTCCTGGTAAAAATCGTTGATGCCTTTTACAAAGCCTTCCTTAAATGCGTTAAGGTGCGTTCCGCCGTCGGCTGTGTACTGGCCGTTCACAAAGCTAAAGTGGTTTTCGCCGTAGCCGTTTGTGTGGGTAAAGGCAAAGCGAATGCGCTGGCCAACATAGCTTCCGATCGGATACAAGCAAGTGTCTTCTATTTCTTTGTTCAAAAGGTCGAACAAGCCGTTGTTGCTTTTAAACTCTTGTCCGTTAAGACGCAAAGTCAAGCCTTCGTTCAAGTAGGCGTAGTTCCAAATTCGCTTTTCGACAAATTCCATGTTGAACGTATACTTGCCGAAAATTTCTTCGTCAGGAACGAACTCAAAGAAAGTTCCGTTGGCTTGCTTTTCCTTTAAGCGGCCCTTGCGCTCTTTTACCAACTTTCCCTTTTCAAAAATAGCTTCGGCGCATTCGCCGTCGCGGACGGACACAACTCTAAAATAGCTTGAAAGCGCGTTGACAGCCTTGGTGCCTACGCCGTTCATTCCGACTGAAAACTGGAAGACGTCGTCGTTGTACTTGGCGCCGGTGTTGATTTCGCTAACACAGTCAACGACTTTTCCAAGCGGAATGCCGCGTCCGTAGTCGCGAACCTTAACGCGGTTGTCCTTTACGGCGATGTCGATTTTCTTTCCGTAGCCCATGATAAATTCGTCAATCGAGTTGTCGATGACTTCTTTTAGCAAAACGTAAATGCCGTCGTTTTGGTTGGAACCGTCGCCCAAGCGGCCGATGTACATTCCGCTTCTAAGGCGGATGTGCTCAAGCGCGTCAAGGTGTTTGATTTGGCTTTCGTCATAATTTTTTGGGGCTTTTGTCACGGGAGCTGCCGCCGCTTTTGCAGGAACGCTCTTTGCGGCAGCCGCTTTTGCGGGAGCGGAACTCTTAGCCGCGCTCTTTGCGGGAACGGATTTTGCCGGAGCTTTTGAAGCGCTTTTAGCCGGCGCCTTTTTAGCCGGAGCTTTTTTTACTGATGAAGTTTTAGAGACTTTTTTGGCCGGCGCTTTTGCCGAAGCCTTTCCTTTTTGAGCTGCCATTTATTTTCCCCACCCTGCTTTCGCGCGCATTAACGGCGCGCTGCCGCAAAAAAATAATAATACTATTATATAGGCATTTCTAATTTTTTTCAAGAGCGAACAAGCCGCGCGCGGCTAAAAACGCGCGACGCAAAACGCGCCTTATTTTACGCGCAATGCGGGAACAATTCCGCCGTAGCCGTTGCGGCCGTTTCCGCTATAATGGGCGTTGCCGTCAAAGTTTATGATTCGCGCGTAATTTTCGTAGCTGTCTTCCGGGGAACGCAGCCACCACCAAGAACCAAAAGTTCCGTCAACATAAACTCCGCTAGCCTTTGCAAAGTCTGTTGACATTTTGATTCTGCTGTTGCCCGCGCCAAAAATGTTGTACATCTCAAAGCCGTATTCGCTTGCAGTCGCTTCTCTTTCGCTCAACAAAAAAACTTTGTCGTCTGTGTTGTCGCAAACATTTTTGTTCACGCCGTTGTTCCAAAACTTAGCTTTTCTGGATTCCAGCAAGTAAACGTAATTGTCCGGCAAAGCGCTTTCCACGCTATTGTCAACATTTGTAGTCTGAATCGCTTCCCGCTCCGCCAAAGAAAAAGCCGTTTGCAAAAAACCTTTGCCGTCAAATTCATTGCAAACCTCTCCGCTCTTATTGTAAGAAAGGCCGTTCAAAAAAGCGCGGACTCGGCTTTCTTTGTAATTGTTGGGCAACACAGTCTCGCGGTCCGCGTTTCCCGTATCATAATAGCGGCCGTTAATCAAAACATTTTCAGAAAGCAAAAGCTTGGTTCCGTCCTCTTCAACAAAAAGAACTCGCCATTTAATCGGCTCAACCTTAAACCATCTAAAAGTCTTGCCGTCTTGCCCCACAAAAGAACCGTCGCTATATTTGTATTCATTGTCCCAAGAATTCTCTAATACTTTTGCGTACCATTCGCCGTCGTTTCCAAGACAATAAACAAACGCTCCAACCTCAACGGATTTATTTTCGTCCACTATAACAGTCTCGTCCTTTACAGTCTGCGGCCAAGAGCCAAAAGTCGCGTATTGAAAAACGGTCCCTTTTATTGACGCAATCTCTGTTTCTTTATATGGAGAAGATGGAGGAACAACTTCTTGGGCCGCGACAGCCATCATTCCAAAAAACGCCGCCGCGCAAAAGAGATTTCTCATAAGACACACTTTTTTATTCATAGCAATAAGAACATAGCGCAAAAGGCAAATGCTTGCAAGTTCAATATTTAAAAAAAAAGCCCGGCAGCCTGCCCACAATCGAAGAGCCGTCAAGAAAAACGCGCCAGCGTTTTTTAGGCTCATCGATTAAAACGGGCTCGGAGCGACTGTGTCGCGACGCCGCAGGTGGCTGCCGGGCCGGAAACGCAATCCAAGCCAAAAACATTTTCCAGCCATATAGTTCCGAACCGACCTGCACGGATGGCAAAAAAAATCAACATTAACGCAAAGGCCTTCCCCCACAAAAAAGACTAGAAGAAAAAAAAAAGACCGGCAGCCTCCGCCTTCGCGGCCCAGCCGCTCGGAGACTCGCTAAAAACGCGACGACCGTCGCGTTTTTGCGGCCAAGGCCGCCGCTCCCTACCTACTTACGCGCCAACGGGAGGAAAGACAGGAATTAACCGGCTAAAGACGAAAAGGCTTCGCAAGTCCGAAAGGCGGCGCGGCGCCACATGGGCTTGCAAAAATAGTTCGGCCTCAGACCATTCCAAGCCTTTAAATAAAAAAAAGCCCGGCAGCCTGCCCAAAATGGAGGGGCCGTGAAGAAAAGCGCGCAGGCGCTTTTTAGGCCCGTCCATAAAACCGGGCTCGCCGCTTGCCGGCAAGCGGCGCCGCAGGTGGCTGACGAAGACGGAAGACGCGGAAAGCGAAAGGCCTTCCCCCACAAAAAAGACTAGAAGAAAAAAAAAGCCCGGCAGCCACCTACTTTCGCGCCGCGAAGGCACTATCATCGGCGCAGGAGAGCTTGACTTCCGTGTTCGGGATGGGAACGGGTATTGCCTCTCCGCCATGGCCGCCGGACATGATA
>JAEEVR010000026.1 GCA_016290995.1 Treponema sp. | reverse complement strand
TTCAAGGATTTCAAGCTGAGTGAAGAAGAACTCGATGAACTGGACAGGCTTGCAGAACTGCTTTCAGATCCGGACAGGAATTTTGAAAAGCTCCGACAAATCTGGGAAAACCAGACAAAGTTCAGGATTTTGCGCGGTGGTTTAAATTAAATTTTCATTGAAACTGGGGAGATGAGAAAAGTCATGGAAGCTTATTTGTTCGGACAAGTGCTTGGAACTCATTCATTCTTGCTGAAAGACGGCTTTTTGCAGCCTGACGAATATTCTGAAATCAAAGAGCAGTATTTTCTTCCGGGCGGTGAGACTGGAACTGCTGCAACAGCGCTTGATTCTCTTGGCGTTTCGGTTCGCATGGACGGTACATGGATTGGTACAGAAGTCGCGCCCATGCTCAAAGCCTTTTATGAAAAAAAGAACGTTGACCTGTCGCTTCTCAATTTTGTAGAGGATGACAAGGGCGTTATGGATTATGTTGTGATCGCAGGGCTTGTTCGCTCACCGATGGGAAGATTCCAGACACTTTTTTCGAGCGGGAAGAGATGGTGGAGCGTTCCCAAAAAAGAAGACATCGCCGGCTGTAAGGTCGCTGCAATCGACCCCTTCTTTGGTTCTGAAACATTGCTAGCGGCTGAACTCTGCCAAAAACTTGGCGTGCCTTATGTCACAATCGACAGCCCTCATGATTCGCCTTTGCACAAGAATTCGGCAATCAACGTCGTTTCCAAAGAATGCACTTCCCAGCACTACAAGGGAATGTCTGCCGAAGAAATCATGAAACTCATGCAGGCAGAGAGCGAAGGTCTCACGATTATCACTCAGGGTGGCGGTGAAATGCTTTATGGGCGAAAAGGCGGCAAAATCCACCGTATGAAGCCTTTTTCTGTTGAAGTCAGAAGCACTCTGGGCGCGGGCGATACCTTCAAGGCAGGTTGTGTGTACGGTCTTCTTCACAATATGAGCGATGAAGAGCTTGTCCGCTTTGCAAGCGCATGTTCTGCCATCGCAATCTCAAGGTTCCCGCTTCCGCTCAATCCGCCTAAGCTTGAAGAAGTACAAAATCTGATTAAAACTCTTGGCAGCGAGAAGTAAAAATGAACTGTCGAATGAAAAGATGTTCCGGCAACGATAGTGATTTTATAGAAAATTGCTACCTTTTGGATTTGGATTTAGACAGGCGGCTTGGAAGGGTTGTCGAGCGTAAGCAATATCACCAATACAATCTGCTTGATGATATAAAAGAAGCTGTTGTCGTTTATTTGGGCGATGAAGTTGCGGGGGCGGGAGCTTTGCGAGAATATACTTACGATGATATAGAAAATGCCGTAGAACTCAAAAGAATCTTTGTGCGAGAAAAATTTCAGGGGCATGGAATCGGAACAAGGCTCGTTCAGGAGTTGATTAACTGGGCAAAGGAGCTTGGTTTTAAGAATATAATCCTTGAGACCGGCGAATTGCTGCAAGAATCCTGCCATGTGTATAAAAAGCTCGGATTTGAAATCATAAAGAATTACGGGCCTTATGTTTCCATGGCCGACTCGCTTTGCATGAAAAAAAAATTTTAATTGGGACTGATAAGGCGGAGTTTTTTACTATGATAAGAGAAGCAGAACTTACTTATATCAAAAACGTGTACACGAATTGTATTGGAATGAAGATTTGAATTGTGCGAGAGCCTTACTTGCCGCGGAATTGATTTTTCGTATGAGTTTATTTTCAGACGTTGACGCGCCGTATCCATTCTTGCAATTATCAAGCTTAAAAAACGGAGTCTTTGACACCGCATGCAAAAGCAAGAAAGTGACCAAATATGACCTTGTCGCAATCGGCCAAAAGGCGGACTTAAGCTTGAGCGAGTTTTCATCAATTGTTTTCATTTATAGTCGTCCACGTCGAATTTTCTGTCGCGGAAGTAATAGTCGCGGTCGGCCTCGGTGATTTCGCGCAAAACCCGGCAAGGATTTCCAACAGCAATCACGTTTGGCGGAATGTCCTTTGTGACCACGCTGCCTCCTCCGATCACGACATTGTCTCCGATTGTTACGCCCGGCATGATACACGAATTTCCGCCAATCCAAACATTGTTTCCGATTGTCACGTCAATTCCGTACTCGTAGCCGGAGTTCCGCGAGTCCGGATGAATCGGATGCCCCGCCGTGTAGATGGCGACGTTCGGCGCGATTTGAACGCGGTCGCCGATTTTAACCTTGCCAACGTCAAGAACGATGAAGTTGTAGTTGGCGAAAAACCACTGGCCGACTTCGATGTTATAGCCGTAGTCGCAATGAAAGGGCGCCTCGATGTTAATCCAGTCGCCTGTCTTTCCGAGGATTTCTTTTATAAGGCGGTCTTTCTCCTCTTTTTCTTCCGGCGGAAGATTGTTGTAGCGGTAAATTTTCTTTTTATTTTCAAATCGTTCTTCTTCAAGCCCGTCAAGCCAAGCCTTGTACGGAAGGTTTGCGATCATCCTTTCCTTTTGATTCATTATTTTCTCCTGTTTGTTTGTTCGCTTTCGTTTTGTTTCATAATACAAAAAGATCATGGAATGTACAAGAATCTTAAGGCGCATCTTATCCCTCAAAAAGCGCATCTTGTCAAAAATCCATTCCCACTCTGCGGAAAGATAAATTGACAACATGTTTTTTCTCCTCGTTTTGTTTTGCGAATTTTTCCCCATTATATTTTAAGTTTCGCCACGTGGAAACGGCCATGGCTGAGGCTTGCAAAAACCACGCGCCGGGCTTAACATCACCTTGACTTACTGATTTGTTATGCGTTAGAATAACTTGCATATGGTTGTGCCTATTGACACAAAAATCATAAAGTCTCAAAATTCGCATCGCATCGCATCGCATCGCATCGCATCGCATCGCATCGCATCGCATCGCATCGCATCGCTTAGCTTAGCGACAACTCTGCCCGAAAAAATTTCTCGGGCTGCGCTTGTTTTAAATCCCACAACAATTTTTTTCTCGGTAAATTGCCCTGCAACATGGGCTTTTTATATTTACTGGCATTCATTTGCAATGTCAAACTAAACCAGAGGAGGAAATATCATGAAATATTTCAAAAATGTGTTGTCAGCAATTTTACTGATAACGGCAATTAGCCTTTCTGCCTGTTCAAACGCGTCTGGTGGCGGCGGAGCTGAAACAAGCTACATCGGAACAAAAGCGCCGACAGCGGCAAAGACTGTGGGCGACATTGTGTTCACAGACGGTTCTGCTATGGCATACACAGACTTTGCAACTCTTGACGCAGCTACAAAGGAAACAAAAAAAGCTTCGGCAATTGCTTTGATTTTTTACAAGGGAACAGGTCTAAACAGTGATGTTAATGGCGTTGCCAACACAACAACAAGCAGAACGCTTGGAGTAGGCCTAAAGCACAACAGAAGCGGACTTGCCTGGTGTACAAATAGTGCAAACGCATTTTACACTAAAATTACAACAATCCAGTGTCCTGCAAGCGGAAATCTCGGCGCATTTACCTTTACCGACGACAAAAACGGCAGCGACAACCTTAAACAAATTGGAGACTTTCTTACAAACAATGACACTAACACTAGTGAAGCAGCAACAAAATACCCTGCTTTCTATTTTGGAAAGAATTACGCAACGAATACTGTAACAAACATTGCAGCCGGTTCAGAATTTGCAGCAGGCTGGTATCTACCAAGTCTTGCGGAACTATACCAGATTTATACAAATGGCAAGGGAACAAACAAAGTATTTGATATAGACGCAGCAAGCCAGGCTCTAGGCGGAGATGCGTTTGGGACTTCATATTACTGGTCGTCATCCCAATACGCTTCCCCCGCTGAGCGCGCGTACGGGCTCAGTTTCAACAGTGGGGACTGGATCTACAACAACAAGGACATCTACGACCTCAGGTACGTTTGTTGTATCCGGGCTTTCAACTAGCGCAAGGGTATGGAGCAGCGCCGTAAGGCGGCCACTGGAGCGAGCGACCAAAGGGAGCGAGTGAAGCGGCTGGAGCGAAAGCGGAACTGCGGAACACCCGACCGCCTGCCATAAGGCAGGCGGATGCGCCCAAAGCAGTCTCACACGAGGCTGCTTTTTTTGTTTCATAATACAAAAAGATCATGGAATGTACAAGAATTTTAAGGCGCATCTTATCCCTCAAAAAGCGCATCTTGTCAAAACTCTATTCCCACTCTGCGGAACTTTAAATATAATGAAAAAAAATCGCAATACAAAACTAGGAGAAAAACATGCTGTCAATTTATCTTTACGCGCTTGACACGATGGCTGATTGGGAAACAGGCCACATCATGGCGGAACTTGGCTCAAAGCGCTTTTTCAAGGACGGAGCGCCGGAGCTGTCGGTTAAAGTCTGCGCGCTTTCAAAGGAGCCGGTCAAAACAATGGGCGGCCTTACAGTAACGCCGGACTGCGCGCTTGACGAAATCGCAATGGACGACGAGAGCCTTCTTTTGCTTCCGGGCTCGACCGCTTGGGACGAGCAAAAACACGCCGCGGCGGTTCAAAAGGCTTCGGAACTTCTTTCTTGCGGTGGAACGGTGGCCGCCATTTGCGGAGCGACCCTTGCCCTAGCCCACGCAGGACTTTTGGACAAGCGGCCCCACACCAGCAACGGAGCGGGCTTTTTGGAAATGTTCTGCCCGACCTACAAAGGAAAAGATTTTTACGTTGACCTTCCGGCTGTGGCCGACGGAAATCTAATCACCGCGAGCGCCACCGGCGCCCTTGCATGGGCAAAGCTGATTCTCGAACGCCTTGACGTCTTCAAGCCCCAAACGCTCGAAGCGTGGTTCGCGTATTTTAGCGCGGGAAAGGCCGAAGACTTTTTCGCGCTCATGCAATCATTGCAGATAGAGAAAGAATGAACAAAAAATTTTTACTTGCATATCTTTTGTTTGCGGCAGGAACAGTTTTATCCGCCAACGGAGACGGAACAAATGAATCATTGTGGCATACGGAAGCGGCGCTTGGAATAACCGTTCCTCTAAAACAAATTTATGTCGGCCAAAAAGAGTCAAAAGGTTTTTCCGTCCAGCTTGAAGGCCTCTATCGGGCAAGGATGGATAACGGCCTTAGCCTTTTTGCGGGAGCGGCAGCCGGCCCCTTCATTAGCGAGGGCTTCAAAGTAAACGACACCCACGGCATTTGCATCAACGTAAATTTTTGGGGAGGCGCGGGCTATGATTTTTTGAAGAAAAGCCAAAGACAATCTTTGGTTTTGTCGGGACTTTTGGGATTTGACGCATTCACTTTCACCGACTATGAACACAAGGGAGGCTATCGTTACCGCAATGAGAACACGGCCTTTTGCTTTGAGCTTGGAGCGGAATTGATACACTCGATTCAAATCACAAACAGACTTTGCTTTTATTCAGGCTGTTCATTCTTTGCCGGCCTAGGCTGGACAATCTCGGAAGCGACCAGAGAAAAAACTTTTATGGAAAGCGAACGCAGAGAATCTAAGGCGCGCGACTCTTGCCGCCTTTTGTCTTTGCAGCCAAAGATTGGGTTGATGTATAAAATCAACTAGGAGAATACAAATGGAAAAATTCATCATAAAAGATTTTGAGCCGGCTTACATCCTTGATGCGGAAAAAATTCTTAAAGAAGAATATTCCGCTGAAAAGAAAAAAGTTCCTTCGCTGCCGGAGGAGTCTCCAACTGGATTGTTGAACTGGCTTTCGACAAAAAAATATAAAAAAGCCGCCTTTTGCGGAGGGCGTCTTGTGGGCTACATGATGTTTGCAGATGTCTGGGACGGATTTTTTGGACTTTGTAAAGGAAGCTTTAGCCCTTTGGGAGGAAGCGCGGTTTCTTTTGAACTGGGGGCCGAAAGAGAAAAGGTTATGTCCCTTTTGTTTGAAGGAATTTCAAACGAGATGGTTCGTGACGGTATTTATTCTTTAGCTCTGGCACGATTTGCACACGACACGGAAGCCAACAATTCTTTGATTCTGAACGGCTTTGGAATCCGCTGCAGCGACGCAATGGCAAAAATAAAGTCAATTCCAGAATTCAGTATGCCGGAGAAAATTGAATTCAAGGAAGTTTCTTTTGGAAGTTTCGGGATTTTCAAAAATCTGAAAATGAAGCTTGTGCATCACCTAGAAAACGGGCCTGTTTTTTTCCCGTCAGATTTGAGTAACTTTGACCAGTGGTTTGAAGACGACAATAAAAGATGGTTCGGCGCCTTTTGCAAAGAAGAACCTGTCGGCTTCATCTCCTGCAAAAAAGGCGACGGAGAAAACTACCTTTGCGACAAGATTCACAACATCTGCGGAATGTATGTAAATGAAGAATACAGAAAAGACGGCGTAGGAAAAGCCCTGGTATCCTGCCTTTCCAAAATCCTGGAAAAAGAGGGCGCGGAATTCCTTGGAGTGGATT
This sequence comes from Treponema sp., assembly GCA_016290995.1. GTDB lineage: Bacteria > Spirochaetota > Spirochaetia > Treponematales > Treponemataceae > Treponema_D. The sequence continues at coordinate 25,213 of JAEEVR010000026.1, read as the reverse complement.
ATGAAACGCTAAACCCGACAGCCCTGCGCTTCTGGACAAAATACTTTTCTCCGTACACCTACAGTTTTCACAGAAGAATAGATGAAAGAATCGCGCATTTTTTGAAATAGCAAACAACCGGAGGACCTTATGACAAAAATAAAATATGACAACACGCCATTTTGTACAATGCCCTTCATTGATTGGAATTGCCAAAAAAGAGGATATGGAAGGCAACTTTTGGAACATTGGGAAAAAGACATGAAATCCCAAGGCTATGATTTTGTCCTCACTTCAACTCGTGTGGATGAAAGCGCGCAACATTTTTACAGAAAGCTTGGATACAAAGATTGCGGCGGTCTTTTAATAGACATTCCAAACTATGAACAACCAATGGAAATGTTTCTGATAAAAAGAATTTGTTTTTAGCGCCATTCATTTATGAGCCTGGCGCTCAGGCCAAGAGCCGCGAGCGTCTTTATAGAGGCGCTTTATTCCTTTACGAACGAGCCGATTTCAACAAGGTTCCCTTCCGGGTCGGAGATGTAGCAGGTGCGCTGGCCCCACGGCTCCGTTGTTGGCGGCATGACAGGCGCGGCGCCTTTTGCAGTCACTTCCGCAAAAGTTTTGTCAACCGCCGCGTAGTTTTCCACGCCAAGCGCGATTTCAAAGTGTCCGCTGATTTTTTGGGCATAGTTGAATTTTGAGCCGGTCATTTTTTCAATGTCGTTTCTGCCATACAGCAAAAATAGCGTGCCGTCTTTTTCAAGAAAAACGTTTGTCGTGTTTTCGTCTTCCTTGATTCCAAAGCCAAGAACGTCGCGGTAAAAGCGGACCATCGTCGGCATGTCCTTTACAAAAATTCCAAATCCTTCAAGCTTCATTTTTTCTCCTCCTCATTTTGCTTTTTTTGCTTTCTTCGCTTTCTTTTCAGGCAATTCCGAATGCATGCCTTCCAACAATTCCGCAATCAAATCCGCATCTTCAAACTTGTCAAAAACATGCATCAGCGTTTTTGATTCCTCATAAGGATAGCGCAACTCTGAGTCCGCAAGAAGCCTGTCCGATGTCGGAGTCCTTTTTAGAAACAGTTCATTGCCGCAAATGTCGCCTATCAGTTTGCCGTTAAAGTACACAAGATAACCGCCCATCATGGCCCTTACGGCAACGTCGCCGGCCGCGGAAAAAGTCTCGCGCACATACTCGTTAAATTCATTCATTCTGATTGCCTCTTGCCTCAAAGATATTATCATTTTTTTTAATTATAAGATTTACTCCGCTTTGTGTATTGTAAAAATCCGACAATTTATTTTGTACGGCGCGCAAGTTGGCGGGCCTCGGACAAATTCATTCCGTGGAATTTTTTAAAGTCGTTCAAAAGGTGGGCTTGGTCAAAATAGCCAAAGTCTGCGACTGCGTCCTGAATGTCAAAATTCTTTGAAAAGCACGCTCTCTGCCAGAGGCTTTGATAGCGTATGAGCGACGAAACTTTTTTAGGCGAGAGGGAAAGCGTTTGCGCGAAAAATCGTTCCAATTGGCGCTCGCTTGCGTGAATGTCTTTAAGCAGGGAAGAAAGCGGCTGAGAGCCGCGGGTGCGAATCATCTGGAATATTGCGTCCATAACAAGCGGATTCTGCCCTGGCGTTTTTGAAGCGGAACGGTCAAGAAGTTCAAGAAGCGTTTCTTCGGCGACCTGCTTAAATTCTTCAAGATTCATAACAGGCGAGAGCTTTGTAAGAAGAAGTTTTTTTGCAGTCATAAAATGGAATTGCAGGTCAAAAAATCCGTTCGCGGTTTTTAAAAGCGGCTCGTCGGAAAAAAGCGAAGCCTGCCACGCGTAAAGCCTGATTCCAAAAAGCCGTCTGCGCCGTCCTTGTGAATGAGTTGACGCAAACATCTTGTCGCTCACTCCGCAAAAAAACAAAGAAGAAATTTCCCGGCCGTCACTTTCATTTTCTGTTCCGTCTGTCGCAATTATGATGTCAGCGCATAAATCTGGAATAATTGGAGCGGCCGAGAGTTCTATTTGCCGCGCTGATTCCTCTTCATTCCACAAAGCCCAAAAAGCGCGTACGTAAGGAGCAAGTTCCTTTGAAGGAAGAAGCTCCCGGTAGCCCGAGCGAGAAAAAGGAGTTGAAGTCAGCGGAAAAAAAATTTGCTTTAGCATTATGCGCTCTCAATCACAAATCGAACAAGCTCTACGTCGCCGTCTTTCTCAGTTTTTGCCTTCCTAATCATACTCTCCCCCAAAAACTATGATAGCGAGCACAAGCGAAAAAAACAAGATAGCCCCGCGCGGATTAGAGACTTTCTTCCGCGTCCTTGCAGTTTTGCAAAACGCGCTTAAGATAGTTTTCAAAGTCCTCTATTTCTTTTTTTGAAAAGCCCTTGTAAAAAAGCGCGTTTTGCTCGTCGGAGGCTTTGGGAACTTTTTTCTTGAAAATTTCATCTTTTCCGGTTCTGGAAACAAGCGTCGCGCGCTTGTCGTCCGGGCTTGGACGGCGGCAAACATAGCCGTCGCGCTCCAAGCGGTCGATAATTCCGGTAAGGGTCGCCTTGTCCAAGCTTGTTTTTTCAACCAGTTTTTTTATGGGAATCTTGTCCTCATTCCACAGGGCAAAGATCACCCTGCCCCGCGCGCCGGCAAGGTCTTCCAATCCGTTGCGGCTCAACACGGCATGCCAAACGCGTTGGCACACTTGGTGTATTTGCGAGATAAGGCTTCCGCCTTCCGTCCGGCCGTTTTTCATAAACCCCGTCGCCCCCGCTTATTTATCGCAAGGATTTACCGGCTGGCCAAAATTGTGGATTCCCAAATTGCCCCAGCAATGCATGTATTTTGAAGTGAACTTCATAAGCGTGTAGTCCGGATCGGCCGGGCCCTTGTGGTAATACATTAGCCAAGTTTTATGCCAAAAATCTTTCTTGACGTCCATGTCCAAAACTTCTTCCATCGTTCCAATCGCGCTGACGCCCTTGAATTTTTGCGGAAGGACAAAGTAAAGACAGACCTTGTTGTTGGCGCGGATTTGCTTGATTTTTCGCGAGGAAGTGTTTGTCGTAAAATAAATCGTGACAGTCTCGCCGTCAACGCTAATCGCCTTGTCTTTTAGCTTTGGATATTTTTTGGGATTGGCAAGATTCAAAAGCGCGCGGATTTCCGGAAAGCCTTCCGTCTCGTCTTTTCCAAAAGTCGCGATTTGCGCGCATTCCGAGGCCTGGATTACTTTTACAACGTCCTTAATGTTCATTTTTTCGCTCCGTCTAATTAGTTTGTATACAAACTATATACCCAGAGCGAATTTTTGTCAAGCGCGGCTTTGACAACAAGCCGGCAAATCTTTAGAATTAAGACAATATGAAACATTTTTCCTCTTTTTTTAAAACCATGCTTCCATCGTTTTTAAGGTTTCCGGCCTTGCATTTGCTTACGTTGGGAGCGGCTGCAGTTTTAATGGCGGCAGCGTTCAAGCCCTTTGAGCGAATCGATTTTTTCACGTCGCTCGCCTTTTGCCTTGTCTTTGGAGCGGCTCTTGCGTTCGCGGTCCAGCTGCTTGCGGAAAAGCTCTTGGAAAAACGAATTAAAGCGAGGCTTGCGCTCCAAGCGGCTTGCGCCCTTTTTGTAATTCCGCTTTTTATTTTTTACAAGAACTTTGAAGACGCCCGCATCGCAGTCACTTCCATATTCTTCGCGCTGTTGGCGATCTGCCCATTTCTTTTACGATTTAGCCAAGAAGAAAACGAAATCCTTCCAAACATTTTCACCGCGCTTTTTGCGGCCTTTATAATAATGATGTGCGTCGGCTGCGCCTTGTCTATAATTTACTGGGCCTTGTCCACGCTCTTTTTTGATAAAAGCGAATTTGATTTTTACACGGCGATATGGAGCTTTTCTTTTTACGCCGTCGCGCTAAACACATTCGTGGCGTACAGCTCAAAAAAACACGAGGAAATCAAAATTCCAAAACTGTGCAAAATCGTTTTCCTTTACACGCTTCTCCCCTTGTACGCGCTTTTGATTCTTGTCCTTTACTGCTACCTTGCAAAGAGCGCCATAACGCTTTCAATCCCGATGCGCGACGCCAACACATTCATAAGCGTCGCCACGGCTCTGTACATTTTATTCTATTTTTGCCTTTCGTATTACGATTGCAAGGCGACAAGGCTTTTTAAGAAAGTCTGTCCCTTTGTCTTGCTGCCGCTTGTGGCCGTTCAAATTTTAATTTCAATCGACAGAATCCGCGCGCACGGAATCTCGCCAAACCGCTACGCGGTCGTAATGTACACTTTGTTCACTTGCGCGGCGATCGCGCTTTCCTTTTACAAAAAGGGAAAACGCATCTTCCTCCTTTGCCCAATTCTCGCGGGCCTTCTTGTTTTTGCCGGAGCGTCTCCGCTGAACATTCAAAACGTTCCGCTTTGGAGCCAAACGCGAATCATGGAAAAAATTCTAAACGAGCGCGCCTTGCTTGCCGACGGAAAAGTCGACGCCAAAAAAGCCGCGGAAATTTTGACCAACGAAGAGCGCGAGGTTTTAAGCCGCGCCTATGAAAAAATCCGGGTCTTTAACAAGCGCCCAAAATGGTTTGAAAGCGTTCAAGACAAAGACGAATTGAGGCGCGAAAAAGACTTTGAAAAAACCTTCGGCTTTAGGACAAACGAAGAAAAAAAGCTTTCGTACTATTTTGAGCTTGACGTTCCAAGCTCGAAAAAAATTTCCGTTCCGCCGGCCTCTGAATTTTACGTCCTAGAGAGGGAAAAAAGCGACGAAATCTCCGAAAAATGCCTTGTGAAATTTTCTGACAAAACCTATGATTTGTCAAAAGACATCAGGCCGCTGTTAAGGCTTAAGGAAAAGGACGTTGACAAAATTACTGAAAGCGAACCAATTTACATTGACGCCGGCGACGGATACACGATTGCGCTGACTTACGCTTGCGCAAACGCATCCGATGGCGAAGGCCGCTTTTCGTATTTTTTTGCAAGGGGATTTGCGGTAAAGTCAGAGAGGAACGGAGGAAAATAAAATGAACATTTTGGTAATCGGCGGAACAAAAACAACTGCCCCGTGGACTGCCTCGACAGCGTTGAAATCCATCTTCAAAAGTTGATTGAGTTGGCTAGGGATTAAGCGCGTTTGCTAAAGATGAATGCGCTGATATCAGGGATAGAACGGTATGAAAATAAGATTGTTTAATCTGGACGATGATTTTGATGTGATTAAAACTTGGATTTCAGATGAAAGAACGCATATGCTGTGGTGCGCGAATCGAATTCAATTTCCGATGACAAAGAGCGCATTTAAAGAGTTTTTGGAAGGCGTTGCGTCTCAATGCGGCGACGTTCCGTATGTGGCGACAGAAGATGACGGGAACCAAGTCGGGTTCTATACATACTCGGTTAATGAGAATACAAAAGAAGGGATGTTGAAATTCGTGGTTGTGGATCCTGAAAGGCGCGGCAAAGGCGTTGCAAGAGAAATGCTCAAGCGCGCTGTGGCGGCGGCGTTTAATGACGAAACGACAGAAGCGGTTCATTTAAATGTTTTTTCTGCAAACGCGCGGGCAATAAAATGCTACGAAAAAGTCGGATTTGTCGAGAGGAATGTCGCAAACGGCGCCTTTAATTACAAGGATGAGTCCTGGGACCGTTGCAATATGATTATAAAACGTTAATTGCATTTTGTTGCTGAAAGATAAAAGAAAAAAAATGGAGAATCTAAGTGAGTAACATAAGAAAGGCGGAAGCAAAAGACCTGTCAAGAATCGCTGAAATCCTGGTGTTTGCAAAGAGAATTAAGTATAGGCCGATTTTCAATAACGACGACTATTCATTCAATGAATTGCAGGTGGTTAAGCTTGTAGAAGATTATGGCAAACCCAAGATTCTCGATAACATCTGGGTTTACGATGACGGGATTGTCAAGGGTATGATTCACATAGAGGGAAAAGAAATTGTTGAATTGTATGTGGATTATTTTTTCTGGAGCCAGGGCATTGGCGCAAAGCTCATAGAGTTTGCCAAGAAAACGCATGACGCTCGTTTCCTGTGGGTTTTGGAAAAGAATGTTGACGCGATAAAGTTTTATGAGGCGCATGGATTCGCAGCGAACGGAAAAAGACAACTTGAGGAAGGCACCCCCGAATATATTGTTATGTTGGAAAGAAGATGATTGAAGATTGGAAGACGCTCACTTTAGTGACGCCAATCGACAAGAAAGAAAACGTGAAGTTTTATACTGAAAAATGCGGCTTTCACATAGAATCAACAGAAAGAGACGGCAATGTGGAACTGGCCCGCTTTGTGGCTGAAAGATAATAATACGATGGAAAATCGGTAGTAATATGGGTAATCATAATGAATGAATTTAACGAATATGTGCGCGAGACTTTTTCCGCAGTCGGCGACGTTGTCATAAGAGCCATGATGGGCGGGTACTTTGTGTACTTTAGCAGCTATATCGTCGCTTCGATTTGCCTCAAGCTTTCAAAGTCTATAAAGTCAACTTGCTTTCTGTAAGTTTCCAGCATCGCGCGGGTTTCGGCGTTTTGTTTTTCAGGGGGAAGGCTTTTGACTTTTTTGACCAAGAGCGCCATCATCATTTTTAGCTTTAGGTCGAGGCGGTCGTAGTCTATCGCGCCGCGCAAGTGAAAAATGCGGGCGGCTTTAAAAAGTTCTCTTGGAAGCTGCCGCTCCATCGATCTTCGTATGTTTTCGACGTTTTCTTTGTTGGTAGGGTCGGCAAGGCCAACTGTGGCTATTACGATTTTTTTGGCGGCGATGTCCTTCAACTTGCCCAGCGTTTTTTTCATTCCCAAAACGCCGCCCGCGTAAAGCGCTCCGATGTAAACGATCGTTTCATATCCGTTTATGTCGCCCGCCTCTTGGAAAGGCGCGAGTTCAAAGCCAGTCCTGCGCGCAAGCTCTTCCGCATATTTTTTCGCGCTCCCGTATTTTGAGCCGTAAATGATTATGTTCATATTTTCATTCTACATTTTTTCCGCCCTTTAGTCAAAAGCGGATTTGACAAGGCGCGCCGTCTCAAACTATAATAAAAAAATGAATGACAAATTGCGAATAACTTACAGGCTTGCGGAAGAAGGCGACCTAGACGAAATTTGCGCGCTTGTACAAGCGGCGGTCGCCGAAATGGAAAGGCGGGGAATTTTTCAGTGGGATGAAATTTATCCTGCCCGCGAGGATTTTTTGAATGACATAAAATCGCGCTCGCTTTTTATAGGCCAAACAGAATTTCAAAACACAAAGCGCATAGCCGTAATTTACGTTCTCAACAAAGAATGTGACGAAGAATACAAAACGGCCGCGTGGACAATCCAAGGCGACTGGCGCGTCTTGCACCGCATTTGCGTCCACCCGGACTTTCAAAACCAAGGCATCGCAAAAATGACGCTCGCGCATATAGAGCAAAAAGCACGCGACCTTGGAGCCGCTTCCATCCGTCTTGACGTCTTTAGCCAAAACCCTTTTTCGCAAAGATTGTACGAACGCGCGGGCTACCGCAAAACCGGCGAAGCCAATTGGCGCAAAGGCCTTTTTTATTTGATGGAAAAAGACCTGCGCTAGACACAACATCCTGCCGCTTCGCGCGCTCAAGCGAGCTGTCATCCCGCCTTAATGGTCCTCTTGTTTTTGTACATTTCCTTGTCCGCGCGGTCAAATATTTCGGCGACAAGCGTGTCTTTTTTGGGAAGATATTCGGCCATTCCCGAAGCGAGAACCGGTCCAAATCCAGAACGTTGATTTTCTAAAACTTGAGCGCGCAAACTTTTCATAAGCGATTCCTTGTTTGCGTAATCGCTTCCTCTCAAGAACACGACAAATTCATCGCCGCCAATTCTGAACACAGGGCTATGAACAAAGGTGTTGCACAAAAGCTGCGCCGATTTTTTGATGTACTCGTCGCCCGCCGCGTGGCCCTCAGTGTCGTTTATGACCTTAAGGTTGTTGGCGTCGCACACGACAAGGCCAAAAGGCAGGTAATCCATTCCGTTGTCGATATTCGCCTGCACCGACCGCTCAAGTTCGTTATACGCCGTCTTGTTTTTAACGCCAGTCAATTCGTCGCGACGCGCAAGCTCTTTCTCGGTGTTCAGCGCCTTGAGATGTTGTTTTTCACGTTTGATTTCTTCGTCAATGTTTTCGACGCCTATGATATAGTGGCTTCCGTCGTCGGTTTTTTGAACAGTCATTCTGACATAATGAGTTTTTTTGGACATAACAATGCGGTAATCCAGACTGCAATTTTTTTGATTCTCAAGAGCGCTGGCCAAATGGTCTTTGTCAAGGAAGTCGCCCACAAGGTCGCGGTCGCCTTTATGAACAACATTTGAAATGTCATTCTTCGAATCCGCAAAATAATCATCGCCTGATTTTTGAACGTCCAACTTGCCGTAAATGTTCCTGCATTCGTAACTGATATAACTTGCGTCTTTGGCGTCAACGTAATATATCAAGTCGTAATTGGCTGCCAACGCTTCCGCAATCTGCGTGAACGTGACGCGCTTCTTTTGATCTTCGCGCCGCCTGTTCTCGTATATCTCTTTTTCCTTTCGTTCCCTAGCCTCAACAAACGAGTGGATGACGCAGATTCCAACCGCCAAGCCCATAGCGTAAATGGGGTATTGCGGCTGGAGAATTTGCCAAACCGAAAAGAATTCCATCACAAGACAAGTGAGCCCCACAGCGACATGCCTCGACTTTTGTCCGCCGATCAATTTGCGCCCAGCGTAGAGCGTATATATTGAAGCCGCCACATAAAGGACAATTTGAAGGACAAAAGCTATATGCCTGCCCGGAGCAGTGACATAATCACGACGCTCGTCAAAAGAAAAAATGCAGGGGTGAAAAAAATTAATCGCCAAACACACAAGGGCAAGCGCGAACATGGACCACACCGCGCCAAGCAGAATCTTGCCTCTAAGGCCGCCTTGGTTCCAATAGGAAAGCACATAGCGGACCCACGCCGTCATTGTAAGGAACATAAACAGAAAATACAGCTCGCAGTCCAAAAACAAAAAAGGAAAGACCGCTTCAAGCTCACGGCGCTCGTACAAAAAGCCCCACAGAATGTCCGTGACAAAGTAACAGTTTGCGGCCGCGAGAAAATGCCTGTAGCGGCTAACCGCCCGACGCTCGTTCTCCCGCTCTCTTACGATTTTAAGAGACTCTCGGTTTATTATGAGATTGATTATTAATGCCAGCAAGCCAATAATTGAGTAAGACATACATTTCTATATATACAACAGTTCTCAAAAAAAAGCATTCTTTTTCGTCTTTTTTATATGGAGGAAAAAGACCTGTCGGCCCTTGACACAAATCGCGCAATCCTATAAACTACGGCTCTATTTTATTTTGAGTATGCGCGCAAGGCCATTCAGTGTGTAAAGAGGAACAAGGAATCTTTTCCCTATAGTGGTGGCAAAAACGCGCTATGGGGACATTATGGAAGACTCTATCACTTTTGAAGACCTCGGTCTTGACGAGCAAATTCTTGCCGCAGTCGCGCGCAAGGGTTTTGAAACACCATCGCCAATTCAAGTTCTCGCAATTCCTCGCCTGTTGAACGGCGAAGCGAACGTTATCGCCCGCGCCAGAACAGGAACGGGAAAGACAGCCGCCTTTGGCTTGCCTTTGATCCAGCGCTTGCGCGGAGAGAGCGACCACGTTCGCGCCTTGATTCTTGAGCCGACGCGCGAGCTTGCCGTTCAGACTTGCCGCGAGATGGATTCCTTTAGCGACAACGGAAAGCCCACAAACTGCGTCGTTTACGGCGGAGCGAGCATCATGGAACAAATCCGCTCGCTCAAAAAGGGAGCGGACATTGTAACCGGAACTCCCGGCCGCGTCCAGGACTTGATCGAGCGCAAAAAGCTTGACCTTTCAAAAATCGAATACTTCATCCTTGATGAAGGCGACGAAATGCTCGACATGGGCTTTATCGACGACATCGAAAACATTTTCGCCAACGCAAACCCGGACTCGCGCATCTTGCTTTTTAGCGCGACGATGCCCGCGCCGATTTTAAAGATCGCCCAAAAATTTATGGGCGAATACGAAATCGTAGAAGAAGAAGGAATTGTCGAAGAAGCGCTTTTGATCGACCAAAAGTATTGGGTCTTGCGCGAAGGCGACAAAGTCGAGGCGCTCGTCCGCTTGATCGACTCCAACCCTGACTTTTACGGACTCGTCTTTACGCAAACAAAGAGCGACGCCGACATGGTCAGCCGCCGCCTTGACGAAAAGGGCTACGAAGCCGCGGCCTTGCACGGAGACATTCCGCAAAGCCAGCGCGAAAAAATCTTGGCCCGCTTCCGTTCAAAGAAAACCCGCATCCTTGTCGCCACCGACGTAGCCGCTCGCGGAATCGACATCTCAGGATTGAGCCATGTAGTCAACTACTCTCTCCCGTTTGACGCTTCGACATACGTTCACAGAATCGGAAGAACGGGCCGCGCGGGCACTAGCGGAGTCGCGGTGACTTTTGTAAGCCCCAACGAGCGCAGAAAGCTCAACTTTATGAAAGCCCGCGTAGCAAAGGCCAGCAAGGGCGACTTGAACGAAGGCGAAGTTCCTTCAATCGAGTCTGTTTTGGAAATCAAGCGCGCGGCCCTTTTTGACCAGCTCAAAGAGTCCATTCAAAAAGAAGACTTGTCAAAGGCCCAAGACTTTGTCCAAATGGCCGACGACCTTTGCCAAGAAAAAGACGCCAAGGAAGTTTTGGCCGGAGTTCTCCAATCCGTTTACGGCGAAAAACTTGACAAAAAGCGCTACGAAGAAATTCGAAAAGTCGCCGCCGAAAAGGGCGGACGCGAAGGCCGTGGAAGAGGCCGCGACCGCTACGACGACACTCCGCGCGAAGACCAGACAAGATTGTACATCCAGCTTGGAAGGCGCGACGGCTACAACGCGCGCGAAATCGCCGACTGGTTCAGCGACACGCTTAAAATTCCCGGAAAGAAAGTTGACCGCATAGACGTAACGACAAGCTTTAGCTTGGTAAGCCTTCCCAAAGAAGACGCCGCGCGCTTGATGGAAATGGCAAGCCGCGACAACAGCATTCCACATATTCACGTGGACACAAAGGCTGGCGGCGGCCGCGGCGGTTCTCGCGGCGGAAGACGAAGTTCCAAAGCCGCTGACATTGGCGAAGGACGCGGATACGGAAAAAAACGCGACAGCTTTAAGAAGAGCGAAAGCGACGGCTTTAAGAAAACAAAGAGCCGCGCCCGCCCCCACACCGCAACGGAGCGCAGCGGAAGCTCGTCATACTTTAAGAGCAAAAAAGCAAAAGAATTCTAGCATTAAAGTCCGCGAAGCGGACTTTAAGCTGACGAGTTTGCGGCAAGCGCAAACTCGCGGGCGTTTTGGTCAACCAATAATTAAATAACAACTTTTCCGTCGTAGAGGAAGTCGGTGCTGCCCGTAAGGTAAACGGTGTCGCCGGTGTAGCGGACCATAAGCTTTCCGCCGCGAACTTGAACCGTAACGTCTTCGTTCATCTTGCACCAGCCGTTCAGGACGGCGGCAAGGACGGCCGCGCAGGCTCCGGTTCCGCAAGCGGGCGTTTCGCCGTTTCCGCGTTCCCAAGCGCGCATCTTTAATTCGTTGGGCCCGACGACGCGGACAAATTCCGTGTTGGTTCTGTCGGGGAAGGCCTCGTGGTTTTCAAACATCGGGCCAATGCGCTCAACGTCAACCTTGTCGACAAAGCCGCAGAAGACGACGCAGTGGGGGTTTCCTACGCTGACGCAAGTGACGTCGTAATTGATTCCGTCCACGGTAAGCGTCTGTCCGGCAATCGCCTTTTTGGGCAAGCCGGGAACGTTCAAGTCCTTTTCGCCAAGCGTCGTCGGAATCGCGGCCGGAGAAAATTCCGGCTTACCCATGTCAACGGTTACCGAAGAAACGATTCCGTTCAACTTGTAAAGGGTAAGTTTTCGCACGCCGCTGATTGTCTCTAGGCTGATCGTCGCGGTCGGTTCGGATTTTTTCTCGTGTTTTTCGGCGATGCCAAAAATGTCGTTGTCGTACAAATACTTCGCCACGGCGCGAATCGCGTTTCCGGCCATGTGGCCTTCGGAGCCGTCAAGGTTGTAAAAGCGAGCCTTGGCATCGGCCTTGTCTGACTTTCCGACAAGGACAAGCGAGTCCGCTCCGATTCCGGAACGTCGCGCGCAAAGGCGGACGGCAAGGCTTCCGGGATTCGTGATTTCCTGCCCCTCCGTGTTGATGACGATAAAGTCGTTTCCGGTTGACTGCATCTTTGAAAATTGAATCGTCTGCTTTTGCGAGCGCAAGTCGTTGATGTCGATAAGCTCAACGTTCTCCGCGCTGTAGTGGCTGGACAAACAATTGGCAAGAGCGTTGGCCGTGTCGATCGCGGTAAGGCAAGGAATGTCGCGCTCAACCGCGTGGCGGCGCATGATTACCGAGTCGGCGCGGGGGTCTCTTCCCTTTGCCGAAGTGGAAATAACATAGTCGACTTTTCCGGAATCAAGCAAGGTCAAAAGGTTGTTGGCCGGATTTTCGTGAATCTTGTTTACGGTCTGGACTTCCATTCCAAAGTCGCGCAAAGTGCTTGCGTTTCCTTCGGTCGCGTAAAGCTTAAAGCCCATGTCGTAGAATTTTCTGGCAAGGTCGGGAAGCTCGTAGCGGTCGCTCTTTCGGACGCTGAACAAAACTCCGCCGCTCCTCTTCATCTTGTATCCCGCTCCGATCAAGCCCTTGAACAAGGCCTCTTCCATCGTGGCGGCGATTCCCAAAACTTCGCCTGTCGATTTCATCTCAGGGCCAAGGTGGGTGTCAACGTCCATCAATTTTTCAAAACTAAAGACAGGAACTTTTACCGCAAAATACGGAGGAATTCTGTAAAGGCCAGTGCCGTATCCCATGTCGCGGATTTTTTCGCCAAGCATCGCGCGTGTGGCCAAGTCTACCATCGGAACGCCCGTCACTTTTGAAATGTAGGGAACGGTGCGGCTTGAGCGCGGGTTTACTTCGATGATGTAAAGGTCGTTGTTGTAAATCAAGTACTGAATGTTGACAAGGCCCTTTGTTCCAAGCTTTATCGCAAGGTCAGTCGATTGCTTTACGATTTTTTCGCGCAGAACGTCATTCAAATTCCAGCTTGGATAAACCGCGATCGAGTCGCCGGAGTGAATTCCCGTTCGCTCGATGTGTTCCATAATGCCGGGAATCAAAACGTCCTCGCCGTCGCAAATGCCGTCGACTTCAAGCTCGACGCCCTGCATGTACTTGTCGATCAAAACCGGGTTTTCGATTCCTTGCGCCAAAATGATTTTCATGTATTCGCGCGTGTCGTCGTCGTTAAAGGCGACGATCATGTTCTGGCCGCCCAAAACGTAAGATGGGCGCAGCAATACCGGGTAGCCCAATTTATTTGCGGCGTCGAGCGCTTCCGCCTCGTTCAAGACGGTAAGGCCCTTTGGCCTGTTGATTCCAAGTCGGTCGCACAATTCCTCAAAGCGCTCGCGGTCTTCGGCAAGGTCGATCGAGTCGGCGCTGGTGCCCAAGATTTTTATTCCCTGCTGGTCAAGGAATTTAGTAAGCTTGATGGCAGTCTGGCCGCCAAAAGCGACGACGACGCCCAAGGGCTTTTCGGTGTTGATTACGCCCATAACGTCTTCGGGAGTGAGCGGCTCAAAGTACAAGCGGTCGGCGGTGTCAAAATCCGTCGAAACAGTTTCGGGGTTGTTGTTTATGATGGCGACGTCGTAGCCAAGCTTCTTCAAGCTCCATACGCATTGAACGCTGGCGTAGTCAAACTCGATTCCCTGTCCGATTCTAATCGGGCCGGATCCGAGAACGATGATAGTGCCCTTGCTGGATTTCTTTCCGGCGGCGGCCGCCTCGTCCAAGAAGTCTTGGGCTTCGTTTTGCTCGTCGTAGCCCGCGTAAAAGTAAGGAGTCTCCGCGTTGAACTCGCCCGCGCAAGTGTCAACCATTTTGTATGTGGCGGGAATGTGCGCGAGTTTTCCTTGCGCGCGCGCGGCCGCCGCTTCTTTGGCTTGCGACAAAATTCCTGACGCTCCCAAAATCTTGGCGCCAGAAAGGCGTTCGATAACCTTGTCGGGGTATCCAAGCTTTTTAGCCTCAAGGTAAAGTTCGGGAGTGAGACTTCCGCCCTTTCCGTCCTTGACGCTCGCGAAAGTTTCTTCCATGCGGACAAGCTTTAGGATTTTGTTCAAGAACCATTCGTCGATTTTTGTAACGGCGTGAATTTTTTCCACGTCCATAAGGCCGCGCTTTAAGGCTTGGTAAATCGCGAACAAGCGCTGGTCTGTGCAGTTTCCGACGCGCTCGATTATTTGCTCGTCGCTTTCTTCTTCAAAAACTTTTAGGTTAAGGCTGTCCACGCCGATTTCCGCTCCGCGCGCGGCCTTCATCAAAGCCTCTTCAAAAGAGCGGCCGATCGACATGACCTCGCCGGTGGCTTTCATTTGCGTTCCCAAAGTTCTCTTTGCGTAAACAAATTTGTCAAAGGGGAACTTGGGCATCTTTACTACAACGTAATCCAAGACCGGCTCAAAGCAAGCCGCGGTTTTCTTTGTGACAAAGTTTGGAATCTCGTCCAGCGTGTAGCCGATCGCGATAAGCGCCGCAACCTTTGCGATTGGATAGCCAGTCGCTTTTGAGGCGAGCGCCGAAGAGCGGCTTACGCGGGGGTTCACTTCGATTACGGCGTATTCAAAAGTTTCGGGATTAAGCGCGAACTGGCAGTTGCAGCCGCCTTCCATCTTTAGGCTTGAGATGATGTTGAGCGCGGCGCTTCGGAGCATCTGGTATTCTTTGTCGGCCAGCGTCACCGCGGGAGCTATTACGATTGAGTCTCCAGTGTGAACGCCAACCGGATCAAAGTTTTCCATCGAACAAACGGTAAGAACGTTTCCGGCGGAATCGCGCATTACCTCAAACTCGATTTCCTTCCAGCCGCTGATGCATTTTTCAACCAAGATCTGGTGGATTGGGGAACGGTGCAAGCCGTTGTGCGCGATCTCGTCAAACTCGGCGTCGTCGTGGGCGATGCCGCCTCCCGTTCCGCCCAAGGTAAAGGCCGGGCGAATGATCGCCGGATATCCGATTTCTTCTTTTACAAACTTTAAGGCGCTTTCGTAGTCGGTGACTACTTTTGACGGAACGCAAGGCTCGCCGATAGAAAGCATTGTGTCTTTAAACATTTGGCGGTCTTCGGCCTTGTCGATCGTCTCAGGCTTGGCTCCCAAAAGCTGGACGCCGTGGCTTTCCAAAAAGCCGCTCTTGGCCAGCTCCATAGAAAGGGTCAAGCCAGTCTGGCCGCCCAAAGTTGAAAGCAGGGAGTCGGGCTTTTCTTTTTCTATAATGCGTTGGATTGTTTGGGGAATCAACGGCTCGATGTAAATGGCGTCCGCCATTACATGGTCCGTCATCAAAGTTGCCGGGTTGGAATTTACAAGGACGACTTCAAGGCCCTGTTCTTTTAGCGCCTTGCAAGCCTGGGTTCCGGCGTAATCAAATTCCGCCGCCTGACCAATCACAATCGGACCAGATCCGATGACCATCACTTTATGAATCGATTTGTTTAAAGGCATACTAAAGCCTTAGTATACCGTAAAAAGGCTCTTTTATTCAAGCGGGGCTTTTTTGATTTTATTGCGGCGCGATAATTTCATTCGCGCCGCAAAAGGACTGTGTCAAGGCTTTAAGCGAAGCGCGCCTTGACGCAGGACTACTTGCCAAAGCAGACGACCCAGCGGCCCTCGTAGGCGCTGGAATAGTTATCCACCAATTCTTCCAATTGCCAAGTGTGCTGGTAATAAACGCCCGCCCACAAGTGCGAATTCTTTTTGCGCGTTCTGTTGGAGGACGGCAAGACAAATTCCGCTCCATAGCGCAAGCCAAAAGAATGCACGACATACTTTCCCGACAAGGCGGCGCCTGTGTTGGAATAGTAATGGTTTTGGTCCAAGGCCAAGCGGGAATATTTAAAGACCGTCTTTAATCTTACATACTTAAGAATTTCAAGATACATGATTTGGGTAACTGTCGGAGTGGAGAACATGTCGGCCCCAAATTTTCCTTTTTGCGAGTCGCCGGCGTAAGACACTTTCATGTCCCAATTGACGTGCAAATACGCGATTGGCATCAACGTCGTTTCCGCTCCAAAGACAAAATAATTTTTAAATGGAACTTGGACCGTCGCGATTAACACCGGAGAGAGCGTATGATAAATAGTGTCCGTGTCGGCGGAAGCCAGCGCAGAGCCATAGGGATAGCAAGAAAAGATTTTGTACTTGGAAAAGGAATAATTGATTCCCGCGCCCAAAGAGAACAAGGGCGTCTTTGCGTCAACGTCAGCGTCTCCAAAATACCAAATGCCCGGCAAAAGCGTAAAGCCGTAAGTCTTTTTTGTGTTTTTTGTGTAGCCGCCGCCGGAAGTGTCTTCGATTTTTGTAAGGCCGTTGTACTCAAACCTTAGGCGCGAAGAAAAGCGTTCGGTCCAATCATATTGAAGGCTTGCGAAAATCGTGCTTTCTTTATCGCCAGGCTCGGCGCCAAAGTCCAAGGTAAGCGGAAATTTATCGGTAAAAAAGTCGCCTAAAAATTGCAGTGATTTTACAGGGCGGTCTTTTTCTTCCACCGATTTTTTGTCGTTGTATTCCTGGACGCCTTCGGTAATTTCCTTGACTTTTTCTTTTATTGAATTGCGTTTTTTTTCAGAGGGAGCGGCCGATTCATGCGGAACGGATTCTTGCGCCGCGTCTTGGCCGGCGTCACTTTGCGCGGCCAAAAGCCCCGCAAAAAAAATCGAAAGAACGCAAAAAACAAAAACACTTTTTTTCATAAAACTATTTTGTTCCGCGCTTTTTAGCGGCGGGCTTTTTTGAGGCGGCTTTCTTTGCCGAGGCTTTAGCGGCGGGCTTTGCGGCGGCCGCTTTTTTTGCGGGAGCCTTTTTTGCGGCGACCAATTTTTCGTCCAAGCGGTCCGAGGCGGACTGCTCGTTTTTGTCCTGGCCGCCAGCCGCGCCTTCAACCTTAAGGACTACGCCGTTGGGATCGTAGTAAAGATGAACTTCTTTGGGGTCAAGAACCGTCCTTCCGCCCAAAACGATTTTCTTTACCAAGCGCTCCAAGTATCGGTTGGTTTTATGGAAGCCCTTCTTTCCGTCGCAAAAGGCGGAGCGGGCAAGCGCGTTCCTAAAATAAACAGGGCTTTGCGACAAAACGTCGTTGTTCAAGGCAAGGCCTCTAAAGCTAAGGTACTTAACAAAGAAGACCGCGATTGTTCTTGTGTTGTATTTTTCAAAAGGATGAATCGTCCAAAGTTCGCTGATGAACGAAGCGATGTGCTTTACGGCTTGCTTTGACTCCAAGCCTTCAAAGTCAAACAAGGTTTCGGCTTCAAAAAGCTTTGTCAACTGGTTCTTGATTTTATTCGCCTTGGGATAAACAAGGCTAAGGCCGTCAAGGGCCCATTCCTTTTTAGAAAGGTTTTCCGTTCGCAAAAGCTCGGGGCTGTCTTCCAAGCCGCCAAAAAGCGCCTTGCGGATTTGCACCAACTCAAACTGCGAAAGGCTGAACTGGTTTTGAATGATATTCACGAACATTCTTACGGCAACGATGTCGGCCGGGTTCTTTAGATTTTCACATTCGTCAAGGAGCGCGTCGTCAGAAATCGTTCCTTCGATATTTTGCTTGGCAATCTCAATTACCTTTGCGGAAGTTTTGAGAGCGTCAACCGCTTGCAACGCGATAACAGTTTTCCAAATTAAAAGTTTTTCTTTTGCGTCCATTCTTCTATTATATCACACTTTTTTAATTTAGGCAAACCTTTTGCCGTTGATTAGGTCAACAAATTCGTCAAACAAAAAGCTGGTGTCCAAGGGGCCTGACGCGGCTTCCGGGTGGAACTGAACGCTAAAGGCCGGGCAATCGGTGTAGACGACGCCCTCGTTTGTTTGGTCGTTGGTGTTGATGAAGGTTTCCTTGGCGCAAGCGGGAAGGCTTTGCGACTCAACCGCGTAGCCGTGGTTTTGGCTTGAAATGTAGACGCGGCCTGTGGCAAGGCGCTTTACCGGCTGGTTTCCGCCGCGGTGGCCGTACTTGAGCTTTGAAGTCTTGGCTCCCTTGGCCAGCGCCAAAATTTGGTGGCCCAAGCAAATTCCAAAAAGCGGAATCTTTTTGTCCAAAATCTTTTTCAGTTCTTCTATTATTTTGACGTTCTCCGCGGGGTCTCCGGGACCGTTGGAAAGCATGATTCCGTCGGGATTCAAGGCCAAAATGTCGGCCGCGCTGGCGTCGCTCTTTACGGTTTGAACTTCCAAACCGCGCTTTAACAATTCGCGGCGGATGTTGGCCTTGGCGCCAAAGTCCCAAAGGACTACTTTCTTTCCGCGCCCGGCCTTCATCGCCTCTTCCTGGCTGTTGACTTTGGTTCCGTCGGAGCGGACGGGAACGGCGCGGTACTGGGCCGACTCGGCGAATACCTGGTCGGCGGATTTTTCTATTTTGTCGGCGTCAAGGCTTACGCTTTTTACGGCATTCTCGATTTTATAGGCCTTGATTTTATCCAAAAGCGCGGCCTTTTTCTTTTCGTTCTTAAGGGCGGCAAAAGCCTCTTTGGCCTCGGAACTGTCTCCGCTTATAAGCATGGCGTTCATTACGCCGGCCTCGCGCAAGACCTTTGTAAGGGCGCGGGTGTCGATTCCGCAAAGCCCCGGAATATTGTTTTCTTTAAGGAATTGGTCCAAGGTCTTTTGGCACCTAAAGTTGCTGGGCTGGTCGCAGGGGTCGCGGACGATGTAGGCTTTTGCGTGGATTTTTGAGCTTTCGTAGTCGGCAGGAATGATTCCGTAGTTTCCTACAAGGGGAAAGGTTTGCGTGATGATTTGTCCGTAATAACTGGGATCGGTCAAAGTTTCGATGCAGCCGGTCATTCCGGTGGCAAAAACCGCCTCTCCAATGGCGCAGGACTGGGCGCCAAAGCCATCGCCTTCAAAAACAAGCCCGTTTGCAAGAACGAGCGCCGCTTTTCCGCTTGGTTCGCTTTTCATACTAAAGCCATATCATAGCGCAAACAAAGCCCTTTGTTCAAGCGGAAAATTCTTGCAAATTCGCGTTTTCTCTGTTAAAATGGAAAGGATAAAAAACTTGAGGGTTACCAACATGGCGATGAGATTAGTTACTAGGTCCGACTTTGACGGACTTGCTTGCGGAGCCTTGCTTTTGGAAGCGGGCGTTATTGACCACTGGACATTCGCGCATCCAAAGGACTTGCAGGACGGAAAAGTTCCTGTAGATTCAAACGACTGCCTTGCGAACGTTCCCTTTGTCGAAGGCTGCGGACTTTGGTTTGACCACCATTCCAGCGAATTTGAGCGCAACCAGCTAAAAGGAAAGTACAAGGGCGAAAGCCGCGTCACTCCTTCTTGCGCCCGCATCATTTACGAATACTACGGCGGAGCCAAAAAGTTCCCCAACTACGGCGAGCTTATGGAAGCCGTTGACCGCGTTGACTCGGGCAATTTGACGGCCACAGAAATTCAGCATCCGACAGGCTGGATTTTGATCGGCTTTTTGATGGACCCCCGCACGGGCCTTGGCCGCTGGCGCGAGTTTACCGTTTCAAACTACCAGTTGATGGAAAAATTGATGGTCGCCGTCCGCGACAAGTCAACAGAAGAAATCTTGAACATGCCCGACGTAAAGGAACGCATCGAAGTTTACAACGAGCAGACCGAAAAATTTAAGGAAATGGTAAAGGCCCACACAAAGACTGAAGGCAACTTGATCATCAGCGACCTTCGCGGCGTGGACCCGATCTACACCGGAAACCGCTTTATGATTTACAGCATGTATCCCCAGCAGAACATTTCCGCATGGATCGTAAGCGGAAAAGGCGGCCAAGGCTGCTCTGCCGCCGTAGGCTACAGCATCCTCAACAAGACCAGCAAGGTCAACGTAGGAAGCCTTATGCTCAAGTACGGCGGCGGCGGACACGAAAAGGTAGGCACTTGCCAATTCTCCAACGAGAACATGGAAAGCGATCTTCCAAAAATGTTGGCCGAGCTTTCGGAGATGGCCAACCTCTAAACAGTTCAAGGCTAAATGCGCGTTTTAAATTCTCTTTCTGATTTGAACATCATGAGAATTCTCCGCTTGGTTTGGCAGACAAAAAAAGTCAGCCGAGTGGAGATTGCGTCCATGCTCAAAATGGACAAATCCACGGTGACCAAAATCATCGCGGAACTGACCCAGAACAATTTGGCGCGCGAGGCCGAGTCCGGAGCCAGCGGCCCCCAGGGCGGAAGGAAGCCGGTTTTCTTGGAAATCAACGCTTCCTACGCTTGTTCCGGCGGAATCGAAATCAATCCGCAAAGAATGTACGTTTGCCTTGAAGATTTTTGCGGAACGATACTCTTCGAAAAAATGCAGGAAATCGACGCCGACTCCTACGCGCAAAAAGGCTTTTTGGGCTTCTTAAAGGAAGGCATCGAGCTTTTGCAAGCGGCGGCGGAAAGGCTCAGAATAAAGCTTGCCGGAATTGGCCTTGGCATTCCAGGCATGGTAGAGTCCGACGGCGGCCGAATCATCCAGTCAATTCCCCTTTTGATAGAAGACGGCCTTGACGTGGCCAAAGACATCCAGCCCCTTTGCGACATTCCGATTTTTGTCGAAAACGACGCCCGTTGCTGCTGCTACACCGAGCAAATCCTTTCGCGCGGACCAAAGACGCAAAACATGATGTACGTTTTGGCGGAACACAGGCCCCTGCAACCGGTAAAGGATTCGCCAAAAAATCTTAGCGTGGGCCTTGGCCTAATCCTTAACGGAAAGATTTACCACGGCGCCTACTCCACCGCCGGCGAGTTCCGCAGCGTATTTTGGGACAGCCCTTCAAAAAGCCAGTTCTCTCCGGCCTGCGAAGTCGTCAAAAGCCTTGACGACCAAACGGCCGTCCAAACCTTCCGCGAGCTGGCAAAAAACATAGCTTTTTTGGTCAACACCCTTTCTTTGGACGTGGTTTACGTCGGCGGAATCGAAAAAAAATACGCCGAAGAAATCGTAAAATACATCCGCGAACAAATCGTCTACCTTTGGCCCTACGGCTGGAACAAGACGACGGTCGTTTCAACCGCCTCGGTTTCGCAGCGCTCGGTAAGCTACGGCGCCGGAGCCAAAGTTTTGGACAAGCTTTTTAGCGTTCCAGAACTTGACGAAGGCGGCCGCAGGCGCAAGGTTCCCGCCTCCTCCCCCTACAAATACCTTTTGTCGCTCCGATAAAATCGATAACAAAAAAACTTGAAAATACCCGCGTTCTCTGCTATAATATTAGGAATATGAAAGACTTGATGACATTAGACCAGGCCAAGCCTGAGGTTCAAAGAAAATTTATGGCGGGCGTATACCTACGCATGACCTTTGCCCTTTTGATCACTGCCGCGGTGGCGTGGTACGCTTCCGGCTCGGATCAAATCATGGGAATCCTTTACTCGCATCGAGGAATTCCTTTTTACGCGCTTATCATTTTGGAGTTGGCCTTGGTTATCATACTTTCGGCCTTTATCCACAAGATCAGCTCCCTTGCCGCGCTCTTCTTCTTTGTTTTGTACAGCGTGGTGAACGGCCTGTCCTTTAGCGTGATTTTCTTGGTTTACGAACTTGGCTCTGTCTTCCACATCTTTTTGATAAGCGCCTTGATGTTCGGCGCGATGAGCGTTTACGGCGCCTTTACAAAGAGCGACCTTACAAGCGCCGGCCGCTACCTTATGATGGCTTTGATCGGCCTTATCATCGCGGGCTTTGTAAACCTCTTGCTTAAGTCTAGCAAGCTTGACTGGATCACAAGCATCATCGGCGTGGGAATCTTTATCGGCCTCACCGCCTACGACACCCAGCGCCTTATGAGAATCGGAGTAAAGAACGACGGAAGCGAAAAGTTCCAAAAGATGGCCGTCATCGGCGCCTTGGAGCTTTACCTTGATTTCATCAACATCTTCCTCAAAATGCTCCGCCTCTTTGGCAAGCGCAAATAGGAATTGTCAAGGCGCGCAAATGGCACAAAAAATCATCATCATCGGCGGCGGAGTGTCTGGCCTTACCGCGGGAATCTACGCGCAAAAGGCGGGCTTTGAGTCCGTCGTCTACGAAAAAAATCCCGTCCTTGGCGGCCAGTGCACAGGCTGGAAGCGAAAGGGCTTTTACATCGACAACTGCATCACATGGCTTACAAACGGCGCGCCGAAATTTCCCGTCTACAAAATGTGGAAGGAAGTCGGCTTTTTGGGCGACGAAAACGGAAACCCGATTATGGCCCGCCAGCACGACGCCTTTTGGACCAGCGAATTGGACGGCCAATCATACACTTTTTGGGCCGACCTAAAGCGTGCCGAAAGGGAAATGCTAGAGCTTTCGCCGGCTGACAAAAAGGAAATCAAAAGCTTTTTCAAGGCCGTCCGCCAGTGCGAGCATTTGCTGGTTCCATACACCGCTCCCCTGGACATGATGAACCTTTGGGACTTGACAAAGCTGGGACTTTCAATGCTTCCGGTCGGCCTTGCCATGTCTAAATACAAAAACTGCGACCTAAACGACTTGGCCGAGCGCTTTAAGCATCCGCTTTTGCGAAAGGCCTTTAAGGACTATTTACCGGGCGACTACTTGGCTTCGATTATGATGAACGCTTACGCTTCGATATCAAACGGCGGCGGCGGAGTTCCTGACGGCGGCTCGTTTAAAGTCGCGCAAAGAATGAAGGCGATTTACGAAAAGCTCGGCGGCGTTTGCCATGCCTCCGCTCCCGTAAAAGAAATTTTATTGGAAGACCTTCCCGGCAAAAAAAGCAAAAAGCGCGCCAAGGGAATTCTTTTGGAAAGCGGCGAGGAAGTTTTGGGCGACTACGTGATTCCATCCTGCGACACCCATTACCTTTTCCACAACTTGCTTGACGAACAGTACATGCCGCCGCGCCTAAAGTTCGCCTACGACCATCCAGATGCGCACAAAAACGGCTCGACGTTCCACATCGTATACGCTTGCTCGACTCCCGCTCCCGAAATCGGCCGCAGAACTTACTTTGAATGCCGCCCCTTTGACTTGGCCGGCGTGACGATCAGCCGCCTTAACATGAAAAACTACAACAAGGATCCAATCAACGCTCCGGCGGGAAAGGCCTTGATAGAAGTCAAGGTTTTGGAAAAAGAGCCGCAGTTCCTTTACTGGAAAAACCTGCGCGAGACCGACAAGGCCGCCTACGACGCGGCGAAGCAAAAGGCGGCTGACGACATTTTGGAGCGCCTTGAGGAGCGCGTTCCCAGCCTAAAGGGAAAGCTTTCTTACTTGGACGCGTGGACTCCGTTCACCTACACAAGGTACTGCAACTCCTACTACGGAAATTTCATGACCTTCATCACGACAAAGAAAAGCTCAAACCTTTTCAACGTCAAGGGAACGATTCCGCAAATTCCAAACCTTTTCCTTGCGGGCCAATGGCTTTCGATGCCGGGAGGACTGCCGATGGCTATGACCAGCGGAAAGTTCGCGGTTCAAAGGATATTGCGTTCCCAAGGCAAAAGCATTAAAATAGAGCCATAACAGGGCGCCAAACGCGTCCGCAAGTTTTTTTGGAGAAATAAAAAATGATTGAAGTGTCTCACCTTTCGCGCCAGTTCGGGACTTTCCGGGCTGTTGACGACGTAAGCTTTTCAATTCCCACCGGACAAATCGTAGCCCTTTTGGGTCCAAACGGCGCCGGAAAGACCACAACAATGAGAATGATTTGCGGCTTTTTGGGAGCGACAAGCGGCAGCGTAAAAATCGACGGCAAGGACATCACGGAGGACCCCGTTCAGGCAAAGAGCAAAATCGGCTACATGCCCGAAAGCGCCCCCCTCTACTCCGACATGATCGTTGAAGACTACCTTAACTACGTCGCGCAAATGCAGAACGTGGACGCCGCGCAAAAAGTTCCCGCCCTTTGCCAAACTTGCGGCCTCAAGGAAGTAATGCACAAAAACATCTCCGAACTTTCGCGCGGCTACCGACAGCGCGTAGGACTTGCCCACGCGCTTATGAACGACCCTGAGATTTTGGTCTTGGACGAACCGACAAGCGGCCTTGACCCAAACCAGATCGAAGACGTCCGTTCCTTGATAAAAGAAATCGGAAAAACGCGCACCGTAATAATTTCAACCCACATCTTGGGCGAAGTCGAAACCTTGTGCCCGCGCGTAATCATCATTTCAAAAGGAAAGCTGGTCGCCGACAGCCCGACAAACGAGCTTAGGGAGCGCGTCGGAAATTCCTTGTCGCTCAACCTTACTCTTGGCGGAGCGGGAATCAGCGACGCGCAAAAAGTTTTGTCAAAGATTGACGGAGTTTGCGGCGTAACAAAAGTCGAGACGGCCGAAAAAATCAAGGGCGAGCGAAAGCTTTGCGCCGTCCGCCTTTCGGTAAAAGAAAACGCCGAAGTCCGAAAAGAAATTTTCGACGCCGCCGTAAAGAACAAGTGGACCATTTACGAAATGGGCGTCCAGAAAAACAGCCTTGAAGACGTCTTCCACGCGTTGACCCAGGGCAAGGAAGAAAACTAAGATGAAAAAACGCAACTCAACATTCACCATAATGCGCCGCGAGCTTTGCGCCTACTTTACAAACCCGGCGGCCTACATCGTAACCGGACTTTTCTTGATTCTTTCGGGAATCCTTTTCTTTTCAACTTTCTTTTTGAACGGAAGGGCCGAGCTTAGAAATTACTTTAGCATCCTGCCGCTTTTGCTAAGCCTTTTTGTTCCCGCTTTGACGATGCGCCTTTTTAGCGAAGAATTGCGCTCCGGAAGCTTTGAAACGCTTTTGACGCTGCCGGTAACCGAAACGCAAATCGTAATCGGAAAATTCTTGGCGGCCTTTATCACAAGCGCCGCGATGATTTGCCCCACTCTTTTTTACGCAATCACCGCGCGCGTTTTTGGACAAGTTGACGCAGGCCCGATTTTCTGCGGCTTTTTGGGATCGCTTCTTTTGTGCGCGCTTTATTCGGCGATCGGAATTTTTTCAAGCGGAATGACAAAGAACCAAATCATCGCTTTCTTTACCGCTCTTGCGATAAGCTTTGCCTTGACTTTGGTCGGAACGCTATTGGTATTCTTGCCCGCTCCGCTCGTAAAGTTTTTCGCTTGGGCAAGCGCGACGACGCACTTTCAGTCAATCGCGCGCGGAA
>JAEEVR010000047.1 GCA_016290995.1 Treponema sp. | reverse complement strand
AGCCGGAAGTGTTGACGCTAAAGCAGCTGATACAGCACTTTGTAAACCACCGCGACGAAGTAATCACCCGCCGCACGATTTACGACTTGAAGGTGGCCAAGCACAGAATGCATATTTTGCAGGCGCTGATTACGGCAATCAACAATATTGACGAAGTGATAAAAATCATCAAGGAAAGCCGCGACACCGAGTCCGCAAAGCTTGCCCTTGAAAAGCGCTTTAACTTTGACGACGAGCAGGCCCAGGCCATCGTGGACATGCAGCTTAAGCGCCTTACCCATCTTCAAATCGAAGACTTGCAAAAAGAAATTAAGGAATTGCAAGCCCTCATCGACCACTTGGAAGACCTTCTTGCCCACCACGAAAAAATTCTTGGCATAATAAAGGACGAGACCAACAAGCTGGCCGAAAAATACGGCGACGACCGCAAGACCGAAATCGTAAGCGACGAGGTTGACCAAATCAACGTCGAAGACTTGATTAAAGAAGAAGACATGGTCGTAATGATTTCCAAGCTTGGCTATGTAAAGCGCGCTTCAGTCACCAGCTACAAAAAGCAGGGCAGGGGAGGAACGGGAAGCAACAGTACCGCTCTCATCGAAGATGATTACGTCAACCACTTGTTCATCGGAAGCACCCACGATCACATTTTGTTCGTTTCAAACCTTGGCCGCGCCTATTGGATCAAGGTTCACGAGATTCCCGAAATGTCAAAGAACAGCCGCGGCACCCACATCAAGAGTTTGATTGCCATTGGAGCGGACGAAGAAATCACGACGGTTGTTCCGCTCCACGAATTCTCGGACGACACTTACTTGTTCATGACTACTGCAAGCGGCGTTGTAAAGAAAGTCCAGACAAGCGAGTTTGCCAACGCCCGCGTCAAGGGCATCATCGGATTGAAGTTGAAGGAAGGCGACAAACTTGTAAGCGCGATTCCGACAGCCGGCTCGTCGGACATCTTCTTGATTTCGCGCAACGGAAAGGCCTTGCGCTTTAGCGAAGCCGACGTCCGCGAAATGGGCCGCGCCAGCTGCGGCATTAAGGGCATGAAGCTTAGCGAAGGCGACGAGGTTAGCGGAGCCATCACCTATACCGAAGGCGAAAGCATTTTGCTTTTGACCGAGAAGGGCTACGGAAAGCGCGTCGCCTTTGAAGACTTTAAGCCGCACGGACGCGGAACCGGCGGACAAAAGATTTTTGGCAACACCGGCGAGCGCGGCGAAATCATCGGCTTGCTTTCTGTCAAAGACAGCGAAGAGATTGTCTGCATGACCAGCCAGGGAAAGACTTTGCGCGTAAGCGTCAACACAATCAACCAACAGGGAGCCGGCTCGACTGGCGTTAAAGTCGTAAAGATTTCGGACCCTGACTTCTTGGTCGGCGTTGACAAGATCCCGCAAGACGAGGAAGCCGACGAAAAGAAGTAGGCCCCTTGGTTGAGATAATTTGCTATAATATAAAGAGTTATAAGCTAATTCTTTATATTATAAGTAAATAAACCCTCTAAAAAGAGAGCAAAAAAGTTTTGAAAAATTTGTTATTTTTAGCAAATTTTTAATGACAAAAAATTTTTTTTGTAATATACTTACAACCGAGGGGAAGCAGATTCGTCTGCAACAATAAAACACATCAGGCATACCAGGGACTTGCTCCCTGGTTTTTTTATGCCCTTGTGTTTCACGTGAAACACAGTAAGAAATCTAGAGTCAACAAAGCTTCCACAGTTTACACAAGTTTTCCACAATTGTGGAAAACCGGATTATGGGAGGCCCTCGCTTTTGTAGGCCAAGAATATTTTGTTTCACGTGAAACATTCCTTTCGAATAATTTTAGAACTGGAAGAAGAGTGTAAGGGGTGGGGCGGTTTTAGCGTTTGTTGTTTTTTGCTTCACGTGAAACTATTTCGGTGTGTCAAAAATAGGCAACTTTTGTTTCACGTGAAACACTGGGTCTGTCGCTTTGGGGTTGGGCAACATTTCACACAATTCACAACTTTTCCACAACGAGCGCAAAACTAACAAACGTTCGTAAATGAAATCCAAAACGAATGGTTGTTAGTTGTTTTGTTAGGATGGGGCAGGGGAGGCCAAAAACTTTTTTGTTTTTGGGTCTCTGGGTAAAAAAAATAGCCCACCAAAAAGGCGGGCTAAAAAGCATTGCAAAAAAACGCGGCAAAGTTTGCGCTTTATTCTTGAACGGTTATGATCAAGTCGTGGCTGGCGGCAGAGGTTTTGTAAGTGTAAGTCTTTCCGCTTGCGGGTACGACAGCAAATCCCTTAAAAATAGAAACTTTGTCATAGGGTGTTTTTACGACGCGTTCTTCTTTGAGGGCTTCAAATCTTACGCTGCCGATCTTTGACCAATCTCCGTCCTTGTCATTAAATCCATAAACCGTAAACGCTTCGTTAAAGGTTTGCGTGTTGTTTACGATGGCGACATTGTCGTTGAATTTTCCGACATATTTTGACGGATCAATGATGGCGGCCTTTGCCTTTGTGGCGGCGTCAACCGGTGATTTTGCCGGGAAGACATAGATGTAAAGGTCGTTGTGAACGGGAGCGATATCGCATTTATAAGAGCCGGCTTTTTCCGGGGTAACGGCGATCCAACGGCGGTTGCCAATATGGCCGCGGCTGTTTATAAAAGCGGTGTCGGCAAAGCTTGTTGTAGTGGCTCCTCCAAAGACAATCCAGTCTTTTTTGCCGGCGTCAAAGTAGCGGACTACAAATGAGTTTTCGCCGTCCAATCCGCTGATAAAGCGAACGTTTTGGCTAAACTTGCCTTTCAAAGTGGATGTGTCGAGAACGACGCTGTTTTCCGCTCCGTTAAATGACATTGCGGGAGCCGTTTCCGGTTCCGCGTTTTTGGCGCAGAATCCTGAGGAAATAATTCCCAAGATAAGGGCCGCGCTTGCAATTGTTAGTTTTTTCATAACTTCCTCCTAAAAAAACTTTGCAAATTATATAAGGGAAAAGAAACTTGCGTCAAGCGCGCAAAATATGATAGAATAGGATAATTATGAATAAAGCCGATGACAGAAAGTCCGCTATTAAAAAGTTAAAAACTCTCGTTTATTCCTCAAAGCAGCAGGTTGAGGATTTTAGAGAAAGCGTTGACAAAAAGTTTTATAAGGCAGTTTTGCCAAACCATGTTGAATGTTCCGAGCAGGAATACGCCAATATCCAGTGCGACGTTTTAGCCCCCGAAATCTATTCTTTGCACAGAATTATGATTTATGTTCACGGAGGCTCTTTTGTTGGTGGATCCAGACAGGCGTGGAGGGGCTTTTGCGCCTCTTTGGCGGCGGCGACTAGCTGCAGAATTGTAGTGCCTGATTTTAGACTGGCTCCTGCCTACGCTTTTCCTGCGGCCGTTGAGGATTTGCAGAACGTTTTTAGGAACGTCTTTACGGAGGAACAAGTAGCTTGCTCCCTTGACTCTTCGGCTGACGGAAGGACGCAGGAATCGCCCGAAATTATTGTCGCCGCCGACGGATCTGGGGCCAGCCAGGCTTTGGCCTTGGTTTTGTCTTTAAAGGAACGCTACCGCTCTTGCATAAAGCAAATAATTTTGTTTTCGCCCTGGCTGAGCCTTTCTCCCAATTCGGCGCTGATAAAGAACAAAAAGGCGCATGACGAGATCATCAGTTCCGAAGCCTTGCGAAAAAGCGGCGACATTTACACTTATTCCGGAAATTTGGAAAATCCGATGGTTTCTCCGATTTTCATCTCGGAAGAGGGCTTGCAAAGGCTTCCTCCTGTTTTTATACAGATGGGAGAAAAAGAAGTCCTTTTGAACGACGCAAAGCTCTTCCAAAAAGTGATGACAAAAGCGGGAAATGTTTGCGAGATTGACGTTTGGCCCGACATGATGTTCATGTTCCAAATGGCCGACGAATTTTTGGCCGAATCCCACTTGGCCATCGAAAAGGTCGGAAAGCTGATTACTTTTAAGCGCGAGACTGCCGACGAACAGACTTTGACCCGTTCCCCCGTGTTGGAAAACAGCATAACCGTAGAGGCCTAATAGAAAAATGGAACTGCTGAGCCCGGCGGGCAATTCGCAAAAATTATACTACGCCTACGCGTATGGAGCCGACGCGGCCTACATCGGCCTAAAGCGTTTTTCCCTGCGGGCCAAGGCCGACAACTTTTACGAAGGTGATGTCGAAAGGGTTAACGCCCTAAAAAAGCAGTTCCCGCAAAAAAAGCTTCATTGCGCCCTTAACATAATCTTCCATAACAAAGACATCGACAATCTATTGCAAAACGTGGACTACTTTAAGCAGTACCCGATAGACGCTTTTATCGTTCAGGATTTGGGAATCGTTCCGATACTGCAAAAGCATTTTCCAAACGCGGCGCTGCACCTTAGCACCCAGGCTTCTTGCGTAAACCGTGAGGCCGTAAAAATGTACAAGTCAATGGGCTTTAGCCGCGTGGTTCTTGGCCGCGAGGCTGGCCTTGCCGAAATCCGCCAAATCAAAGACGCCGTTCCCGACATGGAGCTGGAAGTTTTTGTCCACGGAGCGATGTGCATAGCCTACGCCGGCCGCTGCCTTATGAGCGCCTATTTGACCAACCGCAGCGCGCAGGGCGGCCTCTGTTCCCACGCCTGCAGGTGGAATTTTAACGTGAACACAAAAGCCGGCTTGTCGGAAGCCGACGCAAAAAGAATCGCCCAAAGCGGCGGCCTTGTTTTGGAAGAAGCCAGCCGGCCCGGAGAATACCTTCCTGTTTTTGAGGGCGAAAACTACACGGCGATTCTTTCTAGCAAAGACTTGCGAATGATAGAGCATTTGGCCGACCTCAAGGCCGCCGGCGTCGATTCCCTAAAAATCGAAGGCCGAATGAAAAGCCTTTATTACGTGGCCTTGGTCACCCGCGCCTACCGCAAGGCCTTGGACGCGCTTGAAGGAAAAATCAGCCAAGAAGAAGCCGCTCCCTTTGTGGCGGAATTGGAGAACGTGGCCCACCGCGAATCGACCACCGGCTTTTACTACAACGCGGCCGACGCCAACGAGACGACCACCGGCGCCAGCGACAGCCCCTACGATTTGGCGGCTACAATCGGCCAGCGCTTGTCCGACGACGAAGTCCGCGCGCTTTTGCAAAAAGGCGATGATACAATTAAATTGCGTCAAACTGAATTAGACTCAATGCATCCTGCCGCCCGCGAGGCGCGCTTGGCCGACTATAAAAAGCATCCCGAAAAGGCGCCGCCCGCTGTTCAAGCCCGCGACGGATGGAAGGCCTACCAATACCAGCCGATGAACATGGTCAAGGCGGGACAAGAGATTGAATTTGTCAGTCCGGACGTTACCGCCGTTGTAAGCGAAAAAGATTCGTGGTTTTTTGTGGACCCGGAAACCGGCCTTGAGCTTTCTTGGGCGTGCGACGGCCACGACTGCGTCATTTACACAAAATACGATTTGCAGGCCGGAACGATTGTCCGAACAAAGGACCCGGAATATATTCCCGGCGTGATTCGCGACACCGGCCGGACAAAAAACGAGGCATTTTGATTTATGGGAAGAGAAACACAAAAGCTGCCCGACGGCAAAATCGCTCCAAAATTGATCGCGCTGGACTTGGACGACAGCCTTTTAAATAACAAACTTTTGATTTCCGACAGAACGGTGGAAGTTATAAAAAAAGCCGCCGCCCAAGGAATTTACATCGCCATTTGTTCCGGCAGGTCGCCAAGCGCGATTTTGCCTTTTGTCCGCCGCCTGGATCTGGCGGGAACCGAGCAAGGTCGTTACGCGGTCGCCTCAAACGGTTCGGTTGTGGTTGACTTGCACCAGCGCCAAGAAATATATTCGGCCAAGGTAAGCGGAGACGTTTTGGTAGAAGCGATGAAGGCGGCGGACAAGGTTGGCCTTCCGTGCCAGGTTTACAGCAGTTCTATGGTTTACGCCAACGTTGACAACGAATACACAAGAATGGATTCAAGGCTTACCGGAGTTCCATCGGAAATCGTTCCTGACTTTGAAAATTTTTTGGCGGCGGGTTTTGCCAAAATGATGATTCCCGGCGACCCTAAAATTTTGGTCGGCTTGCAAAAAGAGCTGGCCGAACGCTTTGAGGGCCGCGCCGTTGCTTTGATCAGCAAGCCTTACTTTTTGGAAATCCTTCCTGTAAATTGCGGAAAGGGCGAGGCCCTGGAATTTTTGTGCGGCCGCCTTGGAATTAATATGAAGGAAGTGATGGCCTTTGGCGACAGCATGAACGACGAGACTATGATTGTAAAGTGCGGAATGTCCGTCGGCATGTCGAACGGTTTGGAAGAAATAAAAAACGAGGCCGCTTATG
Organism: Treponema sp.; assembly: GCA_016290995.1. GTDB lineage: Bacteria > Spirochaetota > Spirochaetia > Treponematales > Treponemataceae > Treponema_D. The sequence goes on along the minus strand of JAEEVR010000047.1, from coordinate 602 downwards.
TGTCCAGGCTCACAAACGACCAAGACGGAATCGCGGACTTTGTTGAACAATTCGTTCTAATTTGATATTTTTACTATAAACAAAAAATGGCTGGCCGGCTAAAAACGCGCGGGCGGCTCATTCTAAATAAAGGAACTTTTATGGCTTACAAAATTTTCATTGACGGAAAGGAAGGCACAACCGGCCTTAAAATATACGAGCGATTTTCGGGTCGCAAGGACATCGAGCTTATACTTATTGACGAGGACAAGCGCAAGGATCCCGCCGCCCGCGCTGAATGCATCAACGCTTCGGACATAACCTTTTTGTGCTTGCCGGACGCGGCCTCTAGAGAAGCCGTAAGCCTTTGCGCTAATCCCAACACAAGAATTATCGACGCTTCCACTGCGCACAGAACAAACCCTGATTGGGCTTATGGCTTTCCGGAATTGTCGGCGGATCATCGCGCCAAAATCATTTCTTCCAAGCGCGTCGCCGTTCCGGGCTGCTACGCGAGCGGCTTTATCAGCTTGGTTTACCCGCTTGTAAAGCATGGAATCATCGCGCCGGACTATCCTTTGGTTTGCCACGCGGTTAGCGGTTACAGCGGAGCGGGAAAAAAG